>RDXX01000058.1 GCA_004292955.1 Oscillatoriales cyanobacterium | reverse complement strand
GTATGTAGTTGCGCTTGAGCGCTCTTCAATTATTTAAGAAAGAGCGCTGAAGCGCAACTACGTACGAAGAAAGGTATGTAGTTGCGCTTGAGCGCTCTTTCTTCATCCAAGAAAGAGCGCTTAAGCGCAACTACGTACCAAGAAATATGATAATTATATCCTGCGATTATTGTGGCAAAGACTGCCCGGACGACAATCGTTTAATGCCTTCCATCGCCGTAGTTTCTCCAGCTTTATCGCCGCCATCGCGGGCAATTTTCAAAGCTCGCTCGTAGGAGTTGAGAGCTTTAGGATATTGACGGAGACTTTCATAAATCGCGCCCATATTGTTAAACAAGCGTCCCATACTTGTCTTGTCACCGATAGCTTCAAACATCGGTATTGCTTGCTGAAAATAGATCAACGCTTGAGTATCTTTGCCTTGTTTGCGACAGGTAAGTGCCATGTTGTTGAGGAGGCGGGCGACGCCAGCCCTGTCTCCGATTTCCCGGCGAATTGCTAAGGCTTGATGGTAAAATTCCATCGCTCTGTTAAAGTCGCCGATGTTGTAATAGACGCCGCCCATGTTATTGAGGGTACGGCCTAAATCGCGCCGATCGCCCTCTGTGGTGCGAATCGTCCGCGCTTGCTGGTAAAATTCGATCGCCTTTGCGTAATTTACCTGCTCTGCGTACACTGCCGCGATGTTGTGAAAAGATTCTGCTATTTGAATTTGGTCGTTGGCAATTTTTGCAAGTTCCAAAGCTTCTTGGTGCAGTTTCATCGCTTCGTCAAAATTGTCCGCAAGTCGGTTGACGAAACCGATGAGATTGAGAGTGTGGGCAATGCGGGGCCCTTCGCCGATTTCTCGGTGAATGGCTAAAGCTTGTCGCAAAACTTCCAAAGCTTTGGACTGCGAACCCATTTCGGTGTAAACTTCCCCGATATTGTTGAGGGTTTCTCCGATTCCCGGTTTGTCGGCTAGTTGCTTGCGAATTGCCAAAACTTGCTCAAAAGTCTGGATTGCTTCTCGAAACAAACCCTCACGGTGCTGTTTGACTCCTGTTTCAAAGAGTTTGTCTGCTTCCGTTTTGGGATCTGTTGCTTGGGCACGCGGGGCGAAGCTATCCCGTAGGGAATCGCCCGATCGAGCTGGCCTGGCATTTATAATAGGGGCAAATGCCCGAGCGTCTGAAATTTCCAGCAAGCTGAGTGCGGGCGATACCACAATACTTATAGCTGCGAGATAGCTGAAGCGGTAAGAGTGGCAATACACCGATCGAGTCCTCCAAAAGCCCATTTATAAATAAGATAGACCTCTTTGGGGTGTTTCTGCCAAGTTTTTTTCTGTGTCGCTAGCCTCTGATACCAGTTTCAACAAAGAATGCAACTTTAAGCAAGTTGCAAACTCATGCACAAGCAGTCAATTCCACTTCTTCAATCCAAAATCGAAAATGGCTTGGCTTGGCTTATGTCTTACCATAAAGAATTGGTTGAAAGCCCGCCCGATCGGGAGAAATTAAAATCAGACTATTCATTACTCCAATACTCGGACTTAAGGGTAGAGGTAGCTCTCAAACTGTCAACTGTCAACTGTCAACTGTCAACTGTTGAACAGACTGCCATAATCAGCGGCATATAGTTGAGAGCGGAGATGACAGCAAAGTTTTTGCTCGGTGGAAGCGATATTTTTTCTGGACTGTGCAAGATGATGTCCTGTTTGTCAACTGTAATCCAAGCAATTCCTGACAAGACTTGAACTTCTCGATGATTTTGAGGCAACCTATACACCTCGTTTTTCATGAGGATTATGCGATCTGGCGCTGCACATTCGGAATATCTTTGAAGCATAGCATCTCCTTTGGAATTAATTATCCAAAATCAACAATTTCCCCGAATTTTCTGGCGGGCTGGTTTATCAAAATCTTGGCTGCCTGCAAACAATCGATCAAAATTCGCCCCACACAAGCAATAATCTACTATTGGCAATAACGCCGATCGATCCAAGCGCGTATTTCGTCATCCGTCGCGGCGCAGGTATAGCGACCAGTCGCGCGATCGCAACCGTGCCAGCAAGTGTTACCATTGCGATCGCACGTTTGCCAAATTCTGACCTCGTTCTCGCCAGCAGCGGCGGTGAGCAAACCTTGCCAAAGTTGATTGATAGCTGAAAAGAGCGATCGGCTTTTTGGCTTTTTGGCATATTTAGCTCGCTCGTTAATCGAAACAACGCTTGTTTTTTCGGGATACCGCACTTTTTCGTAAGTTGACATAACAAACACCTTCAAATTCTTAATTAAACAAAAATTGCACAATCAAAAATCGCAGCTAAAAGGAAGCAATAACTTGCTCGCAATTACAGCACTTTTGATAGCTCTGCAACTCCTGTACAATTAAATCTTTTAGCTAATATATCCACCCTAGCTCTGGGCAAAACAACAATCAAATCATTACTTGCATAGGTTGTATGAATAAAATCGATAGATAAATATACCAACCGCACCCGACAGTTAGTAGGACGTTATTAATTGCTGAAACCCTTGCCTTCGAGTCCTTTTTCCTTCTTCCCTCTGTCAACTGTCAACTGTCAACTGTCAACTCTTCCTTCTAGGAAACGCTATGAATGACATCAACACACGGCGGATGAAACTCTCTCAGATTCAGGCTTTGATAGCAGTAGCCGACTGTGAAAACTTTAGCGAAGCGGCTTTGCAAATGGAACTTTCACAATCCGCAGTCAGCCACGCTATCGCCTCTTTAGAAACAGAATTGGGTGTGCAATTGTTCCATCGGGGGCGACACGGTGCTCAACTGACGCCGGTGGGGGAAAGAGTGGTGCTTCACGGGCGTCAAATTGTGCGATCGTTAGAAATGATGGTAAAAGAAGCGGATTTAGAAAAAGGTTTGCAGGGAGGCCAGGTGCGGATAGTGACGTTTCGCAGCGTTGCAACTCATATCCTACCGGGTATTATTGCTCAATTTCGCGATCGCTTTCCCAAGATTGCTGTCAGCATTACCGAAGTGTATTATACCCAGGCTGTGGAGGAAGCTTTGCGATCGGGCAAAGCAGACATCGGCTTTGTTTCTCTTCCCATCTCAGATGAATTTGAAAGTAGAGAAATTTTGCGGGATAAATACGTTGTGTTGTTGCCACCAACTGCTAAATTATCAAGTGGAAAAATTACTTGGGAAGAATTAGCAAATCATCCGCTGATTTTGCAGCCGCCGGAAACTGCTTGTTCTATACCCCTACGCAAATATTTAGCAACTTCGGAGTTTCCCTTAAATATTGCTTACGAACTCAGCGAAGATTCAACTATCGTCAGTATGGTGATGGGCGGTTTGGGTGCTACAATTATGCCGCGTTTGGCGGCCGAACCGATACCTGCTGAGGTAAAAGTTTGCAGTTTACCGGTGGCTTTTGAAAGGGTAATTGGAGTGGCTGTTTTGAAGGATGCGCTGTTAATTCCGGCCGTGTTTGCGTTTTTGGATTTAGTTAAAAGTGCGACAGAGATTGAATATGATACTGATTTTCCGATTAATCCTTCATGATAAACCTAAGTTATTGGTTATTGCATAGATTTGGATTTTTTGACCGCAGATCTCAGCGAATGAACAAGGATGAACGCGGATGGGATTTTATCTGCGTTTATCTGCGTTCCTCTGCGGTTAAAAAAAATCTAGCTCCATAATTACGAACAACCAATAATATCAATCAACCGTCAGTGTTCTCTCTCACCCAGTTGCGTAAATTCACCTCCGCTTCTACCTCATCTACCTGTGCTGCTGCCAAAAATTCGTAGAGCTTGGACTTGGGGAGAATCGGAAAAGTGGGGCTAACAGATACTTCCAAATACTCATCATTCTCCAGCTTATAAATTCGCCATTCTCTACCATCGTACCGCCACAACTCCGGTACTCCCATACTGGCATAGAGAGCAGGCTTGTTAATATCAGTATGGGTGATATCTATTTCTACGACTAAATCGGGTGGCGGATCTGTTGCTAAATCTACTGTACGACCGGCTACGAGGGGCTGATTTTGGATGTAATAGGCATTATCGGGTTCTGCACCGCGCTCTAGATCCGATCGATCGAGGGTTGTCGAACCCATTGTTTTTATCTTTAAACCTAGTTCTCTCACCAAAATCCGAATCAAAAACTCGATTAAGCGTGCTGAAAATTCGTGTTCTTCTAAAGGCATGGTAATTTCTAAAGTCCCTCGATCGAATGTCAATGTAGCCGCTCGTTTATCGCCCAAAATCTGGAGCAGTTGTTGATAACCCTCCCAAGTAATATCTCTAAACACCACTCGCTGTTCGCCTCGGAGTAACGGTGGTGCGATCGGCGCAACAGAAATCATATTTTTTTACTTCCAGCTATGATATTTCTAGGATAACAGAAGGAACAGGCTTTCCGGCCTGTTCCACAATTAATAAAATTATTGATTGTGGAACGGGCCGGAAAGCCCGTTCTTAAAAATAGTCAACAAATTTTATTTACTCTTATACCAATTTTTTATGAGGCTGCTCCCGAATCCGATCCCCCCTAACCCCCCTTAATAAGGGGGGGACAAGATTCCGCTCAAAGTCCCCCTTCTTAAGGGGGATTTAGGGGGATCGAGATATGTGCAACTTCACATTAAATTGGTATTATCTGTTCTCTGCCGCAAAATGAATTCAGCTAACGCCAAATCAACGGGCGTTGTAACTTTTAAATTTGTCTCTTCCCCCTCCACAATTTGCACTGGTAAACCGCATTTTTCAAACAAAGCTGCATCGTCTGTAACTTCCCAACCTTTCTCCCGCCCTTGTTGGTGACACTGCTTTAACAATTTCACTTCAAATCCTTGGGGAGTCTGGGCTGCCCATAAATTGCTTCTGTCCGGTGTGTCTCGCACGATTCTAGACTCATCCACCACCTTAATCGTATCCTTGACCGGGACGGCGACAATCAAGCCCGGACAGCTTAAGAGAGCTGCTGAAGATCGATCGAACAATTCAGGAGTTGCTAAACACCTGGCGCCGTCGTGAATCAACACGCGATCGGCATTTGGCGGCAAGGCCTGCAAACCGTTGTAAACTGACTCTTGCCTGGTAGCCCCTCCTTGAATCAGTTCCACGGGCTTGAGCAAAGCTAAATCGCCCAGAATTGCCTTAAAATCAGGAAAATCTTCAGGCTGGCCCATAATGCCGATCCAGCTAATCTGCTGCGAAGCTTCAGCGGCGGCCAAAGTCCAACTCAGCAAAGGTTTTTCCAGCAAAGTCAGCAGCAGTTTGTTCCGCTGACTACCCATCCGTCGCCCCGAACCCGCCGCAGGAATTAATAAGTGCATTAACTAACCCTTCTTCACCCAACTAGGTATATATTAAAAGCGTCCTGTAATTTTCAGTCAGTTGTTTTGCTGTCAGCCAGTAGCTTTTAACGTCTTAAAATACTATAAGCTGATAGCTGAAAGCCGATCGCTGAGAGCTACCTCGATAGATAATAGCCCGATCGTTTATGATGCGAATACTAGCACTTGTCCCAGGCGGGATTGGCGACCAAATTTTATTTTTCCCTACCCTTGATGACCTCAAGCAGTCTTATCCAGAGGCTCAGATTGATGTCATCGTGGAACCGAGGGCGAAGGGCGCTTACCGAGTCTGCAAGTCTGTCAAAGAAGTCTTGACGTACAATTTCAAAGATCGCAATGCGATGGCTGATTTGGGAAATTTACTGGGCGTAATTCGCGATCGCGAATACGAAGCAGTTGTTTCTCTCGGCCAGCGGTGGACTGTAGGACTTCTGCTGTGGCTGACAGGCATTCCCCAGAGAGTTGGGTATTCTGGAACCAACGGCGCTCGATTTCTTACCGATTCGGTACCTCTGAAAACAGACCAGTACGCGGCTTCAATGTACCACGATTTGCTCCAAGGATTCAACATTAACAATCCAAGTCCTGCGATCGCAATTAGTGTACCAAAACAGGATATTCAGTGGGCGGAAGCCGAACAGCAGCGGTTGGGAATCAAAGAAAGCGGTTACATTCTAATTCACGGCGGTTCGAGTCAGCTAGCTTTGTCTAAAGGTATTGACAAAATTTACCCAATAGACAACTGGCAGCAAATCATCAAAGACTGCCAGCAGCGGCAGCCAAATTTACCCGTTGTGGTGGTGAAAGGGCCCGAAGATGAAGCCTTCGTGAAAAAGTTAGTCGAACTCTGTCCGAGTGTAAAAGTTATCTCGCCGGATGATGTCGGCAAGTTGGCGGCCACCATTGCTGCTGCTAATTTGATGATGTGTACTGACAGTGCGCCGATGCACTTAGCTGTGGCGGTTCAAACTTATACAATAGCTTTGTTCGGCCCGACTGAACCTGCAAAATTGCTGCCCAAGAGCGATCGCTTTTTGGGAATTAAATCTCCTACTGGTAAAATGGCTGACATTTCTCCTCAAGAGGTTTTGAAGAAAGTTTGGGGAGGCTAATTTAAGAGGGCGGGTTTTGTACGGGAATTATCTGTTGTCTGGAAGTTGGCTTGCTTAACCCGCCCCTTGTATAGTCTTTATCAAAAAGATGAGGCAGAAGTTTAGATTTTAGATTTTAGATTGAGGGATTGAGGGATTGAGGGATTGAGGGATTGATTGGTCAATACTTCATCTTTAGCTCGCTCCACTATACAGCGGTTCTCAAAAAAGTGAGGTATGCCTTATGCCCTATGCCCTATGCCCTATGCCCTATGCCCTATGCCCTATGCCCTATGCCCTATGCCCTATGCCCTATGCCCTATCGTCCGCGAATCTTTCGCTCGCTCCACTATATACTGAAAAACTGCGATTATTCTCCACCGCGAAGAAGCTTTATTGAGTGCATCTCAATGCAAGCAAATATATCTGTAGGGGCGAAGCATGACCGCAATCAATATGGGATTATAACTAATAACTTATATCCGGTCATGCTTTGCCCTCTTCAAAAACCAGATGCACCCACTTTATTGATGGCTGAAGATACTTTCAAAAAGTCGAAACAGCCGGAAACAAAGAAATTAGATCAATAAATTTTGAATTCGGAACAAGCAGAAATTGAGCAAAGGAAAGAGTGGCACCAAGCTTAGTACAAGCAGTAATTTAGCTCCACCAAGCAATATGTGACACCAAGCCACAACACAAAACAAGTGATAGGAATCACAGGGTGTCAATTGTTCAGGAAATAATTGCTTCACAAAAGCCTGAAATCTAGCTAATAAAAAAGTGGTAACAACCTTCGTATAACATTAATATAGCTCGAACAGGGCTGTCAGAAGTTGTCTGAATTCACATCATTTCATTTTTTACGTAAAAATACTGTAGACAATTCAGCAGCGCTACCTCTAAAGTATGAGAATCACTACAAAGCTATATACAGGGGTAGTCAATGATCTTGAACAGCTTGGAATCAAACACAACTCATAAATCAAAGGCAGCCGGGGACGAGTTCATGAGCATTTTAACAAAGAAACTTGAAGCGAAAGAACTTGAGAAACGAGCAAAAAATCTACAGCGCAATTCCTTGGGATTAGGTAAAACTTATCTTCGGATTTTAGAATCTGGAGGGTATCTGGGCTGCTGAGCCGAAATTTCATCCTAATTTCATTTGGCAGTGAAAGACTAGGTTGAGGAGATAAATTTTAGCTCTTGGTCATTGCTTAGCAGTCGTTTCTTGAAAAATGCTAATAAGTAGCTCCGGTTAATTCGGTTGACTTACTTCTTTTGGCAAAATACCAACCGCTAAGCCTGTGGCACTCAACCTCATTTCCTGGAAAATGCCAACGATGATATTTCACAAATATTCTCAATCTCCGGCAATTATTAGCAGCTTTTCAATAACTTTGTTAAGCCTAATTTTGCTAAATTCTCCTACCGCAGTTTTCGCCCACGCGGGACACGGAAATGAATTTCACCAAAGCGGCGAAACAACTCAAACTCCTGCTGCTATTTCTGTAGATGCCGAAACAGCAAAACGGTTGGGAATTAAAGTCTCTCCGGCTACCCGACAGCGACTAGATATCGGCATCAAAACCACAGGACAAATTGAAACTTTGCCAAACCAAAAGGTAGAAGTAACGGCTTCGGTAGCTGGCAAAGTGGTAGAGTTGTTAGTTAAGCCTGGAGACAAGGTATCAAAAGGTCAACCGGTTGCGGTTTTGTCGAGTTCAGAATTAGGACAGTTGCGCGTTGAATCTCTCTCGAAACGAGCGGAAGCTGAGGCAGATTTGCAGCAAGCACAAGGCGATTTGAAACTAGCACGAGAAAATTACGATCGCCAAATTCAAATCTCTGAAGCAGAAATAATACAAGCCCAAACTCAATTAGCAGCAACAACTCAACAGTACAAGCGAGAGCAAGAATTAGTCAATCAGCGTTCAGTTGTCAAAGTTGCTAAGGAAAATTATCAACGTCAGATTGAAATAGCGCAAGCAGAGATAGCGCGGGCGGAAACTGAACTGACTGTGGCTAAGGAACAGTTCGATCGCGATCGCGAGTTAGTTGCGTCAGGGGCGATCGCGCGGCGTACAATGCTAGAGTCGCAATCTCACTTCGCCGAAGCTAAAGCCAATGTTGCCAAGGCAAAAAGCCGTCCCGAAGTTATTAAAGCCGAAACCGAAATTAAACAAGCCGAAGTAGATCTGCCGGTGCGGGAATTGCGCGATTCCCAAAGCAAGGTAGCCGAGGCAAAAGCTCAACTCACCAAGGCTCAGAGCCGCCGGGAAGTGCTGGAAGCCGAGAATCAGGTCAAACGCGCCAAAACTGCCGTCGCAGTCGCTCAGTCGCGCATTCGCTTAGCCGACGCAGCCTATCAAGCGCGGCTGCAACAATTAGGCACTGTTGCGAACGATCGAGGACTTGTCACCGTAATTGCTCCGATTTCTGGTACGATTGCCGATCGCGCCATCACCCCAGGAGAGTCTGTAAGCGCTGAAAAACCGTTGATGAGCGTCTTAAATGACAGCCGGGTTTTTGCCACCGCCAACATTTACGAAAAAGATTTGAATCAGGTAAAACAGGGCCAGGAAGTCAGGGTAAAAGTTGCTAATTTGGGCGATCGTATTTTCAAGGGAAAAATCACCTTAATTGGCTCATCCGTGCAAGGAGAAACGCGAGTTATCCCAGTGAAAGCAGAATTAGATAATAGTAACGGCGAGTTAAAGCCGGGATTGTTTGCTGAGTTGGAAATTTTAACTAACAAAAATGTTACTAATGTTTTAGCAATTCCGAGTACAGCGGTAGTAGATGTTAGCGGTAAAAAAACCGTTTACGTCCAAAATGGCGATGCTTATCAAGCGGTTGACATTGAAGTCGGTCAAACTGCGGGGGATTTAGTAGAAATTAAGAGCGGTTTATTCGATGGAGATTTGATTGTAACCCAGCGGGCGCCTCAACTTTACGCCCAATCTTTGCGGGGCGGTAGTAAGCCATCAACAAGCGAGGAAAAGAAAGAGGTAAGTCCTAAGGTAACAGAGGTTAACTTTAATAATTTGCCTGTGTCTTTATTGTGGGCGGGAGTTGGGGGAGGAATTGCGATCGCATCCTTGACTTTCACAGCCGGGGTATTTTTGGGAAAACGGCGCAAATTTCCAGCACTAGCAGCATCTCAAAGTCATGCCAAAAATGGTTTTTCTACCTCCGCAGTGGCAATCAATGCGAGTAAAGTAGATGAATTGCCGCATGATGACAACCACCGTGTTAAAAGCCAGGAGGCAGAAACCCAGAGTTTAAAGTAAAATTTTTGTTTACAAGTAATCACCTTGTCTGAGAGTTGATTCATTTATCTGCATCTAGAAATCTGTGCGATTCTTCTCGATCACAAATATACATCATAGGTTTTTTACGCCCTTTGAACTGAGCGCGCATGATTACTCGTTTTGAGCGCTTTGGCGGGACTGGATTGTAGTCTGTTTCGCCAAAGTTTTTTAGAGTTTGTGAGTATTTGTTGGGTGCTTTCATAATAACTATGATGAACATTCGATTGGTTATTTAAAGGATTTGTAAGGTGCGTCGCTACGAGATTGTCGTTTTTTTTGAGGATTGTAGATGGCGACGCACCCTACAGCTACTGACAGCTTACATAACCCTTAAACCAAGAGGGCTGAAGCCCAACAACGTCCGCGAATCTTTCTGAGAACCGCTATAACTTATAAATCAGACTTAAAAGAGAAACGATTTCATCCTAATTTCATTCTTGGGTGTCAATCTAGATTGAATGGCTATTTAACTGTCAACTGTCAACTGTCAACTGTCAACTGTTTAAATGTTCAGCACTATTCTGAGATGGGTAATTAATCGCCGCTGGCTAGTCGTTCTCGCCACCATTATTATTAGTCTTTGGACATTATATATCATCCCCAAAATGTCCCTTGATGTCTTCCCACCTTTTGCGCCGCCGCAAGTCGAAATTCAGACAGAAGCACCGGGCCTCGCACCGGAAGAAATCGAGTCTTTAGTAACACTCCCGATCGAAAGTGCGATTAACGGAACTCCGGGAGTAACAGCAGTGCGATCGTCTTCGGCTGTCGGCATTTCTGCTGTTAAGGTAATCTTTGATTGGGGAACCGAAATATATCAAGCCCGCCAGTTGATTACAGAAAGATTGCAACAAGCTCAAAGCAAACTCCCGGCTGGGGTAGAAACACCACAGATTTCTCCGACAACTTCTCCGGTTGGTTTGGTAATTACCTATGCTTTTACATCAGAAACTACTTCGTTGATGGAAGTGCGGCGCCTGATTGATTGGCAAGTCACAAATCGTCTTTTGGCAGTGACTGGCGTTGCTCAAGTTGTGGCTTACGGTGGCGAACAAAGACAGTATCAAGTATTAGTCGAACCTGCTAAGTTAAAAGCTTTTAATGTGTCCTTGCAGCAAGTTGCAGAAGCGGCGAAAGCTGCCAATGTTAACGCACCGGGAGGCTATTTAATTACACCGGATAAAGAAACGTTAATTCGAGGCGTGGGGCGGATTGAATCGGTGGCAGATTTGCAGCAATCTGCGATCGCCTCTCGTCAAGGAACACCCGTCAGAATTGGTGATGTCGCTGATGTCAAGATTGGTGCTGCAATCAAGCGGGGAAACGGCAGTTTTAACGGCAAAAAAGCTGTGATTGTGATGGTAAACAGACAGCCCGTTGCCGATACTCCGACGGTAACGAAGGCGGTTGAGGCGGCAATGGCTGAGGTACAGCAAGCTTTACCTAAGGATATTAAGGTGACAGTGACTTTCCGGCAGGAAGAGTATATCAACTCTTCGGTGGAAAATGTGCGATCGGCTTTAGTTGAAGGCAGTATCATTGTCACCATCATTCTCATCCCGTTTTTGATGAATTGGCGCACTCTGACGGTGGTTTTGCTCGATTTCTTCCTAACTTGGCTGTTCGGGCTGCTGGCGATGTATTGGCTGGGTTTGGGATTGAATACGATGACTTTGGGTGGTTTGTCGGTGGCGATCGGCACTGCGATCGACGATGCGATTGTTTATGCTGAAAATACCTACCGCAATTTACGAGAAAATACGGCTTCTGGGCATCCGCGCCCGGTGATGGATGTGATTTTTGATGGCTCTCAAGAGGTGCGCGATTCGTTAATTGGAGCAACGGTAATTGGGATTGTGGTGTTTTCGCCGATTTTTACTTTGCCGGGTGTAGAAGGGCGAATTTTTACGCCGATGGGGATTACTTATTTGGTGGTTGTGGTGATTTCTAGTTTAGAATCGCTGTTCGTTTCTCCGGCGCTTTGTGCTATTTTATTGCCGAACAAACGCATGAGTGCCAAGGAACCTTGGTTGCCGAGATTTTGCAAGCGCATCTATCACTTTTTTATCCAATTATCAATGCGGTATTCGGCGATAATTTTAGTTTTAGCTGCTGCTAGCATGGTGGCTGCATTAGTTATTTTGCCTTCCTTTGGACGGGTGTTTTTGCCGGAGTTTCAGGAGCAAACTTTGGTGAATACGATTCTGCTTTATCCGGGGGTGTCTTTGGAGACGACGGATAGCGCGGCTTTTGCGATGGAAGATGCACTTAAGGACGATCGCAGATTTGAATACGTGCAAGTGCGATCGGGTAGAGCTCCGGGCGATGCTGATGCTGCGGGTGTCAATTTAGCTCACATCGATATTGGTTTGAGCGAGGAAGGAATGAAAAATCGGTCGAAAACTTTGGAGTATTTGCGGCAGGAATTTGCGAAATTGCCGGGAGTTGCACCAAATATCGGCGGTTTTATTTCTCACCGGATGGATGAGGTTTTGTCCGGTGTCAGAAGTCAAATTGCTGTGAAAATCTTTGGCCCGGATTTGAATCAACTTCGCACTATCGGTGCTCAAGTTGAAGCGCAAATGAAAACTGTGAAGGGAATTGTGGATTTGCAACTGGAACCGCAGGTGCCGGTGCAGCAGATTCAAATTAAGTTTAACCGCCAAGCTGCGGGGAGATACGGTTTGAAAATTGGAGAACTTTCAGAAATCATCGAAATAGCTTTAAATGGCAAAGTTGTATCCCAAGTTTTGGAAGCACAGCAAACTTTTGATTTAGTTGTCTGGTTGCAGCCTGAAGCCAGAAATAACTTAGAAACTATTCAGAATTTGTTGGTTGATACCCCCCCTCTTTTCCCCCCTTATAAAGGGGGCGATGAAAGGGGGGGTAAAATCCCCCTCGCGCAAGTTGCGACTGTGACATACGGTACGGGCCCAAATACGATTAACCGCGAGAATGTTTCTCGGCTGATTGTGGCGGCGGCGAATGCGAAAGGTAGGGATTTGCGATCGGTTGTGAATGAAATTCAAGCTAAAGTCAAACGGGAGGTGCAGTTACCGTTTGGTTATTTTATCCAGTACGGCGGTCAATTTGAGGCGGAACAAAGGGCTTCGCAGAATATTATGGTGTTTAGCGCGATCGCCTTTTTGGTCATTACCGTCTTGATGTACTTGTCCGTTAAGTCGATCGCTTCAACTGCGATGATTATGATCAATTTGCCGATCGGCTTAGTTGGAGGAGTAATTGCTGTAGCTTTGACTGGCGGTATAATTTCCGTCGCTTCCCTGGTTGGGTTTGTCACATTATTCGGCGTAGCTACCCGCAACGGCTTGCTGTTAGTAGACAACTATAACTCTAAATTTGCTGAAGGAATGCCCTTTCAAGAAGCCGTTGTTAAAGGCTCGATGGAACGCCTCAACGCCATTTTAATGACCGCTTTAACTTCAGCTTTGGGTTTAGCACCGTTAGTCTTAGAAGGCGGGCCAGGAAAAGAAATATTACAACCTTTGTCGATCGTAGTTTTAGGAGGATTGTTTACTTCTACGGCGTTAACTCTGTTAGTTTTGCCAGCTTTGTACGCTCAATTCGGGAAGTTTTTACGGCCTCAAGAACCTGAGCCTGTTGCTGAAGATGAAAAAACTGGTTTAAGTGCTTTCTAGCAACGATTCGGGCTATTGCTGAAGATTTTTTGATGATTTTCCTTGACCAAGAATTTCTTCATGGTACAAGCCCCCGGATTTATCCGTGGAGTCGCCTCTAAAATCTAAAATCTAAAATCTAAAATCTAAAATCTAAAATCGATTGACGCCCTGTTTTAAAATGCCATAATTTACGAATAATTGTCCGCAAAAATTCAAGCACATGAAAACGATCAAATCAAGTTTAATTATTCTCAGCAGTATCGGACTGCTGTTTTTGGGAGCTTGCGGTAAAGGCGACGAAGCAAGTGATACAAAAATCACTCCAACACCCCCTCCTGCTGCTTCAAAACCTGCGTCTTCTGCTCCCGCCGCTGATCCTGCTGCTGCAAAAGGAGCTAAAGGCGGTCAAGTTGTCAATGCTGGAGCTTACCATTTAGAGTTTGTACCTGTCAAAGAAGCTACTGGAACTCACTTAGATTTGTACCTGCAAAAAGGCGATAAAAAGGAACCGGTTCCTGACGCAAAAGTGTCAGCACAAGTGCAGTTGCCGAGTGGAAAGCAACAAACCCTAGCTTTTAAATACGATCCTGAAGGCAAACATTACGCTGTTGTATTTCCCGGCAAAGATCCAGGTCAGTATCCTGTGAAGGTGAATGCGGATATTAAGGGAGAAAAAGTGGACGGTCGTTTTACATTCACTCAGTAATTTGAGTTGAATTTAGTTGTAAAAACCCGGTCGGATCGACCGGGGTTTTGTTAATTTAGAGTTGAAGAATTAATTATATCCTAACGCAATTGGTACTTTTCAAAAGGTATGTAGTTGCGCTTTAGCGCTAAAGCGCAACTACATACCTAGCGCGGCATAAGGTTACTTTTTATGAGAATATTGCTAGTTGAAGATGAGCCAGATTTAGGAAAGGCGATCGATCGCACTTTGAAGCAAGAAAAATACATAGTTGACTGGGCCCAGGACGGGAATGAAGCTTGGGAATATCTAGACAGTCAGTGGACGCAATACACCCTAGCCATTTTTGACTGGTTGCTTCCGGGATTGTCGGGAATAGAATTGCTGCGAAGATTGCGCGCCAAACATAGTTTTTTGCCAGTTTTGATGCTGACAGCCAAAGACAGGATGGAAGATAAAGTGGCGGGATTGGATGCGGGGGCTGACGATTATTTAGTCAAGCCCTTCGGGATGGCGGAACTGTTAGCAAGGTTGCGGGCGCTGCAAAGGCGATCGCCCCAAATACAGCCCCAACAGATACAAATCGGAAATCTCGCCTTAGATTGCGGGAATCGCACAGCTTTTTATCTCAATCAAAACGGCACCAACCAAACAATTTCGCTGACTAACAAAGAATTTCAATTGTTAGAATATTTGATGAAACATCCGAACCAAATTGTCACGACTGACCAAATTCGGAATCAGCTATGGGAAGCCAGCGCAGATACTTTTAGCAATGTAGTAGCCGCTCAAGTGCGCTTGCTGCGGCGCAAACTCGAATCCGTTGGCTGTGCGAACTTAATTGAAACTGTCCACGGCGTCGGATATCGGATGAGAAATTGAATTCTGCCTTCAAAATTACTTTTAGACTCGGCGGTTGAAACCGCGTCTACACAAACAATGTCCGCCTCCGCGGACTAAGAAAAGTTGAAATCGCATTTACACAAACAAAGTCCGCCTTTGCGGACTCAGAAAAGACTATTTATTTTCCTCCCTTCTACTAATTCTCTCTTTTCTCCTTCTCTGCGTCCTCTGCGTTCTCTGCGGTAAATAAAAAAATATCATCCCAATCAATTACCAATTACCAATTACCAATTACCCAATCATGAATTGTGAATCAAAATAAACTATTTAACCGCACTCGATCGCAATTAGCGATTTCCTACGCCGCAGTCATGGGTTTGATTTTAAGCTTGTTGGGATTTGGTGTATATAAGGCGATCGCCCACGCGCACTGGATTGCGATCGATCGCGAACTAGAATCGGTAGCGGGGACACTCCACGATAGCCTCGAAATCAAGCTACAGCAACCCGGACGCCTAGAACCAATCGTCAATGAACTTTTGCCAAACCTCCGCGTAATTGGAGTTAACGGCGTTAAAGAACAGTTAGCCGATCGCCATATTTTAAGCGCTATCAACCAAAGCTATTACTATATTCGTTTATTTGACTCTTCTGGGAAATTGATTGCTACAGCAGGCGCTTATCCCGAAGCATTACCGCCGATATTTAACTCTCAACACTGGCAAACAATCGCTGACAGCCAAGGCAATATTTATCACCAAATTTCTGTATCACTGCACACAAACACGCTGCAAGATTGGGGATACTTTCAAGTAGGACGGAGCTTGCAAGACTTCAACAGTTATCTCAGTACAGTGAGATTAATTTTGAAATTAGGATTGCCGACAGCCTTGATTTTGGTGGTTTTTTCTAGTTGGTGGCTGGCAGGATTGGCAATGAAACCGATTTATTCTTCTTACCGACAAATCCAACAGTTTACGGCGGATGCTGCCCACGAATTGCGAACGCCTTTAGCGGCATCTCAAGCCACTGTAGAATCGGCGCTGTTAATGCCACAATTGGATGAGAAAGAAGCACGGGAAATTTTGCAGACTGTCGATCGCCAAAACCGACGATTGACTCAGTTAGTCACTGATTTGTTGCTGTTGGCGCGGATGGACTCTCAGGTGAAATCCGTTAGCGAAGCCCTCGAAGAGGATCGCCCTCAGCTTTGTTGTTTAAACGACTTGGTGGGCGATTTAGTCGAGGAATTGGCTGCTTTGGCGAGATCCTCCCAGGTAGCGCTAACATCCGAAATCCGCGTACAGCATCCATTGAATGTTGTCGGAGATGCCGATCGACTTTACCGTCTCGTTACTAACTTAATTGTCAACGCCATTCAATACACTCCCCCTGGCGGAAAAGTCACAGTAATCTTAGATTGCACTCACCAAGAGGCGATAATTCAGGTGCAAGATACCGGGATTGGGATAGCGGCGGCAGATTTAGGGCGGATATTCGATCGCTTTTACCGAGTCAACAAATCTCGATCGCGCCATACCGGCGGATCGGGACTCGGATTGGCGATCGCCCGCGCGATCGCCCGCGCACACCGCGGCAGCCTCAGCGCGCGTAGCGAATTGGGTTCTGGTAGCACATTTCTCCTGCGGTTGCCTTTGTGAGCTATGATGTGGGGAAAACTGACATCTTGCACCATTTTCAAGAACAGGCAAGATGCCTGTTCCACAAAGACTAAATCTTGTTGTGGGGTGGGCATCCTGCCCGCCGATGATAGTTTGCACCATTTTCAAGAACAGGCAAGATGCCTGTTCCACAAAAACTAAATCTTGTTGTGGGGAGTAGGGGTTGGGCATCCTGCCCGCCCGTGAAAGGCTTATTGAGAATTGTGCAAGATGTGAGGAAAACCGAATCATCTTTTTGTGGTAATCCCTTCGGCAATATGTAGCGCGATCGCCCAAAATCAATAAATAGTGATTAATCATCAGTCAGCAGAGAGAAAATCTATGACAGTTTTAGAACAGGGAACAATCTCAATCCATACCGAGAATATTTTCCCGATTATCAAGAAATCGCTATACACCGACCACGAAGTCTTCTTGCGGGAACTAATTTCTAACGCCGTCGATGCCATAGCCAAACTCAAAATGGTTTCCCGTTCCGGCGAATACAGCGGCGACATTGGCGAACCACAAATCAATATTGCGATCGACAAAGAAAACAAAACACTCTCAATTACCGACAACGGCATCGGGATGACAGCCGACGAAGTAAAAAAATACATCAATCAAGTCGCCTTCTCCAGCGCCGAAGAATTTATTCAAAAATATCAAGGCAGTGGCGACGACGCAATTATCGGCCACTTTGGACTCGGTTTCTACTCTTCTTTCATGGTCGCTCAGAAAGTAGACATAGACACCCTTTCTTACCAAGAAGGCGCACAAGCAGTACATTGGTATTGCGATGGTTCACCCGCTTTTGAACTATCAGAATCCGCCCGCACCGAACGCGGCACTACGATTACTCTCACTCTCCAAGACGAAGAACTAGAATATGTAGAAGCCACTCGCATTAAGCAGCTAATCAAAACTTACTGCGATTTCATGCCAGTTCCGATCAAATTTGAGGGAGAGGAACTCAACAAGCATAAGGCAATTTGGCGGGAAGCAGCCAGCAATTTGCAGAAAGAAGATTACTTAGAATTGTACCGCTATCTTTATCCGTTTCAAGACGAGCCGCTACTTTGGGTACACCTGAACACAGATTATCCTTTCATTGTCAACGGCATTCTTTTCTTTCCCAAATTGCGGCCGGATGTCGATGTTACCCAAGGTAATATCAAGCTATTTTGCAACCAAGTTTTTGTCAGCGATCACTGCGAAGAAATTATTCCAAAATTCTTGATGCCGCTGCGGGGAGTCATTGACAGTACCGATATTCCGCTGAACGTTTCTCGCAGTTCTTTGCAAAGCAATCGCACAGTCAGAAGAATCGCTGATTATATTGCGAAGAAAGTGGGCGATCGCCTAAAAGAACTTTACCGCGACGACCGCGATGAATACATCCGTTGCTGGCAAGATATCGGCACTTTTGTCAAGTTTGGATCTCTCAACGATGATAAGTTCAAAAAACAAGTCGAAGATATCTTAATCTACCGCAGCACCTACGAACCAACAGCAGAAAAACCAGAAATTGCAACGCCAGAAGTGCAGGTGCAAACTGAGGACGGAGATTTGTGGCAAGATGTTACTCCAAAATCGGACAGTTCTACTTCGACGCAACCTTACACGACGCTGAAAGAGTATTTGGAACGCAATCAAAAACGCCACGAAAACCGCGTATTTTACTGCACAGAACCTGCGTCACAAGCAACTTACGTCGCCCTGCACAAAAGCCAAGGTTTAGAAGTGCTGTTTATGGATTCTTTCATTGACACGCACTTTATCAGTTTCTTGGAACGCGAATACTCAGATGTTAAATTCTCGCGGGTGGATTCCGACATCGACGACACACTAATTGACAAAGAAAAAGAAGCCGAAATTGTCGATCCGGCGACTAATAAAACTCGCAGCGAACAAGTTAAAGAACTGTTCCAAAATGCTCTCAACAAGCCAAAAGTAAACATCCGCACAGAAGCTTTGAAGTCTGACTCTGCTGAGGCGGCGCCACCTGCGATCGTCCTGTTACCAGAAGCTTTGCGCCGGATGCGCGATATGACGGCGCTTTTGCAGCAGCAAGCAGCGCAATTCCCCGATGAACACGTTTTGCTGGTGAATACGTCTCACCCGCTGATTCAAAATCTGGCTAATTTGAGTCAGGGTGCGATTATTCAAGGCGGCGGCGAGTCTCCCTCGGCGCAGTTGGCCAGCATGATTTGTCACCACGTTTATGACTTGGCTTTGATGGCCCAGAAGGGTTTCGATGCTGAAGGGATGCAGGAGTTTGTCGAGCGATCGAACCACGTCTTGACAAAATTGACTGAACGTGCAATGTAATTAACCCCCCTCCCTTGCTAAGGGGGAGTGGTTTTATACAAACTAGGTACGTTGTTGGGCTTCAGCCCTCTTTATAAGATTAGGAAAGAGGGCTAAAGCCCAACAACATACCTTAGCCCAAGCGCAAGCCAACTGCGGAAGCAAAAGTTGATTTCCCTTGCTGAGAGAGCGATCGGAGGTTTTCTTGTCCCCCCCTTAACAAGGGGGGCTAGGGGGGTTCTACGCAGTTGATATATAATAAAAGGCTGCATCAAAAAAAAGTAGTCTGGAGGGCAATATGTCACGGAAATGTCAGCTAACGGGCAAGAAGGCGAACAACGGTTTTGCGGTTTCTCACTCGCACCACCGCACTCACAAGTTGCAAGGCGCTAATTTGCAGTGGAAGCGGATTTGGTGGCCGCAGGAGAAGCGTTGGGTCAAGTTACACCTTTCTACGAAGGCGATTAAAACCTTGGAGCACAAGGGTTTGGAAATTATGGCTAAGGAAGCTGGAATTAATCTTTACAAGCTTTAAATAATCTTGTTAGTTGAGCAAAGGGCGATCGTATACATTAAAAGTGCGATCGCCCTTACTTTTATATACTGAAAAAGTTGAGGCAGAAACCGGGTTTTTTTAGATAAACACTGCATCATAACCTTAAATTTAGATAAAAAACCCGGTTTCTTGGGCATTGATGCGTCCAGGAAATTTTAACTTTTAGAGAAAAACCTGGATTAGAGGAATTTTCGGCATTTCAGTAAATAAGTAGTCATCCTCCCCTTACCTTTAACTTCGATCGCACCGCGGCTTTCAAAAAAATACTTTTCTCGCAATTGCTGATAAGTTGCCACTGTCACCTGAATGCACCCAGGCGAACCGTGAGATTCCATGCGGGAAGCTGTGTTAACGGTGTCTCCCCACAAATCGTAAATAAATTTTTTAATGCCGATGACTCCAGCGACAACCGGGCCGGTATTGATCCCGATTCTGATACTAAAATCTTGATTGTGGGTATTGCTGAATTCAATAATTGCCTGCTGCATATCCAGGGCCATTTCTGCGATCGCCTCTGCGTGATCTGGGCGAGTAATTGGCAGCCCTCCCACTACCATGTAAGCATCGCCAATCGTCTTAATTTTTTCCAAACCGTGCCTTTCTGCTAAGTTGTCAAAAGTCGAAAAAATATCATTCAGCAACGCAACTAATTCTGTTGGAGAAACTCGCGCACTCAATTGAGTAAAACCTACGATGTCCGCAAATAATACAGTAACATCAGCAAAAGTATCTGCGATCGTGCTATCTCCCCGCTTCAACCGATTTGCTATTTCTTCAGGCAAAATATTCAACAACAACCGTTCTGACTGTGCTTGTTGAACTCGCAGTGCATTTAAAGTTTCATTGAGAGCATTAGTTCGTTCTTCAACTCTAGATTCTAACTCTTCATTCAGCTTGCAAAGCGCAATTTCAGCCCGCCTGCGGTCTGTGACATCCGTACCGATTGCCAGCAGCCCCGCGAACTTTCCGGCCGCATCAAACAGCGGTTTATTTGCCCAGGATACGCAAACGCGAGATCCACTGCGCCGCATACTTTCATTTTCATTTGTTGTATACTGTTCCGGGTTATTTAAAATATTGCTCAATAACACGGCCAGGTCGTTTCCCCCTGTATCTGTCTGGGGTAGAATTGTGCCAACTGCGTGTTTTCCCAGTATTTCTTCTTCTCTGTAACCAAAAAAATTCTGTGCAAACTCGTTAAAAAAAGTAATATTACCTTCTGTATCTAGTTTTAAAATAATGCTGTTAGCATTTTCGACCAATTCCCGATACTTAACTTCGCTTTGCCGCAGCAAATCCTCTGCTGATGCGCGTTCTGCTACTGTGGCAGCTAACAGCAGCGAAGTAATTACAATTACGCTCATGAAAGCCTGCAAAAATAAGATTGCTTGATTAATATTTATGGCTTTGGTAATAAACGGGCCAGATCCCTGAGAGCCTCCCCAAATGGCAATACTGGATACAATAAAATATGCTAAAACAGCTCCGCGCTGACCGAATTGAATGGTTGCCCAAATCACCAACGGAAATGGCAAGTATTCTAGGGGATAGCCGGATAGATTACTATCAGTTTTTGATGTGTATACTAGCCAACTGACTATTATTAATAGTAGCAAACATATGGCGCATAAAATTATATTTACAAGTGTTTTAATCTTAATTTTTTGTTGATTGCGTGTCGCTATCTTTTGGTAAAAGATTAGCAGCATAGGAGTAAAAATCAAAACTCCTAAGGTGTCTCCAAGATACCAATTCCACCGAATTTCCCAATATTCGCTCCAGTCAATAAGACCAGTCAAACACAGCCGCAGCGTGCCGAGAGTGCAGTTGATTTGAGTGGCAACTACAGCACCGCAAAAGATTAAACTGACTACATCAATTAGTCGATCCAGTGAGGGGCGAAACTTGAACTGTTGCAGCAAAGTAAATGCACATAAAGCTTGCAAACAACCGCAAAAAGCACTAATTGTTGCATTTATTAAGGATATTTTGAGGTTGAGAGTCTCGTAAAAAAATACGCCTAAAGCTATTCCCGGCCAAAGGCGCCGACCAAATAATAAAACTGCTGCTTGGGCAATTCCTGCGGGCGGCCAGACGCAGGTAGCTAATTTATTCACGCCGGGGATTGAAGATGCTATTTTAGCTCCTAAAGCGTAAGCAAAGGCAATGACAGCTATTTTTCCTAAATATTGCCAATTTATAGATTGAATAAATCGCATAAATTGATTTTTGTTTTGGTTCATAGTGACTTTTATATTTTTAACTAACTATACCAACCGTCAAAACTATTAGGGAATTTTTAATTATTTAAATAGAATTGTTGGCTTTGTTTGTACGGGCTAAGCACAGGTGCGTTGCTACTCAAAAAATTGATTTAAATTGAGGTTTTTTCACTAGCGACACACCCTACAACTACTATTACTTCTTCCTTTTTGCCTCTTTCATTTTCCTTATTTTATAACTTGATTCCTGTGAGAAAATAAGTGTTCATCTCGCCTTTGCCTTTGACTTCAATGGTGCCGCGACTTTCTAATAAATACTTGTCCTGCAATCGCTCGTAAGTTGCAGATGTAACTTGAATTTGACCGGGTAAGCCGTGAGATTCCATACGGGAAGCGGTGTTAACTGTGTCTCCCCACAAATCGTAGATAAATTTTTTGATGCCGATGACTCCGGCGACAACCGGGCCGCTGTTGATGCCGATTCTGATGCTGAAATCTTGATTGTTGGTATTGCTGAAGTCAATAATTGCCTGCTGCATATCCAGGGCCATTTGGGCGATCGCCTCTGCGTGATCGCTGCGGGGCATCGGCAGCCCTCCAACTACCATATAAGCGTCACCAATGGTTTTGATTTTTTCCAATCCGTGCTTTTGGGCTAGGCGATCGAATGTCGAAAAAATCTCGTTAAGCAAGGAAACTAATTCCGGCGGAGAAATTTGGGAGCTAATTTGAGTAAAACCGACTATATCTGCAAACAATACTGTGACTTCGGCAAAAGTATCGGCGATGATGCTTTGGTCTTGTTTGAGTCTTTCGGCGATCGCTTGCGGCAAAACGTTGAGGAGGAGACGGTCAGATTTTTCTTGTTCTAAGCGCAAAGCTGCTTCAGCTTCTTTGCGAGTTGTGATATCTTCGACAGTACCTTCGTAATAAAGCAAATTTCCATGTATGTCGCAGACAGTATAAGCATTTTCGGAAATCCAAATTATACTGCCATCTTGGCGGTAAACTTGAGATTCAAAATCCGATACTTTGCCGTTTGTTCGCATTAAGTGGATGACTTCGGCGCGGCGTTCCGGGTCTACATATAGCTGGCGGTTGATATCAGTTAACTTTTCCAGCATTTCCTCACAGGAACTGTAACCATAAATGCGAATTAAAGCTGGGTTGACGCTAAGATATTCTCCATCTGGAGTAGTTTGAAAGATGCCGACGATCGCATTTTCAAATATGCTGCGGTATTTTGCCTCAGCTTGTCGCAGGGCTGCTTCAGCGCGCTGGCGTTCTCGCGCTTCCACTGCAAAAGTTACAGAGTCTGTTAGAGAAACAGCGAAACTTTGTTCTTCGATAGTCCAATAACGCGGCATTCCTACGTGTTCTAAACAGAGGACTCCTGCTGTTTCTCCGCCTATCTGAATCGGCGTATCTAGCATGGAAGTGATGCCTAACGGAATTAGGTAAGCTTCCACAAATTCTCTAGTTCTAAAATCTTTTTGGGCGTCAAAGGCAGCAATTGCGCGCTCTTCTCGGAGTGCTTGAAAATAGACAGGATAGTCTGCTTCTGCTAATTCCATACCCTCTGAGTGCTGGTTGAGGGCGCGATCGAACAAATCCAGGCACTCCATCTTGGATTTAGGGCGATCGTACAACCAGATACTCGATCGCGCAACTTCCAGAGTACGGCTAGCAGTTTCAGTGATTTCTTGAAGCGCTTTGGTTAAGTCGCCTTGATTCAGCGCTTTATTTTTGGCTAAATCAATTAATGCCGATTTCTGTTTCTGTAGCTGAAGTTCGCTTTGTTTCAGGGCATTTGTCCGCTCTGCAACTCGGATTTCCAGCTTTTCGTTCAGATGAAGCAGCTCTATTTCAGCTTTTCGGCGATCGGTGATATCTGTCCCGATGCAGAGGATGCCCAAAAGTTCTCCTGCTGCATCAACCAGCGGCTTATTTGCCCAAGACACCCAAACGCGAGATCCGTTACGCCGAATATTTTCATTTTCATAGCTAGTAAAGCGATCGGGATTTTGTAAAATCTGATTGTAAACCAACTCTAAGTTATTCCCTTCGATGTCGCTCATGGGAATGATTGTTCCCACAGCACTTTTCCCCAGGATTTCTTCCTGATTGTAGCCAAAGAATATTTCTGCAAACTCATTAAAAAAAGTAATCGTGCCGTCGGGAGATAGTTTGACAATAATACTGTTAGCATTTTCCACCAATTCTCGATATTTAATTTCGCTTACTCGCAGAGATTTTTCTGCCTCCGCGCGTTCGGCTACCGTCGCGGCTAATAACAACGAAGTAATCGTAACTACCGCCATAAAAGCTTGTAAAAATAAGATAGCCTGACTAATATTTTCGGCTTTAGCTATAAATGGCCCAGATCCGTGAGAACTGCCAAAAATTGCGATACTTGACACAAGAAACGATCCTAAGACAGCGGCCCGCTGACCGAATTGGAGCGACGCCCAAATTATCAAAGGAAACGGCAAATATTCCAGGGGATAGCGAGAAATAGAAGCTTCATTTTTTGACTCAAAGACAAGCCAGCTTACCCCAATTAATAATATTAACCATACTCCCCGCCAAATTAAATAATTTTTAGGGAGTTCGGTTTGTCTTTTTAAGCGATCGGCGGTTGCCTTAGGACGCAAAAATATTAAAATCAAAGGAGTTAAAATTAAAACTCCCATTGCATCTCCCAGCCACCAATTCCACCGGAGCGACCAGTATTCTGCCCAATCTACTTTGCCAGCTAAATATATGGAAAACGCGCCAATAGTGCAACTAATCTGAGTAGAAACTAAACCGCCCAATAAAATTAAATTAACTACATCTTTCAAACGTTCTAGAGACGGACGAAACCCCAGCCAGCGCAGCACAGTGGCTGCAAAAACAGCTTGCAAAACTGCTCCTACGTTGCCTCCCACCCAAATTGCAAATATCTGTTCGCTTGGGTTAACTAAATTGAGGAAAAATATACCCAAAACAATCGCAGGCCAGGCTTTTGGGCCAAACAATAAAAGTCCGGCTTGTGCAATTCCTGCGGGCGGCCACACCGAGGAAGCAAAGGGATTGACACCTTGAATTGCAAATGCTAGCCTCGCCCCCACGGCGTAAGCGATCGCCACGAGAGTTACTTGGGCTAAGTAGCGCCCTATTCGGGATTGAGGGAATCGAAGAAACTGATTTAGGTTCAGATTCATGTCGAGTTTTAAGTTTTATATAAGTTTATGTAGGGTGCGCTGCGCGCACCTTGCTAGCCTCAATGTAGGTGCAGCAAGCACCTTATACCAATTTTTTGTGAGGCTACTCCCGAATCCGATCCCCCCTAACCCCCCTTAATTAAGGGGGGGACAAGATTCCGGTCAAAGTCCCCCCTCCCACCAGGGGAATTTAGGGGATCGAGATATATGCAACTTCACATTAAATTGGTATTACCGTTACAAAAACTTATTTGATGGCAGCATCAATCCACTGTTTTAAAGTAGAATTGACTTCCTCAATCAGAATTTCATGGGCTTTGTGAGTTGCTCTTTCCACAACTTCAACTTTCCCTAATTTCACCGAACGACCCGGAACAATGCGATAGGGAATGCCGATTAAATCTGCATCTTTGAATTTAACTCCTGCTCGTTCGTCGCGGTCATCTAGTAAGGTTTCAATTCCGGATTGGTTGAGTTCATTGTAGAGTTTTTCGGCGACTTCTACTTGTTGGGCGTCGGAAATATTGGGGATGCTAATGATGGCGTGATACGGCGCGATCGCCACTGGCCAGATTATTCCGTCTTTATCGTAGGATTGTTCTACCGCAGATTGAGCCAGCCGCGACACGCCGACGCCGTAGCAGCCCATGATAAAGGGCATTTCTTCGCCTTGTTCGCTGGTGTAGGTGGCGCCCATGGCTTGCGAGTATTTGGTGCCTAATTGGAAGATGTGGCCGACTTCGATGCCTCTGGCGGTTTGCAAAGTTTGTTCGGGATTGTGCACCGCCCGATCGCCCTTTTTAGCAGTTCTGACGCCCACAACCGTTGCTGGCAGAGGAAATTCTTTACCCCAATTGGCGCCGACCACGTGGTATCCTGACTCGTTAGAACCAGTGACAAAGTTTGTTAGATCGACGGCAGTGCGATCGATCAAACGCAAAAACTTAGAATTTACCTCCTTACTTCCAGCGATATAATCATCAGCAACATCCGGAGCCATATAACCCAGAGGCAAAGATTTAGCCGCCCATTTCCGCTGAGCTTCCACATCAGGAACAGTCAAAAACAAAACAGTTTTAGCTTGATAATTTCCCGCTAACTTTGTCAATTCATTCAGCAACTTTACCTGATTCACATCTTGGTCACCGCGAATGCTTACCAACACCAAGACAGTCATGCCATTATCATAAACAGCCTGATAAAGCACATTTTTGACAACTTGCGTCGGAGAACACTTCAAAAACTTGCAAAGTTTAGCAATTGTTTCAGTTCCCGGCGTTTCCCGCTTTTCAAAACTTGCAAAAGGCGAAGCTTGGGCATCAGCAGGCATCGACACAGCCTTCTCCACATTAGCAGCATACTGACCATCTTCAGTATATAGAACTTCATCCTCACCCGCTTCTGCCAGCACCATAAACTCTTGAGAACCAGAGCCGCCAATCGCACCAGAATCAGCATCTACCGCTCGGAATTCCAAGCCCGATCGGCGCAGCATATTGCTGTAAGCTTGAGCCATATCCTGATAAGTTTTCTTCAAACTTTCTTCACTCGTGTGAAAAGAATAGCCATCTTTCATAATAAATTCGCGGCCACGCATCAACCCAAAACGCGGGCGAATTTCATCACGAAACTTAGTTTGAATTTGATAGAGATGTACGGGTAATTGCCGATAAGAACGAATCATATCCTTAGCAATTGTAGTAATTACCTCTTCGTGAGTCGGGCCCAGTCCAACTTCTCGCTGCTGCCTATCCTTCATAGCAAACATAATACCTTCAGCTTGAGTGTAGGTATCCCAGCGGCCGGATTCCCGCCACAAATCGGCCGGTTGCAGTTGCGGGAGGAGACATTCTTGAGCGCCGGTAGCGTCCATTTCTTCGCGCACAATTTGGGATACTTTTTTAAGAACTCGCCACATCAAAGGGAGATAAGCGTAAATACCGCTACCGATGCGTCGGATGTATCCAGCACGGAGTAATAGTTTGTGGCTGGGGATTTCTGCTTCTGCGGGGTCTTCCCGCAGGGTGACGAAAAGCATTTGAGAGAGTCGCATTGGCTGATTTCCTTAAAATACCGGATAATTGTCATCTCAGATTAACTTCTGATATTATCAGAACTCAGCCTGATTTGATGAAATCTATGAATAAACTTTGGAAAAATTATCAAAAAGGTATGGCAGCATTTGATAATTGTCACCATCCTACTCTCCTATCTCAGTGGATTGCATTACAAGATGAAATTGGAGAATTTGTGCGAGAACCTAACTTAAGCGAAATTTGGGATATTCTTCATGCTGCTGGTCGATTGCTGTACAAATTAATCGGAATTCCTTTACATCTGGTAGCCTATCCTACTGTTCGCAAACACAGCGAACGTTTTGAGGAGTACGGCTGTATTCGCAGCCGGCGCAACTGTGAGGGGAAATGCTGCAAACAGTTGACAGTTGACAGTTGACAGTTGACAGTTGATAGCTCAATACGGTTCAGTTAGGCTTGTCCGAAGAGAGGAACGAAGCATAAGCCCTTCGGGCAGGCTTCGCCAACGCAGAGTCTATTTTTGCGATCGTTTTGACTCCAAGACGGTTTTAACCCAACGGTATTGGTTGATAGCGAGGTTTTTAAACAGTTTATAGCTGATAATTTTCATGACCAGATTCATTCACGATCAATTCGCAAAACAATATCTCAAAGAACTATTAACCCCTCTCGGTAATGTCGCAACCAGCCATGACATTGCTGGAGAAGTGAGGCAGATTGACGTTTTTTTTGCCCCAAAAGCGGAACCGGATGTAGAACCCACAGCCCTCGGCATTCTGGGTCAAATTGCAGCAAAACCCGCTGTAATTGAACCATTCCGCAGTCCTGTGCAAACCGGAGAAATTCGCAGTTGTCTGGGTAAACTCTTTGATGTCCATGCCGAATATGAACGAGTCGCCACTAGAGATAATACCCGGATTGCAGAGGCTGATTTGCCGCAACTCTGGATACTGTCGCCGACTGTTTCCGATGCGATGCTAGCTGGATTTGGGGCGACTTCTGAACCTGAAAATTGGGTAAGTGGAGTTTATTTTTTGAATGTGTCTCTGAAAGCAGCAATCATTGCTATTCACCAACTCCCCCGCACTCCCGAAACGCTGTGGCTGAGGGTTTTGGGGAAGGGAAACGTGCAAAAGCAAGCTATTGCCGAATTGAGAGAATTACCGTCTGATAATTTGTTTCGGTTGAACGCGTTAGAATTGTTGTACAACTTGCGAACGATATGAGAAGTCCGCCAAGACATAGATCGAGAAGATCGGGAGTTAATTATGGAACTGTCACCGCTCTATTTAAAACGGCTTGAAGAAGCAACTCAGCAAGGTATTCAGCAAGGTATTCAGCAAGGTATTCAGCAAGGTATCCAAGAAGGTCTCCAAGAAGGTCTTCAGCGAGGTATCCAAGAAGGTCTCCAGCGCAGTCAACGCCTGATAGTTGAGAGTATGCTACAAGTTAAATTTGGCGAAATTGATGAACCATTAGCCCAAATAATCGAGCCTTTGATTGAGCTAGAACCTCTCGATCGCACGCGACTAATTAGGCAGCTCGATCGCTCTGAATTACTAGCTCGTTTTGAACAAAAAAATCAACCGGAATCCTGACTCAGCAGCGCACTTTACAATCTGTAGGGTGCGCTAAATATCATTTTATTATTTATCATCGAGAAAATGCGGAGTTAATTATGGAACTATTACCCCTTTATTTACAACGGCTTGAAGAAGCAACTCAGCAAGGTATTCAGCAAGGTATTCAGCAAGGTATTCAGCAAGGTAAACGCGAGACTCTTGAGAGTATATTACAAGTAAGATTTGGCGAAATCGATGAAGAATTAGCCCCAATAATTGAGCCTTTGATTCAACTAGAACCCATCGAGATCATACGACTGAGTATGCAGCTCGATCGCCCGGAATTACTAGCTCGTTTTCTCCCGGAAAAATCAAACGGAATCCTAACTATAGAGCGCACTCTACGATATGTAGGGTGCGCCGATCTGGTTTTTGAAGAGGGCGAAGCATGACCGCATATAAGTTATTAGTTATAATCTTATATTCACTGCGGTCATGCTTCGCCCCTACAAACATATTTGCTTGCGCCTAGATGCACCCAACTTGCCTTTTTTGGGCGAACTCTGCTGCTATCACTCACAAAAAAAACCATTTCTGACTTTAGAGGGATTTATTCTTCAGCTTCAAGAGCCATAATCAGCAGTAAGGATGACATAGCTAGAGAACTGATTTACTACTCATCCGGATTGCACGAATCAAGGCTTCTGTAAGATAAAGCCTGACGAAACAAACCACCATCTAAAAAGTTGCAAATCCCCTACTTAAAAGTTAGGGGCAGATTTCAATATGCCTAATTCGGCATCAAACTTTAGGAGGTAATTTATGTTTGAAAGCGAGTTATTAATGTCGCTGTACAGCCCCAAATTCAATATTGCTCAAATGCCAATAGAAATAGATGTCCCGTTTGACCACCCCGATCTCGGAGGGCTGATGTTTCTGAGCCCTCAGTTTTTTGTGGCATTAATCGCCGGAGTCATCATGGCTTTTGGCTTCCAATTCCTGTTAACAAATTTCTCGATCGCTGCTAAAATCTCCAACTGGGACGAGGCTTTACCCGACGATGACGATGATGAGTCCGAAACTTTGGGCACTAAAGTTCGCAAAATCGAAGGCTTAGTCGGCGGTTGGATTTTAGTCACAGTTAACCTAGCTTTATTCTTAGCTTGTTTTCTGGCGGTCAAACTAACTTCAATTGCCTCGGTAGATGGAGCGGCAATTATTGGTGTGGTCATTTGGTCGGCGTACTTTTTAACGCTGGTATGGCTCGGTTCTAGCGCCGTCGGTTCGATGATTGGTTCCTTGATTAAAACTGCTTTTTCCGGCATTCAAGGTGTCATGGGTACTGCTGGTTCTGCGATCGGCGGCAAGATGGCTAGCGACCAAATGGTAAACACTGTAGAGGCGTCTGTGGCTGCTGTCCGCCGCGAGTTGGGCTCGGCTGTAGACCCGGATAGCATTCGCGAAACCATCCAAGATTATGTCGGTTCTTTGCAGTTACCGAAGCTGGATGTTAAGGAAATTCGCGGTCAATTTGAAAAGTTGCTGGGCGATACTGATATCAAATCTCTGGCGGGAAGCGATGTTCTGAAGAATGTTAACCGCCAGACTTTTGTGGATTTAATTAGCAGCCGCAGCGATTTTTCTAAGGAAGAAATCAATCAAGTTGCCGACCAACTCGAAGGTGTTTGGAAGCAAACTTTCGGCAAGCAGCAAGATAAGAAAGACCCGAATTTAGAGTTGGTTGATTTTCTCAAGTTTGCGGCTCCAGATTTGCTGAAGTCTGATGAACTCAATGCCAAGCTATCTCAAATTCTGGAAACTCGGGAAAACAAATCAGAATCCAGCAGCGGCATGAAGCGCGCGATGCTGTTGGGTGTGGAAGCTCTTGTCGGCACTGTTTTGTCGCGGACGGATTTGTCGGATTTGGATGTGGAAAAAATCTCTGGTCAGTTGCAGCAATTGACTGAAAAAGGCAAGGAACAAGCTAAATCTTTGGCTTCTAAGGTGGGCGACAAAGTGCCTGCGCTGCCTTTCAATACAGCGAAGGCTGATGTGGAAAATTACTTGCTAAATGCTCAACCTTGGCATCTCAACCGAGAAACTATCAAGCAGGAATTTAGGGATGTTATTTACGATGCCGAAGCTTCTCCGGGAGCTGTTTTGGGCCAGTTAGAGATGTTAAATCCTGAGTATTTTGCAGGCATTCTGAGGCGCCGTGAGGGCTTCAGTCCGGAACAGGCTGCGGAAATTTCTGAACAGCTTGAAAGCGTGCGCCAAGAAGTTCTGGAAATTGTGCAAGGTGCTGCTGGTGAGGAACAGTCTCAAGATTTGCGTAGTCGGATTGAGAATTATTTGCGATCGACTGGCAAGGAAGAATTGAATCCTGAAGGTATCGAGAAGGACTTCCAAGCGCTGTTGGAAGATCGCGATGCTGGTTTTGAGGCTTTGCGCGATCGCCTGTCACACTTCGATCGCGATACTCTGGTACAATTGCTCGGCCAGCGGGAAGATTTTAGCCCCGAGGAAGCGGATCAGTTAATCGGGCGGCTCGAAAGTTCGCGCGATCGCGTAATTTCCAAAGCACAAGAATTGCAAGAGCAAGCGAAATCGAAAGCGCAAGAAGTGCGCCAAAAGGTAGAAGAGTATCTCCGCAATACTAATAAGGAAGAACTCAATCCTGAAGCGATCGAGCGCGAGTTTCAAACGCTGTTAAGCGACCCGCAAGCTGGTTTGAAAGCGCTGAGAGAACGCTTGTCTCAATTCGATCGCGATACTCTGGTGCAACTGCTGTCGCAGCGCCAAGATCTCAGCGAAGAACAGGTAAATGGGGCGATCGACAAAATCGAATCCGTGCGCGACAACATTATCCACGCGCCGCAAATAGTTGCAGACAAAGCTAAGCAGCAGTACGAGGAAGTTACTACCAAAATTGGCGAGTACCTGCGCCATACTAACCTGGAAGAACTCGATCCTGAAGGCATCAATCGGGATTTGACCAAATTGTTTGAAAATCCGAAAGAAGGTGCCTTGGCGCTGCGGGAAAGACTGTCTCAGGTCGATCGCGAAACCTTGGTCAAGTTGCTTTCGCAGCGGGAAGATTTGAGCGAAGAACAGGTAAATCGGACGATCGATCGCGTGCAAGATTCGATTCGCAGCATCGTGAAATCGCCCCGCCGCTTGGCATCTCGCGCTCAAAAAACTGTCAAGGATTTCCAAGGAAGTTTGGAAAATTACCTGCGGAATACGGACAAGGAAGAGCTCAATCCTGACGGTATCAAGCGAGATTTGCAGTTGCTGTTTAACGAACCCGGAGCGGGGATCCAAAGTTTGGGCGATCGGCTGAAGCACTTTGACCGCGGTACTTTGGTAGCCTTGCTGTCCCAGCGGGAAGACATTTCCGAAGAGGAAGCGAACCAAATTGCCGATCGTATTGAATCTGTCCGCAACGAGTTTGTCGAACAAATTCAAATGGTACAAGACAAGTTCCAGTCAACAATTGACGGTATTTTCTCAAAAATCCGGGATTACCTCAATTCGCTCGATCGCCCGGAGCTCAATTACGAAGGAATCAAGCGGGACTTCCGCAAAGTATTTGACGATCCGCAGGCCGGATTTGACGCGATTAAACAGCGTTTGGGTGAATTCGATCGCGGTACTTTAGTAGCGCTACTGAGTTCTCGTTCCGATATTTCCGAGACAGACGCTCACCGAATTGTTGACCAAATGGAAGGAGCCCGGGACAGCGTTATATTGCGCGCCGAACGCCTGCAAACTGAAGCCAAAAAACGGATTAAAGAGATCAAGAACAAGACCAAACAGCAAGCAGAAGATGCGCGGGAAGCCGCCGCAACTGCTGCTTGGTGGTTGTTCGGTACGGCTCTAACTTCTGTGGTGGTTTCGGCATTGGCTGGAGCAATAGCAGTCGGCGGTATTTCGGGTTTGTTTAGCTAGAATTTCCACAAGTTTCCATTAAAGTTCTCCTGATTCTAGGCTGGCTGTGTTCCAGCCTATTTTCTTTGAAATCCTATTATCTCGGTTCCTACGTAAAAAAAGGTTCGTAGTGAGGACTTTAGTCCGCAAAAATTAATAAGGACTGAAGTCCTCACTACAAACCTTACTGTAGAAAGTTGGTAGTGAGGACTTTAGTCCGCAAAAATTAATAAGGACTGAAGTCCTCACTACGAACCCTACTTTAGAAGGTGGTAATGGATGAAGGAACTATTATTCCCGTGCCTCCTAACTATCAACTTCCCGAAGCTGGACAAGCTTTATTAGGAAAGATTCAAGGCATGGACTTTCAAGAGCAAATTGATTTCCTGCGCGGTACAGTTTTAGAAATGGGTGCCCAAGTCGCTCCGGGCGCTGGCATTTAATTTGAGTAAAGTAAGGTGGGCATTAAACCTTTTGCAAAAATAGCTAGGAACGGGCTCTTCTGCCCGTTCCACAGAAAAAATTCTTTTTGTGGAACGGGCATCTTGCCCGTTCCAAAATTTGATTAAAAGGAATTTTGCAAAAGATATATAGCGGTTCTCAGAAAGATGAGGTATGACTGACAGCTTATATAACCACTAAACGAAGAGGGCCCAAGCCCAACTACGTACCTCATCTTTTTAAGAAAGGCTATATAGCGGTTCTCAGAAAGATGAGGTATGACTGACAGCTTACATAACCTCCCAGACAAAGAGGGCTAAAGCCCAACAACGTACCTCATCTTTCTGATAGCCGCTATATATTTATATTGCCCACCTACCGATTCCAGCTAATAAGTGAATTCAGCAGCTATGTTCCCTACAAGTTTCGGCGCACCTGCAATTAAATGCATCTCTTCGCAGCCAACTGCGAGCAATGGCTGACCTAAATTTAGATTGGCAAAATGACTCTCTTCAGAGATTTCTACTTCGCCTTTGATAAAGCCGATGCGAGACTGGAACTCTCCTTTAAACATTAGCAAATTTGTGCGATCGGCGCTAAAAATATTTCCGCTCAAAGGTAGGGGAAATCCAAAACTTTGTTTGCTGTAATTGAGACTGCACAGTTGCAGATTTCCTTGGCTAACTGTGACGCGGTAGCCTAGCGGTGATGCTTTTACTGAATCGCTGCCTTCCCAACTAAACTGAGCTAATTCTTTAGGAAGTCCCCAAATTTCGCGCCCGCCAGCTACTGAGTTAGGGTTGTCTACGTAGATGTGCGAAATCCAAGCGCCCCATTTTCCTGCATAACTGGCGATCGCGCTAACTACAATTAACTCATTGTACTCCATCACGGAACCCAGCCCGTAGGAGGATATATAAATGCCACCTAGCGTTTTTCCTGGCAATAAACAGACAATTTCTAACTCAGAGGGAACCAAGGGGCGCACTCGTGCTACATCTACCAATTGCAAAGTCTGAACAGCATAACCTTGCAGGTGCCAAGGAGCAGGTGAATATACCATTTTAAGTGATTTTAGATCTGATATTTTATATTTATTTTAGCTTAGGCTCTAAAACAGCAACAGGTTTTGGTATTTTTCATAAAATCCCGGTATATTCACGCATAAGAAAGATTAATCTGCGAATAGCGAGCAATTAGTTGACATTTGAGCAAAAGTTAAATATCGTCTACTTAGTGAATATTTAGAAGGAACCTAAACCTGTATGCTGACATCTTACAAGCCAGATGTTTTCGATAGTTTAGAGCATTTTTTCACGGCAAGAGACCTGCTGGAACAAGCCCAAGACAACATGACCGAACTCGGTGCTATCATCCGCAGTCACGGCTTGCAAAAACAGGTGGGCATCTGCTTGCTTCACAAACACTTTGACCTCTCGGATAACGAGAGGTTGGTTGAAGAGTTTGATGGCAACAATGCTTATGTCAAGCCAACCGCAGAATACGGCGATGCTATTCCTTATATGTGGAAGGTGGAACAAAATCAAGCATCAGGCGAATGGGTTTGGTTTCCCTTAGAATTTGTCCGCGTTACTGAAGCTGTTTTGGCAGCAGTTGAACGCTCAGCAGCAGTTGTCAATAACTCGGAATTCCTGAATGAAATTGCGGGTAAACTGTCAGAATTGGGAATGACTGGAATGTTCGGGATCAGCATTTTGCACCGAGATGCAATTAAGGTTGCTGAGGGCGAAATTTTGGTGGAAAGCACAGACGATGAAGCCCGCGTCTTGACTTTTTCTTCGGTTCCTCGCCAGAATGTCGATCGCACAACTTTAACACAAACTCTCTGGCAGTTCCCGAATGCTGAAGGGTTTGAGGTTGGGGCGATGTGTTCTCACTGCACTCACTGCACGCATTGCACTCATTAAGCAAGATTTCCCAACTTTAAAAAGTTCGCAGTCAGGACTTCAGTCCTTGCTTTACAAACTTAGAAGATAGGACTAAAGTCCTTACGGGAGCATCTCAGTTTTGATGTTTTGATTTTACAGTGCGAGCGTCCCCGCTCGCGAGTATAGATCGCGAGCGGGGACGCTCGCACTGTAAAGAAATTGCTTTTTTGCAAAAGTGAGATGCTCCCGTCCTTACTACGAACCTGAAACTTAGAAGATAGGACTAAAGTCCTTACTACGAACTTCAAATAGGGAATATATGACTAAAGTTCGATGCTGCAAACAGGTTTTTAGTAAGTGCGATTGAGCAATATTAAATAATGTGCAATCTCCGTCAAAGTATAGTAATTTATCGCTGTCAAAATCTGGAGTTAGAAACTACAAAAGAGTGCACAATTCCCCGAGTGTGGCTGAGTTCGGGTACGCAGCTAGCTGTTGACACTTCGCCCGATAGCCTTCAGTATTGTGAAGGTGCTTTTATGCCCAAAGAACCTTGGAGGGAACCGACGCCCGCAGAGTCGGCACTGCTTTGGACAGACGAACCGCCGCCCCACTATGCGGGTGTCGGAATTGTGCGTTTACCTGCGGATGTTTTGGCTTTGTTGGCTGATGCTGCTATCGCTTCGCTAACCACTCCCCTACAGGTGGCTGAGTTTAAGTCTCAGAAAAAATGCGGACAGATACTCGATCGACTAATTGACTATTTTAAGCCTTTTTGTCTGTCGGATTCGCCGCCAGTTATCAGCGGTATGGGAGGCCGACAGCCGGGATTGAGTACGGCGACAATTGATAACAAACGCGGTTGTCGCAACGGTTTGCATACTGATAGTTGGGACAATCTGCCGCTGGATAAAAAGCAGGAGGCTACTAATCGGATTTGTGTGAATTTAGGGCGGGACAGCCGTTATTTTTTGTTTGTGAATTTGACGGAGATGGACATTTTTCAAATGCTGGGATGTTCTGGTGCTGATATTGGGAAACCTTGGACGCGACAGTTAACTTATCAGTTTATGCAGCGCTACCCAGAATATCCGGTGGTGAAGCTGAGAATTGCACCGGGTGAGGCTTATATTGCACCGACTGAAAATATGATTCACGATGCTTCTACGGCCCAAATGAAGCATTTAGATATTAAGGTGATGATGCGCGGTTATTACAGGATTCCAGTATGAACTTTGATGACAGTTCTGTGGCAGATTCACTAAAGGAAGAGGGGAAATTGCAACAGTCGATCGCGCTTTACGAAAATGCGATCGTCCAAAATCCCAATTCGCCCTCAGCTTACTACGATTTAGGAAAAGCCCTGCAACAAAACGGCCAAATTGCCGCAGCCGTCGCCTGTCACCAAAAAGCCATTCTCCTGCAACCAAACTTTACCGCCGCTTACTTCCCGTTAATGTACGCGCCCCTCCCCAAAGATTCTCCTCTCATTGACGGTTTGGTGGCTCTGTACCGCGAAGTTATCGAGATTTTGCCAAATTTTCCCTTAGCCTACATTAACTTGGCTGTGGCGCTGAGCAAGCAGGGAAAAATCCAGGAGTCGATCGCACTTTTTCAAACCGCAGTCCGCTTGCAAACTGTAGCATCTCGCCCGGAACTGTCCCAAGTAGAATGGAATTCAACCCAATTGTGCGAACCCGATTTCATCATCATCGGTTCTCCGAGGTGCGGCACAACTTCTCTCTACAAATATATCACTGCACACCCTCAGATTTTACCCGCTGCCAATAAAGAAATCTGTTTCTTCTCAGAACATTTCAACAAAGGATTAGCTTGGTATCAAGCGCACTTTCCGCCGCCAATAGACGCGCATCATTTTTTGACAGGAGAAGCAACTCCGACTTATCTGACTCACCCGCTAGCTGCGTCAAGATTGCACGGATGTTTGCCAAAAGTTAAGCTGATTGTGATTTTGCGAAATCCAGTCGATCGCGCTTTGTCGCACTATCAAATGCTGGTGAGGCGCGGAACGGAATCCAGGACGTTTGAAAAGGCGATCGATGCCGAGTTACAATTACTCGCAGACGCTACCGAAACAAGTTTAGCAGATAAAAGTTATTGGAAAGATTGTCATTATATTTATAAGAGTCTTTATGCTTGCAGTCTCAAACAGTGGATGAATCTTTTTCCCAGGGAACAGTTTTTAATATTGCAGAGTGAAGAATTTTATGCAAATCCGGCTGCGACACTCAGCCAAGTCTTTGATTTTTTAGATTTACCAGATCATCAACTCAGCGATTACAAACAATATAACGGTGGGAATTATCAGCCCGCGAATGATGTTGTCTGTCAGCGACTGCGCGAATATTTTCAGCCGCACAATCGAGAATTAGCCGAATATGTGCAGAGAGACTTTGAATGGTAAGCAAAATAAATAAAGTCCTAGATGCAACTGTCATATTAAATATAAGGTACGTAGTTGCGCTTCAGCGCTCTTGTATTATATATATAAGAGCGCTGAAGCGCAACTACGTACCTAAAAATTAGCCACCATGAGAGTGTCATTTGCATCCATGATTGAGATAATTAACCAGTTAAGGTGCGCCTAGCGCACCCTACATCTTATCCGCGCTTGTCCGCGTTCATCTGCGGTTAAAAAAATCCAAACCTACTTACTCGCATAACCAGTGCTCACCAAAAACTCGCGCAACTTCCCAAAGAATTGAGTGCGATCGCGCCCTTGATAAACTTTCTCCAACAACCGCCAACCTTCTGCCTCCTGGCCCGCGACATACTTGCTCGCCATGAAGGCCGCCAACACGCCTTTTACCTCTGCATCTTCGCTCGATCGCTTCCGAGATTCCAGCCACAACTCAGCACCATTGGTGTATACTTCCACCGGATATTGCTTCGTAACATCTTCCATTTTACCTGGCCGGTACTGCCAAATTTGCAGCGGTAAGCGAGAATCCGCATAATTGGTAAAAGCCTCAGCAAATCGCCCGTCCAGACTCTTGAACTCCGGGATATCATTTTTGCCAAAATCGACAATTTCGTAACTCACATTGCCCCAAAAATGCTTGATGTGAGTGTATTTCTTCGCGGCTGAGTCGTAGCGGTAAATAAACGAATAATTGCAGCAGCGGACGCCGCTTTTAATTGAGACTAAATCTGCCAGCACTTCCGGTTCCTTGTCGCCGTCCAAATCGCGGATTCGCACGGATAACAAACGCCCTTCGGATACTTCGTCGCTGGCTTTTTTGTCGGGATTGTCTGCTAGAGAACGAGTGGGAATCAGCACTGGTTCTTCTAGTAACGTTTTACCGTCACGGATAATTTTGATGCGGATATTTTTAGCATTTTCTGCTTCTTTGACAAAAGACACTTCTGCCCTAACTTTCCCAAACTCCGAGATTTCTGTGGTTCTCGGCGGGCCGATATTCGGCGGAACTTGCGCGATGTATTGCGAGGGAACTAAGGCTGTTTTGCCGGGTTTGGCGATCGCCTGACACAGAAAAGTTGCTACTTCGGCGCGCGTTGCATTGCGTGTCGGTTCTAGCTGTTTGACGGCGGGATAGTTGACCACAAGTTGTTTTTCGGCGGCGGCGGCGATCGCATTTCTCGCCAATTCGGGAATGTCTCGCGCATCTTCAAAAGTCGCATTCAAAATCTCAGGCGCTGAACCAGCAGGCGTATATTTCAAGCCGCTGCTTAAGGCGACCAAAACCTGCCAGCGGGGAATGTTCAAAGTCGCGTTAAAAATACTACCACTGGAACCGGACATAAAACCCGTTTGATATGCTTCTCGAATTGCTTTATAACCCCAGTAATTCGTGGGAATATCTGCAAAGTCGATCGGATTCCGGACGGTTTTGGCATCAGGAAAAGCCCTCCGCAGCATCGCTGCAAACTCAGCGCGGCTGACGGGGCGGTTCGGGCGAAAAGTGCCGTCTTCGTAATAGCCGCTGATGATTTTTTTCTCGGCTAATTCTTCTATGCAGGCTTGAGCCCAATGGTCTTTAACATCTTTAAATTTGGCTTCTGCCAATGCTGGCGCTACATTTAAGCCGGGAAACACTAAATTGCCGATGATTATCCCCAGGGCTACCACTAAAGCGATGACAGCTTGACGTTTGTGCGATCGAACCATACCACAGCCTCCTCATAATTCGCAAATATACCAAAACCTACAGCACTTATGCACTCATATTAAAGAAACCGGCTTTTTTTACGAAAATCTTTGGCTGTAGCCCTCAAATTAGGTGAAAAACCCGGTTTCTTTGGTGGGAATGCGTAATTCCTATTGTAAAAAACCCTCGTTTCTGACTATCTCTGCTAAAACAAAGCAGCAGTAGCGCCTGATACACGGAAGCGTGGAATAATATAGGTGATAGCAACTTTGTCACCTGCGATCGCGATGTTATCCCCAAAGGAACTAACTCTTAGAACTGTTGTAGGCGGAAAGGATAAAGTTGCTCCTGGTGGAACTGTACCCAAATAAGTCTCTATCAAGTTCCCTGTTGTACTGTTAAAGCGATATACAGCGCCTTGAGACTCGTAAGAGCTGGCTCCAATCAGAATCTCACTGTCTGTAACTGCCAAACTACCTCCGAAACCATCGTTTGTGTATAAGTTGAAATCGGGTTGGTTTGGGTTGGAAAATTTTCGGATCAATGAGCCTGTATTGCCGTCAAACAGGTACGCTGCACCCCTACCGCTATCGGCAAATGGCGCTCCGATGAGAACATCATTACCAACTGCTGCGATCGCCTTGCCGAAAGTAAAGCTGCCGTCTCCAGGATCTGGGCTTGGTAAAGTCTGGAGAAGTTGACCGGTGATGCTATCGAACAGATAAACTGCTGCATTAATGGACGGTTTGTCTGTTAAGCCTGCGATCGCAACTTTGTTTCCGACAGCACTTGCATATTCGATCGGAAAAAGATTTCTCGGGATGGGACTGAAAAAACTTTGGAGTAGCGCGCCTGTATTGGAGTCAAACACGTATGCAGGAGCCACTTCTTGATAACTGAAAGGTAAGTCTGGAGGGGGAGAAATCAGAACGTTGTTACCAACAAAGGCGACTTTTCTAGCAGCGTCCAAGTTAGAAAGTTTGGTATTGTCAGTGCTGAAGCTTTGGAGTAAGCCACCTGTATTCGTATCAAACAGATATGATTGGTTGTAGTCAGATGCAATCAGGGCTTTGTTGTTAGCTAGAGCGACTTGAGTGCCAAATACAACAACAGGATATCCCGGCCCCGGCGGAAAAAAAGACTGCACGTATTTCCCCGTATTGGTATCCAACAAGCTAGCAGATCCTGCAGATTTTACAAAAGGGGCGATGCCTCCGAAGAGCAGTCGATCGCCGTCGGCTGCGATCGCATTGACGAAAGTGAAGGTTTCAATCGGAGAGGGTGGGTTACTATCGTCTAGAACTTTTAATGTAGCTGTATTCTGCGTGCTAATATTGGTGATGCCCGTAGGTTCGGTCAATGTCAGCAAAGCCGATCGAGGATAATGACGAATTTCATCATCGACTAAAGGAATATTAACAGTTTTAGGTGTAGTGTCTCCAGCGGCAAAATTGACTGTACCTAACTTGACTGGAAAAAAGGCAGCATTTAAGTTTGATGGCCGCAGGCTGGCCCCAACAAATGGATTGGGATAATCCAGCGTTACTGTAGCGCTGACAGCAGCGTCACTGCCGTCTGTGCGAGTCACGGTGACAGTTTTGGAAACACTGCTTTCATTGGTGATGAAATCATTGGTGCTAAAGGCTAACGTGCCGGGAACAATAAAGTCCGATCGAGCTAAAGTGCTGCTGCTAACATCTTTTAAAACTGCCAAAAACTCCCCTGTATTTTGCTGAATTACAGTATCGTTTGGATTTTGAGAGTCGGGCAAAATTCTGAGATTTTCAAACTGAAGCCCTTCTGCTAAGGCAATTTTATCCTCGCCCTTGTCAAAATCAGTAATAGTATCTGCTAGAGCAACTGTAGAACCGCCGAGTTTATTTGTGAGTACAAATACGTCATTGCCTTCGTCTCCGGTGAGAGTATCTACACCAATATCGCCGTTGAGAGTATCGTTGCCGAAGCCGCCAAACAGTGCATCATTACCTTTTCCTCCCCGCAAAATGTCGTCGCCTGTCAAACCGATGAGAGAATCGTTGCCTACTTCGCCTTTGAGTAAGTCGTTGCCATTTTCTCCTACCAGCAAATCCTCGCCTTTGCCGCCATAAAGTGAATCGTTGCCATCATTGCCAAAAATGTGATCGTCACCAGCATTCCCTAGAATCAATTCTGCATCTGAGGAACCCGTTACAGTATCCTCTCCGCCCAACAACCAGCCTCCCCCAGAAAAATTAACAAGTTGTCCCACGAAAAGCGTAACATTTTTCGATGTGTCGTCTCCTACCAAGCGCGGCGGGTTATAAAAAGTGTCTGCTTTTAGTGCCATCTTCGCGTCCTCTTTCCTAAATTGAACTTTTGAACATAAACCGGGTTTTTCGATCGCAATACTTGCTGAAACCCTTAATATCCGTTTAAAACCAGATTTTTGAGTTTCCAGGAGCGATCGCACTGACGCCATCAGGTAGAAATTTGTTGCCAAAGGCGATCGATTGTTACAAACTTGTAACCTTTATACAACAGCAATGGAATAATTTTATCAGCAGAAGTCGCCACATCTTCGCCGCCGCAATAACCGTCGTGCAGTACAATTATTGAACCATTTTCTGTTTGCTGCACGACGCGACTCGTAACTTTCATCACCCCCGGCCGCACCCAATCTTCCGGGACAACACTCCACATTACCGGGCGATATTCCCACTGTTGCAATAACTCTAATGTTCGCGGCGTAAAAATGCCGTTTGGCGGCCGCACGTCGCGGATTAATTTTGGGTCTAAATCGCAAGCTTTGCTAATTGCTTTTTGCGTGTCTGCTAAACTTAGTTTGAGTTCGTGAGTTTTGAGTTTGGCAAACGATACGTGCTGGTAGCCGTGGAGGCCGATCCAGTGTCCGCGATCGTATACTTCTTTAGCCGTTTCTGGATGCCTGTCCACGCAAAAACCCAGCCAGAAAAAACTCGCTTTGATGTCGTATTTATCTAAAACTTTTAGCAATTGAGGTGTGTGCAGCCGGTGCGGCCCGTCGTCAAATGTTAGGGCAATTTCTCGGCTGTTGATATCTCCCGTCCACAGACATTTGGGAAAAGCCGATTTGAGAATGGGATGAACGACAGGAAACAAAGGTGCTAAGGGCATTGGTTAATGTTGCGAAAGTGCGATCGGGTAGAAATGAAGCTGCATTACAATAAATTAAACTTAACTCAATCGAGGTAAATATGACAACTGCCGTTGATATTGGAACGCTAATTATGTGCACACCGGGAACTTGCGGCGGCCACCCGCGAATTGCAGGAACTAGAATTACAGTAGAAAACATTGCTATTGATTTTAATGCCGGGATGACTCCACAACAAATCATTGATGAAATACCGCACTTGACTTTAGCACAAATTCATGGGGCATTAGCCTACTATTTTGCGAATAAAGACCAAATCGACACGGATATAGCAGCAGAAAATGCTGAGTGGGAGTGCTTGGAAGCAGAATCTATGGGGTGCATCTGGTTTTTGAAGAGGACTCTCGCATGACCGCATATAAATTATTAGTTATAATCCCATATTTACCGAGGTCATGCTTCGCCCCTACAAACATATTTGCTTGCACAAGCCGCTGCACCCAAAAAAATGTGGGACGATGCTCTGAGCAGCATCCTATTTATTTTTGCCCGAGGTCTATTTGATAATTGTGAATTGTAACTTGTGAAAGATTTAATTTTTCTGGTATTGCACAAAGTTGATCTGTAATGTACAATTTACTAGCTAACAATATAAAATTGAGCGAAGCAAATGCAAAAATACGTTTGTACAACTTGCAATTATGTCTACGATCCAGAAGTAGGCGACCCCGACGGAGACATAGCGCCCGGTACAGCCTTTGAAGATATCCCAGACGATTGGGTTTGTCCCACTTGCGGGGTGACAAAATCCGATTTTGAACCAGAAGAATAAGCGAGAAAAAAATTGTCCGATCGAATGTTAAAAATTACAGTCATAGGCGGTGGCGCTGCGGGTTTTTTTAGTGCAATTACCTGCGCTAAAACCTACCCGCAAGCCCGCGTCACTTTACTAGAAGCAGGCCGCCAAGTCCTGGCAAAAGTTCGCATTTCTGGCGGCGGACGCTGCAATGTCACTCATGCTTGTTTTGACCCCGGTGTTTTAGTGCAGAATTACCCCAGAGGTGGAAAAGCTCTGCGCGGTGCTTTTACTCGATTTCAACCCCGCGATACTGTTGATTGGTTCGCCAGTCACGGTGTGAAATTGAAAACAGAAGAAGATGGGCGAATGTTTCCGATTACAGACGATTCGGCGACAATTGTTAACTGTTTGATCCGCGCTGCTGAGGATGCAGGCGTGAGAATTCGCACGGGCGATGCAGTCGTTTATGTAAAGAAGTTAATGGGGAATGGCGCAGAAGACGGTCACGGGGATATTGCCTCTACATTTGAAGTTGAGTTGAAGTCGGGGGAGAGTTTTAAGTGCGATCGCATTTTACTCGCTACAGGTAGCAATCCGTCGGGTTTCAAATGGGCAAAAGAGTTAGGTAATACTGTAGAAGTGCCAGTCCCTTCTCTATTTACTTTTAATATTGCTGATAACAGAATCAAAGATTTAGCCGGAGTTTCGGTTCCGAATGCTAAGGTGAAATTGCCGGGAGCAAAATTAGAACAAAGCGGGCCTTTGTTAATCACTCACTGGGGTGTCAGTGGCCCTGCTGTACTCAAACTTTCGGCTTGGGGTGCGAGATTTTTGCACGATCGCCATTATCGAACATCTGTGCTGATTAATTGGCTTCCCCAGTACAACGCGGAGGTTTTGCGGCAACAACTGCTGGGAGTCAAATCGCAGTTGTCGCACCGATTAATCGTCTCTAGCTGTCCGTTTCCGATGCCGCGGCGCCTCTGGGAACGTTTGACAAGTTCGATCGGCATTGACGAACAAAAACGCTGGGCTGACTTATCCAATAAGGCGATCGATAAACTCCTCCTCGAACTCGTCCAAGGCGAATATCAAATCGCAGGAAAAGGCGCATTTAAGGAAGAATTCGTCACCTGCGGCGGTGTCAACCTCAAGGAAGTGGATTTCAAGACAATGGAAAGTCGCCGCTGTCCCGGACTATTCTTTGCTGGCGAAATCTTGGATATCGACGGCGTGACGGGGGGTTTCAACTTCCAAAGTGCGTGGACTACGGCGTGGTTGGCTGGAATCGCGATCGGCAAATGATACTATTTTAGGCTTTGAGATTGGTCGATCAAGGTTTGGGACTTGCGATCGGCTTGCCAGTATTAAATTTTGTGTTATTTTTGAATCAAGGCGCATCAACTGTGCGTCAACTTCAGAATGCAGACAAAATTCGCAGTTTTGCGTACTTAACATCGGGTGAGAGACATGAAAAACTTGAATCTACAAACCCTAAAGTTCGATCGCCACCTTGACTCACCTTTCCTCGAAAACAACGGCTTACTGGAATTCAACCCCAAATTTATCACTCCCGAATTTTTAACAACCTGGACGTTTGAAACACACCTGTACGACGAAAAAGTTGCGATCGACCACTTTGTCATCACATTTCCCAGTCGCACTCAACTCGAAAACTACGCCGAATCTTTTCGCCCCTTCGGCGCCAAAACAGTTGAAGGCCCCGACTTATTCCCAATCAACTTTTGTTCGGAAAACATTAACATTCCCTCCGATTTATGGCTGCATTTAATGACATTATTAATGCCAGCCGGAGGCTTAGTAGTATTGGATGCGCCCCACGCAGCCGGCGACCAAAAAAACCGCTTCCAGCAAGAAAGAGGATTAGCAGCAGTTCACCACGTCGCGATTCGAGTGGAAAACGTGCAGAATGCTGCTACAATATGGCAAAATAAAAACTTCAAGCCCCTGTCAGATCAACCTTTAAACTACGGTTCATTAACCCAGTGGTTTCTGCAAAACCCCGCCGGACAAATCATCGAATTAATCGAACGGCGCCCCGGCAATAACGCCACTTTCGACTGCAAAAACATAGTAGGTTTGCGCTTGAGCGAAGGAAGTTCGGCAACGGATTCTGTAGCGGAGGTAACGGATGTCAGTCAAAAGTCTGAGGAAACGCGGCTCAAATAACAAATAACAAATAACAACCAATGCCCAATTCCCAATTCCCAATTCCCAATTCCCAATTCCCAAATATATGATTGCAGTAAAAGTTCCAAAAGTCACTTTTCAACCGCCGACATTCAACTCAATTGAAGAAGAACGCCGCCACCGCAAACAGCGTTTAGCCGCCGCACTCAGATTATTTGGTCGTTTCGGATTCAGCGAAGGAATTGCCGGACACATCACCGTCCGCGACCCCGAACACCTAGATTATTTCTGGGTAAATTCCTTTGGAATGCACTTTAGTTTAATTGGAGTCAGCGACCTAATTTTAGTCAACCACAAAGGCGAAGTTGTTGAAGGAAATAAACCCGTAAACGAAGCAGCATTTGCCATTCATTCGCAAGTTCACGCAGCCCGGCCCGACGTAATCGCAGCAGCCCACGCCCATTCACCCTACGGCAAAAGTTGGTCGAGTTTGGGCAAGTTGCTTGACCCGCTGACTCAAGATGCTTGTTCTTTTTATGAGGATCACGCTTTATTTGACGATTACACCGGAGTTGTTTTGGAAATCGAAGAAGCTAAACGCATCGCCAAAACTTTAGGAGATAAAAAAGCAATTATTTTACAAAATCACGGACTGTTAACAGTAGGTGAAACAGTAGATGAAGCAGCTTGGTGGTTTATTGCAATGGAACGTTCTTGTCAGGCGCAGTTAATGGCCGAAGCAGCCGGAAAACCCATTCTCATCAAGCCAGAATGTGCTCGTTTGACACAGCAGCAAGTAGGCTCTCACCGCATGGGATGGTTTAGCTTTCAACCACTTTATGACATGATTGTGCGCCGAGAACCAGACTTGTTAGATTAGCTATGTGGTGATAATTGGTAGGGTGCGTCGCTACCAGATATTCAACAAACTTGTAGATTATAGATGGATCCCCACCCTACTCTAGACTTGTAGGGTGGGTCATACTTTTATGCTGACATCGATTCCAACCAAGTTATCAAATCCTGTTGACTGGTAAAATCTAGCAAAATTTCTCCTAAATCATCTAATTGTTGGGAAGATAACTGCTGGATGCGAGTTTGGATTGTTGCTGGTATTTCACCAGTACGTCGCGTGATTTGACGCAAAATTAATGCTATTTGTCCCTCAATTAGACCTTCTTGACGGCCTTCTTGGCGACCTTCTTGCATCCCTTTGATAACAGCACCGCGTTGGTCTTCAAAAAACATTTCCCGTTTTTCTAATGCTTGTAATTCCTCAAGGTTTAAACTTGACCTGTTGGCGATATTAAAAGCTGTTTGCATTTCGGGTACTGATGCAAATTTTTCCGGTATTTCCTCCAGTTCGGGAGCATTTTTGATAAAATAAGTCCAA
>RDXX01000155.1 GCA_004292955.1 Oscillatoriales cyanobacterium | reverse complement strand
ATATCCGTTGGGGCCGAATCCGAAATTAGTGGCTGCTACTGAACCGGTGCCGGGGGTTTTAACTAATAATGTGACTCTTTCTGGTGATGGGAAGTATCTAATTGGCTCTTATCCTACTCTGGGTGGCGGTGGAAGTGCTTACGTCTTTGATGTGGAGGAAATTATTAAGACTGTTGAAAATCCTGGTGGTAAGAACTTGGCAACGCTAGCGATCGACAAAGCTAATCCGAAGATTGCTTCTAATATTTTTGCGACTGGTGGTAATCCTTTGGGGTTGATTGTAGCGCAAAAACCGCCTAGTTTCAAGGCACAAATAGAGAAATTGTTGAAAGCAGGGGCGATCGCTAACTACGATCGACTCATCGCTTTAATCATCAAAAGTAATGACCAGAATGACCTCAAATCGGTAGTCGGTGATGTTACCATGAGGAAGCTGATTGTAAACAGTTTCTCTTCCAAGCCAGGGATGGCTACTGTGGTAATGGCAGCCTTGCTTAAAGGAAATCAGACCTGGTCTAATCCCCCTGCCAATGATTTTACTCGGCACTTTTTAGCCGATGAAAAAAGTGACACTCTGCCGTATAACGCGACCATGAACTGCTGGGAAATGATTCTTTATGCAGGATTTTTATCTGGACAAATTACTGCCGATCAGCTCCGTAAATTTATGACAAAATCAAGGTATAATCAACCATTTAACCTCACATTTTCAGGTATGCCAATGATGGGGTATAAGGAAAGTCTGCCATTCTATGTCACTTTACCCAACAGCAAACAACCGGCAACAATCAAGCCATTACAACCAGGAGAGCTTCTCTTTTATAGAAAATCAGATAAAGGAGAACCAGATCACGTAGCTATTGCGATTGGTGGCGGAAAAGCCGTTAGTTTATGGGAGAAACCAAATAAGAATAACCTAATACAGATCATTGATGTTCTAGCATTAGATGGTAGCATCCAAGTCGGTCAACCGATTACAGATGTAATGAAAGGAGAGCTATGGAAGTAATAGCAAGATATTGGCGCTCCATTTTGTCTGTTGGAATGGCTTTTTTTATGTGCTTAATTTTGATAGCCAAACAGCAGACATATTGGCAACCAGAAAAACCAATGAAAGCTATGAATTGCCAGAAATTTAAAATTTCGACTATTGCCTTTTTTGAGTGGAATAATCTCATCAAGCAAGAAATAGTAGAATTAGAACCACTGCCTCCTGATGTAGCTCAAATTACAGGTATGCCTGGCCCCAAGTATTACCCAGCCAGACCTTATATAGGAGAAACATATGCCAGTCCAGGAGGACTAGCTAGCGTTGTAAACAAAGGTGATGACGAAAAAATGCCAGTTGGCCTTTGGATAGGAGAGACCACAAGAGTGATACCCTTATCGGAGAAACCACTTAGTCTTATTGCTCGAAGTGACGGTGGAGTGTGGATGAGTACCCATCAATGGCTACTATTCCACTACGATCGCACGGGAGCTGTTAAACATACAGTGAACCTTCCAGGGACAGACATTGTAGGTGTTGAAGGAGATGCCGTTTGGGTGATGAGTAATGACAAAGCTTGGTTTGTGAATGCAAACGGTGATGTACGAGGTTCATATCCATGGGAAGGGTTTAACCATTCTGTAGGGTCAAAACAAGCACTCTGTCAATTAGAAGGAGACAAAATACGTCGGGTACAATGTCTCGAACCTGACGGGAAAAATTATTTTGTTCCTCTTTCATTATCTCAAACCCCCGCAGGAAAGCTGTTGTTTTTTTCTGACGATCATATCCTAACTGGCGATATTGCGGGAGGTAATTTAGGTTACTACAGCACCGGAGGTATTAATGCTGAAATCAATATAGAAAATGCGGGTCTGACGCCATCGGGTGATGCCTTTGTATCTATCCAAACCGATGATTATAGGACTGAAGTCTGCCTAAGTAAAGGTATGGGCAGACGATTTTCTCTAAAATATAATACCCCATCCTTACCTATCCCACTCAGACTCGCTGTAGTTGCGGTTGAAGGTGAAAGAACACTTGTCTATGGTTTTGATCGCGCTGTCTGGTACAAGGGCGATCAAATCGAAAACAGCTTTAAAGTAGGTGACAGGCGCTATCGGAACGACATATTCCCTTATGTATGGCTGCGTTCTATTCATTTTGTAACGGCAAAAAGTAATGATGGAACAGTGATTATCTCAACGACTGGACCGACAGGTATGGCGCTGATTGGGCTGCGTTGGAATCCTTGATATTGGTGAACCTGCTAAACATTAGGATCGTTAAATATCCGTAAGGAAATTTTAGCTCTTGGTAAAGAGTTGAAAAAACGCTACGACGATTTGCGCTTAGACGATCAGGATCTTTATAATCGGCGTCGTCGCATCAGCGCTCCTCCCGTTCCGCGAATTCCTCCCTTATCGGGTCGTAGGACTACTGTAACTGGCGATCCCGGTTCTTGGGACGGACATATAGTGCAGTACGATAAAGTGAAAAAAGAGTTGAATAAATTGCTGGAGGATATGAAAAAACTGGGCAATTGTGATGACGATGATCCGGATGGATACGGCGGGCCTAAAATGCAGGATGCCTATGACCAAGCTGTGGAGTATAGTCAAAAACAACCTCCTGAAGAGCCAGATATCAGAAACCGAAGTAGCTTACTGGCACGGGCAAATGAGCTTGGCGCACAGGTAAGAGACGGTGCTTTATGGGTAGCAGCGGGGGTAGGCGGAGCTGTTCTGATCGCATTGGAAGTAATTGCAAGGCTTCTAGGGTTAGACTTACGTTTTAGGCCTTGATAGACACTATCATTTATGACAAAACAGAACTGTTTGGAACTTGATTTTTCTTGGAAAGATTGGGAAAGCTGGAATTACTTGAGAGCTTTGTCTTTACCAACTCTGCCTTGGGCGGCTCCTTTCCTACCGTTGCTGGGATTGCCAAATGCTCTATTAGAGCAACCATCTATCTGGGAGTCAATTTATACCCAGGCTTTTATTGAGTATGAGACTGACTATCGTCTGAGAGATTGGACAGGAAGTCCAGACGGGGAGCGGGGCGAAGTGATACGGCAGGTAGTCACGAAGGCGTTGCCCCTGCTAGCACAGCAGATGGGACGGAATGTGGCAATTGATTTAGAGAAATGGGTCAGGTTTCACTTCTTCTGTCTTGAAGCCAAAAGAGCGATGAGAGAGTGGGAAAGAACTCTTCGGATTGCCTATTTTTCGCCAAATTCCCGTAAGTATCAGAGAAAAATTCCTCCACCCGCCGTCTTAGTGCCGATATTGCCTCTTATTCAGGAATTGGTGGATTTCGATCGCAGAACCGAGATCAATCATGCTTTGGAGCGTGTTGCCCCACCACCTCCATACGAGCAGATTCCCGAAGAATATATGGAACATTGTTATGAAATGACCATGATTTCGGTGGTACTCGATCAAGCGCTGACTTTGAAAGCTTTGCAAACAATTGCCTCTAGACTCAATGACACGGAACGTTCAGAAGTGGTAACGTGGGCGCAGGCTCAAGCTCTGATTATGTATAGAGATGGTAAGCCAGAGAATCTGTGTGGAGATAAGTATTTGCAAGTTGAACTTCCCTGCTTTGATGTTCCATCATTACTTGATTTTTCTGCTTTAGATGAGAGTGCTTGACGGAAGCCACCACGAGGATCAGACTTTGGATTAATGAGTGATAAGCTGTTCTACATCTAAATTGTATTTTTT
>RDXX01000057.1 GCA_004292955.1 Oscillatoriales cyanobacterium | reverse complement strand
AATCCCAAATGCCTTTGGCAATGGGATAGAGAGCTGCGTAGTTCAGCCAAGGCGGGTCAATCCGCTCGAAGTGAAAGCGAAAGGGGAGGGACTGGAAGCATCCCATGTCATGTAATAGGTGACTATACTTTTACCAGCTATCAGGTAAAATGTGAAATCGTTCCAAAAGCTTAAAATCAAAAATCTACAATACACATATGCCTAGAACACCCAGCGAATATTCCGTGCACCTGCTGCTTGATGGCGGCCACCGCGAAGAAATCCGTTTTGCAACTCTGCCGGATTTTCAACAGTGGTATAAAACCCTGGTTCCCAAACAAGATTCGTCAGAATTTGTCAATGTTCCGATCAAAAATATTCAAGGAGAATACATGGTAGTTCGCCCTTCCAGTATTCTCGCAATTCGCGTAGAACCGCTGTTTAGTTCTAGTCTCGAACGATACGATGAATAATCGACTAGGAAAGTTATCAATTGATTAGGGAAATTTAGAAGTTGAGCAAGATTTTTCGTTATCAGCTATTGGCGATCGCCTGTTGTGTTTTAGCGATCGCATTTTCTGTTCCCGCGATCGCAATTCCGGCGCTGCAACAAATTAGTGTAAGTCAATTACAACCGAGTGAGTTGGAGTCGATCGCCTTTGACGCTCAAATCTGGGGCGAAAATGGCAAGCCGGGGGATAAACAATTGCTGTTAAAGTCGATCGACTACAGCCTCGGTTATCTTAACTCCCAAGCTGCTGCTAGTGCTTACAGTCGCTATCGAGTCTCAGGTATTACGCGCGATCGAGTTCGGCGATCGCTCGATCGATTCCGCCAATTAGTTGTCAGTTCTACAACTCCAACACAACTCCAGGAATCTGTCAAGCGGGAGTTTGTGTTTTATAAGTCGATCGGCAAAGACAACAAAGGAACAGTAGCATTTACAGGTTATTTCGAGCCGACTTACCAAGCCTCTCGCACCCCTAATTCCGAATACCGTTATCCCCTGTACAAGGCACCGCCAAACCTCGGTTCTTGGCGCAAACCTCACCCAACTAGATTGGAATTGGAAGGTGCGGATGCTTTGCAGGGAAGCAAAGGATTGTTGCGGGGATTGGAATTAGTCTGGTTGCGCGATCGCTTCCAAGCATTTCTCGTCCACGTCCAAGGTTCGGCGAAGTTGCAGTTAGCAGACGGCGGCGTGATGACAGTGGGTTTCGCGGGGAAAACCAGTCAGAGTTATACAGGTGTCGGGCGAGAATTAGTTAAGGACGGCAAGTTTACTTTAGAACAGCTAACATTGCCGAAACTCAACGAATATTTTAGCAAGTTTCCGGCAGATATGGACAAGTATTTGCCGAAGAATCAAAGCTTTGTCTTCTTTCAGGATACTAAAGGTGCACCTGCTACCGGCAGCATTGGAGTGCCCGTAACTGCCGAAAGGTCGATCGCCACTGATAAAGTGTTAATGCCTCCCGGCGCCCTAGCATTAATTAGCACGAAACTGCCCTATCCCAATGCGGCGGGGAAACTCGAACAAAATGCCGTTAATCGGTTTGTTTTGGATCAAGATACGGGCGGTGCAATTAAAGGCGCGGGGAGAGTTGACGTATTTATGGGCACGGGGAACCTGGCGGGCGATCGGGCGGGTTATATCAACTCGACTGGAGAACTGTATTATCCGCTATTAAAGTAGAAAGCGAGTGGCCAGAAACCGGGTTTTTACGAAAAATATTCGCCATCATCGATAGATTAGGAAAAAACCCGGTTTCTTTGATTTTCACGAGTGGCCAGAAACCGGGTTTTTACGAAAAATATTCGCCATCATCGATAGATTAGGAAAAAGTTTCTTTGATTTTCACGAGTGGCCAGAAACCGGGTTTTTACGAAAAATATTCGCCATCATCGATAGATCAGGAAAAAACCCGGTTTCTTTGATTTTCATGAGTACCCAGCAAACCAGACTAAAATAGAAACAACCCCACCCATCCCAACCCGAAAAATGCTAAACAAAATTTGGCAATTCCTCAAACAACTAATCCAGCGCTTATTGGGGAAAACACCTCCACCACCTGCGCCGCCGCCACCCCGCCCCACCCTAACTGACGCGGAATACGAGTCGAAATTCATGGAAATCCTGGAAGGGGTGAATGTCGGCTGGAGTCGAGGGGATGTAGCGGGTTTCTTAATCGCCAAACGCCTGAGAGATAGTGAATTGGCGGCTTGGTTGCGACGGTTTGGGACTGGATTGTTTGAGGGCGAATATGATGACACAGCCCCTACAGATGCGGTGGCTTCGCTTCAGGAATTGGGGCGCAGGCTGGAATTGTTGGGTAGAATTCGCAGCGGGGAATTGTCGGAGGTGGCGGGGGATACTGGGCGGGAGATTTTGACGCGATTTCCGCTGCCGGTGGTTGAGGATGATGCTGGTGGGTATGGGAATGTGATTGAGGCGGTGTTTGTTGGGGATGGTTTGGGTGTTTCTGGGGATGGGAATCGCAGGGATGCGGAGGGTGCGTAGGATTTATATAGCAGGCTAAGAATTTAATAGACTCAGAGCGATCGGCATGATATTCTTAGCAATTAAGCGCCGCATCCGTCGCTAATTTTCACACACTCAAATAAGACGAAAGAGGACTGAAGTCCTCACTACAAACTTAAATCGTAATGGCACAAGTAATCGGCATTGACTTAGGCGGCACCGCAATTAAACTCGGCAGATTTAGCGCAGACGGCGTTTGTCACCAATCCTTAACAGTCCCAACTCCTCAACCCGCTACTCCAGAAGCCGTTTTAGCCGCCATCGCAGATGCTATTTTACAACTGAATCCACAAGAAAATGCTGTATGTGCGATCGGCATTGGCACACCAGGCCCAGCAGACGCAGCAGGCAGAATAGCCCGAGTCGCAATCAACCTCAAAAACTGGCACAACGTCCCCCTAGCTGACTGGTTGGAAGCTAAAACCGGACTACCGACAATCTTAGCAAATGATGCCGATTGTGCCGGATTAGGAGAATCTTGGTTAGGTGCAGGAAAGCACTTTAAAAACCTAATTTTACTGACATTAGGAACAGGAGTTGGCGGTGCAGTTATCCTAGATGGCAAACTATTTACAGGTCATCTAGGTGCAGCCGGAGAATTAGGATTAATTTCGATTAATCCCGACGGCCCAGAGTGTAATAGTGGCAATCACGGTTCTTTAGAACAGTACATTTCCGTGCTAGCAATTCGTCGCGATACTGGCTTGGAACCGCTAGAATTAGCCAATTTAGCTAAGTCTGGAGATGCTAAAGCTTTAGAATTTTGGAGAAATTATGGTCGCTATCTCGGTATCGGCTTAGCAAGTCTAATTTATATTTTAACACCAGAAGCTATTATTATCGGTGGCGGAATTAGTGCAGGTGCCGAGTTTTTCTTGCCAGCAGTTCAAACGGAAATTGAGCGGCGCGTGCTGCCGAGTTCTCGGGAAGGTTTGCAGTTATTGGTTGCTGAATTGGGCAATCAAGCAGGTATGGTAGGCGCAGCAAAATTAGCTTGGCAAATCGCTCTTATGACAGTTGACAGTTGACAGTTGACAGTTGACAGTTAGTTGTAGGGGCAGTGCCCCCGTGCCTGCCCTCTTAGCTGACAGTTGACCAATGACTAATGACTAATGACTGATGACCAATGACTAACGACTAATAACTTCTTCATGGCAGAGAGTGCCCAGTTATATTTTTAATATATTCCTGAATTTTTAGATAAGTGTCCGAGTTGCCTTCGCGCATGATAATAATATTAGTAGCGCTGTCAGGCAGGTAAAAGCTGATTAAGCGACCGTTCTGTTCGCTAGCAAAAGAGCTAATTCGACTCAGATCGATCGCAAATTCTTTGCGCTCGTAATTAATTTTAATCCAGGAACCTTTAGAATTGCGATCGACCGTTTTTTTGATGTATTCGAGAATTTGCTTGTAAGCCTCATAATTCCCTTGGGGATTGAGAATAATCGGCAGACTGCTATTCGGCAGCCAAAATGTAATACGCTTGTTATCCGGTTCGCTAGAAAAAGCACTAATAGTGTCAAGGTCAATTATGTATGTATTTTTCTCATAAGTAATTTTGCTCCAGTAAGCCACAACACAAAACCTCCTCAAACCTGCGTTTCCTGGTATTTTAGGATAGTTTGACAACTCATACAATTTTAGATTTTAGATTTTAGATTTTAGATTTTAGAATTGGGAATGACAGATGACTATCGGGGTTTGGATCTTACCTACAGTTGCATTCTTTTGTAAAACTGGTATCACCCTGGAAATCTTAGCTAAAAAGTTAAGTAAAAATTATCAGCATTTTTACCTTCTGCCTTTTGCCTCCCGAAGGCTACACTGGCAGACAAGTCTGCCTTCAGCCTTAGGATATTAGCCGCCCAGCCCTATACGGCGGGCTGGGGGTAAGGTTTTTCAGTAGTTGAGAATGCTCCCCGATATCCTGTCTGGTAAATGCAACCCGAATCAAATCCTATTGTTGGGTTGGGCGGGTTTTCTACAGATATTGTCTGCCCGATTTGAATATTGCGTGCTCTGGCCCGCCCTACAGACATCCAATATATCAAAACTAATCGATCGCAGATAAGATGAGATCAGGCTCCTGCAAGTTTCCCTGCTACTAAGTCGCGGGCCTCAGCTTCTAAAACATCCTGCTTTCCCTGAGAGCTCGCTGCCTGGATAAACCCCTGAAACAAAGGGTGAGGGGAACTAGGCCTAGATTGGAATTCGGGGTGAAATTGACTGGCGATGAAAAAGGGATGGTTGGGCAATTCGATCATTTCTACGAGTCGGCCGTCGGGAGATGTGCCGGATACTACATAGCCTGATTCTAAGAAAAGATTGCGGTAGGCATTGTTGAACTCGTATCGGTGGCGATGCCGCTCGTAAATCACTTCTTTTTGATACAGTTTGAAAGCGAGGGTGTCCGGGTTTACACGGCACGGATACAAACCCAGTCGCATCGTACCGCCCAAATCGATTACATCTTGCTGTTCTGGCAATAAATTAATTACTGCATTTGCTGTATCCGGGTTGAATTCAGCGCTGTTGGCATCCTGTAGTTGGGCGGTGTTGCGCGCCCATTCGATCACAGCACACTGCATCCCCAAACACAATCCCAAAAATGGTATTTTATGGTGTTTGGCATATTGAATCGCAGCTATTTTGCCGTCAACTCCCCGAATCCCAAAACCTCCGGGCACAACAATGCCGTTGATATTTTGGAGATAGTTTTCGATGTTTCCCGATTCTAAATCTTCTGAGTTGATCCAGTGCAAATTTAGGTCGCAGCCGATCGAGATTGCCGCGTGCCGCAAAGCTTCCACCACCGAAAGATAAGCATCGTTCAACCGCACGTATTTGCCAACCAAAGCAATCTCAATCTTGTGGCTGGGGCTATACAGCCGTTTGACTAAGGTTTGCCACTGAGTCAAATCGGGTGGCCGCTGTTCGAGTTGCAGCAAATTGATGGTTTGTTCCGCCAAACCTTCCTGTTCCATCATCAGCGGTACTTCGTAGATACTTTTGGCATCTTGAGCTGTGATGACGCATTCTTCGGGTACGTTGCAGAATTCCGACAATTTTTGTTTGAGGCCCAGAGGTAAAGGTCGATCGCACCTACAGACTAAAATATCTGGTTGAATGCCGATCGACCGCAACTCCTTAACCGAGTGCTGAGTCGGTTTAGTCTTCATCTCTCCAGCCGACGGAATCCAAGGTATCAGCGTCACGTGCATATACACAACATTTTGCCGTCCGACAGCCTTGCGAAACTGGCGAATTGCTTCCAAAAACGGTAAAGATTCAATATCTCCCACGGTGCCGCCGATTTCCGTAATCACCACGTCAGGATTAGTATTTTTTGCTACCCGAAAAATACGCTCTTTAATCTCGTTAGTGATGTGGGGAATCACCTGCACCGTGCTCCCTTGATACTCGCCGCGGCGTTCTTTATTGATCACCGCTTGATAAATGGCACCCGTGGTGACACTGTTCAGGCGAGACATGGAAGTATCGGTAAAACGCTCGTAGTGCCCCAAATCCAGGTCAGTTTCCGCACCGTCTTCGGTGACGAATACTTCTCCGTGCTGAAACGGGCTGAGAGTACCAGGGTCAACGTTAATATAGGGGTCTAGCTTCAAAATCGAGACTGAGTAGTCCCTGGACTTCAATAGGCGACCGAGGGAAGAAGCGACAATTCCCTTGCCGATACTGGAAACCACGCCGCCGGTCACAAACACAAATTTGGTCATAGATTTTCGACTTTAGATCTTTCTAGTTAAGAAGGTAACACTCAAATCTAAGAGCTAAAATCCAAAATTGTCCAGCAGGGTTTGAGCCTTTCTCAACTACGGGTGCGGATACGACGAGTCGCCCATTAGCTGAATCGGGCGGTTGGCATGGGTTTGGAGTGCGATCGCCCATTTCCCAACTGTTGATTGTTCCTGAGTTCGCTTTTAGAGGAGACAAAAGGCGAACCAGAAACCAAGGCTTCTTTTACCTCGATCGAGAATATGTCTGCAAGCGATCGGTCAAATCTGGCACACTAGCCAACTCAAAAATGGATTTCCCTAAATTTTCTAATTGCTCAGCGGATAACTGACTGATGCGAGTTTGGATCTCCGGCGACAGCGGGCCGACACGGCGCTCCAACAGCGACACAATTAATTGCAACTGTCCTCGTTTGATACCTTGTTCGATACCTTGTTCGATACCTTGTTCGATACCTTGTTCGATACCTTGTTCGATACCTTGTTCAATACCTTGTTCGATACCTTGTCTGATGCCTTGTTCGATGCCGATTCTGGTCGCTTTGGTAATTGCACCGCGCTGGTCTTGAATGAAAATTTCTCGCCTTTCTAAATCTTCCAATTCATCAGGATCGAGATTTGCTTCATTGGCAATTCCAAAAGCTTTGCGGAGTTCCGGTACATTCCCCAACTCTTCCGGGACAGACCTTAACGTCCGAGCCGTTTTCATGAAATATATCCACTTGTCAGTCAGTGTCTCTAATTCTTCTAATGTTTTGTTAAATTTTGGTAATTCAACAAAAACAAATTCTAACTCTTCGGCTAAATAATCGATTCGATTGTTTTTCTCTTTGATACAAAACCGCGAAATTACTGTTTCGAGATGCTCAAACATTTGGAAATCGGTAATTGTCAGGGCAATTACTGGATTCAATAAATCATAGTTTTCTCCACTTTTTAATTGAACTGAGTAAGCTTTAGTAGCATTATACAGAATCCGCTTTTCAAAGGATTCTACGTTCAATACCTGCATTTCAATTATCACTGTTTTGCTGCCACCAATTTTAGCTTTGACATCCAAATAAGTATTCTTTACTCCTTTGATTTTGGGAGCCAAATAAGGGTCAAGGATTTCCAAGTCTTCGATGACGGGATTTGATTCGTATAGAATGGCATTTAAGAAGCTAATCAAAATGTCTTTGCTGTCAGCAGAGCCGAAGATTTTCTTAAAGGCAAAGTCAGTTTTGGGATTAATGAAACTCATGGTATTTTATTTTTACTAGAGACTGAGAGGTTGAGGTTACAGTTATTTAAGTATCTAACTATTATACAATCTTTTAGGTTGGGTTCGCCCTGTGATCGCCCGAAACAACCTCAATACCGATGCCAGTCCCAGTCTGCCCCTGTGGAGTCAATTATAAAATCTTTAATCTAAAATCTCAAATCCCGTTCAGTCATTTTTCCCAAACAGCTAACCCAGGAACGTTTCGCCAATGGTAAAGTCATGGTAGGTAGAGCACCTCAAGTCTGATAAAAAAATTGCTATGAAGTTTGTCTGCGTTCTATCCCGTCAACGGTTGCTTTCTGGTGGTATCGCATTGATCGCAGCGATCCTCTTCGAGGGCTTCGCTAACGAGTGCGGAGCTATTCTCGCTCCCCATGCGGCGCGGGCAAACACTCCTGGGCAAAATCATTCGTCTCTGTCGCCGAAAATCCTCGCTAGTAACGATGTTAGTTGTAAGGGCGCGCGATCGCCAGAAACTCGCTGTCGTGTCGGCGGTTTGTTCGTCAAAACTCAAAATACGTCTACAGAACAAGTCTTTACTCTCAAGCACACTGAAGTTACAGCTAAAATTGCCGGCAATATCTCCCGCGTCGAAGTTGTTCAAAAATTTGAAAATCCTTTTCCCGAATCTTTAGAAGCTGTTTATGTATTTCCCCTCCCCGATGAAGCGGCGGTGGACGATATGGAAATTAAAATCGGCGATCGCATTATTAAAGCTAATATCAAACGCCGCGATGAAGCTTTGGAAATATACCAAAAAGCTAGAGAGCAAGGTAGGACTGCGGGTTTGTTGGAACAAGAACGCGATAATATTTTTACTCAGTCTCTCGCTAATATCAAACCGGGAGAAAAGATTGAAGTGACGATTCGCTACACCGAGAGTCTCAAATTTGCCGGTGGCGATTACGAATTTGTGTTTCCGACAGTGGTAGGCCCGCGCTATATTTCGGGAAATCTGACCCCCCCCAACCCCCCCTTAGCAAGGGTGGGCAATAGTTCTGAGTCTCCAGGGGCCAGAGATGGCAACAACACTCTATCCCCCCCCTTAGCAAGGGGGGGCGATGCTCTATCCCCCTCCTTAGCAAGGGGGGGGCAGGGGGGGGTTAATACCGATGCCGATCGCATAAACTCGCCTCTCTTGCCTCCGGGTACGCGATCTGGTCGCGATATCGCTATTTCCGTAGAAATCGATGCCGGAGTTGCGATCGGCGATGTCCGCTCTACTTCCCATCAAATTACAACAGAACGCAGCGGCAATCTTGTGCGCGTCCAACTAGCGAATTATGACACAATTCCCAATAAAGATTTAATTCTCCGCTATCGAGTATCAGGCGAAAATACTCGTGCCACAGTCTTGAGCCAAGCCGACCAACGGGGCGGTCATTTTGCGACTTATTTGATTCCGGCATTAAACTACAAAACTAATGAAATTGTACCGAAAGATGTCGTGTTTCTGATGGATACTTCCGGTTCTCAACAGGGCGAACCGCTAGCAAAATCTAAGGAGTTGATGCGCCGCTTCATTCAAGGACTCAATCCCAAGGATACTTTTACGATTATTGATTTTGCCAACACGGCGCAAGCGCTATCCGCTACTCCTTTAGCGAATACTGCCCAAAATCGACAAAGCGCAATTAATTATATCGATCGGTTGCAAGCTAACGGCGGCACAGAACTGCTCAACGGCATTCAAGCCGTGATGAAGTTTCCGGCTGCACCAACCGAAAGGCTGCGGAGTATTGTACTAATTACTGACGGTTATATTGGCAATGAAAAAGAAGTTTTGGCTCTGGTGCAGCAGAGTATAAAACCGGGCAATCGACTTTACAGTTTTGGTGTCGGCAGTTCGGTGAATCGGTTTTTGCTCAACCGTTTAGCCCAAGTTGGTAGAGGCACGTCTCAAGTAATTCGTCAAGATGAACCTTCGGCGGAAGCTGCTGAAAAGTTTTTCCGTCAAATTAACAGTCCGGTATTGACTAATATTGAAATTAGTTGGGAAGGAATGGGCGAAAAACCGGAGATTTATCCGATCGCGCCCCCAGACTTATTTACCAGTCAGCCGCTGGTGTTGTTTGGCAAAAAGAGCGATCGAACTAACGGCCAACTCCGCATCCGCGGCACTCAAGCGGGCGGCAAAGCTTACGAGCAAATTTTACCTGTTAATTTTGCTCAATCTGGAGGGAGACAACGGGAGTCAACTTCAGCCGCAGCAATTGTTACAGATTTTGGCAATCCGGCGGTAGCTCAACTTTGGGGGCGATCGCGCATTAAAGATTTAATGAATCAAATGTTTGGTGGCGAGACTCCTTCTTTGGTGGAAGCTGTGACTAATACAGCTTTGGCTTATCGCTTGCTGTCGGAATACACGGCTTTTGTGGCTGTGAGCGAAGAAGTGCGAGTCGAACCTGATGGTGCTCGGCGCCGCGTGCAAGTGCCGGTGGAATTGCCGCAGGGTGTCAGCTATGAAGGTATTGTCCAGGCCGACGAGCGCGAGCAAACTAGAGGTGGCACTCGCAGCGCCAGCTCGACTCGCGGTGTTTCACCGCCAGCCCCAGCTCCTCTCCCGCGACAAGCTCCTGACAGCCAACGATCGCGCCAGCAGCAGATTGCTGCTCGCTTGCAAGTAGTCAGCGCTCCCGGATTGGATGCTGGAGCGATCGCATCTCTGAATCAATACCTGCGATCTGTTAATCTCCCAGCGGCGGTTAGCGGTGAGACGGTGTGGGATTTATCCATACAAGACGGCCGTGTTGCGAAAGTGGCCATCGACACTCAAACCTCGACGCTGCAAGCAACAGACGCCCTTGAGAGTATCAAGGCAGCCTTGAATTCCTGGCAACCTCCCGCAGGATTCAAGGGCACGCTGAGGCTGAAATTGCGGATTAATGCCGATCGTTAAGGAATGACTATCTATGTCACGAAATATTAACTTTTAAGTCAAAACTACCGAAAGGGCGATCGCCACCGAGAGAACAATATAAAATCTTTATTAAGAGATCGCGTTTGAACAGAAAGTGATGCTAACAGAAGTTATACAGTTTGATGCCAACGCTGAAACAGTCTAATTTTTGTAACAGTATAATTTCTGAAACAACCCTAAGAGTAAAGATTTCTCGATCGAACCCCCCCAATCAGAGAAGGTATCACGCCCTATGGAAATTAGCGAACTGCTCACCAATTACGAAAAAGGACAAAGAGACTTTGCTGGAGCCGATCTGAGCGGGGCAAACCTCAGCGGAGCAATCTTAATCGGAGTCAACCTTTCGCGCGCTAATCTTTCAGGAGCGAACCTCAGCAGAGCGTTTCTCACCAAAGCAACCCTCAAAGGCGCACTGATGCAAAGAACAAATCTGAGTTTTGCCAAAATGGGCGAAACCAAACTCTCAGGCGCAGATTTGACAAAAGCTAATTTGAGCGGAGCTTTTTTGGTCAAAGCAAAAATGCCCAGGGTAAAGTTAAGCGGCGCAACTTTAACCGGCGCCAACCTGCGGAGTGCTGTGTTGTGGAATGCCAATTTGTGCAGCGCCGACTTGCAATTAGTTAACTTGCTGGGCGCGAACCTCACCGGAGCTAATTTTAAATGGGCAAACCTTTACGGTGCCAAGCTCAACAGTGCAAAACTTTTTGGTGCTCAATTAACTGGAGTCAGCCTGCGGCGAGCGCAGTTGACAGGCGTGAATCTCTGTGGTGCAGATTTGAGCGGAGTCAACGTCAGCGAAGCTAAATTGATGGGAGCTAATTTGGAAGGCTCGAATTTGGCGGGAGCGAATTTCAGCGCGGCTCAGTTGCGGGGAGTGAAGTTGGCGGGAGCAAACTTAACCGGCGCTAAGTTTAGGGGAAGTTGTTTGAAAGGGGCAAATTTGAATTGGGCAAAGCTGTGTCAAGCAGATTTGATGGCGGCCGATTTGAGCGAGGCGACGTTAATAGGAGCTAATTTAGATAATGCTTTGTTGGCGGGAGCTATTTTGCCGGAATCTACTAGGCGCTACTTTTCCTTAGCTGGGGCGTGCAAAGTCAATTCTTGGGAAGTTACGGAAGTTAAGAATGGGTGATTGTTCAGTTGACAGTTGACAGTTGACAGTTGACAGTTGACAGATGAAGGCGACCTCTACCTCTAAGGAAGAGGATTGGGGTAATGAATTATCTTCTTTTATCTTTTAATTTATCCTGATCGGGGAGAGGCTTTAAACCATTTTTTTATGGTAATTTGTAATTTGTAATCGGTAATTTGTAATTTGTAATATCAAATCTGTTAACATCTGATCTAAAATCCTTATGAGTGTTAATTTTGGGGTGGTGCTGGTAACTGCTGAATCGGAGGCGGAGGCGGAAAATATCGCTAAATCTCTAGTTGAACACAGGCTGGCTGCTTGTGTAAGTTTGTCTCCGATTCGCTCTATTTATACTTGGCAAGGCGAGATTCATTCCGAGTCGGAGTGGCAGTTGGTGATTAAAACAGATTTGGCTAAATTTGAGGCTTTAAAAATAAAAGTTCAGGAACTCCATTCCTATGAAGTTCCCGAAATTATTGCGATTCCCATTATTGCTGCCAGTGAGGCTTATCTCGATTGGATTGCACAATCTTTAGGTTCGTAGCGAGGACGAAGACTCCTAATTTATCCACGCATCAAGACGGACTGAAGTCCGCACTACAAACGAAAAAATAAAGGTTCGTAGTCAGGACTTTAGTCGTTGATTATCCACGCATCAAGACGGACTGAAGTCCGCACTACAAACGAAAAAACAAAGGTTCGTAGTGAGGACTTTAGTCCTGCATTATCCACGCAGCACAAAAACGGACTGAAGGGGAGCATCTCATTTTTGCAAAAAGCATTTTTTTTACAGTGCGAGCGTCCCCTTTTTTTACAGTGCGAGCGTCCCCTTTTTTTACAGTGCGAGCGTCCCCTTTTTTTACAGTGCGAGCGTCCCCTTTTTTTACAGTGCGAGCGTCCCCGCTCGCGTGCTTTGTATAGCACGCGAGCGGGGACGCTCGCACTACAAATGCAAAACTGAAATGCTCCCGACTGAAGTCCTTACTACAAACGATCGCAAACCTACTAATTTTGACTGCTAGGGCCAATGACGCCGACTTTGTGGCGAAAACTTAGTTCGCCGCCGAACCAGCCTGTAACGCCCAGCAAACTTGCAACGACGATCGACAAAGCTAAACCTGTAAAGACGATCGGCTCAGCCGGATTTCCTTGTCGCAACACCAGGTTAATCAGCGAAAGTACCATAGCCGCCACATTCCCGCCCATGTGCAACCAGCCGGCACTGCGATCGCGCACTCTTTTAATTCTTGCAAAATCTAAAAAGCCCGTGATTGCGGCCAAAATCCCCGCAGCAAAACCTGCACCAATTAGCCAAACCGAAGCTCTTGCCCAAAACGGATCGCTTGTCAGCCAATAACCGATATCCGTGCCCGCGGCCCCGACTAAAAAGGCTACCGGAAAAGTGACGATTACGGGGTGAAGGGGATGGCCTGCAACTGAAACTGTACTGGTAATGCCGGCATCGCGATACTCTCTGTCGTCACTTTCTAGAATCGGTGGAACATTCGGAAAGGGCGTACTATTTCTTTGATTTGTTTCCATGATTTCTACCGATAAATTTTGTACAAACCAGTTTTTATTGGATTGAACTTAATCCCAAATGCGATCGCCATTTTCGTCAACACGCGCCTGCCGAATTACGTCAGAAATTTCCTCAGCGTCTTTGACGTGGTGCAAAGCTTTCTTTTCCCCGTCCGGTTCATCTACGATGAAATAAGTGGGAACTGTAACTGTATCTCCCGTGATGTCTGGCACGTGGTCAACTGCTAATTGCTGAGCTTTTTCTTCGATGCTTTGCGGTTCGTCGGAAATGCGATCGCCCGGATTGACAGTGCGGCGCATATCTTTGCCCGGTTTGTCGATACTCATAAAACCTCTCTGGTGTTTCTAATTTTTTGCTGCTTCTAATTGCTACTATTGAACGAAAAATCTCCGGTTGCGAGCATCTCCCAAGGGGTGGAAGTTTCTGTTAGGGCGATCGCACCTCAGCTCTTTCTGTAGGTAGATCATTTTTTCAACTAGGGAAACGGCAATGCGGTGTCCTCATCCCCGCACCGGACACGGCAATGCCCTGTCCCTACTTATCAAGAAATTGCTATAAAATCGAAGAATTCGTGAATCCTTCCCTGTGAATTGCCCATGATGAAAACTTACGACTGGATTGTTGTCGGCGGCGGGATTACTGGTACAGCGCTGAGTTACGAACTCGCAAAAAAAGGTTTTTCTGTGTTGCTTTTAGAACGAGATGCTACCATGCAAAATGCTACTCGTTTTAGTTACGGCGGCTTGGCTTATTGGTCGGGTACGACTGATTTAACTCGGCAATTGTGTGCAGAAGGTATCGAACGTCACCGCAATTTATCGGCGGAATTAGATAGCAATACGGAGTTTCGCGAGTTGGATTTGTTGCTGACAATTGATGCGGGAGTTGAGCCAGAAAAAGTCGCGGCTAATTACGCACACTTTGCGATTCCTCCCCAGCTTGTGAGCGTTACAGAAGCTGGCGAGTTGGAACCTTTGCTGAACAAAAGTGCGATCGCCGGAGCTCTAACTGTCCGTCACGGTCACATTTCGCCGACTGCCACAAATCAAGCTTATTGTCAAGGGTTTTTGCGGCTGGGAGGAACTAGAGAAATTGCGGAAGTAACTGGTTTAATAGCAGAAGGAAATCGGATTTCGGGTGTCAAGACGGTAGGCGAAAGTTATGCCTGTAAAAATGCGGTAATTTGTGCTGGAGGTTGGAGTCGTAGTTTGCTAAAAACGGCGGGTATTTATGTGGGAGTTTATTTTAGTCGTGCTGAGATTTTGGAGACGGCACCTGTGGATTTGAAACTCAGGACTTTGGTGATGCCCGCACTATTAAAACGTTTTGAATTGGAAGCACAATCGAGTAAAATTGAGGTAGATTTTCTTTGGGACGAACCGGGTAAGGAGTTGTTACCGCCGATTTTAGATTCGGGTGCAATTCAATTTAATGACGGGAGTTTGCGGATCGGCCAATTGTCTCGCACTTTGAGCGATTTGAACGCGAAAGTCGATCGCAAAACCAGCGAAACCGCAATTCGTGCAGGTATCGGCAAGGTTTTGCCAGATGCGGCAGATTTACCGGCAACTTGGCACGATTGTATTGTGGCATTTAGCGCTGATAGGTTTCCCGTAGTGGGGGAAATTCGCGATCGCCCTGGATTGCACGTTTTTTCTGGTTTGAGCAATCCGTTGGCGATCGTACCTGCTTTGGCTGAGCGATTTGCTAATAGGGCGGCGGAAGAAAAAGATTGGGCGATCGAGATTTTATCTCCGGATAGATTTGCTGAAAAATGACCGCCATCAACCTGTTTGTAGTGAGGACTTTAGTCCTCATAAAAATCAGAGGACTAAAGTCCTCACTACAAACCAATTTAATTGTGGGTAATTGACCGGACATAATATGACTAATGACCAATAACTAAAAAAGGCAGCGCCACAATAAATGTAGTACCTTTACCGATCGCACTTTCCACACTTATTGTACCGCCATGCAGGTCAACTATGTGTTTGACAATGCAGAGTCCCAAACCCGAACCTTTAATCTTGCCTACATTCGCACCTCGTTCAAACTGCTGAAAGAGTTTTTCTTCATATCCCACTGTCATCCCAATTCCCTCATCTCGAACGCAAAATATTATTTGCTGGTTTTCGCAGCTTAATTCTAAACTAATAGAACCGCCATTGGGAGAATATTTTATAGCGTTTGAAAGCAAATTAGTCAGCAATTGGTGCAGCAGTTTTGCGTCAAGATTGGCGTGGAGTGGCTCTGTTTGGGCGAGGAAAGTTACAAGGTGTTTGTCGGTGACGATCGGTTGCAGTTCTTCTAAAATAGATGTGCAGAACTCTGTCACATTTAGCTCATTTAAATTCAAGGAAAGTTTGCCTGCTTCTGCTTTGCTGAGCATTAAAATATCGTCCAGCAATTCACTCATATTGCTGACGGCTTTTTTAATGCGATTGACATTTTTATTTGTTGTTCCTGGCGATATTTTCAAATCACTATCTTCCAGCATTTCAGCCGAGAGCTGTATGGTAGTCAAAGGAGTGTTTAAATCGTGGTATGCCATTGAAACAAATCGCGTTCTATTTTCGCTTTTCGCTGCTGCTAGTGCCATGAGTTTTTGCATTTCAACGGCTTCTTGATGTTTGCTCAGCGCTATCTTGATGGTAGCGTGCATTTCTCTTTCTTTAAACGGTTTGAGGAGGTAGCCATAAGAACCAGTATTTTCTGCTCGCTGCAAAGTTTCATCGTCGGCATAAGCAGTTGTATAGATAATGGGGATATCTAATTGTTGATGAATTATTGCTGCTGTTGCTATGCCGTCAATCTCGCCTTTGATTACTATATCCATTAAAATTAAATCTGGTTTGAGTTCGCCTGCGCGATGGATGGCATCGGCTCCTGAAGAAACAACATCGGCGATTTTATATCCAAATTTTTCTAATCTTTGAGATAAGTTCTTAGCGATCAATAGCTCGTCTTCTACAATTAAAATATTAATATTATTAATTTTTTGCTCTGGAAAATTCATGATTTTAGAACCTTTGCGAGTAAATTAACTCGTTAAATACTAAGTGAAAGGCTGTGCCGATTTCTCTTGACATTTCGATGGTTCCTTCTAACTGCTCGGTTAAAGTACAGACAACTTGAAAGCCCATCGAGTTAGTTTTCCTAAAATCTATGTTTTCAGGAAAGCCAATCCCGTTGTCCTTAACGAAGAGGTGGATTTCCCGATCGCCAGTCTGATAGCATTGTACACTAACTGTACCGCTCGTATCGTGAGGAAAAGCGTGTTTCAGGGTATTTGAAACCAATTCATTAGCAATTAAGCCGCAGGGAGTAGCAGTCTCAATATTTAGGGAGATTTGTTCAGCTAATACCTGCAACTGAATGCGGTTGTCACTTATATTGTAAGACTGAAACAAGTTACTGACCAAATCTTCTAGATATTCGCCAAAATTAATTTTTGCCAGGTTAGTCGAGCGGTACAGTTTCTCGTGAATCAGAGCCATAGAGTACAGGCGGTTCTGACTTTCTTCAAACATTTTGGCTATTTGGGGGTCGGCAACCGTGTTAGATTGCAATTCTAACAGGCTGGCAACTACGCAGAGGTTGTTTTTAACGCGGTGGTGAATCTCTTTGAGCAAAATTTCTTTTTCTTTGAGGGAGTTTTTTAAATTTGCCTCCGCTTGGAAGCGATCGCTCAGTTCAGCTTGCAGTTGCTGGTAAAGTAGAGATTGCTGAATGGCGATCGCCAATTGATTCACCAACTGCTGAAATAAATTCATTTCCCATTCTTGCCACTCCCGGGGCCCATCGCACTGGTGCGCGATTAGCAATCCCCAAAGTTGGCTGTGCTGAATAATTGGGACTGCTAACTTAGCCCTAACTTCAATTTGTTGCAGAAATTCCATCATACAAGGTGTAATGGAGGGGTCATCTAGCTCGGAAATTGCACAAATTCGTCCTTGCAAATAAAGCTGATAACATTCGGTAGGAAAAACCTCTCGGCCAAAAAATCTATCTATCAGCCGACTGCATCCTTCTACCACCGCTTCAGCAATGACTCGGCCGCCAATTTCCGGTAAAATTTGATATACCAAAACTCGATCGACTAACAAGACTTGCTGGAGTTCGGCAACCGTGGTGTTGAGAATTTCCTCTAATTGCAAAGATTGGCGGACGCGACGGGCGATCGCCTCCACCAGCCGTTCTTGCTCAAACTGCTGCCGCAAAGCTATTTCAGCGCATTTAGAATTGCTGATATCGGCGGCGTAACCAATAATTTCGATCGGAATGCCCCTGCTGTCAACCAATAGTTTCAGTTCTGTCCGCAGCCAGCGATACATTCCATTTTTATGCAAAAAGCGGTACTCGTAAATGCAATTTTTACCCTCAGACAAAGCACAAAAATTTACTATAAATTGTGGCAGATCTTCAGCGTGAATCCTGCCCGACCAAAAGTTAGAATCTGCTAACACTTCTTGCGGCTCGTAGCCAACGATTGTCTGAACGTTGTCGCTGATGTAAGTAATACAAAATTTCCCCGCCGCAGCGGCAGTAAAAATTACCGCAGGATTAGAAGCAAGTAAAAATTGCAGGCGTTCTTTTAACTGCTGCAATTCCATTTCTGCTCGCTTGCGGTAACTGATATCTTCGATCGCCGCCATGCTGTAGAGAGGAAGGCCCTCGCCATCCCGAATCAGCGTCACCGTCATGTTTGCCCACATCAGCTCGCCATTTTTCTTAATCAGGCGTTTTTCCATTTGAAAGCGAGGAATATTGCCCTCGACCAACTGCTTGACTTGCTCGACATCTGCTGGTAAATCTTCCTGGTGGGTGACATCAGCGAAACTCATTACCGCCCAATCCTTATCGCTGTAGCCCAACATCTGGCGGTAAGCTTCATTCACCTCGATCGTGCGGTAATCGTGCACGCTTGCCAAACCGATCGCAATTGGAGCATCGTCAAACAAATTGCGAAACTTTTCCTCACTCTTTTGCAGTGCAGCTTCTGCCTGTTTGCGAGCAGTAATGTCTCGCGCTACCCACATCACCCGATCGACTCCCAGCGGCGAAATACTGCCATCAAACCAGATTAACTTGCCCTCAATTTCCATGCTGTATTCAACTCTGTGGGTTTGTCCAGATGCCAAGGTTTGGCGAATGTGGCCGAGGGCAAAATTAGCTTCGGCTTCTGGGAAGATTTCGGCGAGGGTTTTGCCTAGCACTTCATTAGCCCGTTTGTACAGCAATTGGGGAGGCGTGGGGGCGACTTTGAGGTAGCGGCCGCTGGCGTCGAAAACTAGCACGATATCCGTCATGCCATTAAACAGCGCCAGCAGTTCAGCTTCCGAGTTTTGCAGTTTTTCTGCGGTCAATTTGCGATCGGTAATGTCGGTGTCAGTCCCGATCAGTCGGTAGGTTTTGCCGTCGGGCGATCGAACCGCAGTCCCGCGGGCAAACATCCAGCAGTTGCTACCGTCTTTGCGGAGCATCCGGTGTTCGACTTCAAAAATTTCTGTCACACCCTCTAGATAAGCAGAGACTGCTCCCCCGACGGCAACTCGATCGTCCGGGTGAACCAGAGATCCCCAATGTTCCATGCAGTTGGGAATCTCTGCGTCTTGATAGCCCAACAAAGCTTTTAAAGACGGATCGACGTAGATTTCGTCGGTTTCCAAATTCCAGTCCCAAACCCCCACTTTGCCCGCCGATACTGCCAGTTCGTAAAATTTAGTGCGCTGCTGGACTCGCAGTTCTAACTCTGCATTGAGTTGCTGCAAAGCGATTTCTGCTTGTTTGCGATCGGTGACATCCCGACCGGCAGCTTGATACTCCACAATTTCTCCGTTTGCATCGAAGATAGCCCGATCGATCCACTGCTGCCAACGAATTTCCCCGCTCGGCAAAATTACTCGGTGTTCGCAAGTAAACACAGGCTTTTCCGCAGACAGAGAAGCATATTGTTCTTGAAAAATTTCTCGGTCTACTTCTGGGATCAGTGGCATAAAACTGTTACCGAGCAAGTCTTCTGGTTGCACGCCGAAATAGCGACAGTAAGCTTGATTGACAAATGTGAATTTGCCGTCGGGGAGGTAGCGGCAAATCAGTTCGCTTTGGTCTTGCACAATCGCCCGGTAGCGCGCCTCGCTCTCCCGCAGGGCATTTTCGGCGTTTTGTCGATCGCTGACTTGTTTTTCGATTTCTGACTTACTTTCTAAGAGTTCACACTGTTTTTGCTGAAGTTTGACAACTTCTTGCTGCAACATTTTAACGAGGCTGTAAATTTCTGGGTGAATCCTTTCTGCGGTGACTAAACCTACTGGCTGACCCCGTTCATCTACAATTGGCAAACAATCGATCGAGTATTGACAAAATAGCTTAAATGCGGTAAAAATATCTGTAAATTCTGATTCTTTTAAGACAACTAAATTCCGCGTCATGGCGCCGGAAACTTTCATTTCTTGCCATCCGTATGTGGTGGCTAAGTTCAGCAGATCTGCCAACCTTAGCAATCCGACTAGCTGATTTTCCTCGACCACTAAGATGCAACTAATTGATGCTGTTACCGTTTCGTTTGAGTGTGCAGGTGAATTCGGTAGCGGACAAGCGTCCATCGCCAGACGGATTAGGGCGATCGCATCTGGGAGGGAAGTTGAGGGCGAAACTGTCACAGGATGGCGATCGACAAATTCTAAGGGCGATCGTAAATTTACCGACAAATTAGCAAGTTCCATAAATCTTGGTCAAAAAGTATTCCTAACTAACTTTAGCAACACTTTTAGTCATCAGCTTGACGACTAATCACTGATGACTGATGACTGATGACTAATGACTGATGACTGCTGACTGCTGACTGCTGACTCCTGTTCGCGAGTTATATGAGTTGGGAGTATCTCAGTTTTCATTTATAGTGCTGTCCCCGCTCGCGTATTCTACAATACGCGAGCTCTTGCGTGCTCGCACTATAATAAAAAAATCCTTTTTACAAACATGAGATGCTGCCTATGAGTTCGCACTATGTCAACTGTCAACTGTCAACTGTCAACTGTCAACTGTCAACTGTCAACTGTCAACTGCCAACTTATTTTTTACCAACAAGCAGATAAGTTTTCATACCCCCTTTACCTTTAACTTCAATAGTTCCGCGCCCTTCCAGCAAATATTTGTCTTTCAATAAGTCATAAGTAGTTTCACTGACTTGAATCCGCCAAGGCAAACCATGAGATTCCATGCGGGAAGCGATATTTACCGTATCGCCCCACAAATCGTAAATAAACTTTTTGATGCCAATCACTCCGGCAACAACCGGGCCGCTGTGGATGCCGATGCGGATGCTAAAATATTTCTTATTCAGACCATTAAACCGAGCTATCTCTTTTTGCATATCTAGGGCCATTTGGGCGATCGCCTCTGCATGGTCTGCCCGAGGGTAGGGCAGCCCTCCTACCGCCATGTATGCGTCGCCGATGGTCTTGATTTTCTCTAGGCCGTGCTGCTCGCACAACATATCGAATCCTGAGAAAATCTTATTCAGGAGCTCCACGAGGTCGATCGGATTCATCACAGAAGACAAAGCTGTAAACCCCACAATATCAGCAAACAAAACAGTCACTTCGGGAAAATATTCAGCAATAGTCGTTTCGTTTTGTTTGAGTCGTTCTGCTATTGCCACGGGCAAGATATTTAACAACAGATTTTCCGATTTTTCTTGTTCTTCCCGCAGGGCATCTTCTGCTTGCTTGCGTTCCGTAATATCGTGGTAACTCCAGACTCTACCGATAATTTTATCTCCCAGCCGCTGCGGTTCCGAATGGCGTTCAAAAAATCTGCCGTCTTCAAATTCCAACAAGTCAAAACTTTCGGCTTCTGGCTGGTCGTAAAGCGATTCTATTCTCTCTTGGAATGCTTGCGGGTCTTTGAGTTGGTTCTGCACAAAGGCGATCGTTGTTGCGTCGTCTCGCAGCGCCATCACGTCGCTAGGTACCCCCCACATTTCCACAAATTCTCGATTGAAAGTAACTATTTTTCCGCTCCTATCAATAGCTAAAATACCGTCAGCAGTAGAATCAAAAGTTGCTTGCAGCAAGGAAGCAGATTTTGCTAGAGCATCTTCCGCCATCTTGCGAGCAGTAATGTCTCGCAAAATAGCGCGAATCGCTACTAAAGAACCTTCCAAAAACTTACAGTTTATGCTACCTTCCAGCAAAATTTGTTCGTGATTCTTAGTAATAAATATTATTTGAATAGAGTGGGGATAAAAAGTATTTTCATTGACAGCTTTTTTAGTAATAACTTGACATAATATCTCCATCGACTCTGGAGAACTGTTGGGATGAATGATATCAAAAACAGTCATTTGAGCAATTTCGGCTTCGCTGTAGCCCAGAGTTTCCCGCCAAGCCCGATTTACATACAAAAAATGACCGTCAGCTCCAATACTTTGAATTAAGTCAGTAGCATTTTCAAATAAGTCTCGTAATTGTTCTTCGCTTTCCCGCAAAGCTATTTCCGCTTGCTTGCGCTTAATAAATTGACCGAGTTGGCTGCCGATTGTTGCCATTGTCTGGAGCAATTCTTCATCCAAATACTGCACTTCGCGGCTAAAAAAAGTCATCACCCCCAACACAGAGCTTTCAGAATTTTCCTGCTCGTAGTCCCCCAAAATTGGGAAGCCAAAAGCTCCGTGCAGTCGTTCTTCTACGCCAATTTCTCTGCTAATAAAAATTTCGCTTTCTGTTACATCCGCAATCCACTGAGACGAACCGCTGCCCCAAATGAGACCCGACAATCCTTCCCCGAATCCACAGATCATTTGTTCGGCAGATTCGGCAAATTTGGGGATGGAAACTGAGCCTTTTGTCCAACAGGCGACGCACCGCAGCAAATTGGGGTCGGAAATCGCAGTTATTCTCTTACTTCCTAACAGCAGTTTTTCCCCAGCTTCCGGCGGCATCCAAAGTTCGGCAGTATCCCACCCCAAACTGTCGCAAATTGCGGGGAGAATTGCTTCTAGAGCTTTTTTGATTGTTTCGGATGTAGAGAGGATGTGAGTGGTGACGTACTGAGCTACTTTTCGCTTGCGGGCTCGCTGTCTGTATGTCATGTCGCGGCCGATGTACACAAAATCTTGGAGGGCCGTAGAAGTTGCAGAAAAACTTTTCATGTCACTTGGAATCGGCGTACAGGAAAAGGAAACTGTCAGCTTTTCTCCTGTTTTTGCGGTGCAAATTACTTCAGTATTAGTTTGAGATTGTTGAGGCGACTCTTGGCTGACTGCTTGCAAAGATGCGCCCTCAGCAGTAAGGGTGTCTATTTGCTGACCTACTAATTCCGATTCGCTATAACCGAACAAATCTTGAGCCGCTTGATTGACTTTTTTGATTTTTCCCGAGGCCGTTGTCACCAACAAAACTTCGGCCATGGAAGTAATAATTTTTTCAACATAATTATTAGTAGCGGCTAAGGTACTCAATAAAATATTCATTTCATTGGTAGCTTGGACTAGAGTTTGTTCCAAACCCATCCTGTCGGTTACGTCTTCAAAAAATACAATTAATCTCTGCTCGCTATCGTCATTGCTGAACTCGACGATATACATATCAAAATAAAGCCGCGAGCCATTTTCTAATACTCGCGTCATCGCTTTTAATTCAAAATTTGGCAACCGCCCTTCAAAAATATCGATTAAAATTTCTTCAGTTCCCAGGAATTCGGGAAAGGGAATGCGGACATCGTTTCCGGTAACTACTTCCTCGGGACAGTCGGCAAACCGCTGCACGTTGAGAGATGTCTCTGCGATAAGAAAGTCTTGATCCAGTGCTAGGTACTCCAAGTGGTGGGGAACCAACAATTTATTTAACAGGGTTGTCATGTTGGATTTTGTAGTGGTGAACGTGCCCTCAGTTCGTGATAGTCATTAGTCATTAGTCATTAGTCATTGGTCATTGGTCATTGGTCATTAGTCATTGCTCGATTTGATGAATCTGGCACCTTGAAGTTTTGTCTAAAGTTTTGGAATAGACCAGCCAAGGTCGCTTACGTGGCACGGTACCCATTTTTGGGCGGGTCATTCCCAAATCGGAAAATCGAAAAATGGAAAATGGAAAATCGTATTATAACGGTTCTCAAGCGTGGTGAGGTATGCCCTATGCCTATGCCCTATGCCCTATGCCCAATTCCCAATTCCCAAATCGTATTACCTCTGTTTTGCAAATGGAATTGTGACTACAAAGGTAGTGCCTAACCCTGTGTCGCTGGAAAATTCGATTTGACCTCCGTGCAGGTCTACACACTGTTTAACTATGGATAAACCCAGTCCTGTACCAGGTATTTTTCCGACATTTTGGGCCCGGTAATAAGATTCAAACAGTTGTTCTTGGTCTTCTATAGGAATGCCAATGCCCGCATCTTTTATTTTAAATATAGCTTCTTCATGACGACAATTTAATTGAAAATCAATATAGCTGTCGATCGGCGAATATTTTACAGCATTTGACAGCAAGTTTGTCAAGATGTGCCGCAGCAATTTGGCATCCAGTGCGGGCGAGTATTCTGTTGCCTCCGACTCCGGAGCGGTTTTTTTCCCAGGCGCAATAGATTTTCTGCAAACAAAATTAATTTTATGATTTTGTCCGTAGCTAATTTTTATTGATTCTACTAACTCGCTACAAAATTTTCGCAAGTCAAGTGGTGCGGGATTGAATTGGAGTTTTCCAGCTTCGGCGCTGCTGAGCAACCGCACGTCATCTAATAGCTGAGCCATGTGTTTAGATGCTGATTTAACGTGTTCGAGGTATTCTTGTTTTTCCGCTTGGGTAATTTCGTCCCCATATTCTTTGAGAATTTGAGTAGCAAATAATACTGTATTTAAAGGATTGCCGAATTCGTGAGCCAGCATCGAGAAAAAACGAGATTTAAGCTGTCTGAGTTCTTGCTCTTTTACCAGAGAGCGACGAATTTCCATGTCTTCTTGCTTGCGTTCTGTGATGTCTCTGCCGATATATATGAAATCATAAAGTCCGTCTAATTCTGTCTGAATTGCCGAGCAGGAAAATTCTACCCAAATTTCTTCTCCCGATTTAGTAGTGCAGACTACTTCCAATTCTCTGAGCAGCTCTTTTTGAGACAAAATATAGCGGTGGCGACCTTGGTAAAGCAATGTTTCTTCGACTACTATGATGGAGAGAGGCTGGTCGATTAATTCTGCTTCGCTGTACCCAAATAACCATTGTGCCGATTGATTGACTGTTTTGATAATTCCTAATGTTGTTGTCACCAACAAAGCATCGCCCATGGAGCGAATCACTTTATCTATATAATCTTTTGAAGCGGCTAAGGCGCTCAGCAAAAGATTAGCTTCATTCGCTCTCTGAATCAAGGATTGCTTCATCACCATTTTTTCGGTGGCATCTTCAATCAAAATTAGCAAATTACTTGCCATATCTTGTTCGTTTTCATGTTCTATCGCCAACATATCGAAGTATAAAGGGCGGTTGTTGTCGGCAAACCGAGCGATACCTTTGAGTTCAAAACTCGGCCGCCTTCCCATCACGATCGACATGAGGATATTTTCAATTCCAATCAGTTCGGGAAAACAGATGCGAGCATCTGTACCGGGGAGCGCGTCACCCGGAGTATCGGCATAATTCTGCACTTCGGCAGAGGTTTCCTGAATGATGAAATTGTGATTTACTATTAGATACTCTGTTTGTCGCGGACCCAGGAGCTTTCTAAAAAGGGGGTTCATACTGTTCGATAATTATTGGTGGACATATCCAGACACTCGTTCTTTTTTGAGTATGTTTTCAGGCATAGCTGTAACCATCTTTCCTGTGAACTGTTGTGCAATATTCCAACCTGATTGACCTCCGTTTTTTGTCAATAACAAACTCACCTCTTCCATCTGACATAGGACAAACTCTAGCAGTGAACGTCCCTTTGTACTTACCTTTCGGGACATCAGCACGAACAATGTCCCCAGTACAAAACCCGAAAATCGGACGTAATGGACGATGTTTCTGGGGATACCCAAACTTATCCGTCTGGCATCGTTGCCTTCCTCCCATACCTGTTGCCTTAACTCTCAAAATGCGAGTGGTTAAGATTTTCAAGGATGGAGTGACACCCACACAGGCAGCATCAATCCAATGTTCTTTAGGCAGTCCTAATCGAGTTCTATTGAACTTCGTTTGTCCGCCAGTGCCAGTAGTGACAAGCAATCCAGTGACTTTCAAGGTTTTAAACAATTTCCACCGAGTAGAATTCATAGCAGCCGCATCTTTGAGAGGAGATTTGGCCCAAGAGAGGATTCTCGAAGCTAGATCGGACTTGCCTTTCAAGAAATCCCTAATATCCTGACTTGCTTTTTTAAGATTGCACTTTTCGCAAGCCAAACACAGGTTATAAATTCGGTTAGAGCCACCTTTAGCTCTAGCTTGGATATGCTCGATTTGCAACGGAATATTTTCGGCATCACAGTAAGCACATTTTCGAGCCCACTTTTCAAGTAGATACTCACGAACTTCGTAACCTTGTAATTCGCCTTGCTGATATTCAATGCCAGAGATTTCAGGATTCTCTAGCTGTTGCGTATCGAATTGAACAAGCTCTAACTTGATATCTCCGATAGGTGCAAACTTGCGGAGTCGTTTTATCCATGTTTCGGTCGTCAAAACTCGGTGCATCAAAGATGGCGCTAACCATCCTTGAGGACGTTTACGATTGAAATATCTGGCTTGACGATAGCGAGTATTGCGATTTCTGCGTCCTCTACGAACTGCACGACGGGACTGTAAAGCATCTTCGATCTGCTGCCCTCGATGCTCTAATTCCACCCCCCAGATCGCTTCATTACGGTCAGTGACAAGTGAGATGCCTGTCACTTTAGAACCGGGATCGATCTTGAGTGTGAGCGGATGAACAACAATGTTTTCTACTACTCGCTTGAGGAGCAGTGTGAACGGATAGCGCCGAAACACCGAAGCCTTGCCCGAATCTAAAAGTTTTCTGGCGTGACTGGGATGAACCGGATTCATCGGTTTTTTGTTGGCATCAATGAGAAAAACGTAGTTTGACATCTTCTGTCAGCCTTATTTCTAAGTAATGTTTGCCTCGGAAATGTTGAAAGAGCTTGTTGGGAGTGCAACACGCGGATCTGTATGTAATTAATCCGTTCCTTAATAGCAATCGACAGAGCTACAAACTGGCGTTCATCTGTAGGTGTCATGACTCAAACAACGTAGGTCTTATCCTGTTCCTGCACGTTCGCAGCATCTACCCAATGCAGGCTCTGTTTGGGTAGATGTGGGTATACATCTACGAACGGTTCATACTTGTTCTACCATTGTGTAAGCTAGTTTGTGAAAAATTTCGTCAACGTCTTTGCCGGTTTTAGCCGATGTGGTATAAACTGCTATTACTTTGTCTTGACCGATTGAGTGGGAGATTTCCACTAGCAGTGCCAATTTTTCTTCGTCAATCAAGTCTACTTTGTTCAAAGCGACGATAATTGACCCTTTGGGATTGACTGAAGAAAACAGCTTGACGTGTTCGGAGATTCGCTCAACTGTTTCGGAGCGGCTGACATCGGCAACGATTAAAACGCCGCTAGCTCCTTGTAAGTAAGTCGGTGCGATTCCTTTGAATTTTGTATGTCCTTCTAAGTCCCAAATCAGCAACTGTGCGGTGACACTTTCCGGGTGTTTGGTGTTTTCTAATGCGATACTTTTGCGGGAAATTTTTACTCCGACGGTGGAGAGGTACTCGTCGCTGAATTGCCGATCGACAAAACGGCGGATCAGACTGGTTTTACCGACGCCAAAGTCGCCGATCATGCACATTTTTTTAGATATAGTAACTGACATAATTATTTGCTGTTTACGATCTTAGTTATTGGTTCAAATAGCACGCATCTGCTTAAAAGTAGCGGTTGATTGGGTTCCACGCCGGGGGGAGGATTTTGACTGCCAACCGCCAGGAGGCGCTTCGGATTGGCACCTTGCCGCAGCAAAGCATCTCGCACTGCTGTGGCACGCTGGAGCGACAACCGTTGATTGATGACAAGTTCCCCAGTGCGATCGCTGTGTCCAATTATCTTAATCTGTTTTTGAGGATATTGATCCATGAAACTTTTAACACTGGCGATAATTTCTTCTGATGCTGAGTCTAATGTTGTCGTTCCTTGGTCGAAGTAGATGCGGGTGGCAATTTTAAGCGGATCTAGTTTCACAGTGCTAACGACTGACTCAACGCCGGGAATTTGCTTCAGGGACTGAGCAATTTTCTGTGAATCGACAGCCTCCATGACTGTCCCCTCTACTGTAACTTTGCGATCGCCATACCGACTAGAAATAGAAACACCCGACAAGCGGTTCAAAACAGCGGTGATCCGCTGCACCTCACCCGCCGTCAACACGGGATCTGGAGGTACATCTACAGCGACAATTTGATTGTCTAATTTCAGATTTGGTGCAGTTGAGGCGGCTATTTTGGCGGCTTTTTCCCGCAATTCTGGATTTGGCAAATTTCCGGTTAACTTGAGAGTGTTGCCCTCCACGTCGGCGTTTAAGCGGTAAACCGCTAATTCTGGGGTCGAGGCTAAAGCTAAAGCGGCATTTGTTGCCAGGGGGCGGTCAATGCTCCGGCGGTGCTGATAAATTACCCAAGGTGTTGAGATTAAGGTTAGCGCTGCGATCGTCACCCCGATCAGCACGAAGGGGGGTTTTTTTGATTTTTCCCTTTCCACCGGGTCGAATAAACTTTGGATGAACGGGTGCACAGAGTCCGGTATAGTACCGGGATCGCCGTTAAACTCGTGAATTAATTTAGCGTAATTAAGGATCAGATTAGTAAGTGTTTGCCGGAGTTTGTTAATGAACGACTGTGGCGGTTCTCCTTTAATCACGACTGCCATGTAGCAGTATCCCGCTACTTCTAACATAATTTTTGAGTCGCCGTATTCAATTAGATTGAGTTCAGAAATTTCTCCGGGCTGAACGATGCATTCGTTCACAAAGCTGCGAATAGCTGTGAGCATTCCTGCTACCATTTCCGCTTCTAACTGGTAATTGCCTGCGGGGTGTTGAACTTCGGAAATTACCAAGCCAGATGCCTTGTGAATTAACAATGCTGCTTGGACGGTAAAAGGTATTGATTCTCTGAGGATTAATTCAGCTTCGGAGACTCCTTGTACTTGGGAGCGAATTTTGCGCCCAACTCCTTCCATGCTTAAGCTATTTGAGACTTTTTCGTTGATAGTTTTAATAGCTTCTGCCATGTATTTAGAGATCGTACTGCCAATGACGGGATAGAGAGCATCCACCATAGAGTCGCGTTCGAGGGCGATTTGGGCTGTAATGGCTTTGCCCATTTCCGGGGCGAGGGCTTGGGCGATCGACTCTTGATCGAGGCGAATTTGCTCTTTTATCGCCAAACCCATTTCTGGGGCGATCGCCCGAGCAATATCCGCTGGCGAATTTTCTATTTGTTGAGCAAGTGCGTCGGGCAGCAACTCACCTATCGCCGAACTCATTGCTTGCCTGTTTTCCACAGTTTTAGCCCTAATCACTTCATCAATAATTGGGACTATCGCATTAACAACTTCTTCTCTGGAATCGGCAATTTTGCGGCTGAGAATTTCTGCGATCCAAGGCAGCATTAGGGCGATCAGCTCTTGTGGATCGTAGATTTGGTGTTCCAGTTTTTCTAATTTAGAGTCGATGCTTGCTAGCAGATTGCACACCCCCGGCAAATCAGTTTCTGCTAGGAGATTTTTGAGTTGCTCGATATCTGACATTTGCGAGCCAAAAATCAGATTTTGCAGCCTTCCCATCGCGCTGTCGGCTTCATTGAATTCTTGTTTAATATCGCCTATGATTTCCGATCGCTGCGATAGTGGTATCGGCTGTTCTTGCGACTCTCGCTTCGGTTCAATTGATGCCACACTTGCATCTGCATATATTTTTTGGGATGGCTGCGAAAGTCCGGACACTGAGGAATTCGGATCGGTTGCTGCGGGTGGCGCCAGAGTTTGGGGAATGGGCGAATTCTCTACAGCGGTGTCAGCAGAATCCTGGGATTTTTCGCCCTGTACGTACTGGGGAGAATCGGAAATTGTTAAGTCAGGGAATGCTTGTAGCGAGGGTGATTCTCTCTCCAAATCCGAAACATCTGCGGAAACATCTATAGTTTTAGCTGAGGAATAGTTTCTTTCCAGTTCAGAAGTGTTGAGTTTGTGAGTAGCGAACAGCAAATTGTGGGACTCGTCTGCAACAGCCGGGGAAGCAGTAGAATCGGGTTGGCAAGAGCCAGTTTCTGGCACGGCTGCAATTTCCTCTGGCTGTGCGGAGGAAATACCTAACAAATCCATCAACCCGCCGAGTGCTCCAGCTTGACTATTTTTGCCGCTGCTGTCAGCTTCGGGTTCGGAATTGTGCTGCGCTGCAATTTCCTGTGGCTGTGCGGAGGAAATACTTAACAAATCCATCAACCCGCCGAGGGTTCCAGCTTGACTGTTTTTGCCGCTGCTGCTAGCAGCTTCGGGTTCGGGATTTTGCTGCGCTGCAATTTCCTCTGGCTGTGCGGAGGAAATACTTAACAAATCGATCGACCCGCCGAGGGCCCCAGCTTGACCGTTTTTGCCGCTGCTGTCAGCTTCGGACTCGGGATTTTGCTGCTTTGAACCAGCAATAATTTTGAGATCGAATAACAGAGTCAACAAGGGGTCTAGCTGGGTTGCTGCCGAGGCAGCAGACTCGTCAGGTTTAGAAACAAAACCCTCTAGCTGATTTTCAACTTCTGGATTTTCTTTCGGTAAAGCCATGCGTTATTATCCGTGATGGTGGCGCTCCGGCAACAAAAATTCGTTATTTGACTTATTATCAGCAACGCCTTTAAGTTCGGGCACAAATTCTGTTCCTTTGAGTCTCATTCCTAGTTCAAACAGAATTTCTGCCATGTCATCTCTGGAAACTTTAACATCTCTGAGCATGGAAAAGCGTCGGTCTAGTTCTTCAAAAACCTGTGTTTTCAAAGTGCGGGTTTCTTCGGAGAGTCGCTCTCTGGTTTGAGAGAGTTCGTCGCGAATGGAACTGGTTTGATTGTCGATCGCCTCGTCGAGGGCTTCGATGGTGCTGGAGCATTTGCGGTTAACGCGATCGATTTGCTGTCGGAGGTCAGCACTTTCTTCTTGCGTATTTAAGGTGAGCGATTTAACTTTCTTTTCTAACGAATCAACTGCCGCCCTCATTTCTGTGGACAGAACTGTTTTCACTTGTTCGATGCGAGCGTGCATATCTTGCTGCATCATCGACAAGTCGGAATCTATTTTGTCGAAACGATTGTCGTATTCTCTAAGCTGCGCCCCGAAAATTATATCGCGAATCTGGTCAATATTTCCCAGGCGTTCGCGCATTTCTTCTTTAGTTATTTCGGCCATGATATTACCTCGAATCTCCGAAAATTGTGAGTTTAAGAACTGTACTATATTTTTTGTTAAACTGCTAGTCGAACGGTTTGAGCAGGGTCAAAAGACGTGCTGCTGACTTTTACTGCGATCGTTGACAGTTGTCAGATACAGGGGCTTTTTGACTGGGGACAGCTCGACTTTTAGATACTCCCTCCCCGAAAGTCGGGGATGAGATTCTTGAGAAGTTTAACTGTAAATCTCCTGAAATTCAGGTTCTTGGAGGCAATCATCAGAGCCACAACGAGGCTCCCCAAAATAGCGGTTTGCTATTCTTGCCTTGCCGCAAGCTCAGAGGAGCGCAGACATTCCTCCAGACAGCAAGGTAGGTTGTAAGCTGCTACACAAAACTTAGCTAAACTTTCTCAAGTCTCACTATTCAATCAAGATTGCTCTTGAAGGGTCTGCTTCCTGCTTCACCCAAGGGAGTCGGCT
>RDXX01000056.1 GCA_004292955.1 Oscillatoriales cyanobacterium | reverse complement strand
CAAGCACCAAGTCACTGAGGAGCCGTGTGAAGAGAAATTTTCACGCACGGTTTTGGAGAGCGGCGGCTCTCGTGAGAGGGTCGCCGACTTTAATCGCTCATGCCATGATGCGATAGAGCAAATATTCACGGTAATTAGTCAGAAATCTAAATACGTGCTAGATGCTGACATTGCCAAGTGTTTCGACCGCATCGACCATGAAGCACTGCTCAAAAAATTAAATACATTCCCCACCATCCGCCGACAAGTTCGAGCCTGGTTAAAAGCGGGAGTGATGGATGATAAGCAGTTGTTTCCAACATCTGAGGGTACGCCACAGGGCGGGGTAATTTCTCCACTACTGGCAAATATTGCCCTCCACGGGATGGAAGAACGAATTAAAAAGTATGCTGATACTTTGCCCACCCGAAGTGGTCATGGTAAGCGGGACAACCGTAAAAGCCTAAGCCTAATTCGTTATGCCGATGACTTCGTTATTCTTCACGAAGATATAACCGTTGTCCAAAGATGTAAAGAGATTATCTCTGAATGGTTACAAGGCATGGGTTTAGAACTAAAACCCAGCAAAACGAGACTTACTCACACTCTCAACCAGTATGAGCAAGAAAAACCAGGGTTCGATTTCCTTGGTTTTAGGATACAACAATTCACTGTTGGAAAGTATCACTCTAATCAGGGTTTTAAAACAATCATCACCCCAAGTAAGCATTCGCAAAAGGTACATTACGATCAAATCGCTAGTGTTATCGAAGCCCATAAGGCAGCACCACAAGTGGCGCTAATCAACCATCTAAACCCAATCATTAGGGGATGGGCAAACTACTATGCGACTGTGGTAAGTAAGGTGGCTTACTCAGATATCGATAGCCTCACGTACCAAAAGTTAAGCGCTTGGGCAAAACGCCGCCACCCAAAAAAGAGCAGGGAATGGGTGTCAAACAAATATTGGCATTCCATAGGCGGTGATAACTGGGTATTCGCAACGAAGAAGGATGGATTAACCTCATTTCGGTTACTTGACCATGCCGTCACCCCAATAGTGCGTCATGTGAAAGTTAAAGGCGAATCGTCACCATACGACGGAAACCTAGTTTATTGGAGTTCAAGAATGGGTAAAAACCCGGAAATGCCGTCTAGAGTGGCAACGCTCCTGAAAAAGCAAAAAGGGAAATGCACCCACTGCGGTTTGTTCTTCCGTGAAGATGATGTAATGGAAGTTGACCATATCATCCCCAAATCGAAAGGTAAAAAGGATGAGTATAAAAATCTTCAACTTCTACATAGACATTGCCATGATATAAAGACAGCCAATGATGGCAGTTCTGGCAGCAAATCCGACTGCAACAGTGTCGAGCCTAAACCCACCAAAAGACTTGAAAGAGTCGAGGATAAATGGGTAATGAGGTATGCGTAACAAGCACCAAATCATTGAGGAGCCGTGTGAAATTAAAGTTTCATGCACGGTTTTGAAGACCAACGGGGTTGGTGACAGTCTCGTTGAGTTTAATGGTGACACGCGGTACAAAGAGCGATTAAGTTTTCGAGGCGGTTGTCCTCAGGTATCCGATTACGATGATGCACGCTCAAAGTTAAAGCACAGCGTTCTGATTTGGTTAAGCCCTTAGTATTGTTGCCCGGTCTGAGGCATTGTTGATGGCATTTAGCACAGCGCCACCCTGCGTTTTCTTTCACCGAGAGCGCAATCTCTTGCCAATTGTCGGGATACCTCTTTGGTTTAGGCATAGCGGTAAAAGCTCATCTTTTCAAAATATGGCGATCGCTCTGTTAAGTAAATTCAATTCAAAATTATCAGCAGCTAATCCACTTCAACGCTTTCTTGATTCTCCCACAGGAATTCTGCCAATAAGCGAAAATCTTCAACGGTGGGCTTATTCTCGCAAGCCTCTTCCCATGCTTCGGTTAAAGTAGCCCATTGTTCGGGAGTCTCAGGTTTTTGGCGCACCAGGGTGAGGAAATTGGTTTTGATGCGGGCTTCTGCTGCATCCACTCCAAACCGAACCAGTTGTAGTTCAAACGATGGATCGCTGCTGTGAGCGAGAATGTCGGCGTAGTCTGTGTCTAGTAAATCGAGGGGTTCGATGGGCGAATCAGTCATTTAACCAATTAGTGACAACTGTTGATTATCAATCATTTTCAACTTTTCTTTGATGGTGATTCCACAGCAATTCTAGAATTTGTTGAAGATGTTCGAGGTTTGGCTCGAACCCGCAACCTGCTTCCCAAGCCTCGGCTAAAGCTGCCCAGGATGCTGGAGTATCGGATCTTTGTCGCACCAGGGTGAGGAAATTGGTTGTGGTTCGCGCTTCTGTTGCATCAATCCCTAACTTAATCAGTTGCATTTCAAACGATGGATTGCTGCTGTGGGCTAGGATGTCGGCATAGTCCGTGTCTAGCAAATTGATTTGTTCGAGTGGTGAGTTGGTCATTTCTCTGCATTCCATATTTCTTAGTGCCTACCTCACCATCATTTCACGCTTGACTCAGTTGGAGAGCGATCGCCACACAAAGCACGCAAAATACGCAGCAGCAGAAACTCTCTTTGCGATCGCACACAGTCCCGGCGACCCCTAAGTTTTTGAGTTTGTGACTCCAGGGCTTACCGTCGTTGACTAGGAAACTTGAGAAGCAGCCGCCACACAACCGTTGTTAAGCTTGCTAGATTGGGGGAGTCGCCTAAAAAATCAACCCTATGGATTTCATCAATTTCTTGCAGAACATCAACAGCAACATCAACAGCGCCATCATCAGCGTTTTGAACTTGGTGCTGTTTATTGAATTGACGGCCGCCTGTTGCCAGGGAATCTACCGGGGGTGGGCGATCGGTGAAGCAACTGTTGGCAAAATATTCTTACTAACCACGATCGCTGCAATCATGTTTCGCTTGTGGCAATCGTGGCCGCAGGAGTGGGTCTGGTTCGCGGCGTGGCCTCAATGCGCGTTCGTAGTGTTTGCTGGGGGATTGGCGGGCTGCACGCTCAAGTGGGGTGTGGAGCGAGTGTTGTTGCGTAGCTGAGAAATTAGAGGCACTACTAGAGCATTCTAAGTGAGCGCTCTAGTTAAGAGAATTTTTGAGGTTATGCCAAATAAAGTAGTTCAAGCGATAATAAATTTATAATTCTGTATCTATAATAATGGTTAATCTGGATTTGAATGATGATCGCACCAAAGCCTATTTAGTGCTAATTGACAAACTGCTAAGCTGTTCCATTGGTGAAGAAGAAGAAATTATCAAGGTAAATCGTTCACTGATTGATATCGGCTTTGTAGAGATAACAAAAAAGTTGGCAGTTAATCAAATTAAACAAGGTAATAAAATTTTAGCAGAATCTTTTTATGGGTTGGCTCAAATGGCAGAATCACTAACCAAACCTGTTTATAGTTTTATAGAGGAAGTCTTACAAAATATCGTAGATAATAATAGAGATCCTCAAATGCTCTATCCACTTTTGCAAACAAAAGTAGAAAAATTAGATGAAAATTTTGCTCGTTCATTTAGCCTCTGGGCTACGGTTAGACTATCTGAATCCGAAGCCGAAACAAAAGTTGGGATTGCAGAAGCAATTGGTAATTTTAGCCAACTAATTTTAGGGTTTCCTAATGGCAATAAAGCTTGGAATCAAGAAATTGCGATTGCAGGTTTCCAAATAGTAGAAACTGTTTTTACTCGCGAACTATTTGCGAAAGCCTGGGCGATTACCCAACTTAGTTTAGCAATCGTTTACATAAAACGCTCCCAAAAAGAGAAATTAGACAACATTAGACAAGCAATAGCTTACTGTGACAAAGCATTAGAGGTCTTTACTAGAGACATATTTTGTGAGTTGTGGGAGCAAACACAAAAAACTTTAGGTAATGCTTATACCGAGCTAGGTTTTTTCTTTAATCAGCGACGAGAGGGTAAAACTGCTGAAAATCTGGAAGTAGAAATGGCAGCCTTCATAATAGCTTCTTTGATTTTTAAACGAGAGGTTTATCCTGTGGAGTGGGCTAGAACTCAACGTTTTTTTGCTGATGTATGTACTCAACGCATTTGGGGAGATATAGCCGAAAACTTAGAAATAGCTATTAATGCTTACAAGTTAGCGCAGCAAGTACATACAAGTGAAGAATTTCCGATGGAATGGGCATGGATACAGAATAATTTAGGTCTTGCTTACCGCGATCGAATCCGAGGAGACAAAGCAGAAAATTTAGAAGCATCTATTGCTGCCTATCAACTAGCACTGCCAATCTTAGAATGTGAAGAATACCGAAAGGAATGGGCTGATACCCAAATTAATCTAGGTGCTGCCTACCGCAGACGAATTAATGGAAATGAAAAGGATAATTTAAAAGCAGCAATAACTGCCTACCAAAATGCTTTAACAATCTATACTTATAAAGAATTTCCCGAATCTTGGGCAGACATTCAAATGAATTTGGCTGTAGTTTATACAGACATGATAGAAACAAATCAAATAGAAAATTTACAAGCTACTGTTATCGCCTGCCAAAATGCTTTGAAAGTTTATACCCGCGAACAGGTTCCCGAAAAATGGGGTGGAGTGCAACAAAATTTAGGTTGTGCCTACAATAAAGCAGGGCAAATTTTTGAAGCGATTAAATATTTATGGCGAGCTTTAGAAATATTCAAACCAACTGATTATCCTTTAGCTTGCCTCAAAACAAGTGGCACGCTGGGTAACATTCTCTTCCATGCTGAAAGATGGCATGAAGCTATCGAAGTCTATCGTATTGCTATTGAGGCGGTGCAGCAAAGGCGAAATTGGGCAACTACTTACCCTAATCGTCAGGAAATTATGGAGGAAGTAATAGAAGTTTACTTTAACATGGTGCGTTCTTGTGTCAAAACTAACCAAATTCAACAAGCAGTAGAATACGTTGAACGCAGTAAAACACGGACTTTAGTAGAACTGATAACTGACCGTAAAGCCTCCACTAATGGTGAAGTTTCCAAGGCTGAAACTCAAGTAGAAAAGCTGGGAAAAAATATTTTTAAGCTTACTCCTCACGCAATCGAAACAGTTTTATTGCCTGAACTGCGGCAGAACTTGGATAAATTACTGGAAAAAATTGTCACCCACGAAGATTTGACAGATTTATTTGTCAACACTCAATCTCTAATAAATATACAAGAATCTCAGTTTATTTCATTCCCCGAAATTCAAGACCTCTTACCCGATGAAAACACAATAATTATTGAGTGGTTTATTACCGATGAAACAGTTTTTACGTTTCTGATTAGCAAACATAATTTGTGGATGGCTGAACCAAAAGATAGTAAACCTCTGGTGCAATGGGCTAATAAATATATAACTCCTTATGAGCAAAACAAAAAGAATTGGAAAAATGACCTAGCTGCTCATTTGAACGACTTAAGTAAAATTTTACATCTAGAAGAAATTTTATTCCACATTCCTAAAGAGTGCGACCGCCTCATTCTTGTACCCCATCGGTTTCTGCATCTATTTCCCCTTCATGCACTCTTTTTAGCGGATGGTACTTGCTTTTTAGATCGCTTTTCCAAAGGTATCAGCTATGCCCCTAGCTGCCAACTATTACAAATGACTCAAAAATCTAAAAACTTTGACTTGAGTCGCCTCTTTGCAATTCAAGATCCCGAACAAAATTTACCATTTGCTAATTCCTTAGTGGAAACAATTGGTCATTACTTTCAAGAAGAAGCTTGTGTTATAGTCAGAGAGGCTGCTACAAGAGATGCCCTCAATGATTCTGGCAATATAGAAAAAATGCGTCTGGCTCACTGTGTTATTTTTTCGGGTCATGGTGAATATATTTTAAAATTACCTGAACAATCTTGTTTAAAATTAGCCAATAACACTCGTCTGATGATGGGGGAAATTTTTGACCTCGACCTTAGCCAATGCCAACTACTGATTCTTTCAGCTTGCGAAACAGGGTTGACTTATCCGAATAGTTTCAGTGATGAGTATATTGGCTTAGCCAGTGGATTTATATTTGCTGGTTGTTCTAATATTGTCCATAGTCTGTGGGAAGTGAATAGTATTTCAACTACATTATTGATCGGGGAGCTATTCAAAAATATTTTGACCGAGCTCTCAACCCATCAAAGATTAGATGTAGCTAGCGCCCTAAAAAAAGCACAAAAATGGCTTCGAGAGCTTAGTAGCGAACGTTGTCAGGAAATTCTAGACAACGAACTAAAACCTCAAATTAATCATATTATTCCCATGCTTCCACCAAGAAAGCAACGAATATTTAGTGCATCTCTTAAGAATGCAGAAAACCAAATTCGCGCCCAACCCTATCCATTTGCAAGCCCGTACTACTGGGCAGCCTTCATTACTACAGGGATTTAGAATTTGGTCGTTTTACAGACAAAATTTCTTCAGTGTTTTCTTAATTACAAAAATAGAAAACGGAGTTGCCAGACCTGGGGGAAAGCCACTACCCGCTGCTAAATATTCTGTAACAGCAGCTACCAGTACGGGTAATTCCTCTTTCATATCCTCCTGACAGGCAACATTGCGGCAGTATCTAATTAACTTATCAAACAAATCTGATTGAACTTCTTCTTCTCCTGCCTCAAGTAAAATCACTTGGGCTGCATCTTCTAAGTTACCCTCACACTGTTCAATTACATCAAGAGCAGCTAAGGCTTCTGGATTATTTGCCAGCTCTGAGCGAAACCGTCCAAATTCATCTGGTGAAATTGTAGTCATAATCTAGTTTACTTTACTTAAAAATCATACTTTCAATTTTCAATCCTTGAACCAACATTGCTCCATCGGAGCTACCAAAATCGTGCAGAACCCCAATGTAGTTGAAAACTCTGGCTCTTCCAGAATAACGCCCAAACGCCGAAAATCCTTTTTATATTCTAAATTAGTCAGGCTATCCAAATTCCACTTAATCAAATTCTGAGCAAACTTTCCCTTTGCGTAGTTGCCCATAGGAACGTCTCTACCTATTTTCCCCTACTCACTTCCCATCGCTCTGCCACCAATAAAACCAACGATCGCCCAATTCCCGCCAACCTCACACCGAATCATCCATCCACCCGCACTCCGCACAATCCCAATGCACCGGGGGGACTTCGTACTTGGGATAAGTCATTTCACACCGGGGACACCGGCCGGTAAACAAGGGGTGCGTGTCCAAAAGCTCTAGCTGCTGTTCCAAAGTCCACCGCTGCCTCGGTTGCAGGATGAGTTCGCCGTTGTAGTAGCTCGCACCTTCGGGTTCCCACAATTCCTCCGATTCAGCGTTGGGGTTTGCTCGAAAGTCTAAGCAAGTGTCGGCGTTGGGGCCTGCGGGATGGACGGCGCAGACTAAGTGGGGGTTGCGGGCGTACAAGATGCAGCGATCGCATTCGGGGAGTTTGGGCATGGTGGGCGGATTGGGTTTTGGTTTGCATCTAAATTGAGGTGTTGGGAGCCACCGTACCGAAGCTTGGTTTATTTCCTATAGCAACAGCAACTAAAAATTATCGTCGAGCCACCATCCATCGCTAATTTCTTGTACCTCTGAGCAAAGAAATAAGTTTGCGGGCTGCGGTCTAACAAATTCTACAAAAGAGCGATAATCAAAAATAAATACCTTTATAGCAATGTTTACCCGCACCACAGCTCTTACCCCATCAGAACTGAAATCGGCGATCGTGCGCGACCCTCTCATGGTTAAACCAGATACGACGGTGATAGAAGCCATCGCCCAAATGAGCGGTATGCGGGCTATCTGCGATACCACTAAAACAGCAAATGGACAACTGGACGAACTGCATCTAGAGGTACGGTCAAGCTGCGTGTTGGTCGTAGAAAATGAGCGTTTGGTAGGTATTTTGACAGAGCGGGATGTCGTGCGCTTGAGTGCTCAGCAGCGTTCTTTGGAGACTTTGGCAATGCGAGAGGTGATGGCACATCCAGTCATCACCATGTACGAGTCTGCTTTGACCGATTTATTGTCTACGATTAATATGCTCCAACAGTACCAGATTCGCCACTTACCCATTCTGGGAGAGTCCGAGCGCTTAGTGGGGTTACTGACCCATGAAAGTTTGCGACAAACCAGTCGCCCTGTAGATCTTTTGCGGTTGCGACTGGTATCAGAGGTGATGACGAATCAGGTGATTTGTGCCGAGCCAGATGTATTGATGTTGGCGATCGCCCAACTGATGGCAAAACACCGGGTTAGTTCCGTAATGATAGTGGAAATCAGTCGGAGTGAATCGGAACCGTTGCAAATTCCGGTGGGGATTGTCACCGAGCGAGATATTGTGCAGTTTCAGGCATTGGGCTTGAACTTGGAAACCTGTAAAGCCGAGACGGTGATGAGCCGACCGATTTTTGCCGTTAGACCTGACGATTCGCTGTGGGTGGTGCACTCCATCATGGAACAGCGCTTGATTCATCGGTTGGCGGTGACGGGCCTCCGGGGACAGCTATTGGGCATCATCACCCAGACCAGCTTGCTACAAGCCCTCAATCCATTGGAGCTATACAAGCTGGCAGAGGTCATGGAACAGAAGGTAGTGGTATTAGAAGCAGAGAAAATTGAATTATTACAAACCCGCACCGTTGAACTAGAAAAACAAGTACAAACCCGGACGACAGCCCTGAAAGCTCAAGCAGAAAGGGAAAAATTGGTGGCTGCAATTGCCACGCAAATTCGCTCGTCCTTGAGTTTGCAAAGCATCTTAGATACGACTGTGGCCCAGGTACGCCAAGTGCTGGGGTGTGATCGCGTGAACATTTGGCAGTTTGAAGCGGATTGGCAAACCATTGCCGTTGCCGAATCTACTGACTCGGCCCTGTCTTTAGTGAACGAGCGGATTAACGACACCTGTTTTAGCCAAGACTGTACGGAGATTTACCGCCAGGGGCGAATTAGGGTCGTACCCGATATCTACACTACCCCCATGTCAGATTGCCACCGCGAGATGCTGATCCGCCTCCAGACGCGGGCGAAAATCTTGGTGCCGCTGCTGTGTGGAGATGAATTGTGGGGCTTGCTCAATGTCACTGAAAGCCAGAACGCCCGCGAGTGGCAACCGGAAGAAGTCGAACTGTTGCAAGCTTTGTCGGTACAACTGGCGATTGCCATCCAGCAAGCCACCACTCACCAAAAATTGCAAGCTCAACTGAGCGAACGCCAGCAAGCAGAAGCTCGGTTACTCGAAAGTGAAGAGCGCTACATCACATTAACCGCAGCCGCTCCCGTGGGGATTTTCCGTACCGATGCTGAAGGTAAATGTACCTATGTCAACGATCGATGGTGTCAGATAGCCGGACTGACTCCAGAATCCTCAGCCGGAGATGGATGGCGGCAAAGATTGCACCCAGAGGATCGAGACAAAATAGCGACAGAGTGGTATCAATCGGCCCAAGAAAACCGCCCCTTTAGCCTGGAGTATCGCTTCCAACGCACCGATGGTGTTGTGACTTGGGTGTACGGGCAATCGGTGGCAGAGCATGATGCCGCTGGGCGGGTTATAGGTTATGTGGGGACGATTACTGATATTAGCGATCGCAAACGAGCTGAATTAACCCTACAAAAACTGGTAACAGGAACTGCTGCCGTCACGGGAAAAGACTTTTTTCTCGCCCTAGTGCGCCACATTTCCGAAGCGTTGGATATCGGCTGTGCCATCGTTACCGAGCTGGTGGGCGACGAACTCCATACCCTTGGATTCTGGGCAAATGGAGCTTTGCAGCCCGAAAAATCCTATCATCCAGCTCGCACTCCCTGCGAATATGCTTTGAAAAATGGGGAATTTTACAGCCCCAGCCAAGTGCAAAGCATCTTTCCTGATGATTTATACTTGGCGACGATGCAGGCAGATAGCTATTTGGGCATTGCCTTAAAAGACGATATCGGCAAGGCGATTGGCAACCTTTGCATTTTAGACAAACAGCCCTTACCAGCCGAAAAACGTGCCGAAGCAATCGCCATTCTTCAGGTCTTTGCAGCACGGGCAGCCACAGAATTACAGCGGAAAGCCGCCAACGATGCGTTGCACCGCTTGAATCAGGACTTGGAAGCGAGGGTCGAACAGCGGACGCGCGAACTACAAGCACGCGAGGCTCAACTGCGCGATCTCTTCGACAACGCCACCGATCTCATTCAAAGCATTGCTCCCGACGGTCGGATTCTATTTGTAAATGCTGCGTGGAAAGAAACGCTGGGATACAACGATGCTGACCTCCTTCAACTGTCCCTTTTCCAAATTATCCATCCCGATGAATTAGTACATTGTCAGACTGCGATGCAAAGCTTATTTGCTGGTGCGCTCTGTTTGGGTATCGAAACCAGATTCCTGACCAAAGATGGCAGAGAAATCATCGTCGAGGGGAATGTGAATTGTCAGTTTCAAGATGGCAGAGCGATCGCGACGCGGGGTATTTTTCGGAATATTACCCAGCGCAAACAAGCGGAAGTGAGGTTGCAACAACAGGCAGAACAGCAGCGGTTGTTAGGATCGGTTACTCAACGGATGCGGTCATCGTTGAATCTGGACGAGATTCTCAATGCCACCGTTGAGGAAGTCCATCAAGTATTAAAGTCAGACCGAGTATTGGTATATCGTGTGTTTCCCGGAGGTACGGGGGCAGCCATTGCCGAATCTGTTTTAGCAAATTGGCCGAAGATTCTGAATATTGTCTTCCCGGAAGAGGTTTTTCCTGAAGAAAACTATGCTCGTTATCTACAGGGAAGAATATATGCCCTAAGCGATCGCGAAAACGAACAGCAATCAGTCTTGCCCTGTTTGGTCGAATTCCTAGCAGAAATCCAGGTTCGAGCTAAATTAGTAGTTCCAATTATTCAAAATCAAACCCTTTGGGGATTGTTGATTGCCCATCAATGCGATCGTCCGCGCCAATGGCAACAACGGGAAATCAATTTACTTCAACAAACAGCTAATCAGTTAGCAATTGCCATTCAGCAAGCGAATCTTTTTGAGCAATTACAGAAAGAACTAGCCGAACGACAAGAGGCAGAGGCAAAGCTCACTGATAGCAATCAACAACTGGCAGTTTCCAACCAAGAACTCGCCCGCGCCACTCGCCTCAAGGATGAATTTCTTGCCAACATGAGTCACGAACTTCGGACTCCCTTGAACGCGATTCTGGGCATGACCGAAGGACTACAAGAAGGAGTCTTTGGCAGTGTCAACGAGAAACAACTCAAGGCCTTACAAACTGTGGAACGAAGCGGCTCCCATTTGCTAGAGTTGATCGATGATATCCTCGATGTAGCAAAAATAGAAGCCGGACAGGTCGAACTCGACTGTACTTCAATTTCTGTCTCTCATATTTGTCAGTCTAGTTTAGCGTTTATTAAACAGCAATCTCTCAAGAAACGCATCCAACTTGAGATGAAAATTCCAGCAAATCTACCAGATTTGTTAGTGGATGAACGACGCATTCGTCAGGTATTAATTAACCTACTCAACAATGCAGTTAAATTCACTCCCTCAGGCGGCTCTATCACTGTAGAGGTATCTCCAGTCCGCCAACTGAATTCCGATGCAACTGTTAGTAATTCTTCCCCAAAAAACTTCTTGCGAATTGCCGTAATCGATACGGGCATTGGCATAGCACCAGAAAATATCAAGAAACTATTTCAGCCTTTCATCCAAATCGATACTGCCTTAAACCGTCAATATGCAGGAACGGGCTTGGGGCTGGCATTGGTGAAGCGAATTGTCGAACTCCACGGTGGTAGGGTGGAACTCACCAGCGAACTAGGTACGGGCAGTTGCTTTGCGATCGACCTACCCTGTACGATTGGTTTTCCCCTCTCACCTGAAATGACAGCAGGCGAGCAACTAGCCAATACTCTCGAACAAGACTCTCCACCCACCAGCTTCGCCACCAACGAAGCCACCAGCCAAACGCCTCTGATTTTGCTCGTAGAAGATAACGAAGCCAATATCAGTACGGTTTCTAGCTACCTCGGAGCCAAGGGTTATCGCATTATCTTGGCAAAAGATGGGCAACAGGCGATCGACATGGCCAAAACTCACCAGCCTAACTTGATTTTGATGGATATCCAAATGTCGGGAATGGATGGACTAGAGGCAATGAGACAGATTCGCCTCGCTCCTAACTTGGTTGATATTCCGATTGTTGCACTCACGGCTCTGGCGATGACTGGCGATCGAGATCGTTGCTTGGAAGCCGGGGCAAATTATTATTTAACTAAGCCAGTGAAGCTCAAGCAACTGGTTGCCACTATCCAACAGCTTTTAACCCCAACACAAGATAACGAATGAATATGCCCTCTATTTTAGTGATTGACGATGAACCCGACAACTTTGATGTTATTGAAACACTCTTAAACGAGCCAGATTATGTACTACACTACGCCGCCAGTGGTAGTAGTGCGATCGCATCCCTCAAACTGTTTGACCCAGATGTGATTTTACTGGACGTGATGATGCCAGAAATAGATGGTATTGAGGTCTGCAAACAAATTAAAGCTATGCCGCAATGGGAACCCGTACCGATTATTATGGTAACGGCTCTCACTACTAAAGAAGACCTGGCTCGTTGCCTGGAAGCTGGTGCAGATGACTTCATTAGCAAGCCAGTCAATGGCATTGAACTTCGCGCCAGACTCAAATCTATGCTGCGCGTTAAACAACAATACGATCGGATAGAGAGTTTATCCAAATTACAAGAAAATACGATTCAGTTATTGCAAAATAATTTGGATGAATTGTGCGGTAATTTAGTTTCTACACTGCCCCACGAACTCAACACTCCCCTCAATGGAATTTTTGGCGTAATTGGTTTGCTGGTTGATGAATATCAAGACATGAGTTCAGAGGAAGTTAATGAGTTGTTGGTAATAGCCCAAAAATCTGCATTGAGACTGCAAAAATTAACCAAAAGATTTTTGCACTACGCGCAGTTGGAGATGTTTACTAGCAATCCTGACTTTGCTGAAACTAGAAACACGCATCAGCCACACATCTCAACTCAACTTCTTATTGAAAATGCTATCAAAGCCCAAGCTGAAACTGTTAATCGTGTAAATGACTTGGTTTGGGAACTTGAAAATGTAGAAATTACTATGAGCGAACGAGATTTTACTTGCACGCTCGATGAGTTGCTAGAAAATGCTTTTAAATTTTCTAAACCTGGTACGCCCGTCCAAGTCAGCAGTCAATTAAAAAATGAAACATTTTATCTATCTATCTCGGATAGAGGACGAGGGATGACAGCAGAACAAATTGCACAAATCGGAGCGTTTACACAATTTGAACGCAATTATTACCAGCAACAAGGCATCGGATTGGGATTGAAAATAGTTAAGAAAATCGTGGAACTGTATGGAGGTAATTTCGGAATTTCAAGTGTTGTCAATGAATGGACGACGGTTCATATTGAATTGTCTATTAAACAGTTGACAGTTGATAGTTGACAGCAAACAAGTTGACAGTTGATAGTTGACCTGGGACAGTAAACAAGTTGACAGTTGTAGGGTGCGTCGCCACCGGGATCATCTCATATTTGTAAAAACACTTCTTTTGGCTCCTTCCTTCTGCCTCGCAGCAAGAGAGCCTTCTGCCTCAAAACTTAGATTTCTAGCTTGGCTGCAAAAGTGAGATGCTCCCTCGCCACCAACCATCGCAAACAAAAATCGACCATCTTACAGTGACGCACCTTACAGTGGACAGTTGACAGCATACAGGTTGACCGCTTTACAGTTAACATCTAGGTTTTTAGAATGATGATTTAAACTCCACTATAAAAACATTCCACCGTCATGTGGGCGTTTTAACCCCCTGAATTTTGATAAATAATTCGGATGCCAACGGGATTGATATTCGCCATTCCCCATTCGCCATTCCCCATTCCCCATTCCCCATTCCCCATTCCCCATTCCCATAATATTTTTATGAATAATCCTGCCATTCTAATTATTGACGACGAACCAGATAACTTTGATGTAATTGAAACCCTGTTGAGCGATCGAGACTATCAGTTACATTATGCTGCAAATGGGGAAGAGGCGATCGATTCCCTAGACCTTTTTCGGCCAGATTTAATTTTACTGGATGTGATGATGGCTGGAATAGATGGCATAGAAGTATGTCGGCGGATTAAAGCTATGCCACAATGGGAATCTGTGCCAATCGTTATGGTGACAGCCCTCATCACCAAAACGGATTTAGCTAGATGCTTCGCGGCTGGAGCGGATGACTTTATTAGCAAACCGATTAATCGCTTGGAGTTAAGAGCAAGGGTGCGCTCTATGTTACGCATCCACCAGCAATATCAGCAATTAGCTACTTTCAATACCCGATTGGAAACAACGGTGCAACAACGCACGGCTCAGTTGCAAACCATGATTTTTCAGGATGCACTCACAACGCTACCCAGCCGAACTTTCTTGCTTCAAAAGTTGGCTGAGCTTCTACAAACAGGAAAATTCTCCTTTGCAGTAGTTTATCTAGACTGCGATCAATTTAAACTGGTGAATAGTTCCTTTGGTTATGTCGTCGGCAATCAATTACTCCTTGCAGTCGCACAAAGGTTACAAGACTATCTTCGCCCCGGTGATGTTCTAGCACGGGTAGGTGAGGATGAGTTTTGCTTTTTATTGTATCAAATCGATGGCGAGAAAGTCCTGGAGTCATTTATTGAATCGATTCTGCGGAGCTTTGACGCATCTTTTTTGCTGGCTGATTGTGAAATATTTATGACAGCTTGTATCGGCATTGCTTTAGGTAGCAGCGCTTATCAACAACCGGAAGAACCTCTACAAGATGCTGATACAGCAATGTACAAAGCTAAACTTCGCGGGAAAGGTTGCTATCAAATATTCGAGCGTGAAATGTCTTTGGCAATGCTGAATCGCCTGACGCTGGAAAATGATTTGCAACGGGCGCTGAAACATCAAGAGTTTGTCACCTACTATCAGCCGATTGTCAATCTACAAACCGAACAAGTTTGCGGTTTTGAAGCGTTGGTGCGCTGGAAACATCCGGTTCTGGGTATGGTTTCACCGGGAGAATTTATTCCCTGCATGGAAGAAACAGGGCTGATTGTACCAGTGGGAATGGTGGTGTTGCAGCAGGCGTGTGAGCAACTTCGCGCATGGGAGCAACAGGGCCAGTCGGAGTTGACGATGAGCGTCAACCTCTCTGTGCGACAATTTGCTTGCCCAACTCTTTTATCTGATATCGATCGGGTGTTGGCAGAAACTCAAGTCAACCCCGCTCGCCTGAAACTGGAAATTACCGAAAGTGCGATTATGGAAAATGCGATTGCGGCGATCGCGCTGACTGAACAATTGCGGTCGCGACAAATTCAGATTAGCATTGATGATTTCGGGACGGGATATTCTTCCTTGGGTTATCTGCACCGTTTTCCAGTGGACAACCTCAAAATCGATCGCTCTTTTGTCAATGAAATCCTTGCCGGGAATCGTAACTATCAAGTTGTGAACACTATTATTGCTCTGAGCAATCAACTTGAACTCGTGGTTATTGCCGAAGGCATTGAAACAACTGAGCAACTGAGCTGGCTGCAACAACTTGGCTGTGAGTTTGGACAGGGCTACTTATTTTCTAAGCCTTTGGCTGCGACTGAAATTGAAAGAATTTATCTGGCAAAAACAAGCTGAAAAGTCTTGCCGTCCCTGCTGTATAAGATGAACCAATTCAACAAACCGCGCGACGTTGTAGCCGTATAGCCGAGATAATAGCTTTCCGAGGACATGAGGTAAAGAAAGGCCAAGAAATGCTCGGTTGAAGCTGGGTTATTGGAATCAAAACGCGACCCGTCATCTGTCCATCTAAAAGGTGCAACACTCGCTCCAAATCGAGCGAGTGTCAGCAACTGAGTACGGGCGTTTCTTGCGATCAGTGAGGAAAAATGAATTGCTACTTTTTACGGAGGGTGAGCTCATCCGCTTGCGTTGGCTGTCTTAGGTCGCAGGAATTCGACATTCAACTCTAGTTTTTCTCCCAGCCACAAAGAATGTGTTGTGTGGTCTGCCAGATCGTCGCCTGTTTCGGGATGGACGAGAATATCTAACCCATCGCGGTGGAGCATTAACCAGGGAACGACTTTGCCAAACTTCGGGGGTAAAAAAGCAACTTGATACATCGCTTGAGGATGTGGCCCAATGGGTTTGTCGTGCCAACGCCCTAGCTGCACCTCAAACTGAGCCAATCCTTCACGTACACGCGCAGCAGCATCGCGGCTATCACTGTCAAAGTAAATATGTGCGTGAAAACCAACAATTTCGATGGTGTCTTCTTTCATCATTAAAGTTATTAAAGCTTGCGGGTGAGTAATAAGGTTGCACCGAAACTTTTGCTAATAAATTCTTGCTGACGCTTCAAAGGTAGGGCAATCACAATCACAGATGCAGACGATGAATTTGCTTGCGACGCAGCTTTCACATCCAATATCAAAATGTTAGGAAATAGCGTGGGAGATGAAAACCCTGACTTAGTTGTGGCAGGCACAAGCATAATGTCCGCGATATCACCCACTTGCAAGCTACCACCCAATGTTGTGGCAGGTGTGGCAAGGATACCAACAGCAACGGTATTAGCAAGGAGAACTGGGTCAACCTTGGAACTGAGTTGTTTTTCCGTCAGCGGCTTTTGCTTGGGAATCTGGGTCAGCGCATACCGCCCTATAATCTCTTGGGGCTTTCTGAAAGTGTTAGAAGGTAGGTTTCTGGTCGAGTAGATTTTCTGGACTAAATCGCCTGGTCTAATTGAGTGATAGGCCGGTAAGTCCTGTTTTGGCACAGGAATAGAAACGCTTGTTTTGGTTTCATGCCAAAACAGGTAGGCAGCAGCGACAATGCCAACCGGAATGACAACGACAGCCAACCACTGACTGAGGGATAAAGAAAACTTGAATGGTTTATTTGCAGACATCAGGGTGAATTTCTATCTGTGGTTATATCAGGCTCGATGTATTGCCAAGTTACTTGCGTGTTGCTGCTATAAAGAAACTGGCGAATTTCATCCCATTGCTTAATCTCCTCTGTAGGTGTTTTGGGTAGGGGTAAGCGCATTTGTTTGAGCAGTTCGTTCCGGTACAGGTCAAAGCCCGCCTTAATCAATTCGGCATAGATTATGGTGCTGCCCAACGCACCTCGATAAGCCAGCCACCCTACTAATAATCCTCCCCAAAAACACAGCAAAAACAGCCATCCTGATGATTGAATAGTTAGCAAATAAGCACCACTTAGGAGCGCAAAGATTCCACCAAGGGTAGAGATGACTAGCATGAAGTCTAATGAACTTTTTGCTTCAGCCAAAGTCTGAATAAAACGGTCGGGAAGCAGGTTGTACAGGCGGGGCCAAATCAGAACGGCATCCAGTTCGTAGCGCTCGAACGAGTATAGTTCGGCATTTTTGAGAATATTTCCCAAACTGGTTGGCATCACCTTTTCCGATTGCGTAGGCAGGGGATAATACAGATAGATACAGTTATACAAACTTGCCAGATTTTGTTGTAGCTGGGCTTGCCGCTTCTCAAGCCGAGTTTCTTGTTTCCGAAGTTGAGCTTGTTGCTTCTGAAGCTGAGCTAAATGTTGAGGCGAGTTTGATGGCTGAAGAGAATTGTGTGACAATGCTTGGTTAACTGGCTCTAGCTGAGTTTGAACTTGTTGAAGTTTGTCTGTAATTTCCTTCATCTGTATATCAAAATCAAGTTCCTTCAAACGATCTTGATGCCAGCTTTTACCGATAGCTGCTAGGCGACGACTAAGAGGGAAATTCCAATACCCTTCATAAAATCGCACGATTGCAGTTAACTGGCTGGTCAAAATCCCGGAAAAGAATGTTACCCAACTGAGACACCCCACTATTTGCAAAGTTTTAAATGTGACATCTTGTTGATTCCAAATCTGAGCCACTTTTACCAAATCCCATCCAGCGCCAGCAAATGCTACAACAACAAGCAGTCCCCAGAAGGTCAAGCTGGGAAAGAAAGCATTGAGCAGAAAGCGACGGTCGAGAACGCCCGTGACTTCCTTAAGGACATCATTAAACATTCCAGTATTCCGGTTTAGCGAAGTTTCAAAGTATGAGGTGGCACGTTGGTGTCAGTATTTTGGCAAGGGGGTAGGTTTCTCCTGTCGAGAAAAAGCAACTCATTGATGAAACCGCATTCAGCACACATAACCCGACACAAAGGTGTGGTGCGCTCACCGGCCAACACCATATCTCCCATTCTGGCAGAAAGCCCTAGCGTTCCACCGCCTACCTGCACCTGGCTCGTTCCCTGAAATTGTTTGATTGTTCGGATAGGAACAATACCAAAAATGCCCTCATCACCCAAGACGACCGCTCCCCTGGCTCCCGCAATAAATGATTTCAGCGTTGTATCCCTAATGACTAAATCTTGCATAGATGCCTTACTGCCCACGATTACAACTGGAGGTAGGGTTGATAGGGGATGCAGCAGAAAGGGCGCTCCCCGACTGGTGGCTTGCTCTAAATCCTCAGCTACGACCAGCGCTGCCGGAACTCCTTGCTCATCTATAACGACCCCGTGGCTAGCATTAGCAGCTTGCAGTGCAGCTATTGCCTCTGTTGGCTGCATACTGCCAGAGAGGCTCTGGATTGTCCTTATCACGTAGTTATTAAACGGACTCATAAAATCATCTCCAATCGCCTACTAAGATAAATGGTGACCAGTAGTAAAGATGGTCGTAAACTGCTCTCTGATAATCCACAGGTAGGGGGTCAAGAACAAACTCACACGCTTCCAGCGCTGTTAGCATTTGTTCGTACTCTTTGCTGGATTTTTCTGTTTCTTGAAGTAAGCGATTGTAATCGTTGACTGCTCCCTCAAAATCCCTAGCGTTCTGGCGCATATCTGCAATATTAAAATCCAATAATAGTCGAGCAATGGGGTTATTCAATCGCTTTTTGGCTGCTACGCAATAATCGATTACATCTTGAGCCGTCATATTCCGCAACTCAATTTGTGCTTGCTGTAAAGCTTCCGCTTTATTAGCTCTATCTTTTAACTTTTGGTAAAACTTACTCATTAAGATGCTAGTAGAAATCTGATCCACCTCCCACAAACTGACGACTACTGAAGGCGTTCCTGCATAAATTAGGGCGCGAGTCAGTCCTATGAGTTCATCTCCTGGTTTATTAGCATTGATGCCGCTTTCACAAGCGCTGAGAGTGACTAAATCCAGGTTGAGATCCAAGCCTAATATTTCCTCTGCCGTCAATTTTTCTTCTTGCGCCAACTGGATGCCCGACTTTAAAGCCTCAACTGCATTAAATTCCCCGTGACAAGCAATGTGCAGGATGTCGATGTCAGCTTTGGATTGTTGAAGCTTTTGCACCAGTAAATCCTTGGTGACCTCGTTCCCGATGTACAGTTCAGCATCAGGCTGAAAAAGTTGTTTAATTGCGATGCCTTGTTCTTGAGTATGCAACCTATCCGAACAAGAATCTGCCAGAATCAATGCCTTCTCTCGCCTGTTTTTGCGCTTGGCGTGGCAGTATTTCATCACGGAAGCACTGGGGGTGTAGCAGACCGGGTTGCGCTCGATCAAGTAGCGACCCTCCACTTGCAGGGCGTGCAAAGGCAGGTAGTGGAGAAAGTTGTGCGGCACCAACCAGATAATGTCGCCTTCTTCTGTCATTATGTCCCCCTGGGACGAGTTGGACACCAACGGTGCGACGAAAGGTGCGAAGAAGGACTGATAGACCGCTTCATCCAAATTCAATACCTTATCTTTTGTTGATTTGACTACCTGACCTGCTGCGTTTCTTTCCGCCTGAAAATGCTTGATGACAATTTGTTGGATGGCTTCAGTTCCCACCGGAATTTCGATAACCTCTGGTTCTTTAAAGTCATCGCGGACTATAAAAAGTAGGGTACGGTCTTCGACAGTGAAGTATTCAGCTAAGATGACGCGCTTAGTAGGCATTTGGTGTAATGATTCAGGTGATGCAGCAAACAAGCTTTTCTGTCATCTAATTCCACGGAAAAACCGCGTCACAGATTAATGTAGCTTAATGTTTGGGGAGGCTTTCGTTCTGATACAGAATTCAACATCCTTCCAAAAAATCTATGCGGGGAGAGTTTTTATAGGCATTCCTCTCATCCGCTCCAGCAGTATCGTAACATTTCCAGCCAGATTCAGCATTACCTTTAAGGGTGCGATCAGATGAGGGAAATAGTCCTCAGATTTTCGCAAGTAAGGCGCGCGTGGCTGCATCGGCTGAGTTCGACCCAAAGCACGCTAGCATTGCCCCAGTTCCTTAAGGTAGAGCTTTCAGCATAGCAGTCCCACCAATTCCTGAAATCGTAGCGGTTCTCCCTCACCGCCCTCTGGTAAAGTCAGCCCTCTAGCTTCGAGTACATCCAAGAATGCCCGCGAACGCGAACGCTCTACATACTCTAACGCTTCATTATCTCGTTTTAAATAGTCGTGAAGTATCGCAATTAGCAGAGCGTAAACATTTCCTTTGGGTGCGCCGAAAAAGCTCAACCGCTCCTCATCTCGTCTCAGACGGCGACGCACTCTTTCAATAATTATCACAGCTTTTTTGAGTTCTGCTACAGCATTTATAATTTGCTCTAGACCCCGATAAGTCTCGCTTCGACTGTATCGAATCTGCCATATAAGTTCGGGATGCTGAATGCTTTTAGCAACCGATAATGCCTGTTCTTGATAGTCTAATGCTGTTGAAAAATCAGTGAGTTGATTGTAAATCAATGCTAAACTCGCTAAATTGTAAGCTAGACCTTCTTTATATTCCAAAGAACGAGCGATTTCTAGGGATTCTAGATGAGAGATTCGAGCCTCCTTAAAACGTTTCTCAAGACGATTGATACTTCCTATATTTATTAATGCTGCCAGCAGACCCAATTGGTCGTTGCATTCTTTGTGCAGAACTAGCGCTCGTTCGTAACACTTGAGAGCGTCATCCAGCCTTTCCAAAGACTGATAAATCAAGCCTTGATTGCCCCACAAATGCGCTTCGGTACTGCGGTAGCCTCCGGTCTGCGCCATCTCCAGAGCTTTGTTCGTGCAAGCCAAGGCAGTTGTTAGATCGCCGAGAGATTGATGAACCAGAGCCAGAATGTCGAGCGTTGTTATAATGTTTCTGAACCAACCGATTTGCTGATAAATTATCAAAGCTTCTTCCAAGTGCGCGCGCGCGCGAGACAATTCGCCTGTATCGCGATAGAGGAGTCCTAGGTTAACGAGAACTGTGGCACGATTGCCCTGATTTCTGGGAGTAGAGCGGTCTTTTCCCAAACTCAGATGCAATTCTAAAGCTTCGTTAAAGCAATTTTGAGCTTGACCAACATCTCCCCGGATTTGGTAAATAATACCCAAATTATTTAGAGTCATGGCTTCTTCTCGACGCTCTCCTAATGCCTTCCACAGGAACAGTGCTTCGTGCCTGCAAGCAAGGGCGCGGTTGGAGTCTCCGAGAGTTAGGATTAAACTAGCAAAATTATCCAGACAGCCAGCTTCACTTTTTTTATCTTGAAGTAGTCGGCAAAGGTCTAAAGCTTGCTCGCCAAAACCCAGTGCTTCCTCAGTCTTTCCTGAACTCTTGCAAACCACGCTCAAATTGCTCAAAACAGAAACTTTCCCTACCCGATCTTCCAAAGCGCGAAAAAACACTAATGCCCGTCTTAAGTGCATTTCGGCTTTGTGCATCTCGCCTAAAGACCTGTAAATAATGCCTAGATTCGAGTGACTGTTGGCGATACTTTGGGTTCGGTCGAGTTGTCTAAAACGTGCCAGCGCTTCTTCCCACGCCAGAGCTGCTCCTTGCAAATCACCCCACTGGTAATAGAGAAAGGCGCGCTGCGAAGCTACTTGCGCCAACAAATCGCTATCGCCAGATCGCTTGACAAATTGCCGAGCAATACAGAAAGCTCGCCACGCTCTGTCCCAATCGTTTTGATTGCTCAACTCCCCAGCCATACTCAGCAAGTGATGAATGGCATGGTGAGAGAGCTGCATACCTTTTGCTAAGGCTTCTTCAAATGCTGGCCACAAAGCATCCAGATAATTTAGCTCGATGTTATCGGTCATACTTGCAGGCACCGTTGCAATTCTTCCCAAGAAACCGACTTCCCTTGACGCAGAGCTATATATTCTGGCGCAAACAGTTCAATTTCATCCCAAACTTGTCGCAGAGCTTGTTCTGCTATTTCATAGTTTCTGAGTGCGCTCAACCGATCTGGTTCGCCAACAGTTTTAAGTGCCTCTGCCGCTTGATGCAATTGAGTCATTAGCTGCATTTCTCGGTCTGTTAACTCCTCCGAAACTCCGTGCGATCGCGTCACACCGCTCAGTCGTAACCGGCGCAGAAACTCGCGCGACTTTGCCGTTTCAGCCCAGAGAAGCGCTTGTTTGGAATGATTCAGACGGGCCTCAATGCGGACGAGTCGGTCGTAGGCAGCCAAGTTAGGCCAAGCAAAATAATCCAGCGCTTCTTCTTCCAACAATAGGTTGGCTCGAATAGATTCGGCGGCATCCACCGCTGCTGCGTAGTCCTCGATGGCTTGCGAGACTGCACCCGCCATCATGCGTATGTCGCCCCGTTCAAAATAGATGTCGTAGAGAACGTCAGGAGCCGCTATTTCTTCAGCCAGTACCAGCGCGTCAGTTAAATTCTGCTCCGATTGGTCGAGTTCTTCGGCATCTCTATTGAGGAGCGCCTGGTCAACTAAAGTTTTTACCTGCCCCAAACGGTAGCCGATTTCTTGATGCAAACTGAGGATGTGCTCGTAAAGCAAACGCATTTGGTCAATGCTATTCGTTTGAGCCAAAGCAATTATTAGACTCAGTAATGCTGTCGGTGCTGAGGGGTTGCTATCCGCCAAAACCTCTTTCACCTGTTGCACCCAGGCCGAGATAATGTCGGAAAAATTAATATCAATGTCAGGGAGATGATTCAGATTTGGCTGAATTTGGTTGGCATTGCATATTAAAGCAGCAATAGCACTTAGATTCTCTGCCAATCCCAATTTATAGTCGTATGCCAGATTGATAGTTAAAGACTGAAAGTAATATTCTAGTGCATCCAGCAATTTATTTTGGTTGTCGCACAATTGACCGAGGTTGTGCAGGGTTATAGCTTCATTTTCATAATCTTGGGCCCGTTCATAGGCATCTCGCGCTTTGAGGTAATAGTTGCGGGCACCTTCAATATCGTTGAGTTTTTCCTGGGTCAGCGCTAAAGCAGAAAGAACGTTAGCCACATAGCTACATTCGTTTTCTTCTTCTTGGGTACATAAAAATGACTCCACTCTCGAATCTTCTAGCAATTTTAATGCTTTTGCTAAATAGGCTCGTGCTTCTGTAAGCTGACTTAAGTCTTTACAGACCAGCCCCAGATTTGTCAGCGACTGAGCTATTGCCACTTGACAGTCCAAGTTTTCACCCTGAAGGGATTCAACAATTTGAAAGGCATTTTGGTAATATTGTTTAGCTGAATGTAAATTACCTAAATTACGTTCAATCAGACCCAAATTATTCAAAATATAATGTTCATTCCGGGCATTAGTGCGCTGTAAAATTTTTAAGGAGCGTTGCAAGGTATCGCGAGCTGCAAGAGCCAAACCAAAGCGATCTTGAACTAAGGCTAAATTGTTGAGGATGGCACTTTGCTGAATAAACTCTCCAGCCTCTTCTGCTAGCGTATTTGCTCGTTCAAATAGAACAATGCTACCCTCTAACTCACCCTCGGACAGTAAAAGATTAGCTGACTCCACCAGTTCTACATAGTTCTCGGATATATTATTTGATATTGAGTCGGAGTTTTGCATTAAAGCTAAATCGCGTAAATTGTGTTTTTTAAGATTTATGTTTCCCAAAACTGAATCATAGCTAGTCTTTGCTACTCAAATGTACCCCTATCATTGATTTTTGTGGCAGATACGGAAAAGTTCTCCATAATTATAACTAGATTTGATATCAGCAGCCAGCGATCGCATCCAACTCAACATCACTCAGCATTTTGGGTTCCATCCCGTACAGATCGTTCAGCACAACCTTGACATCGGGAAACGCAAAATACTCCGTCAGCTTGCCAATGCGGTAATTAAACGCTTTGTATCTGTGTTTGAAGTACAGTTCCACATTCCCCCGGTGTTCCCACAATCCTAGTAAGTTGACAGCGACATCCGAGTAATGCGCTCTCACATCCCGCTGCACTTCGGTTATCCTTTCTTCAATCTGACGAGTGGTAACGCCAATTTTATAGAAGCAGTTCCCGTCCGCTTTGACCTCCAGAAAATAGAGCGAGTTCACCAGAATCCGACGAAGCTGCGATCGATAAATCTGCAAATCAGCCCGCCGTTCCTCCAAGCAAGATAAACCCGCAGATAAAGCAATCTCTACAGAGCCTTCTAACTTCATCAACTCCGACAGCAGCAAGGGTTCCTGGACTCGGTTGAACAATGCCAAGGGAAGCGCACCAACTGGGATTTTGCCGAGGTGAGTGAATTGATAAATGCGATCGCCCTCCGACTCTAGCAATCCCTTCAACTGCCATCGAAAGTTTACCAAATCTTTGGGAATAGCGTAATCCTGTGCCCCGTACTCTTTCCACAGCACCTTCAATTGTTCCAATTCTTGACCTGGAAGCTGCACGTTGAAATTATCGTAGAGGGGCAGCGAGGGGAAAGCTTTGGTCTTAATCCGCTGACTGACGAACTTGCAAGTCTCAAGAGTGTGCGCGAAGTGATGTTCTTTCACCGACCCCTTTTTTGCTGTGAGGAAGCCTCCGCAGTAGAGGCAAGTTAGCTGAGTTTTTCCGCGCACAACTTCATCAATGCCCGCCAGTTCGCCGCTGGGAGCAACGCCAAATTTTAGCCACATCGCCAACAATTCTCCTACAAGCAGGTTTTCGTAGATGCACCTGCTCCACATGATTAAGTAAGGATTGTAACAAATCTAAGGTGAGAGCTTCTGGCTTGTGATTGAGAGCGACCGTCACCAATCTGGGAGTTCTTCAGCCGCGTCCGCTAGGGCTTGTGACAGTTGCTCGGGAGGTAACGGTGCAGCTAGCCTTTCATCCTGTACGTGGGGAAATGCACGTTTTCCCGCGTAGGAAAGCATCGAAAGACTGGTGATCGCCCCGAGCACTTGCTCCGGCTCTACCTCCAAATACCGCTGCAATTGTTCGAGATTCCGGTGGCCGCTAATTTCTTGAATTACCCGCAGCGGGATACCGGCATTGCTCATCTGGGTGAGGGCGGTGCGGCGGAAGCTGTGGGTGGATGCGCCCTCGATGCCAACGCGCTCGAAAGCTTCTCTCAAAATCCGATCCGCCGAGTTTGAGTGTAGGTGATGCCAATGATGGCAGCGGTGGCGGCCGGGAAATAGGTAAGTTTTGCCGATATTGGGTTTCCAAGCTGTCAGGAGCGATCGCAAGTCCTCAATTACGGGAATCGTGCGGGTTTGGAGTTTGCCCTTGGTGTTGTGTTTGCGGAAGTTGATTGTCGGTCGAACATTGCCCTTCGCGCTGTAGATATCCACGACTTCCAGCGAACAAGCTTCCGCCACGCGGCAAGCGGTGTAGAGACAAACCCCGAAAAGCGTGCGGTCGCGATGAGTCTGCAAACCGTCGTTAAACAACAGTTCGATTTCCGCTTGGGTAAGGATTTTCGCCTGTCCGTGTCCCTCAATTTTCATGCTTGGTGTATACCCGACCTGACAAAGCAAAAGTTTGCCGCACTTACTGCATTACTGCATTAGTTTGGGGTATTTCTTAATGCGGTGAGGGCAACTCAACATACAAAATTCCGCATTGTGGAAAAATGTCCGCATTCATGCGCCCGTCATGAACGCAACTGGCACTCGGTTGACCGAGTGCGATCGCTTTTACAGCCCAGGACGATCGCCCCGAATGCAATGTAGCAAAGTAAGAGCACGCGCTCGCTTGTTGTAAGTATTTTCTCGGTATGTATAAATTAATTTCATAAAGTCTTGCCTAATTCTCAGATAATTCTCAATAAATCCCCGGTTACAGTTCGTTCGGATCGGCAGAAATAGCAGTGAAATCAACCATGACAAATTCTCAATTAAGCACTTCAAAATTCAGTAATTTCTCGAATAGACTGGCGACCAACCCAAGCTGATAATATTGACAGTTAGCAACAGTTCGATTGCGCGACAAGCACGACTAGCTAAACACTTCATTTATGGGTTGAAGTCGAGATTTATTCGGTGTAACTTTCAGTCTAAAAAATTAAAAATGAAGGGTGCAACAATGACTTTTTCCAAGCCATTTGAATTGCTTTTTCCAAAAACCAGCAAATTGCCAGACCCCACAAAACTGTCAGCCAATACAGCATCTGGCAGTTAAGAGTCAAGCAGATTTTACAAGACTTACGCACTCTAGTCTATAGGTCGATTGCTTGTGCTGCACTCGCTCGGCATACGTAGCGTCGTGTAAAACCACTTTTGTGCAAGTCCTATTTTACTAAATCTAGCAACTCAAAACAACAACTACAGGCATTCAAGACAATTAATTAATGTTTGACGGCAGCCGGTAAGCGGTCGGACTTGGGAGTTCGACAAATTGAGTCGGTGGCAGACCTATATATCAACAGAAATGGAACACAAATCCATGCTTAAAGTGCTGACGATGCACCTTATTGCTATGGATATTGTGTCAAACCACTTTTGCATCCGTCCGAGACTGCATTAACAGGAATGGAGTACAAACCCCATGCTTTGGGTACTTGTGCTGCACCTTATTGCTATAGGTATTGTGTCAAGCCAATTGGCACATAAGTCCCAAGATACAGCAGATTCCACGTTTATGAAGTACACCGGTCAACCGATCGATCGCCGTAGGGAAACGGCACGGCGCCGTGTCCTCTATCTCTGCTATGTACCTCACGTACCTGGAACCTGCTGTAGAACAGTAAAGAACCATCAAAAATAGTCCGCTTGCAGTTGACCCAAACAGCAAGCAACAGCTATGCAAGTATCTAAGAAGGAGTGCGAAGAATGCCTTTACCAAGCCCGATTGGAGAACCGTTAGAAGAACAAGAATCCTTTATTCCAGGAATCGCCCCGAATTTGCCATCAATTTTGCCGGTAATTCCAACTAATAAACCTTTATTATATCAAACAGACGACTCTGTGGCTCGTGCGGAACAACTTAACTTAATAGAAACTACAAACAAGCCAAAAGATGAATTTAGTCGAGCAGAGGCTGATGCTTTTATTGTTAACAAAGCCTCTGATACCAAAAGCATACCTACTGCCAACAGCAGTAGCAGTGCGACCAAAACAAACAGTACCCTTAAGGATGCAACAAATTCTGAAGTTGACCCCCTAATTGGTAAACTCGACTCAGACGTAGGAGACCCCCTAACCAACCCGAATCGAATTACTTCAAATAACTCGACTGATGATTTGAGTAAATCTGCGACTAACGCACCTGCAATTAACTCATCAATCGGTAACTCAGAACTAAATAAAACCACGACAGCCACAACAGCTACTTCCGATAAAGCACCGGAAAATCAAACACAATTATCCCCAGCCGCATCCACAAAACCCGAAACAGAAAAAAACTCAACATTACCCGTTGTAACTGCATCCACAACGAGCGAAAAAGCTTTGGGCAAAACACCCTTAGCCGCCACCACTGAAACAACTTCAAAAGCAGAAGATAACAAAACACCTTTGTCGTCAGGAACCACCCTTAAAAGTGAGTCGGAATCAAATAAACTATCACCTGCAACTGTATCAACAACCGACAAGTCAGAACCTAACAAAACAGCACCTGCAACTGCATCAACAACCGACAAATCAGAACCTGACAAAACACAACCAGCGACTGCATCAACAACTGATAAATCAGAAACCAACAAAACATTACCTGTTACCGCAGCTACAACGGATAATTTAGAGTCAAATAAAACAGCACCTGCTACTGTAACCACCGACAAATCAGAAACTAATAAAACAGAACCTGCGACTGCATCAGCGACTGATAAATCAGAATCAAATAAAACCTTACTTACCCAAAACTCTACAGCCAATAATTTAGATACCACCACTAATCTAGAATGGAAGAAAACCTCAACGCCAGCAACCAACATCAACTTTGACTCAAACGCATTCCTAGTTGATGAAAAAGGAATAGTCGGCATAGAATTCACATCAGATGGAGGTTGGTATACCGGACAGTTAGCCATCGTCAGCCTACTCGGAATGGAGAAATTTGTTCCAGGTTCCTTAGCATTTATCAAAGAAGCAGCCAGCAGAGCTTTAAGCAACTCGACATTAGGTTACATCGCAATTTCTGACGATTTAGAAGGAGCATATTACACCGCTCCTAACAACCCAGAAAACGTCAATTCAGGACAATATCTTGGCACAAAAACATTTGCCATGACGCCTGGGGACAAATTCTTTTTCATGCTAGTACCCAACGGAAGAGTACAACAAGTATACGACAATCCCGCAATCGGTGGCGACAAACAACCTCTATTTTCAATAGCTACAGACAATCCCAGCGACGGCCTTAGTATCGGTCAAATTGCCGACATTACGGGCGAAGGCAAACTCTTTGTCATGGAAGACATGGGGCTGATTCAAGGAAGCGATCGCGATTACGATGATATCACATTTAGAGTCACGGGTGCTACATCTAAAATCATTCCCCTCAACCAATTAGTTGACTCCAAATCTGCCTCAATCCACAATTTGTTGGTTCAGAAATTGAAGGGTGAATCGGATAAATCAGCAACCAAATCTACAGCAGAATCAACTGCTACTAATTCTGGCGACAAATCACCGGAAAAAACACCATTAACAACTGCCGATATAGACAAACAAAAACCTCAAATAACAGCAGCAACAAAAGTTACTGACTCAAACAGTCAAAAACCTGAAACGAAAACAGAAGCCGTCGCTAATTCAGACAGTCAAAAACCTGAAACAAAAACAGAAACCGTCGCTAACCCTGACAGTAAAAAATCTGAAATAAAAACAGAAGCTGTCGCTAATTCAGACAGTCAAAAATCTGAAACAAAAACAGAAATTGTTGCCAATTCAGATAGTCAAAGCCCGGAAACAAAAACAGAAACTGTTACTAGCCCAGATTCCAAAGAATTACCAGCAACAACAGCAACAACAGTTACCGATTCAGACAGTCAAACACTTCAACCATCAGCAACAAAAATCGCCAACTCAGACAGCAAGGAATTGCCACGAACAGAAATACTAACTGTCAGCAAATCTACAAATCAAGAATCGTCATCAAGAATCGTCACCAACGGTAACATCAACAGTTGGTAAACCCGATAATCAAGAATCGTCACCAACATCAGCAATTGGTAAACCCGATAATCAAGAATCATCACCAACGGTAACATCAACAGTTGGTAAATCCGATAATCAAGAATCGTCACCAACGGTAATATCAGCAGTTGGTAAATTCGATAACCAAGAATCACAAACAACCGCAACAGTTAATAAATTAGATAACAAAGAAACGTTACCAACAGAAAAACTAGCTGTTGATAAATCAGATAACAAAGAAACGTCACCAACAGCAACATCAACAATTGACAAATCAGATTACAAAGAAACGTTACCAACAGAAAAACTAGCTGTTGATAAATCAGATAGCAAAGAACAGTTACCAACAGAAACACTAGCTATTGATAAATCGGATCGCAAAGAAACACCACAAACAGCAACAGTTAATAAATTAGATAACAAAGAAACATTACCAATAGAAACGCCTACTGCTGGTCAATCCCCAACTACAGAATCACCACAAACAAAACAAACAACCCCCAACCAAAAGACACCTAGCGCTAGCGTTAATGAACTTAATTTAGAAATTAAACCGCCAGCACCACCAGAACCTATTGTCAGCCAACCAGCAGTTGCTGAATTAATAAAAACTGAAACAATCGGAACTAATGGCATTTCTCAATTACCCGTATCATCTGATGATGCAATCAATGATACTGCTGCTCCATCAACCGCATCAACTCAGGTAATTTCCATACCCGCCGCTCCGCAATCTCCTGCAAAAACTGATTTGCTTGTCGATAAGAATACTGACGAATTACCAAAAGAAATAGATAACAGCGCTGAAAAATCTGCTGGATTTTTAGATATTGCAGACAATCAACCTAATGCTACGCAGCGAATCGGCGACCTCCAAAACAATACTAATCTCCCAACAAATCTCTCAATTGCAGCAACAGCCAGCTCGCTTAATCCAGGCACTTTTGTTGTAGAAAATGCCAGCGGACAAGTCAAAATTGATTATCAATTTGACGGTGGCTACTATGAAGGCGAACTTGGCATTTTCAGCCTGACAGGAATGGAATCGCTGACGCCTGGTAGCCCAGAATTCATCGCTGAAGCAGCCAGGAGAGTTCTCACTAATTCAACGGAAGGACATATCGTCATCCACGATAGTACGGAAGGGGCCAAATTCACCGGTGCGATGCCCTCTGAAGGCGATTTTGGTGCAGGAGAATATCAGGGCATCAAAACCTTCAACATGACACCAGGAGATACTTTTGCTGTCATGTTCGTACCCAGCGGCACGGTACAGTCATCGCTGCAATTCTCGTGGTTGTGGGATTTATTTCCCGAACTCCGTCCCTTGTTCAGTGTTGCTGGAGCCAATCCCAACAATACATCATACGTGCTGCCGATCGCCGATGCAACCGGAACTGGGAACACCTTCGCCCTGGAAGATACCTCAGCAGCCAACTCAGACGGCGACTATAACGATATTATATTTACGGTACTCGGAGCGACGGGGAACGCACCGCCCCTAGACCAATTAATCAACCCGAATAAAGAATGGCGGACTACACCGCTGGGGCAGCAAATTATCGAATATGCTAACGGTTTGGTGTCGCCGACAGAGCCAAATGAAAATACGATTTGGTTGGAGGAAGGAACGGCATTTGCTAACACTTTTTTGCGCGACTTACCCATCCCGACAATTCCTTCAACTCTCGATATCGGCATTGCCGGCCTCAATTTCGATATTTCAGATACCGACCAAAAATCGATTAACGACGCCCTGGAAATATCGCTGGTGGACAAGACGACGGGCAAGCCGCTAACGGGTACTATTGCTGCTAGCAAAAACGCTCTATTTAACATTACCGAAGGTCGGTCAGCCCAACTGGCACCGGGCGTAACTTTCAACGGTTCCAAGATTAGCATAGATTTGTCACAAATCGCGCCAGGAACGACCGCTACCCTGCAAGTGAGGCTGGTCAACAACGATAGCGATACAGCAACCAAAGTCGGCATCACCTCGATTGTCGTCCAACCGGGTGCGACACCGCCACCAATCCCGACAACGCCCTCCGCAATCGTTCCCAACAGCAGCCCGATCGATTTTGCGACAATAAAGGACGTTTCCGGCAGCGTGGAAACTCTATACGGGCAGACATCTTTCAACTCTACAACCAAAGTTCTGCACGCCGATTTAGCGTTAAAAAATACCGGCTCTTCGCCGCTGCGCGATAGGTTGTTGGTGGGGGTAACTAACATTAGCGACCCGAGAGTCAAACTGTTGGATGCGGCGGGAATTGCGCCGGATGGAACTGTTTATTACGATTTTACCCCGCTGGTAGGAGACGGTTTGTTAGCAGCGGGAGAAACGACGCTGCCGGGCACTTTAAAATTTCACAATCCTTCTGGAGTTCGGTTCAGTTACGATTTAGTATTTTTGAGCGAATTGAACCAGCCGCCTCAGTTTTTGGGAACTCCGGATGCGGAAGCGGTAATCGGGAAAGCTTACGTTTATTCAGCAACGGCAGTTGACCCGGAAGGGGATGCAATTACCTATTCGCTGTTAGAAAAACCGCAGGGGATGGAGATAGATGCCGAAACCGGAATTGTTACTTGGAATCCGGCGGCGGGAGATATCGGCAATCACGCGGTGACGGTGCGGGCTGATGATGGGAAGGGAGGGATTACTAAGCTGACTTACACTTTGTCGGCAGTCACCCAGCCGCCGAACCGGCCGCCGATTTTCACTTCGACGCCAGTTGTCGATGCGGCCGTCAATACACCCTACCGCTACAACAGCGACGCCGCAGACCCGGACTCCGATACCTTAACCTACAACCTGGTACTCGGACCCGACGGCATGACCGTCAACGCGGAAACGGGGCTGGTTCAGTGGACGCCGCCAGCAGCCAGAGTATTCGGCGACACCGTACTGGGACGAATTAGCGCTCCAGGAGAACGAGACACCTACACCTTCAGCGCCCTCGAAGGTCAGCGGGTGTACTACGATGCTCTCAGAGGGAGTGGGACTCAAACATTAAAGCTGTACAGCCCCAGCGGCTTGCTGGTACTTGACAGCACTACAAGCCCGATCGATACAAGCTATCCAAGACCTCCAGTCAACCTAACAGAAACGGGCAACTATCGCCTGGTCATTGGGGGAGATCCCGGGGATTACGGCTTCAGCTTGATTGACATGGAAGAAACACCCGTCGCACCTTTCGATAGAAACGTGACCGGTCTGCTGAGTCCCGGTTCTGAAGACGACGCATACCGCTTCAACGGCTTCAAGGGACAAAGGCTGTACTTTGACCAACTCAGCACCAACTCCAACCTGAACTGGGTACTATACGATGGGGAGGGCAGGCAGGTAAGCTCCTGGGTTGACGGCAAACAAGTAAGCCCTTGGTACGTAGGCTGGCAGGATAACGAGATAGTCTTGCCCAGCGACAGCGAGTATACCCTAGTTCTGCGGGGGAGCGCGCCCTTTTTCGGCAGCACTTCTTATACCTTCCGAATTGTTACACCGGACACGATTACTTATCCGCTACAGTTGGGTAGCAACACCAACCCCAACACCGTCAGTGCCGCCATTACCGAAAAAGGCGAACGGGATACCTATACTTTTGAAGGTACGAAAGGACAGCGCCTTTACTTCGATTACTTGTCGAGCTCGAACCAAGTAAATGCCTGGGTCAAACTGGTCAGTCCTAGTGGTGCGATCGTGCCCGTGCTTAACAGCATCGGCTTGGGTTCTGATACGGAGCCATTTACGATCGACGAGACAGGGACTTACCGCTTAGAGATTGACGGTCAATGGGAAAGCACGGGCAATTACAGCTTCAGCTTGCTGGATGTGGGTAATGCCACGCCCATTGACAAGGATACTGATGTCACCGGACAGTTAAGTCCCGGTTTTGAAACGCACTTTTATTCCTTTACTGGGGACGCCAGTCAGCGCCTTTATCTCGATTCAGATATCAATCCGGGGTGGGCAAACTGGACGCTTTACGGCCCAGGCAATCAGGCGATTGCTACGGACAGCAAGACAACTTTTGGTGGCCCCAACACTTACGCTGGTAACAACCCTAGCGGTTTAGGCGGCGATTTTGAAGTTGTGCTGCCGTCAGCGGGTAGCTACCTGCTGGCAGTCCAGGGGCGCAACGCTACTCCTGTGGATTACAAATTCCGGGTAATTACCCCCCAAACTCTATCTGGGGGAACCCTGACACCAGATACATGGGGCAACTTCAGCGTATCTGGCAGCATCAGCGAAAAAGGAGAAAGGGATGTCTACACCTTCAGTGGCAGCGCCAACCAGCGACTGCTGCTAGATACCTTGGTAGAGACACCTAACACTTACGTGAGATTAGTCAGTCCCAGCGGCATTGAAGTCTTTAATACGCCTGCATCCGGGGACTGGGCGAGAACTATCCCATATATTCTCCCTGAAGCTGGAAATTATCGGCTGATTGTAGACGGGAACGTCGAATCCACAGAAAATTACAACGTACGGCTGCTCTCCTTAACAACAGCACCGACATTGAGCCTGAATGCTCCTACCAACGGTACTTTGAATCCGGGGTCGGAGACGGATATTTACCAGTTTACAGGCACGGAGGGCGATCGCCTGTATTTGGACACCCTCCTTTCCTCGTCTCCCGGCGGTTGGCTGCTTTACGGGCCGGGCAACCAGTTAGTGAGTTCCAATTACCTTTGGAGCGACATAGAGACAGTGCTGCCGGGAAGCGGAACGTACTACATAGTTTTGCGTGGCGATGGCACCCCAGCGCCAGGTGGCAATGGCATCGCCGCACCTATCAACTACAGCATTCAACCCTTCTTCTCGACTGCCAACCCCACTGCCATTACCTTGGGTTCTGTCAACAGTGCAAACATCAGCAAACCGGGAGAGCAGGATGTTTACACCTTCACGGGCAGCGTCGGACAGCGACTGTACTTTGACCCCCAACTCGGCAACGGCAACATCACGGCTAAAATCATCAGCCCCAGCGGTCTGGAAATCTTCAGCGGCAATACGGGTGCTGACGGTCTGTCCAATACTCTCACCGAAAGTGGCACTTACCGCTTGACAATTGATGGCAATAATGATGTTTTAGGCAGCTACAGTTTCCGCCTGGCAGATGCGACAGCAGCCCCAATCTTGCCATTGGGGACGGCAACCCCAGGCAGCTTGCCTCCAAACGAAGCATTACTGTATCAAATCAACGGTACGGCAGGAGGGCGAATACTATTTGACAGCTTGTCACCTGCGGCATCCGGTGCAAACTGGGCGCTACACGCTCCCGGTTTTCCCAACTTTTTGTCACAGATAGGTGGCTCTTCATTAAGCAGCGATTTTGAAGTGTTGCTGCCGGTTACAGGTGCTTACACCCTAGCGTTGCAGAACACATCGGGCAGCAACGTCAGTTACAACATTTCCGCGAACAATATCACCTCAGAGCCAGTGGCAAGCTCAGGTTTAGGGATAACGCGCACCGGTACGGTTTCGCCAGGAACCCCGGTCAACCAAACTTTTACTGCCAGCGCGGGTACGTTAGTTTACTTCGACAGCCTGGATGTGGATAACGATGCTGTCTCCGTCACGCTGCTCGACCGTAACGGCTCTCCTGTCTCTGCCCTCAATGGCTCCAGCGCTAGCTGGGATTCTTCAGTCCCGATTCAGTTGCAGCAAACGGGAACCTACACGTTGCGGGTACAGGGAACTGGCGACTACGGTTACTCCTTGCTCGATTTGGCTGCATCCTCAGCGCTGAATTTGAATGCGACTGCGAGCATCCCGTCAATCCCGGCTTGGGGAACGACTGCTTACAAGTTTGATGGTGCGGTGGGTCAAAAGCTGTATTACGACGGGCTGACCAACAACCCAGGTGTCTCGCTTAAGTTAATTTCCCCCAGTGGTCGCCAAATCGCTAACTTTACAGCAGCAGAATATTGGGCAAACTACGCAACAGATAGGCTCGACACCTTAACCGAAAGTGGCACTCACTACTTGCTGGTGTCTAACGACCAAGCAACACCAACCGCCAATGTCAGCTTCCGCCTCCTCGACAGAACGAGCGCCGCTACCTTCAATCTGAATGCAGATGTTGAAAGTACCTTTGCCCCCAGCCCCTTTGAGACCGACTTGTACCGCTTTAACGGGCAAGCAGGCCAGTATTTGTACTTTGACGCCTTAGATGGTTCCTGGTCTAATACCTGGACCCTCTACGGACCGGGGGGACAGACTGTTATTAACAGAACGCAAGCACTTAGCGACTTTGAGTTAGCTCTGCCGGGTGATGGCGAGTACCTGTTAGCTTTGCAAGGACTGGGCGGCAGTCCGGCTTCCTACAAATTCCAAGTCGTGACACCGACAATGCCTGTAGCATCGCTTCCTATTGGCACTTCAACCCCAGTTAACAGTACGATCGGCTCGCCTGGGGAACAAGACATTTACACTTTTAATGGAACCGCAGGCCAGCGGCTGTTCTTCGACGGTATTGCAGATAGCGGTTACAAAAGCCTGTGGCTCACAAGCCCCAGCGGAGTGGAGATATTGACCGGCGTACCTACCTCTCAAGACCGAGATTTGTTCGCGCTGTCGGAAACTGGTACTTACCGGGTTAAAGTCGATGCCCCTACTACATCCCCAGAGGCAAACAAAACAGGCTCCTACAGCTTCCGCTTCCTCGATGCAGGAGCAGCTTCCCCGATCGCGCTGGACGCCCCCGCTCAAACTTGGACTGTGGGAGCCAACGAAACGCGGTTGTTGCAGTTTACAGGCACGGCGGGGCAAAACGTCTACTTTTTGAACAGTAGTGGCGGTGGCTGGACGCTTTACGGACCGGGTGGCATCACCTCGAACAGCGGCATGAGCTGGGGTGCTTACGGACCTACCAACAACACCCTGAAACCTTATGGGGGAGGGGATGCAGAATTAACCTTGCCGAGCGACGGCACGTACATCATAGCTCTCAACAATGCGAACAATCCCAACAGCGCCAATTACCCATTCCAAATTGTCACGAGCGATCGCACCACGACTTCCATCCAATTAGGGAACGTGGTAACGGGTTCCATTGGGAAAATGGGAGAATTGGATAGCTACACTTTCACAGGGGAGGTAGGTCAGCAGTTAGTCGTAGATAGCCTGGTTGCTAATAACCCTTCTTTGAGGACGAAAATTTTCAGTCCCAGTGGCAAAAAGATTTACGAACAGCAAGCGATAGCAGAACAGTCACCAATAACCCTAGAAGAGGCAGGTGCTTATCGAGTTGAAATTGATGGGGATTGGAGAAGTACGGGCAACTACAGTTTCCGCCTCCTCGACACTGCCAGCACCAACCATCCCAGCGTCTTCAACTTACCCTTAGACCAAAACCTGTCGGGTATTTTAGCTAATGCCCAAGAGCGGCAAGTTTATCGGTTTCAAGGAACCGAAGGGCAACACTTATATTTTGACTTAGCAGGCAACTGGAACCCTAGCAATGGCACGAAGTGGGAACTTTACGGCCCGGGCAACCAGAAAATCGATTCGATCTCTGGCGTGCCGGGGCCGGATTTGGAAGTCAAGTTGCCCGGTAACGGCACTTACACCTTGGTAATTGGTGGCAACACTAACATTACCGCCCCAGAGAGTTACCAATTTAAGGTGGTGACACCGGAAACAACTGTACTCCCTCTCACTTTGAGTTCGACCATCACAAGCAGTATCAGCGAACCAGGGGAACGAGATATCTATAAGTTTAAGAGCAAGCCCGGTCAGCGACTGTTCTTTGACCGCATCGCAGGTGACAGCAACTTCACTGTTAAGCTGTTCTCTCCCAGCCATCCTACGGATACGGTACTCAACGACCCCAACAGCCCCAGTATCAACGAGTATTGGTGGCGCACTATCGTGCCGACGTGGGACGGCCGCTTGGATGCTGACATGACCGCCCCTATGTTTCTGCGGGAGGCAGGCGAGTACCACTTAGTCATCGATGGCACTGACAATACGACTGGCAATTACAGTTTCCGCTTGGTAGATGTGGAAGACCCGCAAGCAGTACCGCTTTTAAATCTGGATGCCGATATTTCCAATACCCTCGCGCCGGGAACGAAGATAGATTTCTACCAATTCAAACCCGCTGTCGGGCAACCACTTTATTTCGATTTAGCAGCTAGCACTGGCAGTGGCGTTAGCTGGGTACTTTACGGGCCGGACAACAAGCCTATCCCAACTGCGGGGTGGACTGGTTCTGATTTTGAAATAACGCCGACAATTCCCGGTACTTACGTCCTTGCCCTTCAAAACAATTCCGCGACTTCCGCCAACTACAGTTTTAAAGTTGCTACCCCTCCCATCGCTACTCCCACTGCCTTGTCCCTGGGCAGTACCGTATCGGGGACTATTGGGGAAGTTGGGGAAAAAAACGAATATACTTTCGCGGGAACTCCGGGACAGCGGGTATATTTCGACAGTCAAGGTGCCAGCAGTGGCATCCGCGCTAAATTGATTAGTCCCAGCGGTGCTGAATTTACCAACAATACCTGGAACGCAGCCAGCCCAACTGGCAACTGGATTGCAGCCAATGCCGACTGGACACCGGCAACTCTTACCGAGTCGGGAACTTACCGTTTGATTGTGGATGGGGACAATAGTGCGACAGGTAGTTACAACTTCCGCTTGCAGGATGTGGCAGCATCAACTCCTCTACCTGTGGCAACCCCGACCCCAAGCAGGCTCGAACCGGGCAATGAAACCGAGTTGTATAAATTTACGGGTACGGCGGGACAAAGGCTGAATTTTGATGCGGCTGTGCCTTTTGGCAGCAGCGCTAGCTGGATAGTCTACGGACCAAACAACCAAGTGGTTCCTCAAACTGGCGTGTCTGGGTCTGACTTTAACTTGATGCTGCCGACAAATGGGGAGTACGTCTTAGCCGTTCGTGGCAACAGCGCAACTCCTGTTGACTACAACTTTACGGTAACGGATTCTACACTGACACTCGTGGCAACGACCGGACTCGGCACCGTGCAAAGTGGAAATATTGCAGCGGGACAGGTTGTCAACCACACTTTCACAGCAAGCGCGGGGACTCGCATTTATTTCGACAGCCAGGACGTAGATAATGACGCGGTTAATGTCAGGCTGCTCGATCCAAACGGCACCCAAGTCTTCTCGATCAACGCCAGCAGCGACTCGAATCCTCCCTTCATTCAGTTGCAGCAAACGGGGACTTACACGGTGGAGGTGCGGGGCAGCAATCCCACCAGCACCGGCGACTACCGCTACCAGATTCTAGAGTTGCCCTCCGTCACTCCCAATCCGCGCGACAGCGAAAATTCCATCCAAATGGGCGTGACGGTTAGCAAGACTCTCGAACTGGGCCGCTCCGCTGAGGTCTACAGCTTTACGGGTACCCCCGGTCAAACAATCTTTTACGACGGCTTGATTCCGCCACTCGGGGCAGAGTCTGTGAATGCCCGCTTGGTCAGCCCGAGTGGCGACACGATATTTTTCAACGATGGTTGGTGGCGTCCGCAGTCAGCCGGCGATGCCGGTCCTTATACTTTGACCGAAGCGGGTACTTACAATTTGTTAGTTACTGGGGAACAAGATGCTCCTGCCGATTTTCGCTTCCGCGTGCTGGATGTTGCGAATGCTGCCGAACTGCAATTGAACCAGCGCACCAGCGCTACCTTGGAGCCTGGAAACCCCACTCAGCTTTATAAATTCACTGGAACGGAGGGTCAGCAGATTTTCTTTGACTCGCTAACCGGAGGTAATGCTAATTGGGTGCTTTACCAGCCGGGACACCAGAAGGGGGATGTGACAAGGACTGTTTTTGGCTGGAACAGCATCAGTACAGACCAAGATGTGGTGCTGCCCGTCGATGGGGAGTACGTTCTGGCGGTGTTTGGCAACAACTCCAACACGCCTTCCGCCTACAGTTTCCAAGCTTTGTCGGGGAAAGCGATGCCTGCTGTCGTCACTCCCGGTGACGGCGAGACTAGCGGTGCTGTTGGCGAGGAATTGGGCGCTTATCGCGTGGTTTTGGAAACCTCTGATGGCAAGGGCGGTGTCGCCCAACAGGATTTCCGAGTGCAGGTGGGGCCGGAACCTGGAAACAGCAGCCCGACTTTCAATACTCCGCCCGTTACTTCCGGTTATACAAGCACTCGCTATATATACCGCACCAGCGCTGCCGACGCCGACGGGGATAATCTCACTTATTTGCTGGAAGATGCGCCCAGCGGGATGATTATCGAGTCGGAAACAGGCAGGATTATTTGGGCGACGCCCTCTGCCTCTGCACCGGGCAATCCTCACAAAGTGAGGGTACGGGTGGAAGACGGTCGCGGTGGAGTGGATGTCCAAAGTTTTGACATCAATATCAGCAACGCCGTCCCCGGCACGGTTAAAGGCAGCGTGTACTTGGATGCGGACGGTACGGGCGATCGCCGCGTTACCAATCCGGGTAACATGACTCCAGACAATCGGGTAGTAGTGGGCGATCGCTTTGCAGACAACTACGCCGCCTACGACTTAAATCGACCGGACGGCGTACCGGGCATCTTGGGGGCAATGACCTTCAAACGCAACCCCGACGGTACTGTTGACCCAAATACCTTGCTGTTGGGTGGCGGTGCAGCATCTGGCGGTGGTGCCCTGTATGAAGTCAAGGTAGTGCGGGGAGAAAACGGTCATATCATCGGCTTAGACGATGACGGCGAGGCAGAAACGCCCTACACTGCCAATTACTTTGCCGATTCCCCCTACAGCGACGCGGGTTTGGTCTATACCCCCGACAACGTACTCTTAGCCAACTTGTGGAAACCTTCGGGCATCTATTCCATCAAACCGGGCGGCGCCCCCAGCGGTGGGTATCCCTGGGCTATGGGCGGCTTGACTTTCGTTCCCGAAGGGTTTCCCGGAGAGGGGCAACTCAAAGCCACTGGTGCCTACCCCAGCAACGGATTCTACACCCTCACCTACGGGCCCAACGGTACTTTCCCCGACGGCACGCCCCGCTACACCATCAATCCCCCCGGACAACCTGAAACAACCGCAGGTGCGGGCCCGGGTGCGTTCGTTTATATGCCTGTCACCGCACCTAATTTCGACAGCGGTGAAGGTTTGCTGATGGCAGAATGGAATGCTGGTGGCATCTACGCCTACGACTTAGATAGCGACGGCAACCCGATTCCTTCAACCCGGACTCCTTTCATCACGGGCTACGGCGGCGCCTGGGGCGCAGTTACCGACCCCGTTACGGGAGACTTACTGTTTAACGCATGGTCCGGTTTCAGCAACTTAATGGTAGTCCGAGGTTTAGGTAAACCGACCGACAACGAACCGGGAATGGAAAATTGGTTGGTTTACGTTGACACTAACCGCGACGGCATCCAAAATACCAACGAACCCTTCACCTACAGCGACGCTAGTGGCAATTATTCTTTCACTCTCGCCCCCGGTAACTACCGCATCGTCTCGCAATTACAACCCGGATGGACTCAAACCAATCCAACCAACCCCATTTATCAAGAAGTCACAGTTACGGCTAACAATACAAAGTTTGGAGTAGATTTTGCAGCAACAAATTCAAAATTAGCAGGCCCCAATACCGACCCCGAATTTACCAGTACGCCGCCAACAACAGTCAAAGCAGGAGAAAGATTAGTCTACAGAACAACTGCAACTGACTTAAACAACGACGACTTAACCTTTGAATTGGTACTGGCACCAAAAGGCATGGCAATTGCCCCAAACGGTACCATATCTTGGCGTCCTCCACTCAATTCTGTCGGAACTCACGATATCATTGTCAGAGTGAATGACGGCAGAGGCGGCACCGACTTACAAGCCTTCAAAATCGAAGTTACCCCCGGAAACAACGCCCCCGTTTTCACTTCGCAACTGCCACAAAACATCAATCCCGCCGTCAACCAACCATTCCAATATCAAGCCAAAGCCGTAGATTTAGATGGAGATACAATTACCTACTCCATAATTCCCAATTCCAGCAAACCAGTTACCCCCACCAACGCCACAATCAACCCCACCACCGGAGTAGTAAATTGGACTCCCACAACCACACAGCAAGGAGGCGCATTCAATTGGGTTTACGCCGGCGAAGTCGAACCTTGGGAAATCCTCATCAAAGCCACCGACAACAAAGGAGGAGAAGCATTCCAAAGACTAGAATTAACCGTCAGCCCAGCCGCCCCCAATCGAGCACCATCCATCACCTCAACTCCCCGGACAAATACCCGTTTGGGCAAGACTTATTTCTATCAAGTAGCAGCCACTGACCCAGACGGCAACCCCTTAACATATACTCTAGTAAATCCGCCCTCCGGCATGGCATTTGCAACGCCAGCTTCGACACCCGCCGGCATGACATTCCAAGAAGGACTTATCAGTTGGACTCCCGGAGTCTCCCAGCAGGGCACATATCCAATAACCGTCAGAGTTAGCGACGGTTTAGGAGGAACTGCCACTCAAACATTCAATCTAACAGCCGATAATATTGCCAACAATCGCGCGCCGAGTATCGATTCTACTCCCGCAGAACAAGTTACGAATATCTCGCGGCTTTATCAATACAATTTGGCAGGCAGCGATGCAGATGGAGACAGGTTGCTGTGGAGTTTGGACAAAGCACCTTCGGGGATGATTGTTGACCCCCAATCTGGTTCTTTACGCTGGCAGCCGAATGCCGAACAAATTGGCGAACATACCATTTCTGTACGGGTAATTGACGGCAACGGCGGTTATGCCATTCAAGAATTCAGTCTGGCTGTCAGGGCAATTAATACGCCACCTACTATTGTTTCTAATCCTCCTACTAAAGCTGCAACAGGACAAGTTTATAGTTATGCAGTTGCGGCCTCTGATTTGGAAAATGACCCGCTGACTTTCAGTTTAGTCAGCTATCCTGTCGGTATGGCAATTGACAGCAACGGCAGGATTCAATGGACTCCGAATGCGAATTCTATCGGGCAGCATTCTGTGGAAGTTGCGGTGACTGATAAGCAGGGGGCAATTGCTACTCAAACTTTTATGGTGAATGTGGGAACTGATGCCATAAATCTGCCTCCCGCCATCACTTCTACACCTGTATTTACAGCTTCACCGGGACGGGCTTACAGCTATCAGGTACAAGCGACTGATGCTGACGGTACTATCTCGCAATATCAATTATTGCAATCTCCTCCGGGGATGACAATTAATTCGGCTACTGGTGTTGTTACTTGGAACAATCCGACTGCTGGAAACCATCAAGTTGTCGTTGGGGCTGTTGATAATTCCGGTACGGGTGCGGCGCAGGGTTTTGAGTTAATTTCCAGGGCTAATTCAGCAGCGGTTGTTCCCCAAATACCGCCTCAATCGGCTTCACCGGGTCAAAGTTACCGCTACAATTTGCGGGCTGCTGACGCTAATGGAGATTTGCAGGCTTATACTTTAGTTCAGTCTCCTTCGGGCATGACTGTTGATGAATTCGGGCGGATTAGCTGGCAGCCGACTGCTGCGAATATCGGCAACAATCCGGTGGAAATTCGAGTTACCGATGCTTTTGGGGAAAGCGTTACTGTTTCCTACAATTTAAGTGTAGTTGCCGATACTGTTGCCCCTAAAGTCAATCTGATTGCTAGCAACAATACCGCTAATCTCGGAGATTCTGTCACCTTCACCGTCAATGCTGTAGATAACGTCAAAGTCGAATCTTTAGGTCTGACAATTAACGGCACTCCGGTTGTTATCGACGCACAAGGCAAAGCAACTGTCAAGTTAAATAATTTAACTACTTTGACGGCAGTGGCTACTGCAAAAGATAGTGCGGGAAATGTAGGAACTGCCACTTTACCTGTCAACGCAATTGACCCCAACGATGTCGGCGCTCCAACTCTCACCATCAATTTAGAATCCGATGCAGAAATTACGGCACCTGTCAACATCATCGGCACAATTTCTGACAGCAATTTGCAATACTATACGTTGGAAATGGCTCCCGTCGGCAGCAATAATTTTAAGGAAGTTTATCGGGGAACTGCTAATGTTACTAACGGCACGGTTGCTACCTTCGACCCGACTGTTTTAGCTAACGGCGCTTACGTTCTGAAATTCACTGCATTCGATGCTAACGGTAACGGTTCTACTACTGAAAGAACCGTGAATGTTGCGGGTGATTTGAAGTTGGGTAATTTCCGGTTATCCTTTACTGATTTATCTGTTCCTGTTGCTGGAATTCCGATTAGCGTGACTCGAACTTACGATTCTTTGAATGCTAATGCCACAGATGATTTCGGCTACGGCTGGCGGATGGAATTCCGGGATACTGATTTGAAGACTTCGCTAAAACCCGATCCGACTTATGAGGAGTTGGGAATTAATACTGTTCCTTTTGATAGCAAGACTAAGGTGTTTATTACCTTACCGGGTGGTAAGCGGGAAACCTTTACTTTTAAGCCGACTCCGCACCATTTGAATCAGTATTTGGGGGCGATGGGGCCGGGGGCTGCGATGTACAAACCTGCGTTTGAGTCTCAGAAGGGTTCGACGATGACTTTGACGGTGAAGGATGCGAATTTGGTCAGGAATGAGAACGGGTATTATGGGGTGAACGCACAGCCCTTTAATCCTGAAAATGCTGCTTTTGGTGGTGTTTATATTCTGACTACCCAAGAGGGATTGGTTTACGAGATTGATGCGAAGTCTGGGGATTTGCTGACTGCTACTGATAGTAATGGGAATAAGTTGAGTTTTTCGGATGCGGGGATTGTGAGTTCGACTGGGAAGTCGGTGGTTTTTGAGAGGGATGCTGCGGGGAGGATTGTCGGTGTTGTTGACCCGGATGGTCAGAAGGTTAAGTATGAATATGATGCGAAAGGGGATTTGATTGCTGTTAAGGATAGGGAGAATAATCGGACTCAGTTTAAGTATGAAGATGCAGACAGACCGCACTTTTTGACTGAGGTTATTGACCCGTTGGGACGGAGTGGGGTGAAGACTGAGTATGATGAGAAAGGTCGCCTCAAACAGATGGTTGATGCGAATGGTTCGGCGGTGGAATTGATTTACGATCCGAATAATTCGATTCAGAAGGTTAAGGATGTTTTTGGGAAGGAAACTACTTACATTTACGATGTAAGGGGAAATGTTTTAACTGAGATTGACCCATTAGGGAAGCGGATTGACAGGACTTACGACACTGATAACAATCTACTGACTGAAACCGATGGCGATGGAGTTACGACTAAACTCACTTACGACAATCGCAGAAACCTTTTGACAATTGAAGATGAAGGTGGTTTCATCACTCGGATGACTTACGACAGCCAAGGTCGCGCCACTTCAATCGTCTCGCCCACAGGTTTGAAAACCGCAGCTAAATACGACAGTCGCGGCAACTTAATTGAGAGTACCGATACCGACGGCTTAAAAACAACTTATACCTACAACGCGCGCGGCCAACTGCTAACTCAAACCGCACCCGACGGTCAAGTTAACAGCTTTCAATACGATGCAGCGGGCAACATCAAACGCACGATCGACAGTCGCGGCAATCAGGTTGATTTCGATTACAATCCTAACGGCAGAATAGAATTTGCTACGACCACTTTTACCCTCAACGGTCAAAGCCATACCTTGAGGATGGAATACGACTACGATAGCGAAGGTCGCATCACCGCTGCCAGAACCAGTCAGGGTAACAACCAATCGATTATTTACGATGCTTTGGGACGGGTAAAATCGGTAACGGACGTATTCGGCAACACCACTTCCCACCGCTACGATTTGCCGCTAGCCCCCGGAGAAAACACCACTCCAATTGCAGGCGCAGGGCGGGCAGTTACTCGCATTGACGAAGTTACTATGCCCGACAACACGCCAACCAATACCACCGACAATCCCAAGGTTATTAACAAGTACGATGCAGCCAACAATCTCATCGCGCAAATCTCTCCAACCGGACTGGAAACGCGCTACGTTTACGATGCTTTAAACCGACGAACTGAGACTATTTTGCCCGATCGCACTCCCGGAGATTGGACTGACAATCCCAGGACTAAAACGGAATATTCCGATGGCAATCGGATTAAGTCGCAAACTGATACTCTGGGCAACAAAACCCAATATACTTACAACGATCTCGGTCAAATAACGCGGGTTTTGAATCCTTTCAATCAGCCGACAACTTACACCTACAACGCGGGCGGTCAGGTGGAAACAGTTACCGACTACCGCAACCGCAAAACCCAATACGTTTACGACGACAAGGCGCGGGTGAAGGAAGTTATTTTCTTCGACAATTCCCGCATCAAGTTGACCTACGATGAATTGGGTCGGGTCAAGACTGAAACCAACGAACTGAATCAAACCACTACCTACGAATACGATGCCAAAGGTCGCGTCAAAGCAGTTATTAACGCCAAAAACGAACGAACTGAATTTGAATACGACCAACGCGACAACTTAGTTCGAGTTACCGACCCGCTGCTGCAATCAACCACTTTCAAATACGACCAATACGGGCAGCAAGTAGGGGTGACTTTCCACAACGGTGACAAAGTTGCGATGGGTTACGACAGATTCGGCCGCCTTACCGCCTACACCGATGAAAATCTCAATCCGACTAAATACACCTACGACAATCTCAGCCAGCTAACTCAAATCGAACAACCCAAACAGTTAGTTAACGGTCAGTTGCAAGATACTTTCACTAAGTACGTTTACGACAATCTATCCCGCTTGCAAAAGATTGAGGATGCCAACACTCAAGTTACCGAATTCAAATACGATGAATTCAACCGTCCCTGGCAAACAATTTTACCGCTAGGTCAAAGCAACCGCACCGATTACAACAAGTTCGGACAAGTTACTGCTACCACTGATTTCAACGGATCCAAAATCGATTACAGTTACGATCCTTTCGGGCGTTTGGATGGCAAGAACTTTACAGACCCCGGCATCCCCGACGTTTCCTACACCTACGATCCGCTAACTTTGGGACTGGCAACTGTGACGGACGGGCGCGGAATCACTCGGTACGGCTACGACAATTACGACAGGTTGCAAACCGTAACGACGCCCGACCAAAAAGTAGTTCAGTACGGCTACGATTTGTTGAGCAACATTACTTCCCTAGTTACTCCGACGGGAACTACTACCTACGGTTACGATGTCTTAAATCGCTTGGATACTGTTAAAAAAGGCAATCGAATTCTGGCGGATTACGATTACAATCCCGCAGGCAATCTCTCGAAGATTACCCTAGGTGACAGTTCCGTTGAGGAACGCAAGTACGATACTCGCAACCGCTTGGAACGGGTGACTGCTAAAAATTCAACGGATACTGTTTTCAACGATTTCAAATACACCCTCGATCCAGTCGGCAATCGCAAGAAAGTTGAGGAATTTGACGGCCGCACTGTCGATTATGCTTACGATGCCCTCAACCGCCTGACTCAAGAAAAGATGGTCGGCGGCGTTACGTCCAATCGGACGATCGATTATACTTACGATTTGGTTGGCAACCGCTTGACTCGGAACGATTCGGGGACGGGATTGGCGAATTATTCTTACGACGCCAACAACCGACTGCGACAGTTAACTCAGGGTTCTCAAACTACTGCTTTCAATTACGATAATAACGGTTCGATAATACAGCGTTCTGACGGCACGCAAACTGTTACTTACGACTGGTTTAATGACGGGGAAAACCGCTTGGCGGGAGTTACTAATTCGGGGCCGGGAGGGACTTCTCAAACTAATTTCGTTTACGATGCTTTCGGCAACAGGGTAGCCAGCATTGCTAACGGCGTCAGAACGAATTATTTGACTGCTTCAGCGGGCGGTTTGCCGTCCGTTTTGATGGAGTACGATGCGGCGGGTCAAGTCACTGCTGATTACACTCACGGTTTGGGCTTGGTTTCTGCCGTTCGCAACAATCGGGAGGGATTCTATCACACTGACGGTATCGGTTCGACTCGGGCGATTACGGATAGCGTGGGTTTGGTAACCGATCGCTACACTTACGATGCGTTCGGCGGGTTGCTGAACCAAACGGGGACTTTCGGCAATTCTTTCCAGTTTGCTGGGGAACAGCGGGACAGTTCTACCGGATTGGATTATATGCGGGCGCGGTACTACGATCCGAGTTTGGGCAGGTTTATCTCGAAAGATGCTTTCAGTGGCTTTTTGAGCGACCCGTACAGCCAGCACGATTACCAGTACGCTCATGCCAATCCGGTGCGGTTTACCGATCCGACAGGCTACTTCACGATGGGCGACATCATGGGGACGCTGAGTGGGGTGTCGGCGCTGGCTGCAATCAGCGGAGTTGGTTTCGGCGGCGGTTACATCGGTGGGGCTGCTGCTGGTGGCGCTAGCGGTTCCGAAATCCTGGGGATGTTTGGGGATTGGGGTGCTGGTTTTGCTAACGGGGTGTCGGGCGGTTACTTGACCGATATGTACGAGCACTACAGCGGTAACAAGGTCGAACCGACTCACGGGATGCTGTGGAGTGCGGGTGCTGTGACGGGAATCGGGGTGTCGTTCCTGTTAGGGATGAAGCTGCCGTTGGTGGCTTCTGCTTCGATGGGGCCGCTGAAGTGGGTGGCGACTGCGGGAGTAGCTGCTGATACGACGTTTGATGCTTACGGGGCTGCACAGGCGACTGGGAATCTTTACAACAGCTACCAGGATAACGGTGGGTGGGAGTTCCAGGATTCTTGGAATTTGCTGGCTTACTTGCCGTTTGTGGGGATGACGAAGGGGGTCAGGCAGGGGCTTAGCGTGTCGCGGAAGACGCCCAAGCTTGCTACGCCTGGGGCTGACGATTTGTTGGCTAACAGTAAAAAGATGGATGGTGGGGTTGCGGGCGGGCCGATGTGCTTCGTTGCCGGGACGGAGATTCTCACTGTTGACGGGATTAAGAATATTGAGGACATTCAAGTTGGCGATTGGGTGATTGCTGATGACCCGACGACTCCTGGGGGAATTGAGGCAAAAGAGGTTTTGGATACCTTTGAGAATGAGGCAACCGAGCTGTACGATCTGTATGTAGATGGGGAGGTGATTTCTACTACTGCGGAACATCCTTTCTGGGTGCCGGGTCAGGGTTGGGTGAAAGCTAAAGATTTGGTTGTTGGGGATCTGTTGCAGACGGATAAGGAAACGTTTGTTGATGTCGATAAGATCGATCGACGCGAGGGGGATTTCAAGGTTTATAACTTTGAGGTTGAGGGATTCCCGACTTATTTCGTCTCGGAGTTGGGCATTCTGGTTCACAATACTTGTGAACCCCACGGACGCCCGATTCTAAACACACGTTTATCGGATCGAGTCACAAAAGCACTCCCCGAAGGAGAGGTTAGAACAAAATCTGAAACTCAGCAAGCTCGCGACTTCTTCAAGAATAATCGACAGAAGGCAAAAGAATGGTGGGAACAACGGGAAGGAAGAGAATGGCCCACTAACGCTACCCACTACGAGCATCCACGCCCATTGGCGGATGGTGGCGACCCCCTTTTTGCTGAGCCAGGCTTCAACGGACCAACTTCACCGCATAATGTTCCAGGACCGGATGGACTCACTGATTTTCAGAGGTGGGGCGCGCGTGGAGGAAGACGTCCGAAGGACCCAACTAGCGAGACTTAGACAAAAAACGGGGCGAAATTGGTCTTAAACTTAGATGAGGAAGGGCTGTTGGCTCGAATCGGTATAAATCTATAAACCATTTGCGGTTTCAGGCATTTTTAGGTCATCGACCTGTTTCCTTTATCCTCCAGAGGCTTTCCGCCCCTAAAGGGGCGGAAAAATGTCTAAGTCCCACTAAAAAAACTTAAGTAGCAGGAGCAGACATGACAACAGATTCTGCATTTATGAACCACACAAAAATCTGAAATTCAAACCTACGCGCGGGCATCGCTCCTGCAAAAACTGTTTTGTGTACCTATTTACTTGGAAAGTGCTGTATGTTTGAATGGCTTAAGGATGAAATGGACAGAATTAAGACTCGCAAATTCCATGTTGTGGACAGTCCACTATCAGATGAACAACGAGAGCTAGTTGAGCAGTCAGATCTTCCCGTGCCACCATCATACAAAGAGTTCGTTATACAGTTTGGTGGTGCCCAGCTCTATCGTCAGGGAAGTATCTATCTAGTACAGATATTCAATGTTCCTACTGATGCTCAATCGGATGATGGTCGCGTTTTGCTACATTTTGGTCGTACTGACATGGCATTGGCCTATTTCAGAGAATCACTGTTTGTTCCAGGGGAAGAGTCTCCTGTGTTTGAGTGGCAACACGAGCTGGGATTGCAACAAACTGCAAGCTGTTTCGAGGAATGGCTGAGAGCAAGATGCTCCGCAGCAAGGAAATTGTTCTCGAAGAAGGAGTGGGCAGCCATCGAGGCGGGTTCGCCTCCATTCACAGAGCAAGAGCAAGCTATCGTCGAGTCCCGACGGAAATTCCGTTGGCAGGTTATCGGTATAGCTGACAACGGCAACTTGATGTTTGAAGTCCATAATGGTTCAAATATGGTGCTTCCCTTTCTCTCCATTGGCGTGAGGGCAAAGGATGGCAAACTCAATGGTGGCGTGTGGTTGCCAGTCTCTTCAGTCCGGCCCGGTCAAACCTGTATTATTGAAAAAGATTGTTATAAGAATTTGCTTTTACCTAAGGAAGTGGATATTTTTGAGAAGCCAGACCCCGAACCAGAGGATCGCGATCGCTATTGGGAATTCAGGCGTTTGTCCTGATAGGGAGAGTGTGTTTCAGCTCGCTTGTTCTTTTCTTGTACGTTTGGTTTATGTGAGGAAAGCCACCACCTATTGATTAGATTAGGAAACCATTGAATGATAGGCTCTTCTGGGTTTGTGACTAAAATTGTATAAGAAGGCACAAAATCTTCTCCTTCCGAAGGCTGAAACCCTTTCCAGGCTAGACATAAACTTTGTTTATCACCCAATACTCAGAAGAGCCGAATGATATTATCATTTTCATATATCCTGCCGACTAATTTGGTGGATATTCAAGCTTTTTTACAGCCATCATCAAGTACAACTATGATTTTTAAATAATTCTCCCGATCTCGCAACTCTCCCCCTGTACGAAGGCAATCCACCCAACATAAAATATTACCCAACACACCCAACAAACAGCCATGAAACCAAAAACAACCATTCAAGAACTAGCCTTATCCCTGACAGCCAGAAACCACTCCCCCACGCTCCTCAACTCGGACTTCCTCAAATACAGCGGCATCGTTCCACCTGACTGGGAACTCGCCCGCCCTCCCGTTTTCAGCCCCCAAATCTCTCAAGTTGCCTTCACCAACGGCATCAACATCGTCGCCCAATCGAACGCCATCACCTTCATCGAATCCCTGAGTACAAAGTCACAAGAAGACGTAAAAATCCCCGCTATCATCCGCAAATACGTTGAAGCTTTACCCCGCACCGACTATCAAACGTTGAGCATCAATCCGAGAAGTTTCGTCACCTTTGAAGCAGGAGATGAAAATGCAGCCCGCGAATACATCACCTCCACTTTACTCGCCAAAGGAACCTGGTTTGATGCGGGCAAATTTCCCGTAAAAGCTGCTGTTAATTTAGTGTACTCTCTCGAACGGGGAGAATTTAACTTGAGCGTTGCCGAAGCTTTATTGCAACTCCAAGAAGCCGAACCGACTCCGGCTGTTTTGTTCTCGGGCAACTTTCAATACGAAATTGCAGGGGAATTAGAAGGCGAGAAATTGCAACACTTGTACAAGCTTTTGGAAAATTGGCAGCCGGATTTAGAAGCTTACAGAGAAATTGTGAACGGGCGGTTTTTGGGGCTGAAAGAAGTTGAACAGTTACCGTCTGCCGCGTAAAGGATAATAAGGTAGGGGCGTGAGCTATTAGAGCCTCAATCAACTTCTTTCAACCGCTCCATCTAGGTTGTAGTTCGCTCCGGTTTCAAAGGCGTGAGCCCCTACCCCTCCACCTCCTTCAACCCGTCCTCTAACAACATCCGCACTATACCCACTTTTTTGCGCCCCGTCCACGCTGCCAACATCGACAACTTACGGTGCTCTTATTCGGGCAGATCGACGGTGAACCTTACCATCGGCTGTTTTTGTCAAGCAGAGTCGTGATTGGTGAATTATGGATTGCCGATCACAAATTGCTGCACCAGTTCGAGCGATTTCTTAATGCGGCGGTTGAGGGCGATTTCCTACGGGATAGTTTCGCCGTGCGCGCTCATCGCTAGGTACCAGTTGCATAAATCTTGAATTATTTAGCCAGACATCTAGACGTTTAGATGATTAAATAAACCGCAGGTGATGCAGTCCGCTACAGTATCACACCTTCGAGAAAGCGAATCGGGGAACAAACTCTTGCAGTGCAGCAACTGCTTGATTTTTAGGAAGATCCACAGCCTCCTATTGCCCACAACCGAGCGCTACGTTGTTATCGTTAATTAGCCGAGCCAACCCGCTTCATAACTAGCAAGATACGGCACAATCTCAAACATTCAATCATTCAAATGTCTAGACATTTAGATGATTAAAGGGTAAAGTGAGTTAATCAACGTATCGATAAACCTATGATCGTGACAATCGCCTCATTCAAGGGCGGAGTCGGAAAGACAACGACAGCGCTGCACCTAGCGGCTTACCTGCAAACAAAAGCACCTACGTTGTTAGTGGATGGCGACCTGAATCGCAGTGCTTTGGACTGGGCCGCGCGGGGTTCTCTACCGTTCAAAGTAGTGGATGAAAAGCAAGGAGTCAGGTTTGCTAGAGACTACGAGCATATCGTCATCGACACGCCGGCCCGACCCGACCCTGACGAACTCAAAACTGTAGCTGAAGGATGCGACTTGCTGATTTTGCCGAGTTCTCCCGATGCGATGGCCCTCACCGCGATGGGGCAAATGGTGGAAGCTTTGCATTCCCTCAAATCGAATTACCGCATTTTGCTCACCCTCATCCCGCCTGCTCCTAGCAAAGTCGGGATAGAGTCTCGGAGAACGATCGAGAAAGCCGAGCTGCCAATATTCAAAGCTGAGGTCAGGCGGCTGGCGGTGTTTCAAAAAGCAGCCCTTGCCGGGGTTCCGGTAAGTGCTGTCAAAGATGCCTATGCCAAAGCAGCGTGGGGTTGTTATGCCGCTGTCGGTAAGGAGATATTGCCATGAGCCGCTTTGATGATTTGTTAAAGGCGAAGAAACTCAAACCAGGCGAACCCGATCTCGAACCTGCACCAACTCCGGCGTTACCCAAAAGCAAAGACCCAAACTTTGTCAGGGCTACGGTTTACCTGCCAAAACAAATGCACCGCGACCTCAAATCTGCTGCCGCACAGTCAGGCGAAGAAATCAGCGAGCTGGTTGAAAAGTCTGTCGCTCTATACCTCCAACAGCTCAGCACCAATACAAACATTTAAGCGTTTAAATATTTGGACGTTTGGATGTTTAAACACTGCGAACTTTCTCTCTTATTTGCGGCGGTTGCCTTTCCCGTCAATCGCTGCATCCGTAATGAGTAATTAGTAAGAAGCTGTACCTCACGCCACTGTAAGCTTGCAGAGTATAAGAGAAACGAGCAAGTGTGGGAGTAGCGGGAATGAGGCAGGTTTATCAAAGGGCGATCGCTCTGGTTTTGGTGGGAATTATCAGCGGCTGCAATCTGACTTCACCACCACCACCATCTAAACTTCCTCAAGTTCGGGAAAAACCGAGGGTGCAGCGTCCAACACTAAAACCGGAAACCAAGGAACCAATCGCATCCGCCACCAACAATCCGAACTTGCTGCTGGGTAATCCCAGCAACGCCGCTTCCAGTGTTGCCAGCATCGACAACTATTTAATGGTGAAGCAGCAGTACGTGCTCTCCTACAACAACAAAACGCATACCGCCAACTGGGTATCGTGGCAACTGAATAAATCTTGGATTGGAAGCGCTGACCGCAAGAACGACTTCCGCCCCGACGATGCACTTCCCACTGCTGCGTACCAAGTTCGACCCAACGATTACACCGGAAGTGGCTACGACCGGGGACACATTGCACCAAGCGCCGATCGCACTCGCAATGAAGCGGACAACAGCAGCACTTTCCTGATGACGAACATGATGCCCCAAGTGCCGGAGCTCAACAGAGGCGTGTGGGGAGATTTGGAAGAATATTGCCGCGAATTAGTGGAGCAGGGCAAAGAGCTTTACATCGTAGCGGGGCCAGTGGGGAAGCAAGGCGCGATCGGCAAAAAGGAGAAAATCGCGGTGCCGGCAAAGACTTGGAAAGTTATTGCGGTGTTGGACAGGCAGGGATTGGGGATGCAGGGAATTACGGCGAATACCAGAACGATCGCGGTGATGATGCCCAACGATGCCAGCGTCAAGGGTTCGGGATGGAAAAGCTTTCGGGTTTCGGTGAAACAAGTAGAGCGGGAGACAGGGCTGAATTTTTTGTCGAACGTACCGCCACAGGTTCAACAAGTCATTGAGAGTAAAGTTGATAGCCAATAACCCCAGCTTATGACCCTCATCAGTTATACTGCCCTTAAAACTCTTTACAAACCTTAACAATACCGTTAATAATAGAGACATCATCCGAACATTGACAACCAAATACAGCAATCATAAAACCATGACAGCAACCTTACAGCAGCGCGAAAGCGCCAATCTGTGGTCGCAATTTTGCAACTGGGTCACAAGCACCGACAACCGCATTTATGTAGGTTGGTTCGGAGTCTTGATGATTCCTACCTTGCTAACTGCAACAATCTGCTACGTAATCGCCTTCATCGCTGCTCCTCCAGTGGACATCGACGGCATCCGCGAACCAGTT
>RDXX01000055.1 GCA_004292955.1 Oscillatoriales cyanobacterium | reverse complement strand
CAAGTAATCATCCAAGATATCAGCTTGGCAACCGACAACATATTGTTCCGTAAACAGAAATATTACTCACCCTCACTCCGAAAAACTTATGTAGCAGAACTACCACTAGGCTACGAAGGAGAATTTGGACCAGGAATCAAAGCCCTAATCATCAGTTTGTACTATGGGGGTAATATGACGCAAGGCAAACTACTAGAATTTTTAGCGGATTTAGGTATTTCCATCTCAGCCGGTTATTTATCCAACCTGTTAATCAAAAACCACTCGGGTTTTGAAACCGAGAAAAAAGAAGTTTATGATTCAGGACTAGCGAGTAGTCCTTGGCAACACTTCGACCAAACAGGTGCGCGTGTAGGTGGAGTCAACCATACGACCAATATCATCTGTAACCCTTTATATACAGTATACTTCACAACAGCCAATAAAGATAGACTGACCGTACTGAAAGGATTACAGCCAGGACGAGAACTGAAATTTATTCTAAATCCACTGACATTCTCACTAATTGAGGACTTCAAAATCCCGATTAAATGGCAAAACGCTCTCCAGCTATTACCTCAAGAAACGGTGTTGGGTGAGTCAGAGTTTAATCACCTACTCAATAAGTATGTACCCAAACTGGGCGCTCAACAAGTTACCAGGATTAAGGAAGCAGCAGCTATTGTTTTCTATCATCAGCAAACTGATTGTCCAGTCGTACAAACTCTTTGTTGTGATGATGCTCCCCAATTCAAGTTAATCACTGCCGATAGAGCGCTATGTTGGGTACATGAGGGAAGGCATTACAAGAAGTTAAGCCCGGTATTCCATTGCCATCAAGTAATTTTAGAGCAGTTTCTCGATGATTTTTGGGATTACTATCGGGAATTATTAGCTTATAAAAATGCTCCCAGTCCTGAAGCTGCACTGCTTTTAAGGTCGAAATTTCTGCTGCTTTTTGAAACTCAAAGTGGCTATGAATTGTTGGATGAGCGCAAACAATTAACTGCGACAAAAGTATCGGAGTTGCTGAGGGTTTTAGAGCATCCTGAATTACCTTTACATAATAATCCGGCTGAGTTAGCTGCCCGAACTTGCTGTGCAGCGACGTAATATTAGCTATGCAACTCAAACGATTGAGGGTACTCAGGCTTGGGATACTTTTATGTCTCTTGTTGCTACTAAGGAGTCAGTTGGGAATCAGTTTTTTTGATTATGTCCGTGACCGAATTTCTCAACTTGGAATTATTCCCTCTCTGTCCACTATTATTCGCGAAAAATCTGCTCTTTATCCCTTGGGCTTGTCTTGGCAGCTAGATTAGCTCCTTCCCCTACTTATTGAGCCGATACTCTTTTTTCTAGTTTACTTTGACTTGTGTGTACACGGTAGCCTTGGGAAGGGGGGTTAGGGGGGATCTGTCTTAAGTGAACCGTATTGCGTTATAGGCGACTTGTCGCCCCGACAGTTAAATTACTAATTCATTATCTGAAATTTGGAGATGTTCCAATTCCCAATCAAAATCCCAGAAATCATTTTCGGCTCCAATCTCGCATTTTTTATCGTCTCATACCCTGATTCAGCAACGCCTTCAGGGTAATTATACTGTGTGATGCCCTAGGGTGCGGAATGTGGGTTGAATAAGGTCAAGATACAGACTTTTGCTGGCTGGGTATCATGACCAACGCCCAGTAGGGAACCTGGGCCGGATCGACATCGGCGATCGCCCGAATGGACTGATTCGGCATAGTTGCGCGTTCTATATATAGTGCGCGATCGAATTGTCCCAACTCAATCAGCACGTCTCGAACTTTCGCAAAGTGCCTCCCCAGCTTAATAATCACCGCAGCATCAACCAGCGCCAGTCGATCGCGCAAAACATCAGCGTCCAACGTCGCAGGCATAATACTTAACACATCGTTACGATAAGTCAGTGGCACTCCCAGGGCACTCGCACTCGCCATCGTCGAAGAAATTCCCGGCACAACTTCGGTTGTAAATTTGCCCGACAAACGGTTGAACAAATACATAAACGTGCCGTAGAGAAAAGGTTCGCCCTCGCACAAAACCGCCACATCCCGCCCTTCGCTGAGGTGGGCGGCAATTTTCTCGGCTGCAATATCGTAATACGGTTGAGACGATCGCGTGGGGCTAAAAGGCAGTGGCATCGGAATCTCAATTTGTTCTGGGCGCAAGTAATCTGCGACGATCGCGCGCGCGAGCACTTTACCATTTTCCATCGCCGGATACGCAATCACCGGCACCGATTGCAAAATCCGATAAGCTTTCAAAGTTATCAATTCCGGATCGCCAGGGCCGATGCCCAATCCGTACAATTTACCAGTAGTCTTAGTCATAGTTCGTCCTCTTTAGCTAACGCATTCACGGCTGCTGTTGCCATCGCACTGCCACCGCGCCGTCCGTGTAGCGCGATAAATGGCACTCCCCGACTGTTGGCAGCGAGTTCGGCTTTGGATTCGGCCGCCCCCACAAATCCTACCGGGAAACCCAGAATTAATGCCGGTTTCGGGGCTCCAGCATCCAGCATTTCCAGCAATCGGAATAAAGCAGTCGGGGCATTGCCGATCGCCACAACTGCACCATCTAACTTATCTAGCCACAAATCGAGTGCTGCTGCCGATCGAGTATTACCGATTTGCCGCGCCAACTCCGGTACATCGGGATTCCAGAGGGTGCAAATCACTGGATTGTCTGCGGGAAGCCTTTTGCGGGTGATGCCTTCGGCTATCATCCTGGCATCGCAAAGAATTGGTGCGCCTGCTGCGAGGGCTTTGCGCCCGTGGGTGGCGGCAAGGGGGGAAGCTGCTAAGTCTTTAACGATGTCGATCATTCCGCAACTGTGAATTAGTCGCACTGCGACTGTTTCTAAGTCTGGCGGCAGGTTTGATAAGTCTGCTTCGGCGCGGATTGTGGCGAAGGATTTGGTGTAGATTTCTGTTCCGTCTCGGATGTAGTCAATCATTAAGATAATTGGGAATTGGGAATTGGGAATTGGGAATTGGGAATTGGGCATTGGGAATTGGTAATTGGGAGACTGTACTTAACTTTATTTAAAATTGTTAGGGGAAGTTTGTTTGATTTGTGGAATGGCTTTTTTTAATGAACCGCGAAGGCGCTTTAGGCGAAGCCGCGCGTCAGCGCTAGGGCGCGAAGTAAGAAAGAGAAGGGGAGATAATGACAGTTTGTCTGTTTTAATGATTTTCTGGGTTCAGTAATTTCTGCAATTTGTCGATCGCCCACCGATCGCAAAATTCACCTAATGACTCGCGAGGTTCTCGAAACCGCTGGTAGACGCGCAACATTCGCTCGATCGCACGAGGCATCTCGGCTACACTAATGGCTGGGAAGATTTGCCGTCCAAAGGGCAAGTCTTTTGTACCTGCATAAATGTTGTAACCTGCGATCGTTTCGCCTTTCTGCTGAATCTGAATTCCTACTAGGGTGATATCAATTGGCTGGTGTTGGGCGCAGGATTTTTCGCATCCGCTGAAATGTATATTGATCGATCGGTCGATCGTCAGTTTTTGCGCTAAATCCCTCACCATTGCTAGGGCGTCACTTTGAGTATCTGTCGCTGCTGACGCACAGCCGCTGCTACCGGCGCACGCAACTAAGCAGGAATCTAGGCGAGTTGCAGATGAGTGCAATCCTAAATCGGCGATTTGCTGATTGACCTCGCAAACCTGGGAGTTGGGGATGTCAGAAATCAGCAGATTTTGCCACTGCGTAAGTCTCAGGGTGCTTCCGCCTAGATTTTGGGCTAAATTTGCCAAATTTCTCAGTTGCTTTGATTCTAGCTTGCCTAGGGGGAGTGCAATGCCGATGTAGGAGAAATCGGACTGTCGTTGACTGTGAATGCCGAGATTACCGTTGGGTGCGCTCGTGACAGGCAGGATGCCTGTTCCACAAGAGTTGTTGGATATGTCTTTTAGAAAAAGTTCGATCGCCTCTTGCCGCAATGCAAACGGCAAATTTTTCTCTACTTGTTCTAGATATTTTTCTGTACCCCAATCAGCGAGTAGATGACGCAAACGCGGTTTTTTACCATCAATTCGAGGCTGACTTTTTGTATATTCAAGATACGCGTTTGTTAAGCTTGCTAATACTACAATACATTGCGATTCTTCGATTATAATTCCGGTCTCAACGCCGTTGAAATGCAGACCAAAAATAATTTTGGAATTTGTCAATCGCCTTTTTGCCACTAATAAAATATCATTGCGGAAATTCCGGATAGAAACTAATTCTCCGCCATCAAAGCCAATGCTGAATTTAGCGGAAAGTTCCGATAACTCAGGATGGGTTTGCAGGTAATTATCCCAAGCTGCAACTAGCGGGCGAGTATCCAGTAAGTTTTGGCGATCGATTCCTGCTGTCGGACTTGCCATTATATTGCGAATTTGGTCAACTTCAACGCGCCGAGACGCTAATCCCAATTCCTGTAAATCTTGCCAAACTTCTGAGGGAATTTCCGAGTGCAATTCTCGGATTTGTAAATTTGCCCGATTTGTGACTTGCAAACAGCCGATACTGTAGCGATCGACTAAATTGGCGATCGACCAACACTGCTGTACATTTAAAATTCCCCCCGGAATCCGCATCCTCGATAAAACGCCGTCTCGGGCTTGGGAACCGTAAAATAAGCCGGGACAAGTCGGTAAATCACTCAAAAGCAACAAATAATCTCCTTCCCCGTGCGACGCAGGGAACCTAAAAGTAAACGCGGCAAACGCGCCCTGAAATCGGCATTCTGACTCTCACAGTTGCGGCACAGCGCCGGAATTGCACCGGACTTTCCCGCTTTCAGGTTTAAGAAATATATCATAAGTCGATCGCCAGCAGCACAAAATCTCGAATTTCTTAACAAATGCCGGGTTATTTTGTATAGTTGCTAATACGAACTCGCCAGTACGGTATGAAAGGCTAAATATGCCAGTCATAGAAACCAGTATCGACAAAGCTTGGGGATTTTTAACTTATTTTTTTCATACCCTGATTAAGCAACGCCCAATTTTTTAGCCAGTTTCTGGAAACTCACTATGCTGATTGTTTCAAGGCTGCGATCGCTCTGCCGATATATTCAGACACGGCTGAATCAAGTGCACCCTGGGAGACAACCTCTACTCCTTCCTGTTGATACATATTGTTGAGCGATCGCGCAATTTCCGCATTGCCACCCGTGAACTCCTGAACCAGTTCTAGCCAGCGTCGAGCCAAGACTTGCACCGATTCGTCAGCCGAATCTGTGCCATTTTCCATTTGAGTCCGAACCTGTTCAATGAGTTCTTGCCAATCTGTTTGACTTTGCTGAATTCGTTCCTCGCCCAACAACTCCCGGCGTTGCTTGATGGTTTCCAACTGTTCTGGCGTGTAGTATTTCTCAAACATACAAATTGCCTCAATTGTTTGAATCAAATTTTCGACAGAAACCGATTCAGCCGATTGTAAACTGCTAGAGATAGACTCCAATCGCTTGAGCAATCGGTGAGACAAATCAATCTGTTCTTTCAGACGAGCTACGTGGAGTTGAATGATTTGCTCTAGCGAGAAATTGCGCTGTTCCAAACATCCTCGGATTTCCTCTAAGGAAAAGCCTATTTGTCGCAGCGATACGATTTGCTGCAAGCGGATAATGTCATTATTCGCATACAGCCGATAGCCAGTTTCAGTCCGCCCCGACGGCGAGAGTAAACCAATTTCTTCGTAGTAATGCAGTGTCCGCACAGATACACCTGTTTGTTTTGCCAAATCGCCGACTTTCATCGCCAAGGGTGGCATACCTTTCCTCCTTTCGGTTCAGAGTCGATCGCTCAATGAATCAATCGTAAAACCCTCACGTGGCGTCAGTGTCAAGGGGTGAAGCGAAAAAATTTTCGGAGGTCGGGCGATCGCCTATATTAGATTTGCGGGCAATTACAAAAAACATTGTGACATCGTTCCAAAAGTCTTGTGCCCTTGAGACTGCATTTATTGCGGCAAAATAGTCTTGTTTGCATTGTTCCCATTGCTGGTATGACCATTGCACTCCCTGAAGTCCAAATGCGCTGTTTGCGTTGCCATTCCAAGCAGCTTCTGCATCTTGTAAGTCAAATCCAAATTGCTCGTTGGTAATTTCAATATTCTGAAACCCGATCGATCGCAAAATTTGGCAGCACTTCTCGTGCGTCCCCAGTAACTCGTTGGGATTGCGAATCGTAATGCCGTATCGCTGCACAACTTCCCGAAACAATATAGATGTAGTTGGAGAGGTTTCTGCCAGACAGGAAAACGCGAGAGTTCCGTCCGGTTTCAGAGCATTGTACCATTGACGGAGAGCTTGTGGAATACCTGTAAAATAGACGATCGCACTGGAACACAAAATTACATCAAATTGGTTGTCGGAAAATTCTTGTTCGTCGGCGTCTGCTTCGGCAAACTCGATATTCGCCAGCCCTAAACCTGCAACTTTCTGCCTCGCTTGCTGCAACATTCCCGCAGCAAAGTCAGTTCCCAAAACCCAGCCAAGAGCCCCAACAACCTGGGCCGCCGCAATCGCCGCTAAACCTGTGCCGGTAGCGATATCTAGAACTTGCTGGTGCGATCGCAATTTTGCCAATTCTACTAACCGAGTTGCCGCCCGTTTGTGAAATTCATTTTCGTAATCCGGGCGGTTGTTAAAGTCATTCAGAATCTGCTGTTTGTAGTCACTTAGCGAGTCAGTCATGTTGAGTAATTGGTGGGATTTTCTACACTCCTGGACGCAACAGGCAGAATATGGGAGTTAACGCTTAGGTATGTTGTTGCGCTTGGGCGCTCTTTCTTATATATATCAAAGAGCGCTGAAGCGCAACTACGTACCTTGTATCAACTCCCCAGCAACAAACACCGCAAAACTGGGATCGCGAAGCTGTAATCAGCTACAATCCAGTTTGGTAAAGAATTTTTACGAGCTAACTGCCCATTACAGCCTTTTGGGCCTGTATTACCCAACGTGACTGAAAATATGGATTTTGCTACTCTTGCAGCCCAGCTAAACGCTGGAACTATCTTACCCGAGGGAATTGTCATCATCACCCTCTTGGTGGTTCTCGTCGGCGATTTAATCGTAGGCCGCAGTTCCTCTAATTGGACTCCCTACGTTGCCGTTGCGGGTTTGCTGGCCGCCATCGCTGCCTTGTGTTTGCAGTGGGATAACACTAACACTATCTCGTTTCTGGGCGGTTTTAACAGCGATGCCTTGAGTTTGGTGTTTCGCGGAATTATCGCTTTGACGGCGGCTGTCACTATTTTGATATCCGTGCGCTACGTACTGCAAACGGGTACTGCTTTAGCGGAATTTATCGGCATTTTGCTCACGGCTACTTTGGGGGGAATGTTCCTCAGTGGCGCCGATGAATTGGTGATGATTTTTATTTCGTTGGAAACTCTGAGTATCTCGTCTTATTTGCTGACGGGTTACACAAAACGCGATCCGCGTTCCAATGAAGCTGCTTTGAAATATTTGTTAATTGGGGCGTCTTCTTCAGCGGTATTTCTCTATGGTTTGTCGCTGCTATACGGATTGTCTGGCGGCCAAACTACTCTAAGTGCGATCGCAGCCAACCTTTCTACAGTTAATAACGGTGAATCTCTTGGTTTGGTGATTGCATTGGTTTTTGCGATCGCCGGAATCGCCTTCAAAATCTCCGCAGTTCCTTTCCACCAATGGACTCCAGACGTTTACGAAGGTTCGCCCACACCAGTTGTTGCCTTCCTTTCCGTCGGTTCCAAAGCCGCCGGTTTTGCCCTAGCCATCCGGTTATTAACAAGTGCATTCCCCGCACTCACAGAACAGTGGCACTTCGTATTCACAGCCTTAGCCATACTCAGCATGGTGTTAGGCAATGTGGTGGCCCTCGCCCAGACTAGCATGAAGCGGCTTTTAGCTTATTCGTCGATCGCCCAAGCCGGATTTGTGATGATTGGTTTAGTCGCAGGAACCGAAGCCGGTTACTCCAGCATGATATTTTATATGTTGGTTTACCTGTTCATGAACCTAGGCGCTTTCGCCTGCATCATCCTCTTCTCCCTGCGGACAGGAACCGACCAAATCAGCGAATACTCCGGTTTGTATCAAAAAGACCCGCTGCTAACATTAGCCTTAAGTATTTGCCTGCTTTCCCTCGGTGGAATTCCGCCACTGGCTGGATTTTTCGGCAAAATTTATCTATTTTGGGCAGGCTGGCAAGCTGGACTTTACGGCTTAGTTATCCTGGCATTAATCACCAGCGTAGTTTCAATTTACTACTACATCCGCGTCGTCAAAATGATGGTAGTAAAAGAACCTCAAGAAATGTCAGACTCCGTGAAAAACTATCCGCCAGTTCGCTGGAACCTTCAGGGAATGCGGCCATTGCAGGTCAGCGTTGTACTCACCTTAGTTGCAACAACATTGGCAGGAATTTTATCGAACCCTTTGTTTAACTTAGCAAACGATTCTGTCACCAAAACTCCGATGCTGCAATCAGCATTGAGTCGGATTGTACCAGTTGCAACTACTAAAGTTGAATCAAATCTTGTGTCTCGCAACGATTAATTTTCGGGAATCTTGAAAGATTATATAGCGCCTAACTGTAACAAGTTAGGCGCTTTTTCAATTCAAAAAATCGGTTCGTAGTGAGGACTTCAGTCCTCAGCATTTGATGCGGACTGAAGTCCTCACTACAAACAGATCCTGTGATATAATATTAATTATAATTTTAATTACCAAATTAATATAAATGAGCAAAGAACACACCTACCGCATCCATACAGTTTGGACAGGTGCCAGTCAAGGTACTACTTCATCTTATGATGCTTATTCTCGCGAGTATACAATAAATATCGAGGGTAAACCACCATTCCTAGGTTCAGCAGACCCAACTTTTCGGGGCGATGCTGCACTGTACAATCCAGAAGATTTATTGGTAATGTCGCTGTCAGCTTGCCATATGTTGAGCTATCTTGCTTTATGTGCTCGTGCTGCGATTCGGGTGATTTCTTACTCGGATGAAGCGACAGGTACAATGACACAAAAAGATGGCAAAATTAGATTTACCGAGGTAATTCTACGTCCGAAAGTAACCATCGAAGCTGGTAATGATTTGGAAAAAGCACGCAGTTTGCACGACAATGCACATCATGTTTGTTATATTGCGAATTCGGTAAATTTTCCCGTGCTGAATGAAGCAACAGTTATTGAAGTCAAGGGTTCCGAAGTCAAGAATTAAAAAATAGTCGCAATCCCTGAGGTGAAAATGTTAGTAAAAAATAAGCCCAAGTTTCATACAGCCGATGAGTACCGACAATTAGAAGAAGCTGCGGAGTTTAGAAATGAATATCGCGATGGAGAAATTGTAAAAATGACAGGTGGCACAATTAATCACAGCCAGATAATCGGTAATATTTATGCCTTCTTGAAATCTGCTTTGCGGGGAAAGAATGCCAGACCATTTATGAGCGATTTGCGGTTGTGGATTCCTCGGTATCGACGCGGAACTTATCCAGATGTGATGGTAGTTGAAGGAGAATTAGTTTGCACAGAGGGACGGAAAGATGAAATACTCAATCCTGTGCTGATTGTAGAAGTGCTTTCTAAGTCTACTAAGGATTTCGATAAAGATGATAAGTTTCGGTTGTATCGATCGATTCCTGAATTCCGTGAATATGTGTTAGTCAATCAATCTGAGTTTTTAGTCACACAATATATTAAAAACGAATCGAATGATTGGTTATTTCGGGAATATGAGGGAGAATCAGCAATAGTTTCCTTCGCTGCGCTGGAAGTGCAAATGTCTATGAGCGATATTTATGAGTTGGTTGTATTTGAAACAGACGAGACAGAATTGCCTCAGTAATTTGGTTCGTAGTGAGGACTTTAGTCCTCATAAAATCTGAGGACTAAAGTCCTAACTACAAACAGCTATCAAGGAATAAGATTGCATGAATGTAATTTGGCTACTATTAAAAGCTTCTTGGTTGAATGTTTCCATCGCCATACTCACAGGCTTAATTAGCGGTGGTTGCAGCGCCCAGTTAATTGCTTTCATCAACCGCGCCATCAGCGATAATTCCAATCAAAATTTAGTCTGGTATTTTGCTGGATTGGCAGTTTTAGCCCTCGTCACCGGAGTTATCTCCCAATTTTTGTTAATCTACCTTTCTCAAGAAGCTGTTTACAATTTGCGGCTGAGTTTGAGTCGAGGGATTTTGTCTTCTCCTTTGCGGCACTTGGAAGAATTGGGCGCTAATCGGTTGCTGGCTACCCTTACCGATGATGTGGGAACTCTTTCTAATACTATATTTTTGATTCCTTTTCTCTGCGTTGATATTGCCGTTGTTGTTGGGTGTTTGACTTATTTAAGCACGCTTTCGGGGGTTGTTTTTGCTGTTGTATTTGCTTTTTTAGCGCTGACTATTGGTACGGTACAGTTGCTGCTTAACAAAATGCGGAAATTTTTTGATTTGGCGCGGGAAGAACAAGATATATTGTTCAAGCATTTTCGCAGCATTACTGAAGGAATTAAGGAACTTAAACTGCATTCGTTGCGCCGTCAGGAATTTTTTGATGAAGAGTTGCAGGTAAGTGCTGCTGATTCCCGCGATTACAATTTGCAGGCGCTGAATACCGCAGCAGTGGCGACGGGAGTCGGGCAATTGCTATTTTTTATGCTGATTGGTTTGCTGTTGTTTGCTGTGCCGAAATTTGTGGCAGTTTCTACGCCTGTTTTGTCAGCTTATATTCTGACAAGTACCTACTTGATGTCTCCGTTTCAGAATATTTTGCAAAGGTTGCCGGCTATTTTTAGGGCTAATACTTCTGTGGAGAAGATTGAGAAAATGGGATTGGCTTTGGCGAGTCAAGCTGAGATAAATGCTGCGCTTCAACCAGTGAAAAATGCTGATTGGAAAATCCTGGAGTTGAAGGGGACTACTCACAGCTATCCGGGAGATAAGGAAGACAGTAATTTTGTTTTGGGCGAAATTAGTTTAAAGTTTCATCCGGGTGAATTGGTGTTTATTGTGGGTGGTAATGGCAGCGGTAAGTCTACTTTTGCTAAGTTACTTACTGGTTTGTACATTCCTGAATCTGGAGATATTCTCTTAGATGGACAGCATATTACTAATGACAATAGAGAGTGGTACAGGCAGCATTTTTCTGCTATTTTTTCGGATTTCTATTTGTTCGATCGCCTTTTGGGGATGACTAATCACGATTTGGACAATCAGGCGGCTGAATATCTGCGAGAATTTCATTTGGATAAGAAGGTTGAGGTGAAAGATGGTATTTTATCTACTACGGCTTTGTCTCAGGGACAGCGAAAACGGTTGGCTTTGTTGACGGCTTATTTGGAAGATAGGCCGATTTATTTGTTTGATGAGTGGGCTTCGGATCAAGACCCGTTTTTTCGGGATATTTTTTACAAGCAGTTGTTACCGGAGTTGAAGCGCCGCGGGAAAACGGTGTTTGTGATTAGTCATGACGATCGCTATTTCGATCTAGCCGATCGCGCAATTAAACTAGATTACGGTAAAATTCAGTATGACCGACAACATGGATAAGTATCGAATCGTCGAAACTCTGACTGAAAGTCAGGTTTCCGACTTGATGGATTTGTACAAAAACGAGTTTTGGTGCGACAAGCGCACTCGCGAGGATGTGGTGAAAATGCTTGCCGCCACGGATGTTATCATTGGTTTGGTCGATGAGGGCGATGGCGTCCCGCCCCGCAAGCTACGGCTAATTGGCTTTACTCGCGTCATGACTGATTTTGTCTACAGAGGCACAATTTTTGATGTGATTGTCCACCCAACATACAGAAAGATGGGACTGGGTAAGGTGTTGATGGATGCAGTCTTAAATCATCCCCAACTGCAAGCCGTGGAGAATTTGTCTCTTAACTGTTTGCCGAAAATGATACCATTTTACAAACGCTGGGGTTTCACTGATGATATCGGTGAAATGAAGTTTATGCGAAAAATGCGCTAAATTTAGTTTGTTCAAATCCCTAATTTTTCTCGAATTATTTCGGCTTTGAAACCTACTAACACAGCCGTTCCATCTTTGACAAAAAGAGGACGTTTCAGCAGCATTGCATCTTTAGCAAAGGCTTCCACCCATTCTGCATTCGTCCAGTCTTGCTTCTCGTCGCCCAACGCGCGGTAAGATTGACCGGAAGTATTTCGCATTGGTTGAAAACCTAAAGTAGCTACCCAGTTGTGAATGGTTTCGCGAGTTGGTGGCTGTTCTTTTGTGTTAATGAACTCGTAAGTAACAGCATTATCTTTGAGCCACTGGAAAGCTTTTTTGCAGGTTCCGCAGTTGGGAATTCCGTAAATTTGAATTGACATATAGGGACAGTTGACAGTTGACAGTTGACAGTTGACAGTTGACAGTTGACAGAAGGAAGTTCGGCAACGGATTCTGTAACGGATGTAACGGATGTAACAGATTTCAGTCCGATGGAAGTCGGAAGAAGGAAGAAGGAAGAAAGAAATAAAAAAAGGAAAAATGAAAAAAGTAGTAGTTTTAGGAATTAAGAAGATTTTAAACGTCTTAGCGATTACTGTACTAATGACTAATGACTAAGGACTAATCACTAATGACTGCTAACTAATCTAGCTTGTAGAACCCATTTTTGCACGCGATCGACTGAAGGAGTCAAATCATTGCGCTGCATTGTCGCTACGTGGAGTCTGAGGATTTGTTGGTGCAGTCTCTCCACAGGCATTTGAGCCAATTGAGCGGCTGAAGCAACGCCTGCGTGCAGCAACAGCCCGCAATACTGACAGCCTACACTCGGAATTCGAGCCAGCTCTGCCATTGCTACCCATTTATTAAGATTTTGAACGTTAATCTGTAATTGCTGTGCTAGCAGCACTTTCGCCGCCGGTGTTTTCGTCATCCGAATTAGTTGTCCGATTGTTGTGATGCCGCACTCTTCTAGTTGAGACTGGTTTGCGTTGCTCAATCCCGGCAAGTGTTCGATCGGCCAATCGCGTACTTGCACCGAAGTTTTAGAAGTTGTGTGAGAAGTTTTCATATTTTTTTCAGTGAATTTACTTATACTTTAAAGTCTAAAATATACGATCGTCAATAGAGGCTATTACTCATGTCACAAAATCAACAACAATCCGATCGACTAATTTGGCTGCTCGCAGGTGTTCAATCGTTGCTCTATTGCCTGTGCAGTAGCACTTTCAGCCTTTTTGTGCTGGCAGTCGGCGAAGGTTCGTGGTGAACAAAATTAGGCCCAGGATGATGACAAAGACGATCGCAAACATAGCACTAAAGAGTGCAGCAAAAAAGAAAATAAAGATGAGGCTTTTCCCCAAAATGGCTGCTAAATTTGAAGCCTGGACTTTTGTGCTGTGATGCTTAGAATCAAAGGACTGAAGTCCTTACTACAAACCGAACTCAAAATTATGAATTTTGACCCATGCAAATTACAAAAGGTGATGAATTGTTAAGAAATATTTTACACGAACGGCGGCAAAAACTGGCCAGTTTAATTGATTTTCCTGTAATTCTATGGTCTGGCCGCAGCATTCCTCGCAATTATCCGGCACTTGTTTATCCTTTTCGCGCCAGCAGTCACTTTCTATATTTTGCTGGTTTGCCGTTAGAAAATGCTGCGATTCGTTTAGAATCGGGCAAGTTAGAACTGTTCTTAGATGATGCCGATCCTGGTAGCACGCTTTGGCACGGGGAAATGCCGAAAAGAGCGGAAATTGCTGAACGAATTGGCGCTGATGCTGCTTTCCCCATGAGTGAGTTGAAAGCGCGAGGGACAAATGCAGCTACGATCGCCCTTCAGGATAGCTCGATCCGGTTGCAACAGTCGGATATTCTAGATCGCTCTTTAGCACCCTCCAAATCGCCAACCGGCATCGATCTAGAGTTAACTCAGGCGATCGTCTCGCTGCGCCTGAGCCACGATGCAGCCAGTTTGGTTGAATTGCGTCAAGCTGCGGCTGTCACCGTAGCAGCTCACAAAGCGGGCATGAGGGCAACTCCAACAGCTAAGATTGAAGCGGGTGTGCGGGCGGCTATGGAAAGTGTGATCATCTCGGAAAATATGACTTACGCCTACCCAAGTATTGTCACCGTGCAGGGGGAAGTTTTGCACAGCGAACACTATCACAATCCGGTACAAGCAGGAGATTTGCTGTTAGCAGATGTCGGTGCAGAATCGTCAATGGGATGGGCGGCTGATGTGACTCGCACTTGGCCGGTTTCGGGCAAGTTTTCTCCGACTCAAAGAGCGATTTATGATGTAGTTTTGGCAGCCCATGATGCTTGTATTGATAAGATTAGTCCCGGCGTGGAATATCAAGACATTCACCTGTTGGCTGCTAGAATTATGGCGGAAGGATTGGTCGATTTGGGTATTTTGCGGGGTAATGTTGACGATTTGGTAGAAATGGATGCTCACGCGCTGTTTTTTGTGCACGGAATCGGACATTTAATTGGTTTGGATGTTCACGATATGGAAGATTTGGGAGATTTGGCAGGCTATGAAGCGGGGAGAGTGAGAAGCAGTCGGTTTGGGCTGGGATTTTTGCGACTTAATCGTGTTTTGCGATCGGGAATGCTGGTATCGATTGAACCGGGTTTTTACCAAGTTCCGGCTATCTTAAATAACCCAGAAACTCGCGCCAAATATGAAAATTTCGTAAACTGGGACGAGTTGGGTAAATTTGCGGATGTCCGGGGGATACGCATTGAGGATGATATACTTGTGAGCGCAGGGGGTAGAGAAGTATTGACGGGGGAACTGCCAACAAAAGCTCTGGAGATTGAGGACTTAGTTGGGATAAGTGCATAGGTATCGATCGCCAAAAGTGCGATCGCCAGCATCTCAATTTTTGCAAAAAGCATTTTTTTTACCAGAAAGAATTGGTTGAAAGCCTTTCCCTTTGAGGGAGAAATGAAAATTAGACTATTCATTACTCCAATCCTCTGACTTAAGGGTAGAGGTCGCTCTCAAACTGTCAACTGTCAACTGTCAACTGTCAACTGTTGAAAGTGCTGTGCTGGCTTGCGTGCTATACATAGCACGAGAACTCTTGAAATGCACTACAAATGCAAACCTGAGATGCTTTCAGTGCGATCGCCCGCACTTCCATCATGTGTGACCAACATAAATAAATATGAATAAAGCTTGGCAAATCGGTCTGTTTGTGTTCGTTGAAAAACTAGCGGTGCAAGTCCAAAAATTTGCAGCACGGAGACTGGCGCGCATTTTTCGGACAAAAAGTGTAGTCGCACCGCCACCAATGCAATCTGCACCTTTGCCTAGCAATGAAGCAGACAGGCTAAAAGCACTTAACCACTACAATATTCTCGATACAGATGCCGAAGGAGCTTTTGATGACTTAACAGCTTTAGCATCCTATATTTGCGGCACTCCTATTGCTTTAGTCAGCTTAGTAGATACTAACAGACAGTGGTTTAAATCAAAAGTCGGTCTTGGAGCAACAGAAACTCCCAGAGAGATAGCATTTTGCTCTCACGCTATTTTAAATCCCAACGAATTGCTAGTTATACCTAATGCTATGGAAGACGATCGCTTTGCCGGCAATCCGCTAGTAACTTCCGATCCAAATATTCGGTTTTATGCTGGGGCACCGTTAGTAACTCCTGAGGGTTTCCCCATTGGCACTTTGTGCGCCATAGATACAGTTCCTCGCCATCTCACCTCAGAACAACTAGAAGCCCTGCGGACTTTAGGAAGGCAAGTTATTAGCCAAATGGAGTTGCGAATTAATTATGCTAAATTAAAGCGGGCGCAACTCAGGCAAAAACAAGTAGAAGCAAAACTCCGTTCTAGTGACGAGCAAATTGTCAATTTTTTAGAAGGAATGAGTGATGCTTTTTTTGCTCTCGATCCCCAATGGCGATTTACTTACGTCAATTATAAAGCAGCGCAATTTTTGCAGCGCGAGCCGGAAGAACTTTTTGGTAAAAATTTTTGGGAAGAGTATCCAGATTTAGTAAATTCGGTATTCTATAAAGAGTCTCATGAAGCTGTATCTAAACAAGTCGGAGTAACTTTTGACAAATATTATCATCCCTTAAAAGTCTGGTTGGAAGTGCGGGCTTTTCCTTCTCACGATGGCATTTCTGTATTCTTTCACGATATCACTAAGCGCAAGCAGATGGAATCTGCTCTCAGAAAAGAACAGAAAAAAACTGATAGTTTGCTGCTAAATATTTTACCAGAAGCTATTGCAGATAGGTTGAAGCACGAACCGGGGGTAATTGCGGACAAGTTTGAAAAAGCTACAATTCTTTTCGCTGACTTGGTTAATTTTACTCAAATTTCTACTACGATGTCCGCCACAAAATTGGTATACTTGCTGAATGAAATTTTTTCAACTTTTGACCAACTGACTGACAAGCACGGGTTGGAAAAAATTAAGACGATCGGGGACGCTTATATGGTAGTAGGTGGCATTCCCATTGAGCGCCCAGATCACGCAGAGGCGATCGCCGAAATGGCACTGGATATGCTAGCGGCAATTCAGGAATTAAATGTGAAGCTAGACTCGAATTTTGACATCCGCATCGGAATTAATAGCGGCCCGGTGGTAGCGGGGGTAATCGGTACTAAAAAATTCATTTACGATTTGTGGGGAAATGCGGTGAATACAGCCAGCCGCATGGAATCTCACGGCATCCCCGGCAGCATTCAAGTTAGTATCTATACTTACGAGTTGCTGCGGGATAAATATGAATTTGAAGAGCGGGGCTTGATTGAGATTAAGGGTAAAGGGGAAATGCGGACTTATTTTATGACTGGTAGAAAGACAGAAGGCGAGATGGAAATAGCCGGAGATTAAATCAAATTAAGTGCAGTAGCGTGCCTAGGAAGAATAGATGAGATTGCCAAAGTGTTTTTAATAAAATTTGGGACGGCAAGATGCCCATCCCACAAAATAAACAATTTGGGACGGGCAAGATGCCCATCCCACAAAATAAACAATTTGGGACGGGCAAGATGCCCATCCCACAAGCAAAAAAAAATTGTGGGATGGGCATCTTGCCCGCCTAGATATTTTTGGAAGAGATCAAATGAGTTAAATAGGGTGCGTCAGCTTGGCAAATTTTTGCGACAAATTCACAATCTCATTCTGACGTACAATTTGTTAGCTGGTGCGTCAGAATGAGATCGTCTGTGAGGATTCAGAATTATTTTTGCTGACGCACGCTACGGCTAAGACTTGAAAGTACCTGAACAATCAGGCTCGATCGCAAACCAAGCAAAACCGCCGTCGCAAAGGAACCAAATCAGATTATGCTATATGCAGAGATATCCGGGCAATCCCATGTGCGGTATATAGATCCTATAAAAATATTAAATTAAAGTCGTCGGAGCCTTTAATATGGTTCAGTTTCATATTCAAACAGATAGCGAGATCCCTGCATCTACGCAATTATTCAATCAAATCAGGTTTGCGATCGCCTCGCGCCAGTTTCCGCCCGGGCACCGCTTGCCCAGCACGAGGCAGCTAGCGATGCAGACGGGTTTGCACCGCAACACCATCAGCAAAGTATACCGACAACTAGAAAATACCGGACTCGTAGAAGCCCAAGCCGGATCGGGGATTTACGTGCGCGCCCAAGGGCACGAAGGCGGCAGCAAACTCAAATCCCCGATTCTTGATGAATATCCCCTTGCCAATAAAATAGTGCAAGAAAGTATGGATCAACTGCTGGGACAGGGCTGTACGCTCAACCAAGCTAGGGAATTATTTTTGGCCGAAATTGACTGGCGACTCCGGTGCAGCGCGCGGGTGGTCGTCACAGCCCCCACAGAAGACATCGGCGTGGGTGAGCTGATGGCGAAAGAACTGGAACAAGCTTTGCGGATTCCCATCCAGTTAGTGGCGATGGAAGATTTAGGTACTTTTCTGGATAACATCTCTGCGGGAACTGTAATCACCAGTCGTTATTTTATCGGACAAGCGGAATTGATTTCGGCGCCGCGTTCGGTGCGAGTGATTCCCGTAGACATCTATGATTATGTTCAGGAAATCCAGTTAGTGGGGAGTTTGCCGAAGGATAGTTATTTGGGTATCGTGAGCCTAAGTTCGGGAATGTTGCGATCGACTGAAGTGATTATTCACAGTCTCCGGGGCGAGGATTTGCTGGTGATGACAGCTTTGCTGTCGGATGCCTACAAGATTAACTCGATCGTGCGATCGGCTAGAACTATTTTCTGCGACCAACCGAGTTTTGCTACAGTAAAAGCTGCCATTAACGCGGCCCGAGAGGATATTATTCGTCCCCCGCAACTGGTATGCTCGGAAAATTACATCGGCTCTAAGTCGATTAATTTACTCAAGCGCGAGTTGGGCTTGGGATAGAGTTGACAGTTGACAGTTGACAGTTGACAGTTGACAGTTGACAGTTGACAGTTGACAGTTGACAGTTGACAGTTGACAGTTGACAGTTGACAGTTGTAGGGGCAGTGCCCCGTGAGAGCCCTCTTAGTTGACAGTTGACAGTTGACAGTTGGTAGTTGGTAGTTGTTATTCCAATAACCAGTAACCAATAACCAATAACCAATAACCAATAACCAATAACCAATAACCAATAACCAATAACCAATAACCAATAACCAATAACCAATAACCAGTAACCAATAACCAATAACCAATAACCAATAACCAATAACCAATAACTAATAACCAATAATCCATGCCAATTGAAATCCAACCTTCAATTAATGTTAAAACTGCGATCGAAAGCCGGCGGGCCGCGCGCAGCTTCAAGTGCGATCCGATTCCCCCAGCAATATTGGCAGAGATTTTGCGCTTGGGAGTGCGATCGCCCTCCGGTTATAATTTGCAGCCTTGGCGGTTTATTGTACTTAAAGATCCAGCCAGCAAAGAAAAATTAAAAGCTTGTGCCTTCGACCAGCGGCAAGTGGTAGAAGCCCCGATCGTGTTAATCTGTTGTGGCGATCGGCGCGCCGCCCAACCCGAAAACACCGAAGCCGTCATCGAATTGGGCAAAGCCGTAGGTGGAATGAACGAGAATTTAGCTGGTTATATGCGACAAGCAATCCCGCAATTGTTCGAGAACCATCCATGCTTTGAGTCCGTAGAAGCTTGGACAAACAGACATACAATGCTCGCAGTAGCTCATTTAATGATTGCAGCTAAAAGCTTTGGAGTAGACAGTTGTCCGATGGAAGGTTTTGTCGCAGCTAAGGTGAAAGAAGCCTTTCAAATTCCCGCAGAAGTAGATGTATGCTGTTTGCTACCGCTTGGTTATGCAGCAGAACCTTTGAAACAATACGGCGGCCGTTTTGATGTGACTCAAGTTTATTTCAGCGAAAGTTATGGAGAGGCCTTGCAAGTTGAAATTTGAGAGTTAAGATTTGAGAGTTGAGATTTGAGACTTAAGATTTGCCTGAGTTTGTGCAAAAGTTCAAACAAATCAGAATACCGACTATTTTGCAATTTCACAATCCGAAATTGCAATCTAAAATCTAAAATCTAAAATCTAAAATCTAAAATTTCAAGTGTGGTGATAGTAGACAGAGGAGGAAAAAATATGACAGTAGCAGCGCGACAAAGCAAGGCACAAATTCTAGAAGTAGAGTTACAAAAGCACTTGCAAGCAGCCGGATTTAAAAATTTACCGCTTTATATCAGTTGCGATTTTCGAGATGACTCTTTAACTGTCGTGGGAGAACACCCGCGCAGTTTAGTTCTCAAAGCTAAACCGACTTTTGCGGTGCTAGAAGCAGCAATTCTCGAAATAGAACCGGAATCGATTCAACAGATTGGACTTTGCCTCAAAATCACCGGGCAAAAACAGCCTTATGCTTTCCATTCTTTTACCATGCACAACCCTGTTTTGTCAAGACCCAGAACAGTGGAAGTGCTGAAAAAACCCGAGAAGCAACCCGCAGCAGAAACAGGGATAGTTTTAGCCGAAAATGCTGCTGAGACGGCGGATGTAGCGGAGGAAATACCGTTAGAAACGGATGTTAAAAATGCGGGCGGTGATGAATATTTCCCTAATTTTTCCGAGAGTTCCAGCGATTCCGATCCGATCGCCTTTAAGGTAGCTGCAATCCCGGAAAATATCGCAGAAAATCCCTTCGATGCGCTGGATATGGAAGCGGTAACAGTCGCCGAAACGCCGAAGACTTCACCGTTTACGATGTTGGTGGCGGCCGGAATGGTAAGTCTGGTGGCGGTGATTTTGGCGGGCGGTTATTACCTGCTGAGTCGCCCCTGCGTCATCGGAGAATGTACTGCATTAGCCAATGCCAAACAGTTGAGCGACAATTCGGCGAAGACTCTGAAAACTTCCAAGGTTGCTAGCAGCCCGGAAGAGGCGCAGGAACAGTTAAAACAGGCGATCGCACTTTTGGAACCAATTCCGGCTTGGTCAATTCATCGCGGTGAGGCTCAAACTGCGATCGAAAAATATCAGGAGCAAAGTCAAAATATCACGTCTGCGATCGATGCAGCGCGCCTCGCACAGTCCGCAGCCGGGAAAACCCAAAATCCGCCTGTTTCCGAACAGAGCTTGCAGCAAGCCGAAAAATTGTGGCAAAGTGCGATCGGCCAACTCGGAGAAATCCCCACAAGCAGCCCAGTTTATCCATATGCTCAGACAAAGGCGAAGGAATACCGAAAGAATTTAGCCACTGGAAATCGGCAATTAGGCACAGAAAAACAAGCCGAAAAACTGTTGATCGCCGCCAAAAGTGCAGCCCAAATAGCAGAAGCTCGGGAAGCAGTAGCTCAGACATCGCAGACATGGGGACAAGTGGAAGCAGGTTGGGAAAAAGCCCTAGGAATTATATCAGAAATTCCCAGCAACACGCAATCTTATCAACTAGGTAGATTGCTAGTTCCGAAATACGAAACCAAGCTTTCACAAGCTCGCGAGCGCCGAAATGTGGAAGGAATTTCGGAAAATGCCTACACTCAAGCTGTGACTTTAGCAGCGGAAGCTCGAATTTTTGAGGGCAAAAACGGCTGGTTTAAAGCATCGGAAAACTGGCGAAGAGCTTTGAGTTATGCGGAGCAAGTTCCGACGGCTACTTCCTATTCCCAAAAAGCCAAACCGCTGATTGAATCCTATACAACATCTTTGCAGCAAGCGGAAGTTAAGTTGCGGGAAGAAAGAAACTTGCAAAAAGCGCGCACGGATTTAGATAGAACTTGCAAAGGCAAGCCAAAAATTTGTGACTATACTGTGAGCAATGGTTTGATTGCGGTGCAGATGAATTCCGATTACGTGGAGAAGTTGCAACAAACTTTCATTCAGGCGAATAACAATAATTCTGTGAAGAGTCGCCAAGCTGTGGAAAAGCACGTTGCTACTTTGCAAAAGGCCTTGGAGGCGATCGCGGAAAATGCGAAAATTCCGATGCAGGTGTACGATGGCGAAGGCAAGCGGATTGCGAGTCACGAACCGAAGTAATGGCAGCATCTCATGTTTGCAGTGCAGGTACGTAGTTGCGCTTCAGCGCTCCGGAAAGGTACGTAGTTGCGCTTGCGCTCCGGAAAGGTACGTAGTTGCGCTTCAGCGCTCCGGAAAGGTACGTAGTTGCGCTTCAGCGCTCCGGAAAGGTACGTAGTTGCGCTTCAGCGCTCTGGGAGCATCACATTTTTGCAAAAACCATCTTGCTTGCAGTGCTGTCCACCAAGAGCGAGCTGTATAATACTCGCTCGGAGTGGACAGCACTATAACAACAAAACTGAGATGCTCCCGAAGTAATTGCGCCGCGAATTTCTGTGGCTTCATCCAGATTTTGTCGATGAGTATTAATTGGGGAATCCGCGACTGAAATCGCTAGTATACTGTATGAAATGGTGTTAGCAATCCAATGCTAGAAAAGGTAAAACTTCATAACTTCAAAAGTCATCAAGATACAGAAATTAATTTTGACAATTCAGGCTTACACGCCCTCGTAGGACAAAACAGTTCTGGTAAAACATCCGTTTTGCAAGCATTGCATTATCTCAGTCAGCTTACTAATTCATCATTTGAAGATATTTTTAAGGATGAAAGAGCGCCTCAATTTATTACAACTATTGGGCAAAATAATATGTCTGTTACTGCAAATGGTTTTTGGGGAGACCAAGAGCGTAATGATTGGGAAGCTTCTTATGACTGGAGACAAAGAGTTAATCATTCTTGGTTTCCGACAGCATCATGGAAGGCCGATAAAAACCAGGAATATAGGAAAGTAATGTCTAAAACTTCCTTAATCACTACGAAAGAGCCAATTCCTGAATCTTTGAGATACTCAGTTCATCTTAAGCTAGTAGCTACTAATCTTGCTAAAGCAGCTTACAGCGATGCAATCATTCCGCGAGTTGAGTTCGATGGTTCAGGCTTAGCACCTACCTTAGACTATCTTCGTGACGAAGCTCCAGATAAGTTTCAATCTTTACAAGAAATGTTGAAACGGATTGTACCAGGTGTACGCGAAGTAGGCGTAAAACGAGCCAAGGTTATGGTAAATCGCCAACGCTTAATCGAAGTCGATGGCAAATCTATCTCCTACGAAGAAAGTCAGGAAATGACAGGGCAAGAAGTTGTCCTAGACATGAATACTGGTAAACGCATTCCAGCCCATGCGATTAGCGAAGGAACAATGCTCGCCCTCGGATTACTGACTGTTTTGATAAATCCAACTCAACCTAATTTAGTGTTACTAGATGATGTCGAACAGGGACTCCACCCAAAAGCACAACGAGAATTAATCGCTGTTTTTAAAGAAATTATTCAACAAAACAACAACCTGCAAATTATTTTTTCCACCCATTCTCCCTACATTGTGGATGAACTTACTCCGTCTCAAGTTCATGTATTAAGTAACAATAACTCCGGTGTGACTCGTTGCAAAAGATTAGATGAACATCCTGATGTAGAATGGGCAAAACAAACTTTAACCACCGGAGAATTCTGGGATGCGGAGGGAGAAGATTGGGTGGTTGCAGGAGAAATTAATGATTGAGTTTGTAGTGATTGTCGAAAGTAGTGCAGACGCACGAACCGCTACTAAATTAGCCGATCGCACTTTAGTGCAAAAAATTGACTGGTTAGACCCTGAGATGCTGCAACATCTATATCAATGGAGTGGTTTAGAAGCTGGCACAGAGAATTCTTGCTGGAAAAATATTAATCAAATTATAGATAATTTCCAACAAAGCTTAGGATTCCGTCCTCCCAGATATTTAGGTCATCGTAAAGATGGAGCATTAAAAGCTGATGGTGCAGCAGTGTCCGAGTTGTGGGACGAAAATCTAAAATCTTAAATGTATTGACGGCGGCCCCAGAAGCCGCTACGCTGTGAAATTAAGGTTGCTTTGCTCGAAGATGAAGCAGCCACGATCGCCCGAAAATCTAGTTGCACTGTCCGAAGCTGTAACCAGCAGCAACGGACAGCTAACCGCCAAACTGAGATGAGCAGTCTGGAGGCTGATCGAGAATCTTAGCATTCTCTGTCGCCGCCCTGCCTTTTGTTAGTATGCGGGGCGGCTGGGTTTTTGGGTTTTCCTCCCAGAAAACAACCAAAAACCAGGAGACCATAATTATGTCACAGGAATTCGTGCCTGACGATAACTCTTCCGTGCAGCCAAATGACGGCTGTGCAGTATCCGAACAGGAAATCGTGCAGATAACGGTTGTCGGTTCCCAGAAAACCGTATTAGAAACCATCCACACCTTGTACAGGCTGGGATTCGCCACCGTCGGCGATTGGAGTAAGTTGCAGCGAGGCCCAAAGCCGGGACAATTTATTAGCGTTTTAATCAAGCGCAAAGCCTAGAAATTGGTCTAGCCTCATCGGTTATATCAGCGGGCGGTTGAAATAGACAACACGGCGATGAAATAGAGGACACGGCATTGCCGTGTCCCTACCCGATATCGTTATTTCCAGCAATTTTATCCTTCACTCAATCCCGCTTGAAAAATCTGTTGTGCCGTCAACTTCAACTCTGGAAAAGTTGGCGACTCAATCCTATCATCTCCCCGAAATTGACTAACTTCATACTCGCCATCAATCAACCGATAAATCGAAATAGTCGGTTGCTTGGGATTCCCAATAAATCGACGGCCGCCCAAACCGAGATAATCCACAATCCAATATTCGGGAATGCCGATTAGTTCGTATTCACCTACCTTTTTTATGTAGTCATCTTGCCAATTCGTGCTAACGACTTCAACAACCAGCGGAATTGATGCTCCTTGAGTTACGGTTGAAAAATTTTTCCACAAAGGTTCTGATGTTAAGTTGGGGCGATTTAATATCAGAATATCCGGCGAATAAGCTGATTCGTTTTCTGGTGGCTTAATTAATGCTTTTCCGGGGATGAAGTATGGACGTTTTTCTTTTCTAAACTCAGCAGTTAATTCGGAGGCTAAAAAACCGATAACTTCTTCATGGTCTCCTAATGGCTGTGACATTTCAACAATCTCTCCATTGTGCAGTTCGTAACGTCCGTTTTCAGGTTTCCAGTCCAGAAATTCTTCAAAGGTTACTGGTTTAGTTGCAGTTTGAATCATGACGAAGTCTCCAATCAAATTTGTTCGTAGTGAGGATTTTAGTCCGCATCAAATTCAGAGGACTGAAGTCCTCACTACAAACCTTATTACCATTATATCGAAAATGAGTTATTTTGTGGCGCACGCAATAAAATTGGTTCATAGTGAGGACTTTAGTCCTTCATGAATGCGGACTGAAGTCCTCACTACGAACCTTACCATTTGATTAATTGTGCATCTTGATTAAAAAAACTCCGGCACAATCCCTCAGTCAACAACAGAGTTGCTATTAAAGTTGCTAGCGCCAACACAAACATAATCAAAATTTGGTAAGATGCTGCATCCAAAGGACTGACACCGCTCAACATTTGACCCGTCATCATTCCCGGTAATGTTACGATACCTACGACTGTCATTGTGTTTAATGTGGGGATTAATCCAGCTTTGATCGCATCTTTGCGGTACTGTTTTACTGCTTGCTGCGGAGTCGATCCTAAACTTAAATGGGTTTCTATTTCTAATTGGCTGCTGTTAACTGTACTCACAAGTCTTTCACCAGCGATCGCCCCTGAGTTCATCGCATTGCCCAAAATCATCCCCGCTAGGGGAATCAAATACTGCGGTTCGTACCAGGGATCAGGTTGCAAAATTAGCAAGTGTGTATAGGCCAGAGTAAACGCCGTACCGATCGATATCGAACCCACAACTAACGGCAGCAAGTGCTTGATTTTTTTGCTAATCCGGTTGCTGGCCACCACGCTAGCCGTTGTCAGCATGATTCCTAACACTACTAACACCAGCCACGGATTTTTCCCCTCCGGCGCAAACACCACGGCGAGCACGTAGCCGACTCCGATTAGCTGGATCAAGGTGCGCCCCGCCGCGATCGCCAGAGCCCCTTCCAACCCCAATCCCTGCCACGCCGAAAGCCCGATCGCGATCGCCACCATCCCCAAAGCCCAACCCAAATCAGTAAAATCTAGCAGAATTAACATCCGCGCTCCCTTTCGATAAAGTGATTGTTTGCCCGTCCAACTATAAGATATTTGAATAAAGGTTTCTGAGAAACAGTTTTGCTGTAAGAATTTGCTTTGATAATGGTTGCAATTTGTGGTGTCAAGAGTGAATAACGTTCCCCCCCTCGATTTAACCCAGCAGTACGCCCAGATTGGCGACGAAATCGGCGCTGCGGTACAAAAAGTGCTCGCCTCTGGCGGCTACATCGGCGGCCCCGCCGTCAAGAGTTTTGAGCAAGAGTTTGCCAACTACACAGGCGTTTCCGACTGCGTTGGCTGCAACTCGGGCACGGATGCCCTGATTTTGGCCCTGCGAGCTCTCAAAATCGGCCCCGGCGACGAAGTAATTACCACTCCTTTTACCTTCTTCGCTTCCGCTGAAACAATTAGCGCTGTGGGTGCAACTCCCGTATTTGTCGATATTGACAGCGGGACTTTTAATCTGGATGTCGAACTTTTGGAAGCGGCAATTACCGACAAAACCAAGGCAATTATGCCGGTTCACATTTTCGGACAACCCACAGACATGACTCGGTTGATGGAAATTGCCACCAAGCATAACTTAGCCGTCATCGAAGATTGCGCCCAGTCTGTCGGGGCCGAGTGGGAGTCTAGAAAAGTCGGCAGCATCGGCCATGTGGGCTGCTTCAGCTTTTATCCGACCAAAAATTTAGGCGCTTGCGGTGACGGCGGCGCGGTGACAACAAACGATCGCGCCCTGGCAGCTTCCATGCGTATGCTTAAGGAGCACGGACAGTCTTCTAGGTATTTTTACGAGGAAATAGGCTACAACAGCCGTCTGGATGCCCTGCAAGCGGTGATTCTCAGCATTAAGTTGCGGTATCTCGACAGTTGGAACTCCCAACGGCGCGAGAAAGCAGCCGTTTATAGCGAATTTCTTTCCCGCGTGCCCGGAGTTGCTGTCCCCAAGGAATTGCCAGCAGCCAAGCCTGTTTGGAATCAATATACAATTCGCTTGACAAGTCAAGACACAATCCGGCTGACAAGTCCAGAAGGCGCGCCAAATCCTTCTGGTAATTTCCGCGACTCGATGCGGACTAAGTTGCAGGAATCCGGCATCGGTTCGATGGTTTACTATCCGTTACCTTTGCACCTGCAACCTGTTTACAAATCTTTGGGCTATCAAGCCGGTCAGTTGCCTGTAGCTGAGCAAGTTTGTCGCGAAGTCTTGTCTTTGCCGATGTTCCCGGAACTTTCGAGGGATCAACAGGAGAGGGCAATTTACGGGCTGAAAGATTGTTTGGCAAAGGGCGGATAGGATTTAGTGGCTTTTGTGCGATCGCCCGATCGAAAGAAATACCTGAGAATAGAGGAATTGTAGGGTTGCAGTGTCGTACTGGTGCAGCGGTCAGGAAAACATATTAAGTGTTTTGACTGATCACTTGTACTTTTATCAGAAATTTGGGTTTAAAACCCCGTCATAAGCTTGACGGCTTTCTGCTATAGTATTCGTAGGTTGCTGACCGTGAGAACGTGAGGAAACAGGTTGAACGTCCTACTCCGGGATCTCAAAATCTTTAACCGTCAATGGTAAAAACCAAATCCACACGGTAAGAGCAAATAAAAATCAAATAGCGTGGGACACACGCGAATTTACGCTTGGGGAGTAGTCCGTAAGAGTGCTTGCTGTAAAAGGTGTAGTCGGACTAGACATGAAACTGTAAGACCAAAACTGACATTGTTGGTAGAGGCACGATTCAGCCCAAGAATCCTCGTACCTTGATAGTCGAGGAGTGTCAAGTACTATATTTAATGAAAAGAAACAAATTTAGGCTGGCAATCCGCCTTCAACGGGTGCATTTTCCGCTCGCCTAAAATTTGCGATCGGTCAATGATGAAGAAGGAAGAAGGAAGAAGGAAGAAGGAAGAAGAAAGACGGAAGAAGGAAGACGGAAGAAGGTTTTAACTTTCGACTTCCGATGCCCGATGCCCGATGCCCGATGCCCGATGCCCGATGCTTTTATGCCCGATGCCCGATGCCCGATGCCCGATGCCCAATCTCAATTTAAGCTGCAATTTTCATAAAACAAGAGGAAAATAAACGAGTGCCTCAGTATCAATTCACTCAGGCTAGACGCTACGATCCACAGGCGATCGCCCAATATTACCGCAACCGTCCTTGGAAAGCAATTTGGCGAGCAATAACCGTTATTTGGTCATTTGCAGGCTTCGTACTCGGAATGCTGTGGGACAGTTGGCAGCACGAAGTTGCCGCCCACCAGCCGGAACGCGCCGCCCATCTGCGACTAATACTCACTCGCTTAGGCCCCACTTTCATTAAAGTCGGCCAAGCCCTGTCTACTAGACCAGACTTAATCCGCAAAGACTTTCTCATAGAACTAATCAAACTTCAGGATCAACTGCCGCCCTTTGATTCGGTGCGAGCATTTGAGATTATTGAAGCAGAACTCGATCGCAAAATCAGCGAAACTTACAGCGAAATCTCCCCCGAACCAGTCGCCGCCGCCAGTCTCGGTCAAGTTTATAAAGCCCGTTTAATCACCGGAGAAGAAGTAGCAGTCAAAGTTCAGCGACCGAATTTGCTACCAATCTTGAGCCTTGACCTTTACTTAATGCGCTGGGCTGCTGGATGGTTGGGCCCGTTGTTGCCACTAAATCTCGGTCACGACCTCTGTTTAATAGTCGATGAATTCGGTATTAAATTATTCGAGGAAATTGACTATATCAACGAAGGCCGCAACGCCGAAAAATTTGCGACCAATTTTGCCGACGACCCGACCGTAAAAGTTCCGAGCATTTACTGGCGCTATACTGCAAAATGCGTTCTCACTCTCGAATGGATTGACGGTATCAAACTGACAGATATGGCAAGTGTCAAAGCCGCCGGTTTAGACACTAATAGCTTAATTGAAATCGGAGTTCGCAGCGGTTTGCGGCAGTTACTGGAACACGGTTTTTTTCACGCAGACCCCCATCCAGGAAATCTGTTTGCCTTAGCGGACGGCCGCATGGCTTACATCGATTTTGGGATGATGGATCAGATGGAAGAAACAACTAAAGAAACTTTGGTTGATTCTGTCGTTCACTTGATCAACAAAGATTATTTAGAGTTAGCCCAGGATTTTGTAAAACTTGGGTTTTTGACACCAGATACAGATATTATGCCGATCGTCCCGGCGCTGGAATCTGTCCTCGGCGATATCGTCGGCGAAAAGGTAGGAGACTTTAACTTCAAGACGATTACAGACGAGTTTTCGGAGTTGATGTACGACTATCCTTTCCGAGTCCCCGCCAAATTTGCCTTAATTATTCGGTCTCTCGTCACAGAAGAAGGTTTAGCCCTTAGCCTCAATCCAGATTTCAAGATAGTTGAGGTAGCCTATCCCTATGTAGCCCGACGTTTGTTAAACGGAGAATCTCCGGCATTGCGCCGTCGCCTGATTGAGGTATTATTCAAAGATGGCAAATTCCAGTGGAATAGATTAGAGGAGATGATTGTGATCGCCAGATCCGATCGCAGTTTCGACCTGCTACCCACAGCCCAACTCGGCTTGCAATTTTTGCTGTCAGAGGAAGGGTCGTTTTTGAGACGCCAGGTAATGTTAGCCTTGATTGAGGACGATCGAATTCACACCGAAGAAGTTGGCAGCCTCTGGAACTTAGTCAAAGAAGACCTGCAACCAAGTCGCTTGTTCAACGTTGCTTTAGGCGCTTTGACAGAGTTCTCCACAGCAGGAACAGCCGCGCTGAATCGATTTTAATTAGAAGGAAGAAGCAAGAGGGAAGAAGGAAGAAGGAAGAAGGAAGAAGGAAGAAGGAAGAAAAATAATTCTACTTTTGCCAATTCCCAATTCCCAATTCCCAATTCCCAATTCCCAATTCCCAATTCCCCATCCCCAATTCCCAATTTTCCCATTACCCCAAAAGAATTATTCGTGTATTACTTTCCAGAACCTCCCTATTTTTTAATGACTGCTGGATTAATAGCAGGTATGGCATCAGGCTTAGCCTTTGAAGCAACTCTCAAACAAGCCGTACAACTCTGGTCTAAAAATCGTTCTAGCCGTACTTTGTCCAACCTAAAAGGTCTACAATTGCAGTTGCCTTTTTTGGGAATGGCCGGCGGAATTTGCGTATTTTTAGCTTCAGGAATGGAGATATTCGGCTTCCCCAAATTACTGTCCTACGTTCTAGCCCTGCCCCTGACACTACTAACAGCATGGCTAGTTTGGACTCAACTAGCCAAAGTTTTAATTGAACTACAACGCGGAGGTTCCCAAGCCTTAGACTTGGATTCTTTTTTTGAAGAACCATAGTTAAACATCAACCCTCTTTTACAACGAAGAGGGTTGGTTCGTAGTAAGGACTTTAGTCCTTCTTTATTAAAATCCGCAACTTAAATAGAACATTATTAACCCTTTGAATACCCCAACTTTTGAAATTCCTCTGCAAGCGCAGTAACAAATTGGGAGGCGCGAGTTTTGGTCGTGTTTCCGGCGAATTCAAATAGCGGTAGTGCAGAAATACATCGCGGTAAGGAATCTCAACATCTTCGCCCGCACACAATCGAGTAAATTTTGCAGCCGAAATACTCATGTAATGCAAATAAGTCAGCCGCCGTCCTTTGTCGTATAAAACATAATCTATCACATCAAATTGAGAAGACCAATGATTTCCCGTTATCAGTGCAGGTTGATGATAAGCAAAATTATAAAAAGAGATAGCGCTGCGGGCGACTAAATAGTTAAATAAAGGTTGGTCAGTTCCCCGCAAAGACAAAATTTCTGCTTCTCCTGAAGTCAATTTATCTAAAAGTTCGGCTAAGTTATTGCGATTTAAAATACCTTTTTTTGCAGCAAACCAACCAGCACAAAAAATCTGAGATTCCAGTTTTTCAATCTCAAAAAATGCTGCGAGTTTTTCTGATGATAAATCAAAGACATAATTGAGGTCAGATTTGTATTGAAAATCGTTAGCTACCCAATCAAATTCATCAAGTTTTTGATAAATATAATCCAGAGAACCCATTAACAGAGTGTCGGCATCAAAATAGACAAACTTGTCAAAAGGGCCATCAAAACAGCAAAATTTTCGGTGCATTCCCAAACAGTGAACTGGCGCCCAACCTTTAGCTTGCCAAACTTTTTGAGCTTTTTGGTGAGATGTCCAAACTACAGTCGCGAAGTCTTCCCAAAATTGGATGGAATCGGCATTGTCAAATAGAGTAACATTGCTTCGCGAGGCAATTTCTACTCGAACTTTTTGCAAGTTATCATCGTAGGGAATGATGCAAACAGGAATAGTTTTCGCCCCATTAACTTCGAGACTATTCAATAAAGCGACTAAGTGATCAAAAACCACATCATTGCCTAGAATATAAATACCATCAGTCATAGTTGTTAATAAGTAACTGTTTAGGTGCGGGCAAGATGCCCACACCACAATAAAAATGATTGACTGTGGAACAGGCATCTTGCCTGTTCCTCAAAGCTTGTTTAAAGTTAAAAGCACAATAAAATTTAGGCATCTTGCCTGTTCCTCAAAGCTTGTTTAAAGTCAAAACCACAATAAAATTTATGAATTGTGGAACAGGCATCTTGCCTGTTCCTCAAAGCTTGTTGATAATAATATAACATATCAGTTTATCCTCATCTACTGAAAGGCTGAAGGATTTTTTGCATTAAATTTGGTTTTCTTTCATCCAAATAACGATAATATCGCCAAAGTTTCCAATAAGGAGTACCGGATTTAATTGGTATTCCAGCCCAGTGAATATATTTTAATCTTTTGCCTTTGTCATAAAGCACATAATCTATTTCCTGAAAATGTGTAGAACCAGCCCAGCTTCCAGGTTCTGCTGCTGAATCTTTAACAAGATTCCAGCGTTTGAAAATTAACTTGAGAATCATATAATTTAGTATAGGCTGGTCTGTGACATTTTGAGTAAAGTCAAAATATTCTCGATGTTGCGAACATTCCCGCAAAATTTCATACATTTGCGATTCTGCAATCGTGCCTTTTCGGGAAGCCCAAAAACCGCTGTTGAATACATCTTGAAGCTGTGAGTCGGTAAAGATATTTTGTTCTTTGACAATGGGTGAAAATATATTTCGCAGTTTTTCGTTGAGGTGGTGATAGTCGCAGCAAAAAAAGTCTACTTCTGAGAGTTTGTTGAGGTTGGCTGCGATGTCTTCAAAGACGATGATGTCGGTATCGATGTACAGAAATTCGTCGAGGGGGCCAAACCAGGCGCAGAGTTTCCGCATTTTGTTGGGAAGGGCTAGAAAGTTGCGATCGAATATTTGGCCAATTTCCCTGGTAAACTGTTCCACAAACCCCAGATTTGGGTACAATTGCACACCATAGAGGCTGCTGAGGGCGGCAGCGACTTGCAGATAATTGTCGTCAAACGGGATTAAAAAAACTGGTACTTGACAATTGTACAGGCGTATGCTGGCTAAAAGGGCGATCGCACTTTCCATCACCTTATCATTAGCAACAATATAAATACCGCGACTCATAAATTTATCCTCAACCTTCTCAAGACTCTTTCTAGCAAACTCGGCGCAGAAATATCAGCATAAGACTTTAGCGGTTCCCTAAAAACCGGCCGCTTCGAGGGTTCCCGAAGAAAGCGGTAATGTAGAAACAAATCGCGGTAGGGAAACTCAATATTTTCGCCAGCACAAACTCTCCGAATTAAATCCGGCTGCACCCCAATATAATGAAGGTAAGTCAGGCGATTTCCCTTGTCGTACAAAATGTTATCTCGGGTTTGAAAATGTGGGGAAGTGACACTGCAACCAGTTTTTTCATCATCCGGGAGACTGCAACCAAAATTATAGCTGTTCATCCCCGTTTTCATCACCATATAATTGAGCAACGGCTGTTCTCCCGCACCTGCATAGAGAATTTCCGCCTCCCCAGATAGCAGTTTACCTAACAGCCATTCTCTAGTATCACGGTCAAAAACTCCTTGCTTGCTGGCGTAAAATCCAGAACAAAATATTTCCGAGTCGAGCCGATTTTGCTCAAAAACTTCCAGCAGTTTTGGCGAATCAATGTTGTAGACTTTAGTTGGGTCGCGAAATTGAAAATCGTAAACCACAAAATCATATTTATCTAATTTATCAAAAACCGCATCTAGCGAATTCATTGCTAAAGTATCAGCATCCATGTAAATAAACTTGGCAAACGGGCCGTCGAAAGCGCAAAAGCGGCGGTGCGCGCCGTAAAGCCGGAACTTTTTGCGATTTAAGCGCTCAGGTGCGGCGGCTTGCATAAATTCATCCCATCGCTGAATTGATGCAGTATCTTCATAAATAAACACGTTGGGACGGTTAATGATTTCTGCTTTGATTTGTTCTATATGCTCGTCGAAAGGATAAATACAGACAGGAATATTTGAACCTAAAATTACTTCAATACTGTTGAGTAAAGCAATTAGTTGGTCGTAAACTACATCGTTTGCTAGCGTGCAAATTCCCTTCATATCTATTAGTCCGCGTAGGCGGACTTTGTTTGTATAGAAGCGGTTTCAACCGCCGAATTATCTAACATGATATTATTTCCTGACAAACAAAATTAGACAGCCAATTGAGCAAGTTCAATTCGTGGAGAATGATTTGCCTAGCTTCAGCAATTTTATCCCTCGCTTCATGCCAACAATCCGGCGTAGCAATCACCTCTTTAATAAATTCTACTCCCTTCTCATCCAAACTGGGAAGCCGCAAAAAACTTCCCGCCGGCAACAACTTATCCGCCGCCGAACCGCCGTAATAAATCGGCAAATTCCAAGCTAACAAAGCATCCCAAAGTTTTTCGCTGACATACCAATCATTTTCGGCATAATTCTCCACAGCCAAATTGTAATAATAAGGTGCGACAGCGTGCCATTTATTATTAACCGTGCCGTTTCCCTGCGCCCAACTTGGCAAGTTTCGCCCGTAAAGGTCAAAATCTAATTCTGCTTCTTGCAGCAAATTGATAAAATCTAATCTGCGTCGGTGGTTGGCTGTGCGACTAACGCCCGAAGTTATCCAAGAACAGGATTTAGTTTTAGTTGGTGGTGGCATTTCATTCAATTCTCGAAACGAGTTTGAGTGATACCAAATCGCGGGCATATAATTGGGATTGGGCGCAAAATCATCCGGCCCGGAAACGTAACCGCAATAAAGTTTTGCTTGTTCGTAGTTGGCTTTGGTAATCTCAATTACTTCTGCTAAAGGCGGTTCTCGGATTAAATAAATAATCCGTTCTTTGGGGACATTTCGGAATTTTTCTCGAATGTCATTTTCTGGTGTTGGATGCTTGTAATGGCGTATTTTGTCGAGCCATAACTGCTGTTTCGGCTGCCGGGGAAAGTCAAATTGATACATGAGCAAAAAATCTGGTTCCGGGTGGTTGGCGAGCATTTGAATGTTGCCCCATTTGCCGAAGTTGTGGGGGGTTTGTTGCCACAGCCAGTCGCTTTGATTCATGCCTGGATAGGTGGTGATTGCGCTGATAATTATTGGGTTCATTTCTCTCTTAGTCCGCGGAGGCGGACTTTGTTTATGTAGCCGCGGTTTCAACCGCCGGGGCTAGGAATAGGTAATTTAAAATTATACAAAACTAATGAATAATTTGCGATCGCACTTCTTCATCCACATAACTCAAAATCCTCTCGATCCTATTTTCCCACGAAAATTGCTTGACAAAACCCAATGTTTCTGCATAACCTTCGCTTCTCCTCGGATATTTTGCTAAACTATCTCGAATGCTTTGCGCGAACTTGTGCGGGTTATCAGGTTCGCACCAAATGGCAGCTATATTTCCAGATTTGAATTCCATTAAAGATGCAATCTCCGTCGCAACAATAGGAGTTCCCGATGCCATATAATCAAAGAACTTCAAAGGAGATGTGAATGTCGCAGCCTCTGTCTGACAGTGAGGGTGAGTCAAAACATCGGCGGCTTGCAACAAGCTGGGTAGTTGATTTTGAGGCAGGTAGCCGAGAAAATTGATGTTCTTGACTTGCTTGTCTGTGGCTAACTGCTGGTATGCTGTTACTTGAGATGAGTCACCACCGGCGATCGCAAATTGAACTTCCGGCAACACCCGCGCCACATCCACCAGCATATCCACACCCTTAAACGGGTACAGCCCACCCGCATACACCGCTAAATATTGCCTTCCACCTGCTAATAATCGCTGCCGCCAATTCTCGGCTGCTTCTGTTTGTCTCACCAGAAACAACTGGTTAAAACCATTGTGCAGCATAATGACTTTTTCCGCTGGCATCCCATTTTGAATCATGCTGTATCGCACAGTATCTGCAACAGTTACAGCAATTTGAAAGAGAGGATTATTAACAACCTCCGGCTCAAACTTCTTATCTTCATGGTGGTGTTGTTCGTAGATAGCAGGAATCCCGTGTTTAATGGCAGCTTTAACAAAGTTCCAGTCGCGAGTATGAACAATTTTAGTCGATTTCAGCAGGTGAATTGGCAAGTAGTATTTTGAGACTATTGTACTGGAACTTGTCCACTTGCTGTTCAAAAGGTCGATCGGCCACGGCATCGGTAAGTATGCTATTTTTAATTGCTCTTGAATATTGTATATTTGAGCAAGTTTTGCATCGGGTTTTCTCGGTTGAAAAGGATGAAACCAATCAACTGGATTAAAAGCCTTCCATCCTTTACGGATATATACCAAAACTGCTGGATAACCGAGATTTGCTGCGGCATTTGCTGAGTGTGCAACTTGAACTAAGCTGGCTACATTCGGTTGTGGCAAGATATTTCTGGTGAAAAATACATAGTATTTCGACATTGGAATTGGTAATGGTAATTGGTAATTGGTAATTGGTATATTGGTAAACTGGATTCAGTGCGAGCGTCTCCCTCGCGGCTGGATCGCGAGCGAGACGCTCGCACTACTATTCTAATAACAAATAACTAATAACCAATAACTATTTTGTTGCTTGACGTTTAATAGTATTTTCTATAAATTCCAAAGTTTTGAAAATATTAGCAGCCGAGTGATATGATTCTCTGATTAACTCATCTCTTTCTTCGGGAGAATCAACCATTTCATCTACTAGCAACTTCAGGTAAGCTATCATCGGAGTCAGGCGAGTGCGAATTTCGTAAGAACCTCTAATCAAAGCTTCATCGCGGGCGGTTTCTTCCGCAAATTGCATTGAATACAAGCGAGTGTAGTAACCTCCTTTGGCTAGCAATTCTTCGTGAGAACCGATTTCTACGACTTGTCCGCGATCGATCACGGCGATTTTGTCGGCTTTTTGGACTGTGGAGAGGCGGTGGGCGATGACTAAGGTTGTGCGATCGCAACTCAGTTTCTCGATCGCCGATTGCACGTATCTTTCCGAAACCGTATCCAGCGAACTCGTTGCCTCATCTAAAATCAAGATTTCCGGGTTTTGCAGCAAAGCTCTAGCAATCGAAATCCTCTGACGCTGCCCTCCCGATAATATCACACCGCGATCGCCAATTTGAGTATCCAACCCCTCCGACAACCGTTCAATAAACTCATAAGCATTCGCCCCCTGCGCCGCTTCCACAATTTCAGCCTCCGTCGCATCGGGCCTAGCGTAAGCAATATTTTCGCGCACCGAAGCATTAAACAAAAACGTATCTTGGCTAACAATACCCATCGCCTTTCTGAGACTTTTTAGCTCAAATTCGCGCAAATCTCTACCATCTATCGAGATACTACCTTCAGTAGGATCGTAAAATCTCGGCAGTAAATCTGCCAAAGTTGACTTCCCAGAACCCGAAGTTCCTACCAAAGCCAAAGTAGTGCCGTAAGGTAGAAATAAATCAATTCCTTGAAGAACTAAATTTTTGTGATTCGGATAACTAAAAGATATTTTATTAAAACTAATTCCCGATCGCAAATGAGTGTATGGCACAGAACCGTTCAGCATAAAAGGCTTCTCATCGCAGCTCAAAAAATCATCAACTACTTCTACGCTAGCTGACGTATTAGCAAATTGACTCCGCCCGCTATTCAACTGAGAAATCAAAGGAATTAACCTAAAAAGTACCAATAAATAGGTCAGCAGAACAGTTGAAATAGACTCAATTTCATTAGCAAATATTGTACGACCGATAAATACAATCAAAATTATCACGATCAAATTAACAACTTCGTTAATTGGGGCAATCGCCGCATAATTTACCTGAGCCTGAAAATCCGCGTGTTCTCGCCTTTGAATTAAATGCTTAATCCGCTGATACTCCCTTTCTTCGTTACCCGTTGACTTAACTAGCCGAATCCCAGTCATGGTTTCCAGCACCCTCACCGAATAATCTTTCGACATTTCAGAAAGCACGAGACCAAAATGCTTAGAACGGTTAATAATATATTGATTTGTGCAAGCAACCAATCCCAACAAAAGCGTAGATGTCAACGTCAACTTCCACGATATAGAAAGCAGCAAACCCAGAAACACCAAAACAGTGACTGAGGTAGTAAACATTCCAATTGCCGTACCAACTGCACTCGCAGTCCGGCCAATCTCTCCGCCCAATCTATTAATCAAATCCCCGACTTTAGTTTTAGAATAAAAATCTAAATCTACTTCTAACAACAACCGCAAACCTGCTTCTCGCAAATCAAAAGTCAGAGAGCGCGTCAGAGAAGTGGCGACTAAAGTATTAATATAGCTAGCAAGATTTTTTAATATAATTGCCAGAACAATCGCCCCGGTCATCAACATTAAACGCTGATTTTCCGGCATTCCCTCAAAGGGATACATCAAACTTTTAATGAGAGGTGGAGCGCCGCGCAGCTCGATAGCTTCCCCCAAAAAAATTAAAAGCACTGGTACAATCAGAGTAGTGCTGATACCGCTGAATAAAGCCCCAGCAAAGCCCAGCATCACAGTTAACACAATCCTGCCCGGATATCGTCTCGCAAATTTTAGGAGTAGCTTATTGGCAGACATGAAGCATTCCCAGCTAAACAGTACGGCATCTCAAAATATTCTTTAATTACAGCCAGTTTTTCTTCCTCCATTCAGTCGCTTCAATTTCACCTATAGCTACCTGCAATTATATCTGAAAGTATCGGTGCCATTGCTTGAATACTATATTTTTTCACGCATCTTTCCCGAGCTTTCATTCCTTGGAAATTGGCGGCTGTAAAATTTTGAAATATCCATTTAATTTTTTGGGAAATTTGATCGGGAGAACTAGGTTCGACTAAATAACCAGTTCCGCCTAAAATTGTAGGAATATCTCCCACGCGCGTAGACAAAACAGGCTTAGCCATTGCCATGCCATCTGTCAGCTTGAGCGGAAACTGAGCCACCGCTGTCAGAGTGTCTCGCTGAGGAACAACGACAACGTGAGCAGCCGCTACAACTTCCGGCATCGTTTCCACAGGAAATTTTGGCAGTTTAACAACCCAACGACCCCATTGTTGCATAAGTCTATCATCATAATCATCATAAGGACTTCCGCCGACGATCGCTAATTTTAAATCGGGCTCATTTAACTGTTCGAGGGCCATCAAAACATCCTCAACACCTTTGTGAGCACGCGGCGCCCCGGGAAACATCAGAACTCTATAGCCCGACAAGCCGTAACGCTCTCTGCTCAATTCAGGATTGTATTTAACAGGGTCAAACATTTCAGTATCCTTACCATTAGGCAAATATACACCACCAAAACGCTGTTTTAAAAACTCTGTATCAACGGTGACAGCATCAGCACGGGAAACTAAACCTTCCATCCACTTGACATATAGCGGATGATCCGGTTCTCGCAATTGACCATTGTGTTTAAAAATATCTCGATAAAGTTGCTTAAAAGAAGGGCGATATTTCCATTCGTCACCGCCGAACCAGCTAAGTTCCCAGTCATCAATGTCTAAAATGAGAGGGCGGCGAGTATCGAGTTTTTTGAGCAGCGATAAACCAAAACTTGTAGGCTTAGGTTTCACTGCATAAATAATATCCCCATCGATTTTTTTCAATAATTTTTGAACATCCATCAAAAACCCTGGATAGTTTTTCCCCGGTATCGCACATACGGGGATGCCTGTCGGAGGAATAGCATACAATTCCTTACCAAACTGAAATCCCACAACTTCTACATCACATTTAAGCTCGATTAGGACTTGAGCTAGTAGAAAAGCACGAATTGCACCTCCTCCAGACAAATCGCTCACCACTAATGAAACTTTCACTTGGTAATTTTTTATTAAAAAAGTTGCTTTATTTTCCTGCTTAAACGATCTTTTGTCAAGGGTAGCAAAGCAAAAAATATTTTTTTCAGTGAAATCCTTGGATCTTTTAAGGCTAAAATATCTTTGATTTCTTGTCTTAATTTGGTAGCTGCTGATGCCGTTCGCAAGTAAAGCTGCGGATGAATTAAGGAAAGCTGAAAAATGTTAGTTCTCGCTGCCTCTTTTTGCAAGACTGGATTTGTTGTTAAATATTCCCGATTCGCAAATATAAGTATATTCTGGGCGTAGTACCATTTAACTCGCTCATTTTGCCATATTTTATGTCTCATGCAGTCAATCGCCACATATCCTTGCTCTTGAAAGAGTTTCGCCCAATAGTCTGGCCACTGTTCGTTAACGTGATTTGTTCCCCCTTGAAATGGTACTGCGGCAGAGAATAAAATCACTGGGCCAAGCTTCACTAAAGACTCGATAAATACTCGGGCACACTCTGGGGGCAAGTGTTCTGCTACTTCTAGAGAAACAACTAAATCAAATTGTTGTTGGACGCGCAAAGGTTGGGTTAAATCTAATGCTAAAAACTTGTTTTCAGGGATTTCTAGCATTTTGATATCTACCCAATCACCGTCTATTCCTAAAAAATCTTCAACGCCGAATTCTTGGAATGCGGACAGCCAAGTCCCCGTACCGCAACCGACATCAATTACTCGTTTGGGCTGCACGAATTCCCAAAGGATAGGGATAATTTCTGTGGCTGATTCGTAGGAGGTTGTTTGTAAGTATTGATATAATTCTTTGGTATAATGTTGCACGGCCTAGAGTAGTAAGTTGGTCAAGTTTATTTTAAGCGCCAGGGATTGTTAATTTGATTTGGTAAAAATATTTTAGCGGTGCGATCGACTATTCGAGTAAAAAGCGATCGCGTGACGTTCTTTGCGTACTGCGGGCGGTAGGGGTAGGTGCAGTGCATGACTTTTATCGGTTTGTCGATCGCATAAGCATCTTTCCACTTATCCAAATAGTTGTACACAGGGGACAATGTTCTCATTTGCGGTTTCACAGATTCAATAGCAGCAGCAAAAGCACCCTGGTCTTTCAAAAGTAGCACATTTTGATGCGCCACTACTATCTCGAAATATTTCTTAAATTCCGCGAACAATTCCTGATTTGTACTGCTTTTCGTAAAAGCAATAAATCCGCCATTGTATTGAATGGTATTTTTGTTTAGTGGCAATCCCACAGACTGCAAAGTTGACAGAATATCTTGCTTGACTCTTAATAAATTGCTCGCTTTCGCAATCGCAGGCTGCACATCTTCTGTCACCAACAAATCTACCTCATCAAGATAGCCGAAAACCTCATCTATTGGCGACAGCAAACAAATATCGCAATCCATATAAATAGTTTTCTCAAACAGAGATTCCCCGTACAAAGACAGCTTGGCTTGGCGCGACGCTAAAACAGGATTTTCGTGAGAGGGTGCTCTTTGCAATATGACATTTCCAAACACCTGAAGTAAAGGATATAAAATTCGAGGTACTCTATCTATTAAAATAATAATTGGTTCCTGGTGAAATTTCCTGACGGACGCCAGAAAATGAACGCAATCTTGGAAAGAGTAAAGACCTGTTAAAATAGTGATAAATCCCTTAGTTGCTAGTTTCATTAGTGCGTCCACTCCCAAAAACTCTCGTTCCAGTTATCTCGATAATTAAAAATTCCTTCCCATTCATAAAAATGCACAAAATCTTTCAAGTTAATTACTTTATTGATATTTTTGAGCATATAAAGAGGTTTTTCGCCATAAAAAGAAGCCCACATAGTATAACTACTAGGCGGCCCGACAATATAGTCGCACTCAGCCAAAGCATAGATATCTTCGATTAAATGACCGTTAGCAAAAACGCAGTTAAAATCATCAAATAACTTAGGATTTTGCTGAATATTAGAGCAAATCAAAAACTTGATTTTGTTACCTTCAAATAGTTTGACTATTGAATTCATCACTTCTAAGTATTGCTCAGTTGTGTAAAAGTATCTCCCCTTTTGGTGCTGAGCATAATCCCCTTGACGGATGTGAACTCCAACGATCGTATCTGCGTTATTTTTTACATTCAATATCAAACTATTTACATTGATTTTATATTGTTGTAATGGTGTAAAGTAGGATCTAATCTCATCGGCGTACTTATACAACTTTGGCAAATCTTCTACAAACCAGCCATCTCGAAATAACCAGCCTTTAAAACAAACAATTGAACTATTTTTTATTGCTTGAATATCCCGATAATTTATCCAATTAAACGGCTTTTCTCTGGTAATTTCTTGCGTTTTAAAGATATTTTTATTGCTTAAATTATTGATGAGTTTAAAATATTTATTTCTGATAAATCTGTTACCTGATACGGTAAAATATGGAGGAGGATAACAGCACAATAAATCTTTGTTCGTGTCTACAAAGAATTCTGCATATTCTTCAAAAGCTGGATTGAGGACAGTGCAATTATGCTCGATCGCCCAAGCTATGAAATTGGCAAAAAGCAGCAGTCTGTTGCCTAGTTGTCCCGATTTAGCAGATATTATCAACATAGTCGCTATTTTGGTTAAGGTAAGGTGCGCGGCGCGCACCCTACAGACTAAGGGTGATGACGTTTTTGGTGCCACTGCCAAGCGTGAGTTACAATATCCTTAATGTCGGGATATTCTGGAGACCAACCCAAGGTTTCGATCGCCTTTTTGCTGCTGCCAACCAAACTAGGCGGGTCTCCCGGACGCCGATCGCACTCCACAGCCTTAATCTCTTTTCCCGTCACTTGGCGGGCTGTTTCAATCACCTCTTTTACCGAAAACCCGCCACCGTTGCCCAAATTAAAGAAATCTGATTTGCCGTCATTTAGCAAATATTCTAGCCCTAAAATGTGAGCTGACGCCAAATCGTTAACGTGAATGTAATCGCGAATGCAAGTACCGTCAGGAGTATCGTAATCGGTGCCGAAAATTGCGATCGAATCTCGTTTTCCCAAAGCAGCGAACAACACCAACGGGATCAGGTGAGTTTCGGGCTTGTGATCTTCTCCTAACAACCCGTTCGGATCGGCTCCAGCGGCGTTAAAATAGCGAAAACAAACAGACTTAAAATTGTACGCCGCGTCAAAGTCTGACAAGATCCTTTCTACCATTAACTTAGTAGCACCGTAGGGATTGATCGGATTTTGCGGGTGGTCTTCGGTGAGGGGGATTTTCTGCGGTACGCCGTAAGTCGCGCAAGTAGAAGAAAACACCAATTTCTTAATCCCAGCAGCAATCATCGCTTCCAAAAGTGTAATCGTGCCGATGACGTTGTTCCGGTAATATTTAGCTGGATCGGTAACAGATTCGCCGACGTAAGCGTAAGCAGAAAAGTGCATTACCCCTGCAATGTTGTGGGTGGCGAACAAGTTGTCGAGAAGTGCGCGATCGTTTGTATCACCAACTACTAACCCTACTTGCAAAACCTGCTCTACTATATCTCGGTGGCCGTAAACTAAATTATCTAAAATCACTACACCGTAACCGGCATTTTTCAGCGCTAATACTGCGTGAGAGCCAATATATCCAGCTCCGCCTGTTACCAAAATTGTTGGTTTTTCTGTACTCATATTATTCTGGGTTGTTTTGTAGCTGTAACTGTCGATGAGATTGCAATACGGTTGGGTTAAGCCTGTTTATGCCCCGGAGATCCCCCTCGCATCCCCCTTAAGAAGGGGGACGAAAGAGAATTCTCTTGTCCCCCCCTTTTTTAAGGAGGCTGTGAGAATTCTCTTGTCCCCCGATTTTTAAGAGGGCTTTGAGAATTCTCTTGTCCCCTCATTTTTAAGGTTTGTGAGAATTCTCTTGTCCCCCCCATTTTTAAGGAGGCTGTGAGAATTCTCTTGTCCCCCCCTTTTTTAAGGGGGGTTAGGGGGGATCGGCGTTAACTGCAACTGTGGATTATCTTGTGAATTTACCAGCTCAATCGATGAACTTGAGGCGACCAATTTGGATGTAATCAAATATCCGATTGATTTGATATCGATCCTCCTCTGAAATTTTATCATCAGATAGGATCGTAGAAGTCAAAACTAAATGTTCCCGGCGAGAGATTTTGCCAGACGTGACAATCCGATCGACCATTTGAGAAATTGTTAAGTTGGATTTGTTTTGAGATGTTCGCATTTATTCGATCGCATTTATGTCAGAATATTTAAAGCTGCTGGGAGTTCTCGACCTAAAAATCGTCTGTACCAGACTGCAAAGCAATTTGTGGAACAGCAGAAACAATGTATCAGAGTTTTACTTCCAAAGATAGATGCGCTGATTATAGAATTCTGCATTATGCCTTCGGAACACGCTCACAATATTTTAATTGTATAATATTTTTTCTAGAGAGGCTGTTTTCTATGCAGGTCTATCGGATTCCGGTACTGTCGGACAATTACATTTTCTTGCTGTACGACCCCGATCGCCATACAGTAGCAGTGGTCGATCCAGCGCAAGCAGAACCGGTCTTGCAGCAAGTGCGATCGCTCAAAGCCGAATTAATCGCAATTTTCAACACGCACCACGATCGCGATCACGTAGGCGGCAACCAGCAACTGATCGATCGCTTTCCCCAAATTACAGTTTACGGCGGCGCCGAAGACCGAGGCAGAATTCCCGGACAGCAAGTATTTTTACATCAGGGCGATCGCGTTGAATTTGGCGATCGAACCGCCGAAATTTTCTTCGTGCCCGGCCACACAAAAGCCCACATAGCCTACTATTTCCCGCCCAGCAACCCAGGGGAAACGGGCGAATTGTTCTGTGGAGACACTTTGTTTGCTGGAGGCTGTGGCAGACTCAAAGAAGGCACTCCCGCCCAAATGCTAGCTTCCCTCGAACAATTGCGAAACTTGCCCGACAATACCAGAGTTTGGTGCGCCCACGAATACACGCTGACAAACTTGCAATTTGCCATTAGTGTAGATCCCGACAATCCTGAGTTACAGCAGCGCTTGGCAGCAGTTAAAGAAGCTCGCAGCCGATCGCAACCTACAATACCATCATCGATCGGCATCGAGAAAAGCACAAACCCCTTTTTGCGCTGGGATTTTCCTAGTCTTCAGTCAGTCGCCAACAGTCAAGATTCAGTGCAAACCTTCGCTCGATTGCGCGGGATGAAAGACCGATTTTGACAGTTGACAGTTGACAGTTGACAGTTGACAATTGACAGTTGACAAAAGAAGGAAGGGTCTTGGAGTAATGAATCGTCTGATTTTAATTTTTCTTTAAAAAGGAGAGGCTTTCAACCAATTCTTTCTGGTATAGCCCTTCTCAAAAAAGTGAGCTATGACATATGCCCTATGCCCATGCGTACCTCATCTTTTTGAGAAGGGCTATAAATGTCTGTATTGGGTTAAGTTGGGGGCACGAACCAAAGTAAAAGGCGATCGGTCTAAACATCAGAAGAGCCGTGGCACTGGAGGAAAAATAGACCGCTATATTGGGTAAATGCGATCGCCATTTACCGTTAACACCAAGATAGCCTTGCCAAAATTTGCGATCGGGTTTAGTTAAAGCAATTGGGTTTTTCGTTACCTGCGCGCAAGTGCGATCGGATCGCCCTCGAAAACAAGCAACAGCAGGCGATCGCAATCTACAGAAACGTTGAATAATGATGAGACCGATCGCTCATTTGCCACAGCCAGAAAATTGCCTCTCGCCTTTGCTTACACAACTGGTCAAGGCGTGGAGCTCTGGTATAAAATAAATTGTCGAGATATTGAAATTCCAGCAGAACGATCGACATCTCTCTGAGGTTTGAATTGTCAGCCTGTTTGCATCAAAAGTTTTTGTGATTATTTCCTTATATATAATTGATGAGTACGATTAGCTTTGCCACAAGTAAAACGATCTTTGTTAAAAGATGAAAAATCTAGGCAATACTGAACCCCAAGCGAAAATAGACTCCTCTGTTTCAGAGGATTCTAACAAAGCACTCAACCCGAGTGCAGCTTTGCAAACAGATGTAGGGATGGTTCTGCAATTGGCAGACGGCAGCATTCAGGCGTGCAATTCTCGCGCCGAGAAACTGTTGGGGATGACAGCAGAACAAATGCAGGGAAACACTTCCATCAACTGTCCGTGGCAGACTCTGCGTGAAGATGGCTCGGATTTTCCTGGGGAGATGCACCCGTCTATGGTGGCGCTGCAAACCGGGAAACCCTGCTCAAATGTCATCATGGGCTTCTATCAACCACAGGGAGAATTGATTTGGTTGAAGATCAATTCTCAACCTTTATTTCAGGGAGATCGATCAACTCCCTACGCCGTAGTTACCACCTTTATAGAAATCGGTCAACCTGGGCCAAGATTCGTCGGTGACGCGCCCGCCCAACAACAGTCAGACACCCTCGAAAGTATTTCCGACGGGTTCTTTGCTTTGGATCGAAACTGGCGGTTTACCTACGTTAATTCTCAAGCGGCGCGGTGGATAAATCGACTCTCGAAAGATTTGATCGGCAACACCGTTTGGGAAGAGTTTCCCGAGTCTGCGGGCAGTTTGTTCGATCAGGAATTTCGCCGCTGCGCCACAGAGCAAGTTACAGTTAGTTTTGAATCTTTTTATGGGCCGCTCAATGCTTGGTATGCGGTACGAGCTTATCCGATCGCATCGGGAATTGCCGTTTATTTTCAAGATGTTACCGAGCAGAAAGCCGATCGGGCTGCTTTTATTAAACAAGGGCAAACGGCGCACCAACAACTAGCAGAAATCGAGGCAATTTATGCTAGCGCGCCGATCGGACTTTGCTTTATCGATACCGACTTGCGATTTGTCCGCATCAACTCGCGCCTCGCAGAAATTAACGGAGTTCCCGCCGCCGCCCACATCGGTAAAACATTGCGCGAAATCTTGCCGCAACAAGCTGATGATTTAGAGCCGCTTTACCGAGAAGTTATAGCCACTAAAGTTCCCGTCGAACAGCTCGAAATTCACGGGGAAAACTCAGCGCAGCCGGGAGTAGAACGTAGTTGGCTGTTGAGTCTCTATCCGCTGAAAGCCCAGGACGATCGCGTGCTGGGCGTGAATGTGATGGTGCACGAAATTACCGATCGCAAAGCTCGCAAAAAAGAAATTCAACGGCTCAACCAGGAACTACAGCGCAGAGTTAACGAACTGCAATCAATATTTGATGCTGTACCCGTCGGGATCGCGATCGCCCACGATCCAGAGTGTAATGTAATTCGCACTAACAGGTTTGCTCAGTCGATGCTAACAGTGCGGCCGGATGCCAATGTTTCTGCAAGCGGAGACGAAGCCGCACTCCTTCCCTTCAGACTGCTTAGCAACGGCCAGGAAATCCCGCCAGAAGAGCACCCAATGCAGCGGGCGGCGGCTTCGGGTGCCGAATTGCGAGATGCGGAATTTCAAATGGTGCGATCGGATGGGGCGACGTTTGATTGGTTGATGAATGCGGTGCCGTTATTTGACGCACAGGGCGCAGTCTGCGGCTGTGTCTCGGCGTTTGTGGATATTAGCGATCGCAAACGAGCGGAGGCAGCTTTGCGCGACTCTGAGGAACGCTACCGCACTTTGTTTGAGTCCCTAGACGAAGGCTTTTGCGTCATCCAAATACTGTTTGACGACAACCAAAAGCCGATCGATTACCGCTTTTTGGAAATCAATCCGGCCTTTGAGAAACAAACCGGACTCGTACAAGCTGCGGGCAAAACTGCGCGGCAGCTCGTTCCAGAACTCGAAAATTATTGGTTCGAGATCTACGGCAAAGTTGCGCTGACAGGCGAACCAGCGAGCTTTGAACACGGCTCCGAAGCCATGAACCGCTGGTTTGAGGTTTCAGCGTTCCGCACGAGCGAGCCCCAGAGCCGCAAAGTCGCCATACTTTTCAAAGACATCAGCGATCGCAAACAGGCGGAAAATCGCCTGCGGGAACAGTCAGAGCAACTGCGGCTGTTCGTCAAACATTCGCCTGCGGGGGTGGCGATGTTTGACCGCCAGATGCGGTATATGCTGGTGAGCGATCGCTGGCTGGAAAGTTACGGGCTGGGCGCTCAAAACATTGTAGGTCGATCGCACTACGAGATATTTCCAGAATTGTCCGATCGTTGGAGACAAATCCACCAGCGCTGTCTGGCGGGAGCAGTCGAAATGTGTCCAGAAGATCCGTTTCCCCGCGCTGATGGTTCGATAGACTGGGTGCGCTGGGAAATTCACCCTTGGCGAACCAACAGCGGTGAGATTGGCGGAATCATGATTTTTTCCGAAGTAATCACCGATCGCAAAAACGCTGAACTCGCGCTGCAATTGGCAAACCAGCAAGTCAGCAATATTATCGAAAGTATTACCGATGCCTTTATCGCGATCGATGCACAATGGCGCTATACCTACGTTAATGCCACTGCTGAAAAACTTCTGGTGCGATCGAGAAACGACTTGTTAGGTCGATCGATCTGGGAGATATTCCCCGCCGAAGCAGAATCCAACTCAAGGCTGTATCAAGAATTTCATCGAGTCGTTTCCGAGCAAGTTTCTGTCAAGTTTGAAGAGTTTTCGCCGTCGCTTCAAAGGTATATAGAAGTCAGCGTCTATCCAGCAGCCGATGGACTTACGGCTTATTGGAGCGATATTGGCGATCGCAAACGCACAGAAGAAGAACTGCGGCAAAAAAATGCAATTTTGAACGTAATTAACGAGTCAGCGCCCACGCCAATTTTTGTTAAAGATCGACAAGGATGTATTATTTATGCCAATCCAGCCACCCTGGAGGCGCTGGGAAAACCTGCTGCTGAAGTAATTGGCCGGCGCGATCGCGATTTATACGCAGTAGCAGAACTGGGAGCCACAGTCTCGGAAAACGATCGGCGGATTATGGAATCCGGTCAAACAGAAATCGTCGAAGAATCTCCCGATGGCGTTCGGACTTTTCTGGGAATGAAAGCTCCCTACCGCAACGAAGCCGGAGAAGTAATCGGCTTGATTGGCATCTCCAACGACATCACAAAACGCAAGCGAGCCGAAGTCGCACTGCAAGAAAAAACGAAGTTACTCCAAGTAATTATAGACAGCATTGGTGACGGTTTGATTCTCGCCAACCAACAAGGGGAGTTTGTGCTGTTTAACCGCGCCGCCGTGAGAATATTCGGTCAGCTAACCAATGAAAAATCCTCTCAGGAATGGTCGAGCACCTACGGACTATTTTTGCCAGACCAAAAAACCCTTTTCCCCGAGGAGGAACTACCTCTAACCAGAGCAATCAAAGGTGAATATGTCAATGATGTAGCGATATTTGTCCGCCACCAAGATTGCGAAGATCGCTGGATCAGTATCAGCGGTTATCCGGTAGTTGATACCAGCAGAGAAATCACAGGCGGAGTGATTGTCTGTCGGGATATCACAGAACGCAAACAATCAGAAGCCGCGCTGCAAGAGAGCGAACAGCGATTCCGCTATATGGCTAACAACGCTCCATTTATGGTCTGGGTAACAGACTCTACAGGCTACTGCACTTTCTTGAGCGACAACTGGTATGAATTCACAGGTCAAACTGAGGAAACAGGTTTGGGATTTGGTTGGATAAACGCGGTGCATCCAGAAGACCGAGAATACGCCCTTAACGGATTTTTGAGGGCCAACGAACGCCAGGAACATTACAGCATGGAATTTCGCTTGGGGCGCAAAGATGGCGGATATTCTTGGGCGCTGGATGCGGCGGCTCCCAGATTTACCGACAGCGGACAATTTGAGGGTTATATCGGTTCTGCGATCGACATTACAGAGCGCAAACAAGTGGAAACCGAGCGCGATATGGTTCTGCAATTGGAACAAACGGCGCGCGCGGAAGCCGAACGAGCTAACCGGATTAAAGACGAGTTTTTGGCGGTGCTTTCTCACGAGTTGCGATCGCCCTTAAATCCGATTTTAGGCTGGTCGCAACTGCTGCTCGGCGGCAAACTGAGCGCGGCTAAAACCGCCCAAGCCTTCGAGACGATCGAACGCAACGCCCGACTGCAATCTCAATTAATCGAAGACTTGCTCGACGTGTCTCGGATTCTGCAAGGAAAACTCAGATTGAATGTTGCTCCGGTGAATGTCGGCACCATTATCTTGTCTGCTTTGGAAACCGTGCAACTAGCAGCCGAAGCTAAAAAGATTCAAATTCAAACAATCTTAAATCCAGATATCGGACTCGTTGTCGGCGATACAGGTCGCTTGCAGCAAATTGTGTGGAACTTGTTATCTAACGCGGTGAAATTCACGCCCGAAGGCGGTCGAGTAGAAGTTAAATTAGCGCAAATCGCACACGAAGTTCAAATTCAAGTTTCAGACACGGGTAAAGGGATTATTCCCGATTTCTTGCCCTATGTTTTCGAGCATTTCCGACAAGAAGACGGCGCCACAACTCGCAAATTTGGCGGCTTGGGATTGGGATTGGCGATCGTCCGCCAACTGATCGAACTTCACGGCGGAAGGGTGTTTGCAGAAAGCCCCGGAGAAGGTCAAGGAGCGACGTTTACGGTGAGATTACCGCTATTAAATGATGATTCTAGAACGCAGGATGAGACAGAACGTCATTCATCTGAGAGTGCCAATCTTTCATCTTTGCCGCTCGCTGGATTGAGAATTTTGGTAGTAGATGATGAGCCGGACTCGCGCGATTTTGTCGCCTTCGTGCTAGAGGACGCGGGTGCAGAGGTGATTTCCCTGTCATCTGCTGCTGAGGTGCTGCTGTCGATCGCCCAAACTGCACCGGATCTGATCGTCAGCGACATCGGAATGCCCGAGATGGACGGGTATATGCTGATCCGTCACATCCGCACTCAGCTCGCGCCCGAGTATCGGGGGCTAGTGGCGATCGCCCTAACAGCCTATGCTGGAGAAGCCAACGAGCGTCAAGTTTTGCAAGCCGGATTTCAAAAGCACTTATCTAAGCCGATCGATCCAACCCAGTTAGTTGCTACAGTAGCGCGGGCGATCGGCCCAAAGCTAAAAAACCCATAATAGGTTCGCAGTCAGTTGACAGTTGACAGTTGACAGTTGACAGCTTGTCAGTCAGATCCGTCGAAGGGTTGACGGTTGACAGTTGACAGAAGTCCCACGGAATAAGGATGAGATATCATTTTTGGTGCATTCATCCGTCTACAGCGAAGGTGGTGCAGAAATCGGAGAAGACTCTTCGTCCTTACTACGAACCTGATTAAGAAGGACTCTTAGTCCTGTCAACTGCCAACTGCCAACTGCCAACTGCCAACTGCCAACTGCCAACTGCCAACTCTTCCTTCTCCCTTGCGATCGCCCGTCAAACTTCGCTATTATAGAAAGTTGCAGTTAAAACCCCACAATCAACGATCATGGCCAAGCGCGTCCAATTAGTTTTAAACAAAGATGTCAGCAAACTCGGCAAAGCTGGCGACGTAGTAGAAGTAGCCCCAGGCTACGCCCGCAACTACCTAGTACCCCAAGGAATGGGATTTAAAGCCACTCCCGGCATTCTCAAGCAAGCAGCCCGCCGCAGAGAAGAAGAAAGACTGCGCCAGCTAGAGCTCAAGCAGCAAGCCGAAGTCCGCAAAACCGCCCTGGAAGCAGCCGGGCCTTTCATCATCTCCAAGCAAGTCGGCGAAGGAGACGCGATTTTTGGTACAGTCACCAACCAAGAAGTAGCAGAGCTGATCTTCAACTCTACCAGTCAAGAAGTCGATCGGCGCGGCATCACCCTGCCCGAAATTCGCGGCACTGGTACATACAAAGCTGAAATCAAACTCCACGCAGAAGTTACCGCCGAAGTTGATGTTCAAGTTGTCCCGATGTAATTTGGTATTGGGAATTGGGAATTGGGAATTGGGAATTGGGCATAGGGCATAGGGAATTGGGCATAGGGAATTGGGCATAGGGAATTGGGCATAGGGAATTGGGCATAGGGCATAGGGCATAGGGCATAGGGCATTGTCATTTGTTTTTCCACTAACCACTAACCAATAACCACTAACCACTAACCAATAACCAATAACCACTAACCAATAACCACTAACCAATAACCAATAACCAATAACCAATAACCAATAACCAATAACCAATAACTATTGACTAATGAGCGATTTGATGCCGACAAATATAGAGGCAGAGGAAGCAATTTTGGGCGGGATTTTAATCGACCCCGAAGCTATTTCCCGAATTTCTGAAATCTTGCGACCAGAGTTTTTTGCCATCACCGCTCATCAAGTCATTTATCGATCGGCATTAGGGCTATTTTTGCAAGGTCAACCGACGGATTTAATGACCGTAACGACTTGGCTGACGGATCGCAACCAGTTAGAACAAGTCGGAGGATTAACTAAATTAGCACAATTAGTCGATCGCACAGTTTCAGCAGTCAACATCGACCAATATGCAGCTTTAGTCGAAGACAAATATCAGCGGCGCCGATTGATCGAAGCGGGCAACAACATAGTACAATTAGGTTACGAGACATCAGCGCCACTAGAAACAGTCTTAGACCGTGCCGAACAAGAAGTTTTCGGCATCACTCAAGACCGCCCGCAACAAGATTTAGTATCGATCGGCGAAACCCTAAACCAAACATTTCAAGACTTAGAAAATCGCAATGAAGGCCTCACGCTTCCCGGTATTCCGTGCGGTTTTTATGATTTAGATGCCATGACAGGCGGCTTTCAGCGATCGGATTTAATCATCGTTGCTGCCAGGCCGGCAATGGGCAAATGCCAAGCAAGCTCTACCATAACGCTTCAAAGCGATGGAAGCCTTGCTACCATTGAAGAAATCTATCAAAAACGTCAAGCTGAATTACTAACTTTAGGAAAAGATTGGAAGTTTCATCTAACTAGACCATCTGCTTTTATAGATGATGGAATTAAGCCTGTATTTCGCGTCACAACCAGATTGGGACGCTTTATAGAAACTACAATTACACACCCATTTTTAACAATTAAGGGTTGGCGGCAGTTGGGGGAAATACAAGCAGGCGATAAAATTGCTGTACCCCGCAGGATGGATGTTTTTGGTAAAGAAACCATTCGTGACTGTGAAGTTAAGTTATTGGCTTATCTAATTGGCGATGGGTGTTTGACACGCAGCGCGCCGCACTTCACCAATGGAAATACTGCTATACTAGAAGACTTTGCTAAGGCTGCTACTAGCTTCGGAGGTCTTAGGCTGCGATACAACGATCAAGGGAGACGCGCACCAGAATATTACGTCATGGGCGATCGAGACAGTTACAAAGACAAAATATCTTTCTTTGGTCTGAATTTGCAAAAAGTCCTTAAAGAACAACATTTGTATGTTAAAGAATTTGCTAAAATATTGAAGGTTTCACCCGATTTAGCCTCGGATTGGGTGCTAGGATTGGCATTCCCAAAGCAAAAATTATTTAGTCGCATCTGTGAAACTTTAGATGTCGCTCCCAAAAAACTAGCCGGCCCGGGAATGGAGGCTATTAATACCTTGCATCAAAACCCGCTGAGATACTGGTTAGAAGAATTAGGTCTGATGGGAAAAAATGCTCACCAGAAAACAGTACCAGACATAGTTTTTAGATTGGAGCGATCGCAAATTGCCCTTTTCCTCAACCGCCTCTTTTCCACTGACGGCTGGGCTACCCTACTTACCAGCGGTCAATCTCAACTAGGCTACTGTTCTGTCAGCGAAGGACTAGCTAGACACGTACAGCATCTACTGCTGAGATTTGGCATCATTGCCGCCCTCAAAAAACGTTTAGTTAAATATAAAAATACTCGTAATCCAGCTTGGTTTATAGATATTACTGATGCTATATCTATCAAAATATTTATATCAGAGATTGGCATTTTTGGCAAAGAAGAAGCATTGTTTAAAGTTAAAGAAGCACTAGAAAACAAAAAATCTCACAATAACCGTGATTTAATTCCTGTCGAGGTTTGGGAATACATAGCATTAGCCAAAGGCAACGAATCTTGGGCATCCTTAGCAAAACGCGCAGGCATCAAAGGTTATTCCAATATTCACGTTGGTCAACGTGCGCTGTCCAGGCAAAGACTTTTGGTTTTAGCAACTGCTTTAAATAATTCGTGGCTGAAACAACTGGCAGATAGCGAGGTTTACTGGGATGAAATAGTTTCGATCGAACCGATGGGAAACAAGCAAGTCTATGACTTAACTATCCCGGAGACACACAATTTTGTGGCTAATGATATCTGCGTTCACAATACGGCCTTTTGTACCAACATCGCGCACCACATCGCCGCCGGAGGGCAAAAATTACCGGTTGCCGTTTTTAGCTTGGAAATGTCGAAAGAACAGCTAGTGCAGCGTATTCTGTCCAGTGAAGCCAAAATAGAAAGTAATAGGTTGCGATCGGGCAGAATCAGTCAAAATGAATGGGAACCCATCAGTACAGCCATTGGTAACTTATCAGAACTACCGCTGTTTATTGATGATACTCCTAATATTACCGTGATGGAGATTCGCTCCAAAGTCCGCCGCCTCCAAGCAGAACAAGGCGGATCTCTCGGATTAATCTTGCTAGATTACCTGCAATTAATGGAAGGTAGCAGCGACAACCGCGTGCAAGAATTATCTCGAATTACAAGAAGTCTCAAAGGTTTAGCCCGCGAGATCAACGTGCCGATTATTGCTTTGTCTCAGTTGAGTCGAAGTGTGGAAGCCAGGACAAATAAGCGGCCGATGATGTCGGATTTACGGGAAAGTGGATGTCTGAGTGGTGATAGTTTAGTTACTATGGCTGATAGTGGATTAGAAGTCCCGATTCGCGATTTGGTCGGTAAATCTGGCTTTGCTGTTTGGGGATTAAATTCACATACCCTGAAACAGGAAAAAGCGATAGTGACTAATGCTTTTTGTACAGGGGTAAAGCCAGTCTGGGAGATGACAACTAGCTTGGGAAATTCAATTAAAGCAACAGGCAATCATAAGTTCTTTGCATCAGATGGTTGGAAGCGTTTAGATGAATTAAAAATAGGCGATCGGATTGCTATACCTCGATCTATTCCTTGTACTGAAGTGCAGACGATGGGTAATGCTGAATTAGCTTTACTAGGACATTTAATTGGTGATGGTTGTACTTTACCCCGACATAGTATTCAGTACACGACGCGAGAATTAGATTTAGCTGAATTAGTTGCACATTTGGCTACAGAAGTATTTGGTGATGAAATTAATTCCCGTATCAAACGCGAACGTGATTGGTATCAAGTTTATCTCCCTGCTAGTTATCATCTCGCTCCCAATATTAAAAATCCGATTACTAAATGGCTAGAACAATTAGAAGTCTTTGGTTTACGTTCCCATGAAAAATTTATTCCCAGTTTAGTATTTACCCAACCCCAAGAATCGATCGCTCTTTTCCTTCGACACCTATGGGCAACTGATGGTTGTATCAAACCGGCTAAAGGGAAGAAATGTCTTTATCCAGCTATTTATTATGCCTCTAGTAGCGAGAAGTTAGCCAGAGGAGTCCGTTCTCTGTTGCTTAGACTGAACATCAATGCGGCTGTCAGAGTTGTTTCTCAAGGTGGAAAAGGACGTACACAATATCAAGTTTGGTTGGGAGGAAAGTCAGATATAGAAATATTTGCGAATGTAATCGGTGCAGTTGGTAATTATAAAAAATCCAGTTTAGAAGATGTGAAAGTATATCTCAATAATTCTGAATGTGGGAAGACAAATCGGGATTTAATTCCGAATGAACTTTGGCGAACTCAAGTCAATCTTGCCCAAAAACGCCTTGGTTTAACCATCAAACAGATGCAAGATTGCTTGGGTATGCGTTATTCAGCCACAACGGATTACAAATGTGATATTGGTCGAGAACGCACACATCAGTTAGGGAATATTTTGGATGCCGAAGAGATATGCAAGCTAGCTGTTAGCGATATCTATTGGGATAAGGTGAAGAAAATTGATTTTTGTGGTGAAGAAATGGTTTACGATATAACAGTCGAAAATCTTGAAAGCTTTGCCACACAAGGTTTATATGCCCATAATTCGATCGAGCAAGACGCCGACTTAGTAATTATGCTTTACCGTGATGAATACTATAACCCTGATTCGCCCGATCGCGGAATTGCCGAAGTAATCATCACCAAACACAGAAACGGCCCCACAGGAATCATCAAACTATTATTTGACGCTCAATATACCTCCTTCCGCAATCTCGCATCTCCGAAGCGCTCTTAAGAAGGAAGAAGGAAGAAGGAAGAAGGAAGAAGGAAGAAGGAAGAAGGAACACACAGCAAGCTTGAGCGCGATCGATATTTTACGTTTAATTAGGTCAATTTACTTAAATCAACCAGGATTTACACAGAAACCCGGTTTCTTAAAAAAACCGGGTTTCTCCACACCGTCAAAGTTTTACGCTTAGTTAAGTTAAGCTACCTAGCCAGCGATTTTCAATAATTCCACATCAAAAATCAGCGTAGCATTAGGAGGAATCACCCCGCCCGCACCGCGAGCACCATAACCTAATTCAGGCGGAATAATCAACTTGCGGCGTTCTCCAACTTTCATTGTACCGACACCTTCATCCCAACCCTTAATTACTTGACCGACGCCAATTTTGAACTGAAAAGGAGAATTGCGATCGCGCGAACTATCAAATTTCGTGCCATCCTCCAAAGTGCCAGTGTAGTGCACTACAACCGTCTGACCGATTTTTGGAGTCGCCCCATTACCTTCTTTCAATTCAACATATTTCAGACCTGAACCTGTGGTAACAGTTTTCTCAGTATTTTCAGTTTTCTCTGTATTTCCAGTCATGTTATTGCCAGCAATAGTAGCTGGTTCTTTTGGTAAATTAGCATCAGCTACTAGCAAGCTATCTTCAGTGAAAGACTTCGCTGAGAGTATCTCAAGCGCAGCATCGGTTAAAGGACTATTCACTTCGGAGGCAACTGCTGTAGGTACATAGCCGCTCATTTGAGCGACTATCAAAAACACAAAGCAAACCAGCATTACGCCCAAGCTGACCAGAATTCCTTGCAAAATTAATCCTCCTGACACTTTTAACCGCGATATCTCAGATATCTAAGACATCTAGTACAACAAGAACTACAAAATTTTATCTGAACTTTTCCGCCCAAAAATAGCGGCTGCCAGTTAATTTTAAAGGCAAAAGAAAGTATGAAGTCAGAATCTTTGTAATTCTACCTTCTGCTTTCATTCATAAGTGCCTGATTGAGCCTTCTGCGTTCGGGTGACAATTTTATCACAAGATCGCAGCGAGAGCGCGCGATCGCACTTAGCGCCAGTTACGGTTTTCTAGATCCCGCATCTGACGTTCGAGACGATCGAGCCTGCCGCGCAACTCATCCATTTCCGACTGTCGGGGAACGCCCATATCTTGCAGCATATTCCGGAGTTGGCGCTGCAACTGCGTATCCCAATTGCCCTGCTCGGACTTGAGATGTTCAGTCACGTCATCGACAAAGGTTTTGGCTTGCTCGGGATTGATTTTGCCATCTTTGACCCATTGCTCGCTGGCTTCCTGCAATTTCTCCGCCACCAAGGATGTAGTACCAATGCCCAGCATTACCAGTTGTTTGAGTAAGTTGCTATTGTTATCCATAGATTTTTCCTACTGTTTGCCCCAAAATACCCGATCGGCTCAGGTCGCCTGCGGTCGCTGCGAAACCCTTTGTACAATTTTAGTTACATCAGCACTGACCTACCTTTCTATTTTGGAGCATCCAGCAGCCTGCTGGCGAGTTTAACCCGCCAATCGGCGTTCGGAAAACCCGCTAATAAGCCTCCCGACAAAATTACCCCATCACCCTGCTATCCAATGCCTGAGTGTCCCCGCTGTCACCAACCTGTAGACTCCCGAGCGATCGCCTGCACCCACTGCAAAACCCCTCTCAAAGCTTTCGGTCATCCGGGTATCCCGCTTTATCGATCGGCATCCGCAGAATTTCTGTGCGCTACCTGTACTTACCACGAAGACGACACCTGCAACTACCCGCAGCGTCCCTTCGCCAAAGAATGCACGCTTTATCACGATCGAGCTGAGCCGCTGGTACCACAGACGAGCCGTTATATCAGTGGTGGCTGGCCCCAATCAATCAAAAATTGGTGTCAGCGAAATGTCGTTTGGCTGGCTTTATTTGGTTTAATTATTATTAGCATTGCCCTGTCGATTTAATCTAATTATATCAAGCGTAGAATAGAGATATCTGCGTATGTCGGGCTTGCTATGCGGTTCATTCTCTAAATTATCCATGAGTTACGTATTCGGCATCGACGGCGGCGGAACTAAAACTATCTGCATCTTAATAGACGAAAACAGAGTTGTTTTGGGACGGGGGGAAGCAGGGCCCTCAAATTATCAAACGCAGGGAATCGAGACAGCAAAACAATCAATTGAAGTGGCAATCGAACGAGCAGTTCTGTCCGCTAAAATAGAGCCAAATAGCAATCTCAACATAGAAGCAATTTGTCTGGGACTAGCCGGCGTCGCGCGTCCAAAAGATATTGAAATAGTGCAATTTGTAGTGCAGAACTTGCAGTTGACGAATACTTTACCAGTAACCCGATCGCTCTTGCCCAGAAATATCGTAATTTGCAGCGACTGCGCGATCGCACTTGTGGGCGGTGTCGGCAATCCAGTCGGTATCGCCGTTATTGCTGGAACTGGTTCGATCGTTTTCGGGCAAAACCGTCAAGGGAAAACTAAACGAGTCGGCGGTTGGGGATATATTTTAGGTGATGAAGGTAGCGGATATGACATCGCGATTGCGGGTTTGCAAGCTGCTTTGAAGTTCTATGACGGACGCTCGGAGTTTACCGTGCTGGCCCAAAAATTTCAACAGCATTTAGGTCTAAATAACCTGGAAGAATTGGTAGAAGTCGTTTACCGGCGCGGTTGGGGAGTGACAGAAATTGCAGCTTTAGCGCCGATTGTCGATCGAGCAGCAGCAGAGGGCGATCGCGTCGCTGACGGCATTATTAGTCGTGCTGTGGCAGAATTAACATTTTCCACCAAAACAGCTATTTCAGCGCTGTTTAGCCCCACAGAAGAATTTGAAATTGTGACGATTGGAGGTGTGTGGGGTTCAGAAGCTAATTTCCGGGGTAGGTTTGAAAGTGCGATAAGTGCGATCGCCCCGAATGCTAAGGTAATTTTGCCCCGATCCGAACCAGCTTTCGGTGCAGCGTTGTTAGCATTAAACGCTCTCAAGAATTAAGCTCGTCCGGCGCTTCCTGCTAGGATTTCAGCTTAACTGCTAAAAGGACGATGAATCCCAATCTCTCCTTTATCTTCCTTATCTTCCCGATCGCCCCAGCCTTGCCAATTTTCGAGATTTTGCCAAAATTAAAAATTCTTGATTATCTACCTTATCTTCCCAACTTGCAGAATCTCTACCTGCCATCATTAAAACATCAAATGAATCCGAAACGCGAAACAGATTTAGCAGTAGTACATTCCTAAGTAAAACAAAACAAAACCAAGGAGACAAATTATATGATTACTTCTCACAAATGGCGCTCAGCAACAGCAGCAATCCTCGCAGTAGGCATTACAGTTGCAACCAGCGCGCCTCTGGTGGTAGCTACTCCCGCAGAAGCTCAACAACGAATTTCACAATATGATAGCATCCGAATTCCGTCTGGCAGTGTAATTCCAGTTAGCTACGAAAAAGAAAAAATTGTTGTTACCCGCGATGAAACTGCACCTTTAACTTTAACCGTATCGCGAGACATCCGCACAGATCAAGGAAGAGTATTAATCCCCGCAGGCAGCCAAATTGTCGGGGAATTGCGACCGGTTAGAAGGGGCAATCAAAGGGGTACTCAATTTGTTGCCAGAGAGTTAATTGTCAGCCGCCGCCAACGCTATCGGATTGATGGCTATTCCGGAGTTATTACCAGAACCGAAAGAGTTCAAAAAGGTGCCGGCACAGGTTCAGTAGCGCAAGGTGCAGCATTAGGCGCAGCAGCAGCAGCAGCCCTAGCAGGCATTACCGGGGACAAGGCAATTGCCACTGAAGAAGTATTGGGAGGCGCTGGCATCGGCGCATTAGCGGGAGTATTGTTGGGGCGGCGCAGTGTTGACGTGATCGTGATTCGCCCGGAAGAAGATTTATCAGTGAGATTGCGATCGGACATCGTGCTGCGGTAATATTAAAATCTTCAGATTAAGTATTTGCAGCAAAACATTGTCGATCGCAAACTTGTGGTCTCCCGATAATTGGCTAGGCATACTATTAAGGTTGTGCTTGGCCATGTTTGTTGGCGGAATTATTGGATGGGAGGTTGACAAAGGCTAGACAAATAAGGTAATAGAAACACTTGACAAACCTAGACGACAAAGCGTACTATTGAGAAAGTTATTTAATTGATGCTTGTGCTGTTATCAATCAAGACAAAGTTAAAATTAACAAGTGCCGAAAAACAATTGATGAGTAAACACGCTGGAATAGCTCGTTTTACTTACAATTGGGGTTTGGCGACTTGGCAAAACTTGTACCAAGATGGATTAAAGCCCAACAAATATATTCTCAAAAAGTTTTTCAATAATTACGTCAAGCCAGAGCTGGAATGGATTAAAGAAAAAGGGATTTGTCAAAAGATCACTCAATATGCTTTCGACCAATTAGGTAATGCGTTCGATCGTTTCTTTAAAGGACTGGGTGCTTATCCCCATTTTAAAAAGAAGTTTCAACACGATGCTTTCACTCTTGATGCTGGTGGCAAGCCGATGAGAGTTGGCGGGGTAAGGATTAAATTGCCTACAATTGGCTGGATTCGGACGTTTGAAGGATTGCCAAATGTTACTACTTCTAAAATAACAATTTCTAGGATTGCTGATGACTGGTATTTATCTTTTGCTTACGAGCAGAGTCAGCAAGTAATAGCCAAACAATATGAAGTTGTTGGTGTAGATTTAGGCGTGAAAACTTTAGCTACACTTTCGACAGGAGTTGTGTTTGAAAATCCCAAGTATTACTACCAAGAGGCTGCGAAACTGAAGCGACTGCAAAAACAACTATCTAGAAAAAAGAAAGGCAGCAATCGCCGATTTAAAGCGAGAATGAAAGTGGCTCGTCAACACAGTCGAATTGCCAATCTCCGCAATAATACTCTTCATCACGTTACTACTTATTTAAGCAAAAACCACGCGAAAGTAGTAATTGAAGACCTAAACATAGCAGGAATGATGGCTAATCATAGGTTGGCTAAAGCAATTGCTGACTGTGGATTTCATGAATTCAGACGACAACTAAAATATAAGTGTCGAAAATTTGGTTCCGAACTAATGATAATTAGTCGGTGGTACCCAAGTTCTAAAACTTGCTCTAGTTGTGGGAATATTCAAGATATGCCGCTTAAAAAACGCACGTATGATTGTTGTTCGTGTGGCATATCTATCGATCGCGATCTGAATGCCAGTCTGAACATATCAAGGTTGGCTTAACCTTGAAAGCTCGTTGAGGGATAGCCGCTCCGATGCCCCCGATGAAACGAGAAGTAATGACTAGACTTGTCTAGGATTTATATAGCAGTAATTAAAGTATTGGAGCGTCGAAGTCGTCCCAAATAGTCGATCGCCAAACTAGCGTGGATCTGTACTTGTTTTCAGCCGTTAAAACAGACAGATAGACTCTGGTTTGAGGGGACAAGTCTTATTTGCGATTAGATCATCATCTAGCCATAGATTAGTTAGTTTTGTGAAAGGTTTCATGGGTATTATGTCTGATAAGTTATCATCGTTATAATTCAATACGGTTTACTTAAGGGTTGGGAGGCTTTAAAATATTAAAAACAGGAGAATTAATTTTTATTCCAGTACCTCTGTGTTTAACTTTTTTGGATTTAA
>RDXX01000154.1 GCA_004292955.1 Oscillatoriales cyanobacterium | reverse complement strand
CAAATAGTCTCGTGCGATCGCCCGAGTTGCGGACAAAGCTACCCAAATAGTCAAGGATGGGTAGCTTTGTCCATAAATTAAGTTACAGTTTCAAACCCCTACAGCCTTGTCCCTACAGATCCGGCTGCCGAATGCCGAATACTGCTAGGTTTTTGGCTCAAACTTGTAACCTACTCCCCGGACGGTTTGAATCATTGAGATTTGGTTGGTATCTGGTTCAATTTTGCGGCGAATTTGACCGATATGGACATCCACCACGCGATCGGCTCCCACATACTCGTAGTCCCAGACTTCTTGCAGCAATTCCGATCGCCTCCATACGCGACCGGGTTTGCTTGCCAAACAGTACAGCAGGTCGAATTCTAAAGCCGTCAAAGCAACTATCTGACTGTCGAGAATTACCTCGCGCCGGACGGGATCTATTAGTAGCTCTCCAAAGGTCAGACTTTGTTGTTGAGCCGGAGTAACAAGGCGTTTGCGCTTCAAAATTGCTGCAACGCGAGCTCCAATCTCTACAAGACTAAAAGGTTTAGTAATGTAGTCGTCAGCGCCTTCGGCAAACCCTTTCATTTTGTCAGCTTCATCGGTTCGGCTGGTCAGCATCAACACAAACACGCCCGTCCGTTTTTGCATCTCTTGACAGAGTTTGTAGCCAGTAGTATCGGGTAAATTTACATCTAGAACTACTAAGTCAGGATTGAGTTGCTCAAATAATTCCAGACCAGTCTGACCGTCTCCGGCCGACTCAACTTGATAACCTTGCTGGCTCAAAAAACGGTGAATTAAATTTCGGATTGCCGGGTCGTCATCAACCACAAGGATTTTTACAGGGGCCATGACCACAACTTTGTTTGAAGAATTAGGCAAGAAGATTCAGCCATAATAATAGAAAACTGGATACAAATCTCGAAAAAATTGAGCTTTTATATAGTTGTAGCCATATTTATAGCCATACTTATAACCTACGTAAGATTTCAGGCAATAAATCTCCAGGTACTTTGGATAAGGCTAGATTTTGGCCTTGCAGCCCACATTCGCTATAGAAAGCTCTAATCGTTTTCACAATATAACTCAATGCAGTTTGCCGGGAATCGGCAGCTTGAGAGTTTGGCGGGGCTTGCAGGTTAAGTTTATCTCCATATGTTAACCCTTTGTCGTTGAGATGTTGTCCCCATTCGGCACACACTTGCAACTGGTGGTGCAGTGCTGCTTCTAGATGGCTGGCTTGGGCGGCTTTGTTGGTGGCAAAATCTGGGTCTGTGGCTATTTGATAGTGGGCTAGTCCGAGATTGTTGCGGGCGGCCCAGGTGTCAAAGGTGAGTTGGGTTCGATCGAGCTGGCCGGCGATATCCAGTGCAGTTTCGTAGGCGGTAATCGCCTGCTGTAAAGATTCCGTCCGGGCCTGTTTCTGCTGGAACTGGTTCCCCAAATGCCAATAAGCGGTACCGAGATTGTTGTAGGTGGCTGCTGCTGCTGCGGGTACCAATTCTCGGGTGCGGTATTTCAAGGCTTCGCGGTAGGCATCAATCGCCCTGACTAACAAGAGTTCTGAGGGTTCGTGCTGGGCGAGGTTCCAGCAAGCGGTACCGAGGTTGTTTTGGACTCCGGCATAGTTGAGCGGTTCTCGATCGGGACTGTAACAGCAAAGGGCTTGGGTGTAAGCGGCGATCGCGCTTTTGAGATAGACGATCGGCTGACCATCTTGAGCTAAATTCCAGTATGCTGTCGCCAAATTATTCTGAGCCGCCGCGTACTGCTGGGGCTCCGCCGCCGGGTCTAAATCTAGTAGCGCTTGTTGGTAAGCTGCAACTGCTTGCTGCAAGTTCTCTGTCTTATCTTGATAGCGGGCTAAATCTGCCGAAGCGATGCCCAAATTTTTGTTTAATCTCACGCGGGTTTGGGGTGCGCTGTCGGCATCTGTGCGGTTCAAACCTTCAAGGTAGAGGGCGATGCTGCGTTCGAGGCAGGATACCGGATCGGCTGCGTTATGCTGCTGCGTGCGATCGCGCGACAGCATCCAGTAGAAAGTACCGAGATCGTTGATCAGATCGGAAATTGGCGGTAGGCTGTGGGACTCCTCGGCGTACTGAGTTAAGTTTTGTGTCAATTGGGAAATTAGCCGCGCGCATTCCTCGGTTAGTGGTTGATTTTCCTGGGAGTTGTCGTCGAGTTCCAGGTATGCAATCACTTGCTCGATCGCGCGAATGGCAATTGTCAGGTTTTGCGGGGAGGAATCTCCGCCCAGAATCCGATCGCGGTAGTAATTTCCCAAACTGTGATAAGCCAAAGCCAAAGCTTCGGAACAGCACTCATGTTCTTGCAGCAATGCAATATATTGCAGGGTTTGCAGCGGCAGAAAATTGTCTTCCGATGCGGGATTATCTTCTACTTCCAACTCCTGAGAAGCCGCTGCTAGCACCAAATCTGCCAGTTCGACGGATTTAGAATCTGTTGTGGCGGGTTCAGAATCGGGAATGGGAGATGGGGAATCGGGAATTGGGGATGGGGAATCGGGAATTGGGGATGGGGAATCGGGAATGGGGGATGGGGAATCGGGAATGGGGGATGGGGAATCGGGAATTGGGGATGGGGAATCGGGAATTGGGGATGGGGAATCGGGAATTGGGGATGGGGAATCGGGAATGGGGGATGGGGAATCGGGAATTGGGGATGGGGAATCGGGAATTGAGGATTCTTCAGAAGACTTTAAATATTTTAAAAGTTGGTCGCCATAGTCTCCGTTGTCCCGCAAGTTTCCGAAGTTTTCCGAGTGTCCGAAGTCTTCCGAGTGCCCGAAGTCGCCCTTAGCTGGAGTTGGTTCGCCTTCAAACTCAAATACTCCGGTGCGCCATTGCCAAAATTCCGGGGCCGATTGCTCGATCGAACTCAACCAAGGGCGCGACACCCACAGCAACAGAGTAGACTCGCACATTTGCAGGTTTGCTTCGATGTCTCTCAAATAGCTCAGGAACGACCACTGCACGGCTGGTGAGTGCCTGGTCAGGTGTTCGGCCCCGAGAATTTGAAATCCCGGCAAACGGCTGTAGCTGCCGCCGTTTCGGGGCAGTGGGTGTTGAGTCAGCCATGCGGCGATCGAGTCCCAAGGATTGGGCTCGCTCACGTCGAGTTCCAAACTGACAAATCGGGGATAGTCGATCGGGTAGGGACGAGAAATCGAGTCGGCGCCCTCGGCGGCTAATTCTGCCTGCAAGCGGGCCGCCAGACAGTCCCGCAAACACAGGTCGTCGCAGGCGGCAATAAAAATTTGACGGCGTAAGTTGAGGTCGATCGCCTGTTTCAAGCGTTGATAGATCTGCTTGTTCGAGCTAGAAACTTTTTGGGAAGGAATAGACATCACGGTCTGGCGATTTTAGATTTTAGATTTTAGATTTTAGATTTGGGAATGTAGATTTGGGAATGTAGATTGTAGATTTTAGATTTGGGATTGTAGAGTTGAAATCGCTCCTAACTCGCAACACCGACGAGTTCGGCAGTCAATCGCACCGTTGATGACCTGCATGATTGTAGATTTTCAATTAGCAATTTTTTTATATTTGTGACGATTCCGTCTGATTAATTGCAACGATCGCCCCTGAACCTGAACGCCGAAAGGAAAAAACCCTATTTCTGCTTGTCTTGTTTAGTCTTCCAGCTGCTCTCATATTCGCGGACGTTGTTGGGAAGAGAGCCCTCTTGGTTTCAGTGGTTATATAACCTGTCAGTCATACCTCACCTTTTTGAGAAAGGCTATACCTGCTTTTTATTGAAACACAAAAACCATGTTTCCATTGGTTGGGAAACATGGTTTGTTGAATGATTATTTAAAATAGCGATTTGAAGCAGCTTTGAGTGTCAGGTCAGTTTTTACACAGAAGCAGCCACAAACACCAAACCGGCTACTAACAGCGCGGCGGCAACACCCAGGATGATGTAGTTCCGTTGCTGGTTCTTGTTGGGAGGTACGGCGTCGTACATCTTCGGCTCTTTGGCAAAGTTGTTCAAGCGTCCGTCTTCTTCGGTAGTATAAGGCATTGGCAACAATCCTCAATATTTTTGATTGCCATCACTGTACCAAAAAAACGCGATCGAAGTGCCTGAAAAATTCGGGAATTTATTTTGATGTGACAGTACCTGTTTCGGGGGAAGAGGCGATCGCGTAATCTTTGACCGGCATTCTTCCTGCTAAGTACGCTAAACGTCCCGCTTCTGCGGCCATTCCCATTGCTTTGGCCATTGCCGGAGAATTCTGAGCATTGGCGATCGCGGAATTAATCAAAAGTGCATCAGCGCCCATTTCCATGGCTTGGGCCGCTTCGCTGGGAGTGCCGATCCCTGCATCCACCACCACAGGGATATTCACCGTGTCAATAATGATTTGAATATTGGCAGCATTATTGATCCCTTGCCCCGAACCGATGGGCGAACCTAAAGGCATGACAGTCGCACAACCGACTTCTTCTAGGCGTTTTGCTAGCAGCGGATCGGCATTGATGTAAGGCAAAACGGCAAAACCTTCTTTGACTAATTGCTCTGCGGCGTGCAAAGTGCCGATCGGATCGGGCAGCAAATATTTAGCATCCGGAATCACTTCTAACTTAACAAAATTATTATCTTCCTGCCCTAAAAGCTTCGCCATTTCCCTGCCCAAACGAGCCACTCTAACCGCCTCATCCGCCGTTTGACAACCGGCAGTATTCGGCAGCATCCAAATTTTAGTCCAATCAAGAGCCTCTGCCAATCCTTCATGACCGGGAGCATTTGTTTGCACTCGCCGCACAGCCACAGTCACAATTTCGCATCGACTAGCGTTGACACTTTGCTGCATTTCTGCAATGCTGCGATATTTTCCCGTCCCCGTCATCAAGCGAGAATGAAATGTTTTGCCGGCAATAATTAGAGGTTTATCAAAAGATGGAGTTGCTGTATCTACTGGATAGCCAAAAATACTATACTCAAGTGCCTCTTTCCATTGTTCTCTACCGCCCAACATCTCTTCCAGTTGCAAACCTTCTTTATTTGTCAGCTCATCACGAGTAACTGCATAAACAATTTGCCCAACTGTAATCAATTTCGCCTCTCGCGGCATATTATTTTTTAAGCCAGTTTGTATAACTTCTTCAAATTCATTAAAAACGTCTTCCATTTTCCCATTCCTCCCTAGTAATCTGTTGTACTTCTTCGCTGTTGAATACTAATATAATATTCTGGATAAGTTGTCTTTCGTCCGAATAAAAAGCTTTTCTGATGCCATCGTTTATCTTCCAAAATTCATAACTATCTCGGTTGATGTGAATAATAACGGCTGCTGCACCTTGATTCTTTGCCCTGCTGATTCCTTCTTGAAGTCGGTATCTGATGTTTTTAGTAGATTTTGTCAACTCCTTAAATTCGGAAATCTCACCGTCAATCTCAGCATCTGGCGTTCTGCTATACAAATCCTAGACAAGTCTAGACATTTGCTTCTTACTTCATCGGGAGCATGGGAGCGGTTATCCCTCCGTAAGCTTTCACGATGAAAGCCAAGCGCGATAAATTAATTGCTGCGTTCAAATCCCTGTCCATCGAATGACCACAACTTTCACAGTCGTAGGTTCTTTCTTTTAGGGGCATATCTTGAATATGTCCGCAGTTTGAACAGGTTTTACTCGAAGGGAACCAGCGGTCGGCAATGATTATTTCACAGCCAAACTTTTTAGCTTTGTATTCTAGCTGACGTTTGAATTCATAGAATCCACAGTCAGCGATAACTTGAGCTAGTTTGTGATTAGCTAGCATTCCCGAAACATTCAAATTTTCTACTACTATCGTTGCGTGGTTTTTGCCTAAGTAAGTAGTAATTTGATGGAGAGTATTTTTTCTGAGATTCGCTACCGCTTCATGATGTTTTGCTAACCTTTGTTTCGCCTTTAATCTATTGCTAGAGCCTTTAAGCTTTCGGGATAACTCTTTTGACAGCCTACGCAACTTATTGAGGTGCGTTTTGTAATGCTTTGGGTTAGGAAAAACAACACCCGTTGAAAGTGTTGCTAACTCTTTAACTCCTAGGTCAACACCCACGACATCGTGTTGCTTTACAGTTGATTCATGCTCCTGTTCGTAGGCAAAAGCAATAAACCAACTGTCGGCAGTTCGAGATATCGTGATTGACTTGCAGGTGGTATGAGGCAATCCTTCGTAGGTTTTTACCCAGCCGATGGTGGGCAACTTTATGGACGTACCACCTACCGGGATTGGTTTTCCACCTGCGTCTATCGTGAAGGAATCATGATGGCCCTTTTTCTTGAATTTGGGATATCCAGCTTTTTTTGAGAAAAATAAGGAGAAGGAATCACCAAGATTGTCGAAAGCATATTGAGTTATCTTCTGGCAA
>RDXX01000013.1 GCA_004292955.1 Oscillatoriales cyanobacterium | reverse complement strand
ACTGTAGTTTAGACTAAAAAATGAGTACAGCTAAAAGTAGCCACCTTTGAATCTCAGGCAAGCTGTTGCTTAAAAACTCAAGAGGGATCAGATTAAATAGCTAATCTTGAAGACTTTTTGCGCCGAGAAACCCGTTTTTTGACAGTGGGATAGCATGGTGCCTTAGTTCGTACCCTTCCTTTTTCCCAGCCGGGGGATTTTCCCCTATGTTTAGGGATTTTTGTAGGAGTACCAATGTCAACTAAAAGCGAAAACATTGATTGGGCAACACGTCCAGGGGTTAAATTGATATTAGCAGATTGCCAAGGAAGTCTATTCTCGATTACTAAATCTCTGGCCAGCCACAGTTGCCAACTCATCAACGGCATTAAATCACTCCAACGCTCGGATTGTTCAGGGGTTCTCAAATTAGGCAATGTCCAATGCAATCTTTGCTTGGCAAACCTATACCAATGATCGACTCCAAAACGTCGTAAATATTTGAACCAGACTATTTCCAAAGGTAGAGTTCGTTCTCCAACCCAAGCCAACCATAAGGGTGGAAACGGCTGACCATTTGACATGGGCTTCATTCTTTCCACCAGGATTAAATTGACTTTTTGTCCAGGGGCGCGATAAAAATGCAAGTCAATCCATTGTTTGACTCGGACTTTTCCCAAATCTGGATGTTCATCAATTTCAATCTCTGTATTCGCTTGAAGCCATGTGGTTGGGTCATTGAGTCTCATTTTTTGACCATGTTTGGGTGGTCTACCGCGACCACTATATGCTGGTGGTGCTGACCATAAGCAGGCATTTTTTCGGACTCTCATGGTTGCAATCAGCAGGGATGTCCGCTTCTGTTAGTGCCAGTACCCAGCTTGCATTCCCATATCCAGCATCTAAAACTGCTAAAACTGGATTGACACTCTGTTCACAGACAAGTTTAAGTTGGGAAGCTGCTTGAAGTATGGGTGAAGACCCGCTACTAATTCTTTCATGGAGCAGGGGTAATGCCCAACTTCCTTTTTCTTCAGGTATCCACGCAATGGTACTGTACCCCTGCCCCACAATTACACCTCTTTGATATTCATGGGTTCTGTCTTTTAATGTTTTGGCATCTGCTCTCTCCCATGCAGTGTGGTCAATTGCTACTAATATGTGTTCTGTTGGGGGTGTTTCTTTCTGTAATTGCTTCAGATACAACTCCATGAGTTTTTTCCGGTCTGGTCTTGTGTCTTGTAACGCTTCGTAAACGCTCTTGCATTGACGAAGAGAATAATGGATTGAGCGAAAATTCCGCGAGAGATGACGCATTCGGAGTGGTCATCACTGCATCCATCAGCTCGAATGTTGCATCATTGGCTTTCAAGTGGATAGGTTTTATTTTTCACCCTCATTCTCTCCCAGCGCGGTGGCTCTAGTTCTTCTTTTGCCACCGTTCTCATCTTTGGTTAGTCTAAACTACAGAATATTAAAAATGAAGGTTTGCGACTTTTGGAGTTAGGAACTAGCTCTTCTGCCCTTGGAGGGGATGTAAGACCAAAGTTATCAGGACGTAAAAAAGCCATGAAGACCGAGGCAATCCCCAATGAATTGGGAAGCCTACACCCTATCTGTGCTCAGATGGGTGTTGGGTAGTTCACCAGACTGTTTCCCGATCGCATTAGTTTGTTTTCGGGTGTCGATTTTACGGTTGATAGCGACTTGGGATTAAACGGGAGTTGCGATTTTCTGATTAGCCGATCGGTAGAACTTTTGATTCTAAGCGCACCTGCGATTTTAATCGTTGAGGCAAAAAAGGAAAATATTAATGCTGGGTTGGGTCAGTGCGTGGCCGAAATGTATGCAGCGCAACTGTTTAATGAGCGCGAGGGAAATCAGGTATCAAAGATTTATGGAGTGGTGACAACGGGAGAAATTTGGAAGTTTTTGATACTGGAAGGGCAATCAGTTAAAATAGATTTATTAGAGTATTTTTTGAATGAAGTTGATAAAATTTTGGGGATTTTGGCGATCGGCATTCAAAACAGTTGAGAGTTGACCACAATCAAAAGGGTTTGTAGTGAGGACTTTAGTCCTTAGGAATCAAGGACTAAAGTCCTCACTACAAACCAGATCGCGGGTAATTGACCAGACATGACATAAGCAGTAAAAACCAATCTAAAATGTAAAATCTAAAATCCCCTGACTCAAAATGCTAGACATCCTGCTAATTGCAACTTTAGGATTTCTCGGCAGTTTCGGACACTGCGCCGGAATGTGCGGCCCGCTGACAGTGGCGTTTTCCCTGTCAAGTACCGACAAAGATAAATTAGCTTCCTTCCGCTTTCACCTGCTATTAAATGTGGGAAGAATTGTGGCTTATGCTTTAGTTGGCGCTGCAATTGGCGGAGTGGGTTCGGTATTGATTGCAGGCGGGCAAATGGCAGGTATCGGTAGCGGGTGGCGGCGGGCGATCGCCATTATCACCGGTACAATGCTAATTTGGTTTGGATTGGTACAAATTAAACCAGATTTGCTGCCGCGTTTGCCATTGCTGCATCCAGTGAAGCACGATCGCATCAGCAGTGCAATGACCAAGATTTCAACTCAAAACAACTGGTGGATACCATTGGCTTTGGGTTTGCTTTGGGGTTTAATTCCCTGCGGTTTCCTGTATGCAGCGCAAATCAAAGCAGCGGAAACCGGAAACCCAATTTTGGGTGCGGCAACGATGTTTGCTTTTGGAGCGGGTACCTTGCCAACTATGCTGGGAGTGGGATTTTTTGTTGGCAGATTCAGCGCCCACAAACGCAGTAAACTGTTTCGCGCAGGTGGTTGGGTGACACTGGCGATCGGCATCATTACTCTGTTGCGAACCGATGAAATGGTCGATCTGACAGGCCACGCAGCCCTAATATGCTTGATGCTAGCACTGATTGCGCGTCCGCTCAGCAAGTTTTTGCCGCCACTGTTGCGCTACCGTCGGGCTTTGGGTGTCGGAGGGTTTGCGATCGCCCTTGCCCACACGTTTCATATGCTAGATCATACGCTGCAATGGAATTTTGACGCTGTATCTTTTATGCTGCCGCAGCATCAATTAGGGATGGCATTGGGAATGCTGGGACTGCTGTTGATGATACCCGCAGCGGTGACAAGTTGCGATCGGCTTCAAAATTATTTAGGGAAGCGGTGGCGGCAAATTCATTTGCTAACAGTACCCGCTTTTTTGCTGTGCGCCCTTCACGCAGCCCTCATCGGCTCCCACTATCTCGGCGGTTTTGAATGGAAGTTGTACGATCGACTGGTGACAGCCGTCTTAGCCGCGGTTGCGGTGTTAGTTTTGTTAGTGCGATCGCGCTTATTTTGGTCAATTTTATCACTGGATAATTTCTATGTTGCACCTGTCAAAGAAAAGTAAAAGTTTAGGATTGTTAGTCTTCTTGGGATTGCTAGTACAAGCCGGAATATTTCCCATACCGCAGCTAAACACAACTGCGATCGCCCACGAAGTCGAAATCTCGGGAGATGTCGCCGCTACCTTTCACCTCGAACCAAACCACAATCCCCGCGCCGGAGAAACTGCAAAAGTGTGGTTTGCACTGACTCGCAGGGGCGGTCAAATTATCCCCTTAGAGCAGTGCAACTGCCAGCTAGCGGTTTATCCAAAAAATCACAAACAGGGGGATAAACCGCTGATTGAACCGCCTTTAAAAGCCGTATCTGTCGAGCGCTACCAAGGCATTCCCGGAGCAGAAATTGTATTTCCCAAGGCAGGAATCTACGAGTTAAAACTCAGCGGAAAACCCAAAGCCGCAGCTAAATTTAAACCCTTTCAACTCAGTTATACAGTCACAGTTAGATAATATAATATTCCCCTCAACAAACATCAATATTGTAGGGGCGGGTTCACCGAAATAACCGCCCAAAACAAACAATCTCAAAAACCCGCCCACCCAACTCAGTCATACAGTCACCGTTCGCTAATATCCTATCCCCTAAAAAACATCAATATTGTAGGGGCGGGTTCACCGAAATAACCGCCCAAAACAAACAATCTCAAAAACCCGCCCCCACCCAACCATAAATTCAAATGTACTAAAATCGTATCCCCGCATCAACAAATATCAATCTTGTAAGGGCTGGTTCACCGAAATAATCGCCCAAAACCAATAATCTGGTAAACCCGCCCACCCAACCATAAATTCAAATGTACCTATTTTCCAATAAAAACAACCGATAAACGTATTAAAAAACACAAATCAAATCTGTATAAAACCTTAAAAATTGCCAACCATACAAAATGTCACGAATTTTTACATTACATTGTAGTTAATGTCAATTCTAAAAATTGTGCAAACTAATCTCTGTTGAACTGACCAAAGGACACAAACATGGATATCTTATCTAATACCGTGGCGCTATCGCGGATGCAATTTGCGCTAACCGCCATATTCCATATGCTGTGGCCAGTTTTGACAACGGGAATGGGAATTTATCTGGTAATTGTTGAGGGAATGTGGCTGAAAACTCGCAATCCTGACTATTACCACCACGCTCGTTTTTGGTCGAAACTATACGTTCTCAACTTCGGTATTGGTGTAGCTTCCGGCATTCCCATGGAGTTTCAATTTGGGACGAATTGGGCACCATTTTCCGAAGCCGTGGGTGACTTTTTTGGCAGCATTTTAGGGTTTGAAGCTTCAATGGCATTTATGCTAGAAGCTGGCTTTTTAGGAATTATGCTATTCGGTTGGGGGCGCGTTCACCCGATCGTCCATTATTTCGCTACCATCATGGTAGCCTTCGGCGCAAACCTATCCACTGTATGGATTTTAGTCGCTAACTCTTGGCTGCAAACTCCAGCAGGCGGAGAAATGGTCAATGGCAAGTTTGTTGTCACCGATTACTTTCAAGCAATTATGAACCCCTTCGCATTAAACAGCATTCTACATATGTTTTTTGCGACGTTAGAAACTTCCCTGTTTGTAATTGGTGGAATTAGCGCTTGGTACATTCTAAATAAGCGCAACGAAGCCTTCTTTTCCAAATCTTTAAAGATTGCCATAGCGACGGCGATCGCAGTTGCACCTTTGCAGATATTCATCGGACATTTGAGCGCCGAACAAGTTTATCACTATCAGCCGACAAAATTAGCAGCGATCGAAGCTAAATGGGAAACCTCAGCAGCCGGAGAATCAGCCGATTGGACTTTGCTAGCCTTGCCTAATGAAAAAGCCCAAAAAAATGACTGGGAAATTAAAATTCCCAATGGCTTAGGATACGTTCTAGAATTCAAACAAAAACTTTCCGAACCAGTCCTCGGTTTAAAAGAGTGGAAACCAGAAGATCGACCCCGGATGGTAGGTTTAATCTACTATTGTTTCCGCATCATGTCCGGGATTGGATTCTTCTTTGTAGGATTGATGCTGTTCAGTACAATTCAGTGGATGCGAGGCAAGCTTTCCGCTGAAAATATTAGCAGTCAACCTTGGTTGATGCGCGCTTGGATCTTAGCAGCACCCCTGGGATATATCGCTGTAGAATCGGGTTGGATTGTGCGCTGTGTAGGCAGACAGCCCTGGGTTTTATACGGGCAAATTCGCACGGCTGACGGCGTATCAAATATCCCCGCTAGCAATGTTTTAACTTCTCTGAGTTTCTTTGCGATTATTTACAGCTTTTTGTTTGTTTGCGCCTTGTATTTTGGCAGCCGCATTATCCGCAAAGGCCCTAATTTAAATCTGTCAGTACCTGGTTTAGGCAATCAACCTGCGATCGAAACTGAACTCGCAGAACACATTCCCGATCAACGCCCTGTAGAAGCACAACAATAGGAGATTTTATGCAAGCTTTGGAGCATTTTCTCCCGCAAGTCTGGTTCATCATTTTGGGTTTATTTCTTTTGCTCTATGTCATGCTAGATGGCTTTGACTTAGGGGTGGGAATATTATCTTTGACTGCTTCTGATGACGAGCGCCGAGGCATTTTAATGACCAGTCTGGGCAATGTTTGGGATGCTAACGAAACATGGCTGGTTTTAATGGGAGGCGCTTTATTTGGTGCATTTCCTTTGGCTTACGGCACAATTTTAACTGCCTTGTACATACCGATTTGCATGATGCTTTTCGGTTTAATATTTCGGGCTGTAGCCTTTGAATTTCGCGAGCATTCTAACCGCAAGTTGTTTTGGAATTATGCTTTCGGTGCGGGCAGTTTTTTGGCAGCTTTAGCTCAAGGATTTGCCCTCGGCGCGGTGCTTGAAGGCATTGCGGTGGATGAAGCGGGTCACTTTGTGGGGACTACTTGGGATTGGCTGGATTGGCGATCGATCTTGGTGGCTTTGACACTGGTTCAAGGCTACGTGTTGATCGGTTCCACCTATCTGATTATGAAAACCGATGGGGAATTGCAAACAAATCACTACCGCACCGCTAAAATTGCGGCGGTGACAACATTAATCGGAGCAATTTTGATTACCATCGCCACTCCGGTTTTTTATGAAAGTACCAGAGCAAGATTGTTCGATAAACCGCTAGTTTATGTTTTTGCGGCGATTCCCGTGCTGGGATTGCTGCTGGTTGGACTCTTGCTCAGAAGCCTGGAACAAAAACAAGAACGCACGCCGTTTGTCTGGACGATTATGATTTTCTTGCTCAGTTTCATCGGTTTGGGATTGATTGTTTTTCCCTACATTATTCCGACACAACTCACGATTTACCAAGCGGCGGCGGCACCCAGCGCCCTGGTATTTATGATTGTGTTCATCGGCTTTCTGATCCCGATCATGATTTTCTACAACATCTACAACTACGTAGTATTTCGGGGTAAGGTTGCTGGTGGCCATTACGGCGAATAAAGCAGCATAACACCGCAAATCCAAGTAAAGACACCCAAATCTCCCCAGATTTAAAATTAATCCGATCTGCGGATATTTGCGTGTCTTTGCTGTTGACAAATATCGATTTCTGAGCGTCAGGGTTCTGATTTATTAATCAAAAAAACATAAAACTTTTTGTTTTCGCCCGCGAATTTAAGTGAATCTACTTATAAGAATGCTGAAAATTTCTGTATAATTAGTATAGAAAATGATTTCTATGCTCTTTTTGTCTGGCAACAGTTACAAGTTTTGGCTGTGTTTGCCTAACTATTGTCTCAGGTGCGTCGAGGCGAGATTGTCACTTTTTTTCAGGATTTAAGGGTGTTCCGGTACGAGGAACCTTATTGTTCTGTGAGTTTTGAGAATTAGTAGAAATAGAGTAACTCGTAAGTTGGTTGGCGATATTACGCAAATACTATGTATTATTTTACACCTGATTCAATAATTTATGTCTGAATTTTTAGACGGCGATCGAGAAATCAATCCCCCATCAGCAGCAGACGATCGCACTTTGATTTGTTTCAGAGAGAGGAAATTGCGGACTATTTGGGAAACTGCTCTAGATGCGATCGCGATCGCCGATAACAAAGGGCGATACCTCAATGTCAACCCCGCCGCCTGCGAATTGCTTGGACTAAAAAGAGAACAACTCCTCGGGCGCTGGATCTGGGAGTTTGCAAAACCAAGCTGGAATTTTCAACAGGTGTGGGAAGAATGCCAGAAACCGGAAAAAGTGCAGGGTGAATTTGAGTTAGTGCGGGCTGATGCAGAGATTCGCACCGTCGAATATGCAATAACGCTCAACTTTTGGCCTCACCGCTACTTGTTAGTCATGCGAGATGTTACAGGGCGCAAACAAGCCGAAACACAAGTCGAAGAACTTACCCGCCAACTCGCCCAAACCCAAGCTCAACTTCGGGAAGCAGGTATCGCACCGGAGAGTCCCATCAGTCCCACAGATACTGGTATTTTAGAGCAAATTGCCCGCCACATCCCGGGCGTTATTTATCAGTTTCGCATGGATATTGATGGTGGTTTCCATTTTCCCTATGCCAGCGGCAGACTGGAAGAGATTTACGGCGTTACCCGAGAACAAGTGCAACAAGATGCGACTTGTATTTTCAATCACCTCCATCCTGAAGATTTCGATCGCGTTTATCAATCGATTCTCGATTCTGCCCAACATCAGACACCTTGGTGTTGCGAATACCGGCTGTGTTTTCCCGACGGGCGGTTGCGGTGGTTGCGCGGCGATTCTACACCGCAGCGACAACCCGATGGCAGCACTATTTGGCATGGCTATGTTCGGGACAATACCGAGAGCAAAGCCGCAGAAATTGCCATCAAAACCAGTGAAAACAGATTCCGCACGATCGTGGAAAATCTCAACGATATGGTTTATATCGTCAATCCCGATAGCACCTTCAGCTATGTCAGTCCCCAATTAAAAGAAATCATGGGATATGAAGCAGCAGAAATGTTACATGAGAGTTTTGCTAATTGGGTTTATCCAGAAGATTTACCAATTTGTAAAAATACTCTCGATCGCTCTTTGCAAGGTGAGAAACTGCGGGGATCTGAGTACCGAGTTTTGCATCGAGATGGCAACTATTACTGGCACTCTGCCAATGTATCCGCGATCGTAAATGACGCTGGAGAATTCGTTGCCTGTTTGGGAATAGCGCGTTACATCCACCCTCAAAAACAAGCACAAATCGCTTTAGAAGAAAGTAACAGCCGCTGGCAGTTGGCTATAGAAGGAGCGGGAGATGGCACTTGGGATTGGAACCTCAAAACCAATGAAGTCATCTTTTCCAGGCAGTGGAAAGCGATGCTGGGCTATGCAGAACACGAAATTGTGAATGATTTAGCAGAGTGGGACGGTCGGGTACATCCAGAGGATAAAGCTCAATGCTATATAGATTTTGCCAAACATTTTCGCGGCGAAACTTCTACCTGTCGCAACGAACACCGCCTGCGCTGCAAAGACGGTTCTTACAAGTGGATTTTAGACCGGGGTCAGGTGGTGGAATGGGACGAAGAATCTGAACCGATGCGGTTTATCGGCACTCATTGCGATATCAGCGATCGCAAAACCGCAGAATTAGAGTTAGCTGCCTCTCAAGCAGAATTAATCGCACTATTTAACGCCATGCAGGATGTGATTATGGTGCTGGATGCAGAGGGACGCTATCTCAAAATATCCCCCAGCTCGGCTCCCTTGTTGTACAAACCTACCGCTCAAATTTTAGGTAAAACTCTTCACGAAGTTTTACCCAAAGAATCAGCAGATTTTTTCCTAGAGTCGATTCAAGAAGCGATCGCCAATCAATGCGTGACGCAGTTGGAATACTCATTACCAATTGGCGATCGCTCAGTCTGGTTTGATGCCAGGATTTCTCCCATGTCTCAAGAGCAAGTGGTGTTTGTCGCCAGAGATATCACCGATCGCAAACGCCAACAGCAAGCTCTCCGCTTAGTAGTCGAAGGTACGGCGGCAAAAACCGGCGCAGCATTCTTCAAAAGCTGCGTTCAATATCTCGCCAAGGCACTAGAAGTTCGCTATGCTTTGATTGCTGAATTTGGTGACTCTGAAAAAACGATCGCCACAACTCTAGCATTTTGGGCGGGAGATGAATTTGGGGATAATTTTACTTACCATCTATCCGAGACACCCTGTCAAAATGTCGAGCGGTGTACCGAGATATGTCGGTATCCCAATCTCTTGCACTGCTGGTTCCCCAAAGATGATAATTTAGCAAGTCTCCAAGCCCAAAGTTATGCGGGTGTACCGATTGTAGATGCCGCTGGAAATTGTTGGGGATTGCTCGTAGTGATGGATACTGAGCCGATGGTGAAATATCTAGAAATGCAGTCAGCTATCTTGAGAATATTTGCCACCCGTGCGGCTGCGGAAATGGAACGGATGCAGGCGGAAGCAGCAGTGCGTCAATCAGAAATTCAACTGCGGCTGCAAACTGAAGAATTAGAAGCAACCCTGAAAAAGTTGCAGGATACCCAAACTCAGTTAATTCAAGCGGAAAAAATGTCTAGTTTGGGTCAATTAGTTGCCGGAATTGCCCATGAAATTAACAATCCAGTCAGTTTTATTTATGGCAATATTCAACCTGCTACCGATTGTGCGAGCGAGTTAATTCAACTAATTCATCTTTACCGAGAGCATTATCCGATTCCGCCCCAGGCGATTGCCGATTTTATCGAAGATATCGAGCTTGAGTATCTAGAAAATGATTTTTATAAGCTGTTGAAATCGATGAAAACTGGAGCCGCGCGCATCAGCGATATTGTTAAGTCGCTGCGGACTTTTTCGCGGTTGGACGAAGCGGATTTAAAAAGCACAGATATTCACGAGAATCTCGAAAGTACCTTAGTGATTTTACAAAATCGCTTGAACGGTAGGGCGGGAAAACCAGAAATTCATGTCGCCAAATATTATGGTGAAGTACCTCTGGTTGAATGTTATGGCGGTTTGTTAAATCAGGTATTTATGAATTTGCTGGTGAATGCGATCGATGCGATCGAACAAAGGCGAGAAAGCCTAGAACCCAGCGCCAAATTAAATTATATTGGTCGGATCGCGATCGCCACTTCGTTCGCTGCTGACAATCGCGTGTCGATCTCGATTCATGATAACGGTTGCGGGATAACTCCCGAAGTTCAAGAAAAAATATTTAATCCCTTTTTTACGACTAAACCGGTGGGTAAAGGTACGGGGATGGGGCTAGCAACTAGCTATCAAATTGTCACGGAAAATCATCGGGGGAAGTTGTGGTGTTTTTCGACACCCGGAGAGGGGACGGAGTTGGCGATCGAGTTGCCAACTTGCAAGTAAAATTATCTATAGCTAGTTTATAATGGAAGCTCGATCGCAAATTCCGTCCCTTCGCCCAAAACCGAATGGCAGATCAAGGTTCCGCCGTGTTTTTCCACCACAATTCGGTAACTGATGGCTAAGCCCAAACCGGTGCCTTTCCCCATCGGTTTTGTGGTGAAAAACGGATCAAATAATTGGTGGCGCACGTCTTCTGTCATGCCGATCGCATTATCGGCAATCCGGATGCAAATAATATTTTCGTTAAGGGCTTCTGTGTGAATGCTAATAGTTGGTTTCCAGTTGCCACTACCCGTTAGCGAAGCCCTAGGAGAGGAACGCTTTTTTTGCTTCCAAGCATCTTCCAAGGCGTCAATACTGTTGCTAAGCAGATTCATAAATACCTGATTTAGCTGACCTGGATAACATTCAATTAAGGGTACTTTCCCGTAATCTTTGATGACTTTAATTTCGGGATATTCGGATCTAGCTCGCAGTTTGTTGTGCAAAATTAGCAGTGTGTTGTCTATGCCTTCATGAAGATTGGCAGGCTGCTTTACCGAGTCGTCTAAACGCGAGAAGTTTCGCAAACTCAGAACTATTTCGCGAATGCGATCTGCTCCCATTTTCATCGAAGAGAATATTTTTAATAAGTCTTCTTTCAGGAATTCTAAATCTATGTTTTCAATATATTCTTGAACTTCTACTTGTGGTTGAGGATAGTGTGTTTGGTACAGTTCCACAAGCTGCAATAAGTCTCTCATATATTGGCTGGCGTAGGAAATATTGCCGTAGATAAAACTCACGGGATTGTTGATTTCGTGGGCGACTCCTGCTACCATTTGACCGAGACTTGACATTTTTTCGGTATGAATTAGGTGAGCTTGAGTTTCTCGGAGTTCTTTGAGAGCTATTTCTAGCTGCTGGGCTCTGTTGTTGGCGATCGCCTCGGAGAGTCGCAAAGCATCCTCCGCTGCTTTGCGATCTGTCACGTCAAAAATGGCGCCGTTGAGGGATGAAATTTGACCGTCTGGGTTGAAAATAGCTTGACCTTTTTCTGCAACCCACCGCACGTTTCCGTTGCTGTGAATCAGGCGATATTCGATCGCGTAAGGTTGTCTTGTCTTAATCGCCCGATCGACAATTTTATCGATCTGCCCCACGTCATCGCCATGAACTATACTAGAAAAAGCTTGCACGGGTTTTTGCATAAAGTTATCTGCCGGATAGCCGGAAATAGCTTCTATGCCGCTGCTGATAAAAGTTAAGCTCGATCGCCCCGCAGCACTGCAACGGTAAACTGCGCCGGGAATATTGGAAACTAACGATCTAAATTCTTGTTCCCTTTCCCGCAAAGCTGCCTCAATCCGCTTGCGATCGCTAATGTCGCGAGCAAAGGCGCACTGATATTCTTTACCGTTAAATTGCCAATGGTCGATCGTAATTTCTACTGGAAAAATGCGACCGTATTTAGTGCTGTGGTGAACTTCAATATTAACGGAACCGCACCTTTTTAAGACTTTCCAGTGCAAATTCCAAGCAGTTTCAGGAAAATCGGGATTGATGTCGTGCACAGTTAGATCGAGCAATTCTGTGGCAGAATATCCCAATGAACTGCAAGCGGCGTCGTTGACGTACAAAAATTTACCGTCCGCTCCCATCCAGAATACCGCATCTGCCGATCGGTCGATCGCAAATTGAGCCAATTGCAACTTTTCCTCAATCCGGTGGCGATCGGCAATTTCTTTTTGTAACAGTTCGCTTAACGAACTGAGAGTTAAAGCGCGATCGACAATATCATCTGTCGGTGGTTTTGCCAATTCTGCTGTCTGTGTATCATCTTGCTGCTGATTTTCTGCTAGCTGTTTTAACGGCTGTTGTGGAATATCTTCTGTGAGATTTAAGTCAGATTCGGTAAATGCTTTCGGCATCAGGGCGATCGCAAATCCGGCTAAGAGCAAAGAAATCACACCACTTGCAGCTTTGAGATCTACCGACAGCCAATCAATGGAATGCCAAAGCGTCCAAACTTGCGTTAATTGAGCAGCGCCGCAGCCCAAAAAACCGACAGCAAATAGCCCTCCAATCTTGCTGTGAGAACTTTGGCGGGTAAAATAAACCAAAGATAGCGCCAGAGAGCAATAAGCGAGTGCCGTCAGCGAGTCAAAAACAGCGTACAGTCGCAACTGGGCCAGCCCGTCGCAGCCAAGTGCGGAAGATGCAGGCAGTGTTGCATAAAAAAATGTTAATAATTCTTGCATAAATTTCAAGAAAAAAGTTATTTGCAGCAATCCAAATCCATCAAATATAATTATTTGATTTCGGTGGCTGAAAAATGTTTACATAATTATATACTTTTTTCATTTTTTATGAAACAGCTATTTTTGCATGGAATGTCAAAACTGTATAGCTTCGGCTGACAGTTGACAGTTGACAGTTGCCCTGTGATAGTTGACAGTTGACGGTTTAAACAATACCGATGCAACCGGAAACGATATCAAAGGGTGGTAATGGGGAAAAAGGCAATTGGTAGTTCCTGTAAGCTGACTGAAGTTTCTGGGAGTAAAAATAATCGCGCGCAGTGTTTCCGATCCCTGGTGCTTCTAGAATAATTTTCGATATAGCGGTTTTCAGAAAGATAAGGTATGTTGTTGGGCTTTAGCCCTGTGAGTTTAGTAGTTATATGAGCTGTCAGTTATACCTCATCTTTTTGAGAAAGGCTATAAATTATGTACCGAAATGCTTCGCCCTTGCCTAAATGAGATGAACGCAAATACGTAGTTGCGAACTTAGCGCTTTTTGTTTAGATCATGAAGAGCGCTGAAGCGCAACTACGTACCTAGGATGATAATCAATAATAGCGCTTTTTGCTGGGATTGTTAAGAGCGCTGAAGCGCAACTACGTACCTAGGATGATAATAAATAATAGCACTTTTTGCTGGGATTGTTAAGAGCGCTGAAGCGCAACTACGTACCTAGGATGATAATAAATAATAGCGCTTTTTGCTGGGATTGTTAAGAGCGCTGAAGCGCAACTACGTACCTAAGATGATAATAAATAATAGCGCTTTTTGCTGAGATTATGAAGAGCGCTGAAGCGCAACTACGTACCTAAGACGACAACCAAACGGCCCTGACTTCCTCCCCGAAATTGCGGGGAGGGAGTTACAAATTCACAAATGATTTAGGATTGCTATGACCCAGATTGCCAGCAGCAAAAATCTCTATTTTTGCGCTAGCCAATCCACAGTTAATTAAGCACCACCAAGCACCAAATGCACCAGAGTCCGAACTCCAAAACCAGTTGCTCCAGCGCCGTTATAGCCGTTTTCCTTGTCGCTCCAAACTGGGCCAGCAATATCTAAATGTGCCCAAGGAGTGTCCTTAACAAACTGCTTCAAAAATAGCGCCGCCGTAATCGAACCGCCGTAACGAGGCCCTGTATTTTTCATGTCAGCGTGCAAAGCCTTCAAGCCATCAAAATACTTCTCTTCCATCGGCATTCGCCAAAACTTTTCACCTGCCAATTCAGAAGCCGCGACTATTTCGGCTGCGACACTATCTTGAGGACTCCACAAACCGGCGATATCTTCGCCCAAAGCAATGACGCAGGCGCCAGTGAGAGTGGCTAAATCGACAATTACGTCAACTCCCAACTTATCAGCAAATACCAAAGCATCAGCGAGGGTTAAACGACCTTCGGCGTCGGTATTGTTGACTTCAATTGTTTTGCCGTTGGAAGCTGTAAGGATGTCTCCAGGGCGCATGGCGTGGCCGCTGATCATGTTTTCGGTGACGGCACTGATAAAGTGAACTTCGACATCTGGTTTGATGTGTCCGATCGCCTTTGCGGCTCCCAAGGTAGCAGCGGCACCGCCCATATCTATTTTCATCATTTCAATACCGCTGCCGACACCTTTGATGTTCAAACCGCCGGAATCAAAGGTTAATCCTTTGCCGACGATCGCAATTTTGCGGCGGGGTGTGCCTGCGGGTTTGTAAGTCAGGTGGATGAATTTCGGCGGCAAGTCGGATGCTTTGGCAACGCCGAGAAAGGCTCCCATGCCTAGTTTTTCGCAATCTTCTTGCTCTAATATTTCTAATTCTAAACCGCATTCTGCTGCTAGACTTTGAGCGGTTTCGGCCATGGTAATCGGGGTGACATAATTGGCAGGTGCTGCGACTAATTCCCGTGCTAAAATAACTCCGGCAGTGATTTGGCGGGCGCGGGCGATCGCACTTTCGGTACCGGCGAAACCGAGTAAATGAATTTGTTCTACTTGCGGGCTTTTCTCGTCGGGTTCCGATTTGAAACGGTTGTCTTGATTCAGCGAGAGTTCCACACCTTCGGCGATCGCACTTGCTGTAACATCCGGCGCACTTTGCCACACCGGAAGGCTAATTCCGAGGGTTTTGCATTTCTCCTTTTTGGCTAACTTGGCGCACGCGCCCGCAGCTTGCCGCACGGTTTCTAATTTTAAGTCTGCGGCTTTCCCCAAACCGACGATCGCAATTTTGCGAATCGGACTATTGCCGCCGACACGGGCGATCGCACTCTGGCCCGCTTTGCCCTTAAAATCTACTTCCATTAGCAGCTCTTTCAACGTGCCTGCAAGCTTTTCATCTAATTGTGCCAAGTCGCCGGCGATCGAGAGAGCGTCCTCAAATAGACCAATTGCCAGGGCATCTCCCGTCCAAGCAGAGGGGAGCGTATCGGTGACTAGAAATTCCATGTTTTGATTTACAGTTTAGATTTTAGATTTTTGATTGTACTTTGTCCTTGCTGGTTTGTCGTTTTTTATTCGATCGAGTAAATAAATCTATCGCCTAAATTCTCCGCTACACATCTAAATAAATTCTGGTACGATATCAGCCAAGTCCGCTGGCGATCGATTTTCTATTGTTATTTTCTTAAATTTTCCCATGCTAAAGCGACGAAAAACCCGAGTTTCTGTTTTAATTGGCGTTTCAGTTTGCATAATGGCGATCGCCTCTGTGGTTGGTGCGGCGAAATGGATGGGTGTCGGCCCCTTCCAGAAGGCTCAGCGGTCTCGGGATGCAGCGAATTCCGCCTCTGAAGTCAAAATGTTGGTATCGCTGTCACCCAATGAGCGATCGGCAAAATTAGTCGAACTCGCGGGCGATCGATCTGAGAATTCAAACGACAAGCAGCAAATCTCCCCTCAAAGCCGCGCCCGCTACTTACTTGCCAGCGATTTAATCCAGCAAGGAAATGCCACCAAAGCATTAAAGTTACTGGAAAATTTAGAGCAAGAATATCCAGTTTTAGCTGCTCAAATTGCCCTCAAACGCGCGCAAGCTTACGAATTGAGCGGCGACAAAGGCAAAGCACAAAAAGCTTGGGAAGAACTGCTTAAAAATTATTCTAGCGATCCAGTATCTGCCGAAGCATTATATGTTCTAGGCAAGTCGAAACCCGAATATTGGAAGCAAGCAATTACTGAATTTCCCGCACATCCGCGCAGTGTAGAAATAGCCCGGAAGAAGTTAAAAGAAAATCCCAATCAGCCCGAGTTAATGCTGCTAGTAGCAAAGCACGGTCATTATGTCAAAGATTACGGTACATTATTAGAACAACTGGTACAGCAAAACAGTCCTAGTTTAAAACCGGAAGATTGGGAAGCAATTGCCTTTGGCTATTGGGAAAAACAGGATTACGGCAAAGGAGCGATTGCTTACGGAAAAGCTCCCCGCACGGGTCAAAATCTTTACCGCAAAGCTCGCGGTTTGTGGCTAGACGGTAAAATCCCGGAATCGAGAATTGCCTATCAAGAATTAGTGCGGGATTTCCCCAATGACGAAGATACTGGTATGGGTTTAATCCGGCTGTCACGGCTGAGCGAGCCCAAAGATGCGATCGTGTATCTCGATCGCGCGATCGGCAAATTCCCCGATCGTGCCCCCGAAGCTTTGCTAGATAAATCCAAACTTCTCGACAAAGCAGGTAGCGGTGAATCCGCCTCACAAACCCGCAAGTTGCTATTGACAAAATACAACAATTCTGATACAGCAGCCGAATTGCGTTGGGCGATCGCCCAACAGTATGCCAAAGGCGGAGATTTAAAATCAGCTTGGCAGTGGGCGAGGGAATTAACCACCCACAATCCCGACAGCGAACAAGCACCAGAAGCAGCATTTTGGGTCGGCAAATGGGCAAAGCAACTCGGCCGCGAACAGGATGCCAAGACTGCATTTGAGTACACCATTGTACGCTATCCAGAATCATATTTCGCATGGCGATCGGCAGTATTTCTCGGCTGGCCAGTAGGCGACTTTACCACAGTCCGAGACTTATCTCCCAAGGTAGTGCAACAGCCTCAGCGCCCCGAACCAACCGCCGGATCTCCTGCATTAAAAGAACTGTATCAATTAGGTCAAGATAGAGATGCTTGGACGTTGTGGCAAATAGAATTTACCAACCGCGTCGAACCAACTATAGCCGAACAGTTTACCGACGGTTTAATGCGAATTGGAGTCGGAGACAATTTAGACGGTTTGTGGATGGTGGGGAGTTTGCGCCAGCGGGAAAAACCCGATGATAGAGCCCAATACCAAGCACTCAGACAGCAGCCAGCTTATTGGCAAGCACTTTATCCTTTTCCGTACTTAGAAAACATTACCAAATGGTCAGAAGAACGGAAAATAAATCCTGTTTTAGTGACAGCATTAATCCGGCAAGAATCGCGGTTTATGCCCGGAATTAAATCAGCAGTTGGCGCCACTGGTTTAATGCAGGTAATGCCTGAAACGGCTACTTGGGTAGCAGCAAAAATTAACCTCAAAAAGTATTCACTGGAGGATGTGGACGACAATATTAAACTCGGAACTTGGTATTTGGATCATACTCACGACGAGTACAAGAATAATTCGATGTTAGCTGTGGCGAGTTACAATGCAGGGCCGAATGCGGTAGCAGATTGGTTGAAGAGGTTTAGTTTTAGCGATCCGGATGCTTTTGCGGAAAAGATTCCGTTTCCTGAAACGAAAGGATATGTGAAATCGGTGTTTGAGAATTACTGGAATTATCTGCGGATTTACAATCCAGAAGTTAATCAGTTGATGAGCGAGCATTATGAGGCTGCTCAGAAAAAAGCCAAGCCTTAATAAATCTGTTTTGAGCTGTCAGGAACAGGCTTTCCTGCCTGTTCCACAATCACATTAATTTTGTCTGTTTATTACTTGTGGGGAGGGCTTCTAGCCCGCCCGGAACAAGCTTTCCCCAGAGTGGTTTTATTATCATAAAAATAGGTACGTAGTTGGGCTTCAGCCCTCTTTAGGCGTATATATTAAACAGGGCTAAAGCCCAACAACGTACCTTCTGTATAAAAATAGGTACGTAGTTGGGCTTCAGCCCTCTTTAGGCGTATATATTAAACAGGGCTAAAGCCCAACTACGTACCTTCTGTATAAAAATAGGTACGTAGTTGGGCTTCAGCCCTCTTTAGGCGTATATATTAAACAGGGCTAAAGCCCAACTACGTACCTTCTGTTCCACAAATTGAAATAATGGGATTATAAAATAAATCAACGACATCCCAAGGAATCGCGAGTAGAAATCCCAGTTTGAGAATTAATTCCGCTGGCTTTACTGCACAATTCTTTAACTTGTGCGCCATCCATAATTGCATCAGTAAAATCAGCACCAGTAATATCAGCTTCATCAAAAGTAGAACGCAACAAAATTGTTTCGACTAAAATGGCATCGCTTAAATCAGCCTTAGTAAATTTAATTTGATCGATCATGGCATTAGTTAAATTTGCGCCGTGTAAATTCGCCTGAGTCATCACCGAAGCGCTCATGATTGCTCCCCGCAAATCGGCATTAGAAAAATTAGTTAAGTCCATATTAGCGTTAGAAAACTCAGCGGCGCGCAGCGTTTGGCCAGAAAAATCGCGTCTTGTCAGTTCGGCATTGCTAAAGGACAGCGGCGGTGGGTAATATTTAGATTGAGCTTGGGCTGCGCGCGGCAGGATGAAGATGGTTAGCGCCAAGAGGAATGCTGCTAGTTGCCGGAGTTTCATAAATCTGATGTGGTCGCAAGGTGGGTATTTGGTAGTGTATCCCGAACTTTGGTCGATCGCCTAAACAGCTACAATCTTAATTAATAGTGATGGAGATGAAAAAAAGATATGCTAAGTTTTTTCTTAACTTGGATAGTAGCGGCCGTTTCGCTGGTGATTACCGCTAACATTGTACCAGGTATTGCGGTGACGAGCTTTCCGGCGGCGATGCTGGCTGCTGTAGTTATCGGATTTGTAAACGCGGTTGTCAGGCCGATTATTACATTGCTGACGCTGCCTTTCAGCATTCTGACTTTAGGTTTGTTTTTGTTTGTGGTGAATGCGATTTCGCTTTCCTTGGCTTCGTGGTTGGCTGGTGCTTTCAGTATCGGTTTTGCGATTAACGGTTTTTGGCCTGCTTTGTTCGGTTCAATTGTGTTGTCGTTGGTTTCTGGGCTGATTGGCCGATTTGTGAATACCGGTGTCGAGCAGTAAGATATTATCCTGGATAGTCGATCGGGCAAACTGCAACGGCTACAGTTACCGCAGAACCCCCCCTAACCCCCCCTTGTAAAGGGAGGGGATTTTTAGTGGAAAATATTTTTTTTGGCACTAAAAGCCTGTTATGGGCGGGCAGGATGCCCACCCCACAAGCAGAATATTCACTCTTTGTGGAACAGGCATCTTGCCTGTTGCTAATAATTGTGGAACAGGCATCTTGCCTGTTGCTGATAATTGTGTAATCTGTTGGTTCGATCGCGCAAAGTGCACTGGCTTCTGCTACGCTGGGCGTTCCGACTTCTTTCGCTGCAACATCTGAAGGATTGGGGACTTCAACGGAACTTAAAACATCAGCCGCAAAGGTTTTTAACCGCCAGTTGCGCGATCGACAAAGTTCCAGCAAGCCGATTTCGCCTGCTTTAGTGTCTATTGTAGCAATACCTGCGATCGCACTTTCCGCTAAATGATAAGCGCGACAGACACTTTGAATAGCAGTTTCGATTAATTCTCGTGGCGTTCCGGCTTTGCAACCTATCCCTATCCACAACACTCTCGGATGCCATTGAACTTTTGGCAAAGCAGATTTCGGCGCAAATCTTCTCTGCGTAAAACTAATCCAAATTCGCCCTTTTATAGTTGATTGATTTTCCCCTTCCAAATACAAACAATGTTTTTCCGGCAAACTATTTCGCCACAAAGTCGAACCAACTTCTTGAATTACTTCTACAGTTTCCCCTCTCTGCATCGCAGCGGCAACTCCCGTCCAGTCGCCTGTCCCGCGATTCCAACTCCTGGGAATATCTAGCCTATCTAACCTAAATTCATCGCTCATTATGCAATTATATATATTCCAATACGGTTCACTTAAGATGGTCATTGCGAGGAACGAAGCAATCGCAATGTATATTTTTCATGAGTTTTCCCTGTTGTCATCTTTTAAGTTAACCGTATTGATATATATTCCGTAGTTTCACTGACACTGCAATCTTAAAATTTTTTTAACACTCTTTGTTGATTTTTTTTGTATAATCACCTTAGCACAAACTGCAAACAATTAAACATTTAATATGGTAGAACTGAACCAATTACTGTTAGAGTTTGAAAGCAACCTCGCATGGGAAGCAGTGACGCAAGAATGGAAAGAACGTCGCGACAGTTGGGTGAGCGACGTGCAAGCAGCAGTCGATCCGTCACAGTTAGCAAAATTTCTAGTTGAATTGGAATCAGACATCGAGTGGGAAGCGGTGCAAAATCAATGGAAACGGCGCCGGGAAAGTTGGGTAGAAGAATGTCAAGCAGCATCGACTCTTGAAGAAGTATCAAGTTTATTGCTGGAACTAGAAAGCAATACAACTTGGGAAGCATTTATTGATGAATGGCAGGAAAATCGGGATAATTGGGCCAGGCAAATGTACGAGTTTAACGATGAGTAATAATTTACTCAATCAAAATCTATTTTCATAGTCAATGATGTCCCGGCTGTGCGGTTAATTATCTCGCTTCCCTCAATTACTTTAAATCCCGATCGCTCGTACAAATTCAGGGCCCGATTTGAGCTTCTGACACTCAGGGATACCGCTGGATAAGATGCTTTGGCTGCTGGCAACAAATGAGCCAGCAATTGAGTTCCTACACCCTGATTTGTGTATTCTGGAAGAACCGCGATCGCCAATTCCGGGATAGTATCGTCAATCCAGCCAAATCCCTTGTCATCCCCTGGAAATAAACGCAGCCACGCCGCTCCTACTGGCTGGCTGCTGTTCAATTCAATTGCTAGGAAGCCCATATCGCCTGCACGTCCCCAATGCTTGACATATTTCGCAATTAAAGGATGATTCACAACAGCTTCCACCGTTGATTCACCTTCTTCTGCCATGTGCGCCGCTTCGTACAGCATTTGCCACAAAAAAGGCTCGTCTTCCTGCGTTAGCGGCCTAATAGAATAGTCTAAGATTTTTTCCATAAGGTAGAAGAAAGTTAGGCAAAGGATTCGCTCGACGGATTTAACAAATGCGTGGAAGAATAAAGAAGGAAAAAAACCGAACTACTAATGACCAATGATTAATGACGTTCGCGAGCGGGGACGATCGCGCTAATAACGTTCGCGAGCGGGGACGATCGCGCTAATGACGTTCGCGAGCGGGGACGATCGCGCTAATGACAACTGACAACTGACAACTGACAACTGACAACTAACCACTAACCACTAACCACTAACCACTAACAACTAACCACTGCCAACTGACTAATCCTTAACTAAAACCCCATTCAGAAAAATCTCTGCCAATCCTTCCGCCATTTCCTGCATTTCCTGCGGGGAAGCATTCGGCTCCATAATTGTATTCTGACTGAAACCGGCGACGGCAAACATTCCCAAAAATACTTGAGCGACAATTTTTGGATTCATCTTCCGATAAACTCCTTTTTCCATCGCCGTTTCAAAAAAAGCCTCAGCCACAATACTCATTTTTCCGATGACTTCCAACTGAATTTTGTCGCGCAAATCGGGATGAAACTGCGCCTCCAAAAAACATACCCGCATCATATCGCTATTCTCGCGGATATTTAGCATCCGCCTCCGCATCACTTGAGCCACTGCTTTGTAACTACCCATCTCGCTCAATTCCGTCAGCAAATCTGTCAGCAACTCCACCCATCCTTCCGTCGCCACCTCAACCAAAATCGCTTTTTTATTATCAAAATGCCGAAATAGCGTACCCTCCGCCACCCCCGCCGCCGCTGCTAAATCCCGAGTTGTCGTACCGTCGTATCCGCTGCGGGCAAATAACCGCTGAGCTGCTTGTAAAATTCGTTTCTTGGTTTCTGTTTCTGAAGGAGGAGACTGATTAAAAATTCGCATGGCTTTGGAATGGGTAATTGGCGATTTAAGTAGAAGGAAGAAGGAAGAAGAAAGAAGGAAGAAGGAGGAAGACATACACAGCAAGCTTTTAAGCGAGCCGTATTTTACGTTTGATTAGGTTCATGCACTTGGAACTGCGGGTTTGGGGCGGGCGGGCGAAATAATGTTAAGTTTTAAGTAGTGCGCGACTTTAATCTTAAACTGGAAGTGGCGCAACAGATCGCTTATGCCCCCAAAAATCTTTATGCTTAAAAAGCATCTCTTGTTATTCGGCATAAACTTCTTGCCGTTTGACAATCCAAAATCCAAAATCTAAAATCTAAAATCGAATGACCCTTTTTGAGATTTGCTGTATCAGCCTAACATCTGTGGCGCAACAGATCGCTTATGCCTCAAAAAATCTTTATCCTTAAACAAGAATCTCTTGTATTCGGCACAAACCTCAGGTTTGACAATCCAAAATCTAAAATCTAAAATCTAAAATCGAATGATCCCGCAGTTCCAAAAACCACGCGCGGCGAAGCGATCCCTTAGGGAATCGCCCAAACCCAAAACTCGATTCATTGCCTCCCTACTCGCCGCTGTGCTGCTGTGGTGGGGAATTTCCCCCGAAATCGCCCTCGCTCGCGAGAACCCCGCTAGCGGCTCGCAATTAGTGTCTGTGCAACCGTCGCTCGATCGCGTAATCAAGCAAGTCACCGAATTTAAGCTCGACAATGGCATGACATTCGTGGTGCTCGAAAGGCCCAGATCCCCGGTAGCATCGTTTCTGATTCACGCCGACGTGGGAGGCGCCAACGAACCAGAGGGTCAAACTGGAGTCGCCCACTACCTGGAACATTTAGCTTTTAAAGGTACGCCCAAAATCGGCACAACCGACTACAAAGCCGAAAAGCCGCTGCTAGAAAAACAAGATAAACTCTTCGAGCAAATGCAAGCAGCGAAGGCGATCGGCAAAACTGAAGAAATCGCCAAATTCAAAGCAGAATTTGACAAGGTTGAATCCGAAGCTTTGCAATTTGTCAAGCGCAATGAATTCGGTAAAATTGTCGAACAAGCAGGCGGAGTTGGACTAAATGCCGCTACTTCTATCGACTCGACAATGTATTTTTACAGTCTGCCAGCTAACAAGTTAGAACTGTGGATGTCGCTAGAATCCGAGCGTTTTTTAGAGCCTGTTTTTCGGGAATTTTACAAGGAAAAACAGGTAATTTTAGAAGAACGGAGGCTGCGAACTGAGAATTCGGCGATCGGGCAAATGGTCGAAGTTTTTGCTGACAAAGCTTTCTCTGTTCATCCTTACCGTCGCCCGGTGATTGGCTACACTGAAGATATTAAGAACCTCACCCGCAGCCAGGTGCAGAATTTTTTCGATAGTCACTATATCCCCAGCAAGCTGACTGTGGCGGTGGTAGGAGACGTGAAAGCTGCGGAGGTGAAGCGTCTTGCTCAAATTTATTTCGGCCGCTACAAGGCGAAACCAGCGCCTCCTGAATTGCAAATTGTGGAGCCTCCGCAAACACAAACGAAGGAAGTGACGCTGAAGTTAAAAACTCAACCTTGGTATTTGGAAGGATACCACAGGCCGGCGATGAATCATCCCGATAATGCGGTTTATGAAATCATTGGTTCTTTACTCAGCAGCGGCCGCACTTCTCGGCTTTATAAGTCTTTGGTTGAACAACAGCAATTGGCGCTAGCTGCTCAAGGTTTTAGCGGTTATCCGGGGGAAAAGTACCCGAATTTGATGCTGTTTTACGCTCAAACTGCTCCGGGTAAGACGGTTGATGAGGTGGCGGTGGCTTTGAGTAAGGAAATCGATCGCCTAAAAACTGATCCGGTGTCTGCTTTGGAGTTGGAACGGGTGAAGACTCAGGCGAGGGCTGGTTTATTGCGATCGCTCAATTCTAATATGGGCATGGCATTTTCGCTGCTGGACTATCAAGTGAAAACTGGTTCGTGGAAAAATCTGTTTAAGCAATTGGATGCGATCGCTGCTGTTGCTCCCGCTGACATTCAGCGAGTAGCTAAGGCAACTTTCCGCCCGGAAAATCGCACGATTGGCAAGCTTTTGTCGCTGTAAGAAGAAGCCTCGATTTGGACTCGGCGGTTGAAACCGCGACTATACAAACTAAGTCTGCCTCCGCAGACTAGGAAATAGACTCGCACTCAGACTCGGCGGTTGAAACCGCGACTATACAAACTAAGTCTGCCTCCGCAGACTAGGAAATAGACTCGCATCTAGGGCAGGTACAGAGCACCGCCCCTACGCTATTTCACGATATCAAACTTAGGAGAAAGCATGAAAAGGAGTAAATTGAGACTGAAAAAAGTAAAGTTATTTCTGCTGTCGCTTTGCTTTTTTACTGTTTCACTTGGCACGTTTAATTTGTTACCTTCCCTAGCGGCTGGGCCGAAGCACTATGACGAATTAAAATTCCCGGGGCTGGCAGAAATTAAACTGCCTAAATACACTCGCTTCGAGCTAAAAAATGGCATCCGAGTCTATCTGATGGAAGATAGAGAACTCCCGCTAGTCGGGGGAACGGCGCTATTTCGCACGGGCGATCGTTTTGAACCTGCTGATAAAATTGGATTGGGAGGTTTGACGGGAGAAGTGATGCGAACTGGTGGGACGAGTCGCCATACGGCTGATGAATTAAATCAGTTGCTAGAACAGCGGGCAGCTTCTGTAGAAACGGGGATTGATGTTGCTTCTGGTAACGCTAATTTTAGTGCTTTAGCTGAGGATGTGGAACCTGTATTTGACTTGTTTTCTGAAGTGATTCGGGAGCCAATTTTTGCTAAGGAAAAGTTGGATTTAGCTAAGAATCAAGAGCAAGGTGGCATCGCCCGTCGCAACGACGATCCTAACGATATTACGGGCCGCGAGTTTCAAAAGTTGATTTATGGCGATCGCAGTCCCTACGCGCGCACAGCAGAATACAAGACTATTGCCAATATTTCCCGCGACGATTTGGTGGGTTTCTACCAGAAGTATTTCCACCCGAAGAATATGATTTTGGGTATTTCTGGCGATTTTGATACGGCTAAAATGCGATCGCTCGTGGAGCAAAAATTCGGCAACTGGGTACCGACTAAAAGTGCAGAAATGCCTGCGCTACCAGCGGTAACGCCGGCGAATCAAGGCGGCATATTTTTGGTAAATCAACCGCAATTGAGTCAAAGTTACGTGCAGATGGGGCATTTGGGCGGGATGTTGAACAGCCCAGATTACGGTGCTTTGGACGTGATGAATGGGGTTATGAACGGTTTTGGCGGGCGTTTGTTCAATAATGTGCGATCGCGCCAAGGCTTAGCCTACAGTGTTTACGCGGCTTGGAGTCCGAGATTTGACTATCCAGGGACGTTTGTGGCTGGAGGCCAAACGCGATCGGACGCGACAGTACCGTTTATCAAAGCAATCCGCGCTGAGATCGATCGAATTCGCACCGAACCAATTACCGCCGAAGAATTAGCTTTTGCTAAAGATTCCACCCTCAATTCTTTCATCTTCAAATTTGAAAATCCCAGTCAAACATTGTCGCGACTAATGCGCTACGAATACTACGGTTATCCCGAAGATTTCATTTTTCGGTACCGCCGCAGCGTCGAAGCAGCCACAATTGCCGACGTGCAGCGTGTAGCTAAGACTTACTTGAAACCGGAGAATTTGGTAACATTAGTAGTGGGAAATACTGCGGGAATTCAACCGCCGTTATCGAGCTTAGGAACTTCGGTAAAAGTGCAATCTGTTGATATCACAATTCCATCGGCGACTTAATCAATAATTCGTGTGACGCACCAGACTATTGTGTGGTGCGTTGCTGTGATATTTTGACTTTAATTTGTAAATTTTCTTTCTGCGACGCACGCTACCGCTACTGAATAATATAATGAATATCAACACGCAAGAGCAATTCGAGTTAATTCTAGGTTCTAGTATAGAAAATCAAGAATTTATCAGATTAACTTTAGGAAAATATCGAGGAAAAGAAGACGGCTTAACTAAAATCATTGTGAGAAGCGTACAATTTAAATCAAGCATAAAACTTTCTTTTACCTATAGCTACAAAACTAAGGAAATAGTAAAAAATTACCTAATTGCAGAGGGAATAAATTTAATCAAAACCCTGACGGGAAGTGAATTTATGAGTATTAGATTATTCTCGCTGACGCAGGATGTCCAACTTGAATATGGCAAAGATAAAAAACCAAAACTTAAATTTATTAAGCCTACTTTTACCAATCCTGTTGATACGGTTCCGCAGGAACACGATCGCAATAAAAAACGGTATATTCAATCAGAAAACAATTTATATCTCACAGCATTAGGTATTACCAACAGTCAAGGTAATATCGTAAAAACAATGGAAGATAAGTTTAGACAGATAAATAAGTTTGTAGAAATTATAAATAGCTTAATTGAATCATCAGGATTGGCAGCGAAAAGTCATATCTCTGTAGTTGACATGGGTTCAGGCAAAGGATACTTAACATTCGCAATCTATGATTTTCTGAACAATATTTTAGACAAAGAAGCATCAGTTATTGGTATAGAAAGCAGAATACATTTAGTAGATTTTTGTAACTCAGTCGCCCAATCAGTTGAGTTTAAAAATTTACATTTCAAACAAGGCAATATCAGTAACTATAGCGCTGAAAAATCAGACATAACCATCGCACTTCATGCGTGTGATACTGCAACAGATGATGCAATTTATAAAGGGATACAATCTGATTCTTCTTTGATTATCCTAGCACCATGCTGTCACAAGCAAGTTAGGAAACAAATTCATCCGAATATCGTTTTGAAGGATCTGCTGAAGTCTGGCATTTTGCTAGAGAGGCAATCGGAAATAGTGACTGATGGATTAAGAGCGCTTTTACTTGAATTGTCTGGCTACAAGACCAAGGTTTTTGAGTTTATAGCTGCTGAACATACGAGTAAGAATATAATGATTGTGGGAATCAAAAGCAATCAGAGTATCAACAAGGAGCAGATTCTTGGACAAATCCAAGAAATTAAAAAACTTTATGGAATAAAGTTTCACTATTTAGAAACTTTACTATTTCCCGATCTCTTTCTTTCCCCCGATCTAGCTACTATAATTAATACTGAGTTGGTAGGCGATCGGGCTATATAGCAATCCTAAATCATTTGTGAATTTCTTACTCCCTCCCCGCGGGTTCGAGGAGGGTTGGGGAGGGGTAAAAATTTTACGACTCCTGCAAGGATTGCTATAATACCAATTTGAACCCGATCGCATTCAAGCAGTAAGGCTGGGTTTGAAGCGCCGTAGGGTCAATTTGGATTGAGTAGCGGCCCGATCGCCCGATTCATGTCAGCCGATCGGGATCGACACCCAACTCCCGCAACTTTGCCGCCAATACCTCCGCCCGCTGGCGTTCCTGTTGGGCCCGCTGGCATTCTTGTTCCGCCCGCTGGCGTTCCTGTTGGGCCCGCTGGCGTTCCTGTTGGGCTTGTTCCGAACTCCACAGCAGCAAATTTCCCTGCGAATCCCACCAGCGCAGCCAATTCATAGTTTGCCCCAAACGTTCCCCCCGCCAAATCCCCAGCCATAAATCTAACTCTGGAATCCGAACCCGTCCCTGTGCATCAGCAGTCTGGGTTACATAGCTCCCATTTTGCAGATACCGCACTTCCAGCTTGGGCTCGTAGGGGTCGTAGGTAACATAGGTAGGCACTTGCAGAATCTGCTCGTAGAAGTAGAGCTTGCCGTAGGGAGGAGTCGATCGCACAGACAATTCGCCGTAATCTTCATTAGACAAAAACTCCATCACCACCGATATCGGCGCACCCTCCAGATTCGGCGTGTAGCTGCGGCGAATCGTCCCCTCAGCAACTGGATGCACTTGTGGCACGTAAAACCAATCGGGTGCTTTAACTACAGTTTTCTGATTGATAGTCGCTACCAGTCCAAAATTGGAACCAATTAGGGCGAGTCCAATAAGTCCGGCGGCTCCCAGAGCATCGGTGAGAGAGGCAGCAAGGGGCGGTTGTTGAATATTTTCCACAGGATCGTCCGGTAAAATAAAGTCGGCTGGTAGGGCTTCCCAGGTGACAGTTGGTGCTTTGGAACTCGACGAAATTTGAAGAACCATTAGTTTATACCATTTTAGATTTTAGATTTGAGATGGGAAAAGAAAACTGGGCGGTTGAAACCGCGTCTATACAGACCAAACCCGAGCTCAGAGGGGTTAAATAACGCGCTGTGAAGATTATGTTATTGTCTTCAGTCGGCGTCCGGCGGACTTTGTTTTTGTAGGCGCGGTTTCAACCGCCGTCTGCATCTAAAAATCAATTGTCAAAGGCGCTCTCGGAAACGGAATTACATCCCGAATATTTCCCATTCCAGTCATAAACTGCACCAACCGTTCAAACCCCAAACCAAAACCAGCGTGAGGCACAGTACCGTAGCGGCGCAAATCCAAATACCACCACAATTCCTCTTTATTCATGCCTTGAGCTTCCATGCGCCGCTCCAACACATCGAGACGTTCTTCCCGCTGCGAACCGCCGATAATTTCCCCAATATTCGGAGCCAAAACATCCATCGCTCGCACCGTTTTCTCGTCCTCGTTTAAACGCATATAAAATGCTTTAATCCCGACGGGATAATCGCTGACAATCGTCGGCTTTTTAAACAAGTCCTCAGCCAAATAGCGCTCGTGTTCCGATTGCAAATCTAAGCCCCAGCTTACCGGAAAATCAAACTTTTTGTCAGCTTTTTCCAAAAGTGCGATCGCCTCCGTGTAAGTAATCCGCTCAAACTGATTGTTGATAATGTTTTCAGCCGTCGCCAAAACAGTCTTATCAATCCGCTCGTTGAAAAACTCCATATCCTCCGGACAATGCTCCAAAACAAAGTTAAAAATGTACTTTAAAAACGCCTCAGCCAAATCCATATTACCCTGCAAATCGCAGAAAGCCATCTCCGGTTCAATCATCCAAAACTCAGCTAAATGCCGCGAAGTATTGGAATTCTCCGCTCGGAAAGTCGGGCCAAAAGTGTAAACATTGCCGAAAGCCATCGCCATAACTTCCGCTTCCAACTGGCCGCTAACTGTTAAATAGGCGCGCTTCCCAAAAAAGTCTTTCGCATAATCAACTTCTTGCGAATCAGTGCGCGGCACATTTTTTAAATCGAAGTTAGTAACCGCGAACATTTCCCCCGCACCTTCGCAGTCGCTAGCAGCCAGAATCGGAGTGTGAACCCACAAAAAACCGCGCTCTTGAAAAAATTGGTGTACCGCCGCCGAACAAGCATTGCGGACTCGAAAAACAGCACCGTGGGTGTTTGTGCGCGGCCGCAAATGGGCGATTGTCCGCAAAAATTCCAAGGAATGGCGCTTTTTCTGGAGCGGATAAGTTTGCGGGTCTGCTTCGCCGTAAACTTTTACTTGTGAGGCTTTTAACTCAATTCGCTGCCCCTTCGCCGGAGATGCTACCAGCACTCCCGAAACTTCTACAGATGCACCTGTATTGATTTGTTTGAGTATATTTTCAAAGTCGGGCAAATCGGCATTGATGACTACTTGCAAGTTAGCCATCGCTGAACCGTCGTTGACTTCGACAAAGGCAAATTCTTTCAATTCGCGCTTAGTGCGAACCCAGCCTTGAACAGTTACGGTTTCGTCAGGTTCACCAGCCCGCAAAATTGCAGCAATTCGTTGATTTGTCATATCCACTCCCGTTTACTTAATATTTTGCACCATAATTCTCTCTTTTCTCTTCCTCTGCGCCCTCTGCGCCCTCTGCGGTTAAAAAAATCAAAAACTATCCCGCATAGGATTTCAAAATCCAACCGAGCAAAATGCCGAGTCCACCAAAGCGAACTGCTTGCCAAAAAGGTTGTTTTATGCTTCCCCAAGAAAACAGGCTGCTTTCTAAATTTAACTCGATCGTTTCCAATTCTTGCTCAATTTCCCGCAATTCTTTCTTAAGTTGCGGTAATGGATTTTGGCGCAGAGATTGGCGGACATCTTCCCGCCGATTGCCGAGTTCGGCTTGGCGCTGGCGATCGCACTGAATCTGAGTGTAACGCTCTTTGACTGCTGCGAGCGATCGCTCCACTGCTGCGATCGCCTGCACAAACTCATTTTCTGAATCTTCCCGATTTAACTCTGACGGCTGTTGAGGCATTTCGATCTGCAAACCCGACAATACTTAAAAAAACAATTCCCAATTAACTTGTTATTATATGCAGTATATTTTTTCAATTCAGAAACCGCAGCCAAATAGCTATAATTGCCATCTATGCTTGAAACTACACAAACAACCCAAACTGTCAACCTCAACGAGCTGAGCACAGTAGAACTGGCTCAAGCCCTCGCAGCCCGCCTCGCCATTTCCGAAAGAGATTGGCACCGCCTCAAAGCCAACCGTTCCGCCCGGGCCGGAGAGCAAGCTGCGGCCGCTTTGGTCTTTTTGCTGAAAAATCAGCCCGAAGAAGCTCTGCCGCGCTTAAACCAAGCAGCAGGATGGTTAGATCGATCGATCTGTGCACCTCCGTGCCCGACTCACGGCAAATAATTTTGACTCTTGAGTTAAATATTTGACTAGAGTCCAAAACTCAAAGAATCGCGCTGCTCGATCGAGCAGCGCGATTGCGAGCTAAAAAAGATTTATACTTTTCTCACTCAAAACTCACATTTTGCATTATCATCTACTATCAATAGCCTGATACTCAAAATTCTCCATCCTCGGTTCAGCGAGGAAACGAAAAAAAATGCAGGTCGAGCTGATCTGAAAAACGTCGCCAAATATCAGTTCTAGCGCAAGCGAGGCAGCCGGTAGCGACTGGGAAGTTCTTTGCACAGCCGTAACTCTGTGCCTTGAGAATTCCACTCAACCCGATCGAATATTTGGTAAAGGATAAACAGCCCCCTACCACATTCTTGTTCAACATGGGGGAATGCAGAATTATCTGCAACATCCTCTGCTATGAGACTGTCGCAAGTATCGGTATAAAGGTCGCAACCGCAAGGTGCTTTAAAGCCACAACCTTCGTCTGATATCACCCACCAATATTCGTTTTGGACGATCGAAAAACGGACTCCAACAGTTTTACTGGGGTCTAACTTATTTCCATGCTTAGCGGCATTTACCAAAGCTTCTTGAAGCCCCAACCGTAATTCCGCTTGCCAGTGAGGCGGAATCTCTGCTAGGAGCAGATCCAAAATAGGACAAAGGTATAGGGTAGAAGCGAAGCTAATCGTAATCCAATTGCGTCCGACGACCGGACGGGCTGAGATAGCAATCACTCAGAAAACTCCCTAACTTTCAGGTGGATAAACTTCACACCCTGCATAGTTGGCTCCCTAGTATTCAAAATACTCATTAATTGAGCGGCGCAGCTCTATTTCTATCTTAGAGTATCAAAGCCGTTAAGAAAAGCAAAGAACATCACAAAATATTCTGCGATTCTCAGAAACTTTTGCCAAGAACTCCCAGTAATTTTACTTATAACTTCTACCCGCATCCTGATTTTTGAGGTCGGCTTTTGCTAGGGCACTGAAGCTGAACCCGCTGCATCCCAAGCCGTCAACAGCTCGCTTACCAAACGATCCCCACCTTGAAAAGATCGGAAATCCGTCCAAAAAAGTCGATCCCTTGACTCCTAGCCAATGGGGATCGACTCCCACCACCACAGCTTGGGCCCGATCGCCTAGATCTCCTACTTGTACCAAAGATCGCAAGGATCTTACCTAGGTGTGTTGCAGTCGAAACCAGATATATTTCCAAAATGCCGATCGAATACTGAAAATCCGACTGCTGCGACCTTTACCAAATCAATATTTGTTACAAAACTTATTGATTATGAGTGCGATCGCCCGAACTAGCCCAACTCGACCAACTTGACGTATCCCTTACTGGCAAAACCCCAGCGCGTTGGCAAAACTTTATAAATCTGAACCTCACGATACAATAGTTAAAGTAAATACTTATTTCTTTACATTATGCAAACCACCCTAGCCATCACTGCAACCCCCATTCCAGGCACATACTGGCAATGGCGGGGCCATTCAGTATACTATGTGCGGTCGAGCGATCGACATCTCGAACGCCCTCCCCTGCTGTTAATTCACGGTTTTGGAGCATCCACAGACCACTGGCGCAAAAATATCAGCGGTCTGAGCAAAGAATTTGAAGTGTGGGCGATCGACCTGATCGGATTCGGGCGATCGGCAAAACCCGAAATCCAGTACAGCGGCGAGCTCTGGCGCGACCAACTCCACGACTTCATCACCAACGTCATCGGCCGGCCCGCCGTACTAGCCGGGAACTCCCTCGGAGGCTACGCCGCCTTGTGCGTAGCAGCCCAGCGTCCCGAATCAGCCACCGGACTCATCTTAATCAACAGCGCCGGCCCCTTCAGCGAACCTCAGCCCGCACCCGAAGCCCCGCCCTTGCAAAAAGCCATATCTACCGTAGCTAAAACCTTATTCCAGCAAGATTGGGCAAGTTTTCTGCTGTTCCAATACGTACGAGGGCGATCGACAATTCGGAAAACCCTACAAAAAGTTTATCTCGACCAAAGCGCCGTCACAGACCAATTAGTAGAAGAAATTTACCAACCCTCGTGCGATCGGGGTGCACCCAAAGTATTCGCCTCCGTCTTCCGAACACCCCAAGGTGAAAAAATCGACGTATTGTTGAGTCAATTAAATTGCCCGCTGCTAATGCTGTGGGGAGAGGGCGATCCGTGGATGAATTCTACCAACAGAAGCGCCAAATTCCGCGAACATTATCCGCAGTTGACAGAACACTTTATCAAAGCCGGTCACTGTCCCCACGACGAAGTACCAGAAGAGGTAAACGAACTGATTCGCGCGTGGATAATTGACTAGGGCATAGGGCATGGGGCATAGGGCATAGGGCATAGGGCATGAGTTACTGGTTATTGGTTATTAGAACGAACAACTAACAAGAAACATAGGACAAATCAGCTCCGAGGCATTTAAATTGCACGTCCGAATAAAGTTAAACTTTTGTGGGGCGGGCATCTTGCCCGCCCTAAAGATACAATTTAAATGCACAACCAATAACCAATAACCAATAACCAATAACCAATAACCAATAACCAACAACCAATAACCAATGACTTCAAGTGTGTTGATTGTGGCGCGGGCGTCCCGCCCGTGAATCCTACTAAATCAAATAGGTTTGTAGTGAGGACTTCAGTCCGCATCAATTTCTGCGGACTAAAGTCCTCACTACAAACCTCTAAAGGCGACCTATTTGGGTTGCCTTGTTTACTATCATGAAAAATGCAGTTTGTCAACAGCAAATAGCGACTATTTTTTACGCTTGGCGTTATCTAAGCGCCTGCGATCGCGCCATTCAACTGCTGTCAAATAAGCGACCCCGCCAGTCACTGTCAGCAACAGCACAAAGGCTACCAAAACCAGCAAATTAGCAATCGAAAATTCCACAACCCCTCCTGCTTGCCTTATACTTGAGATTTAGACTTGAGATTATGTGCGATCGCACAACCCCAATAAAATTAGTTTGTAGCAAGGAATGGAAATCTTCATCAAACTCTGCGGACTAAAGTCCTCACTACAAACCTGATAACGGTTATTGTACCGGACGTGTTTTGAATTGGGTGAGAGGGAGACTTGGAGAGTCCGAGAGGGGGAGATGAGAAAAGTCTTCCCGGAAGCATCTCAGTTTTGATTTTATAGTGCGACCACTTCAAGAACTCGCGATCTACGATCTATCTAACACTCGCGAGCGGGGACGCTCGCACTGTAAAGAAATTGCTTTTTTACAAAAGTGAGATACTCCGAGTCTTCCCTCTGTCAACTATCAACTGCCAACTGCCAACAGTCAACAGTCAACAGTCAACAGTCAACAGTCAACAGTCAACTCTTCCTTAAAACAACTCTTCCAAAATTGTAAACCGGACATGATTAATGGCCAGACTTCCCACGGAAACATCCTCCTTCTTCAAAGGCAGACCCCCGCTGGTGAGACTTTGGAAGCGAATTCCCTTGCCAATTTCCACGTGATACCAAGCTAAACCCATAAAAAACCGCAAAGGATAAGGGCCTCTGTCTTGAATGTCATCAGGATTAGATTCCATCGGCACCCAGCCAAAACCTGGAATGTAAAACTCCAGCCAAACGTGATTGAAATCGGGTTCCAGCGGCAAACCTTTTCTGTCAGCAAAAGCCGGACACTTATAACGCCCAATTGTGCGACAAGCAATTCCGTTCAACCTTGCCAAAGCCAACAACAACCCCACATACTCGCCGCAAGAACCGACGCCGCGACGCAGTACAATATCGGGAGTGTCAATGTGAGGTCTAATCCCGTAAGAAAGTTGGTCGTAAACAAAATTGCGAATGCTCAGTAACTTCCTCAGAATATTAGTTTCTGTGCCAATGGAGGCCACCGCAGCCGATCGCACAATCTCCGTATCCATCGCCAAATTATCATTGTCCACCAAATACTTCGCTGCAAACTCCGGCGATAGTTGCGGTATCTTTTCTACATTCCGAGGTGACAACTGATACTTAATCGATCGCACTTCTAACAACGCCTTCCAGCCAAAAACTCGCCGTTCCCCCTTCTGGAGGCGATCGAACTTAAACACCGCCACCCGTTCCCCTTCCTGAATTTCCTCAGTAAAAGGCATCCCAATCGGCGTAATTTTCCTGACCTTTTGTCGGTGAGTGTCCGAAGGTAAAGCAATCCGCCACTCCAAATTATCGATTTCTACCTCATCCAGGGGAGAAAGTTCCTCCACATAGGACATTTCCATCAAAAAACCATTTGACAGAGCGAAGCGTTCGGCTTCATTGTAGTGAAAAGATAAAGGGTGAACAAAAGTGCGATCGCGCTTCGTCAACTGAAAAGGATCTTCCGAATTCGGATCGTCCCGAATATAAAGTTCATCCCCGGCATAAGCCACATACAGAACCTCTTCGCCCGTCTGGGAATCTTTGTGAAAAGCCAAACCCGAAGGCCATTCAAAGGGAGTCAAAACGCTAAATTTAATCTCCCCAGTTGCCCGTTCCAAACAGTAAACAGTTTGCTCAGTCTTGTCGCAAACCCAGAGTTCCTCATCCCGGACAGTGATATTTTCTATGCCAATACCGGGAGCATAAAACCGAGTAATTTCCCGACCAGTTTTTACATCAAAAACCAGAATATAGCCCAATCTCTGGCAAGTCACATACAGCGTAGATTTCCAAACTGCAATCCCGTCAGCGGGATAAGAAAGGGAAACAAAATGTTCCGGTTTGAGTTCAGCGATTGCCCCATCCCGAATTGCGCCCGGACAGCAACAAATATCCTCATCTCGCGAAAACCAGAGAGTATCTTCCCAAATCGCCAGCCCGGTTGCGCCTGCAAACTTAGCCGTTTGATGAGGATTCAAAACAGTAGTGTTGTCAGTTTCTCGATCGATCTCCAATAGTAGCCCTTCGGTGCGATCGACCCCGAATAACCTATTTCCTAAAAAAGTAATGCCGTGCAGCGCGTAGACCCCGATCGGTCTTACCATCCGCAGCCCCGAAGGCTGTTTGTCCGAGAGAACAGGTGAATCGAGATTCATGCTAAATTTTTTTGCCGCTATTGTATTGTACAGAAAACTTAATTTGCTCACTTGTAGCCGATCGCTTTAGGCTCATCAGCAAAATTGCCGAGGTTCCTGATATCCTGAACTGACGCATCAACCGGTTTTTTTACGAAAAGACGCTTTTTAGCCTGCGATCGCAGTAAAAAAACCGGAATATTAGTCTTTCTGAACATTGGCTTTGACAAGCTCAACCCAACCTGCTGTCGTGCAGGCAAGTAAGTATAACTACCAAGCTACCACTGAAAAACGCGACACAGAATTCCATCTTGCTCAGAAGGGCCAAACTAATCGTATCTGTTGGAAGATATAAATTAAGTACAACAGATTACTAGATCCGTCAAAACCTTGGGTAGAATAAAATCGTGTGTTTAAGTTCCTAGGTTCATTAGAAGGCAGGTTCGTCATGGCTTGGAAGTCTGCTCTAAACATCGGTGCTCTTTCCTTAATTCTGTCTCTAGAGGGAGTTGCCGTTGGTAGTTTAATACCAGCTCTTGCTCTCAACAGCCCCGGTAACAATGTCCGCCGCCCCTCACAACCGCAGCTACCACTCAACTGGCAAACAGTTCAACCCCCGGAACTAACTGGAAGCAGACCGAACAACCAGCAATTGGGAGGCACGTGGAATAACTTTCAACCGCCGGAGCAGGGAGTACCCGGAAGACGGGAAGGGGGAGGAACCCGCGGCTTAGAATGCACTGCCACAAATGCCTTAACTGCCTTGATTCCCCAATCAACTATGGGGCAAACAATATCAGCAAAGCCGACATTTTTCTACTACCTTCCCGTAGCCATCGACAAAACAGTTCAGTTTGAGTTAGCAGACGAAAGCGACAAAACGGTATACAAAAAAAGTTTTCGGATGGTAACGAGCCGTCCTGGTATCGTTAGCATCAACCTCGGCTCCGACGGCAACTCGCCAGCCCTGGAAGTTGGCAAAAACTATCAATGGTACTTTACTATCAAATGCAACCCAAAAAACTATAGAGATGAGGTTCTCGTTTCGGGGTGGATAAACCGCATCGCAGTGGCCCCAACCTTGAAAACAGAGTTGGATCGATCGCCCGAGGGTCGCGCCAAGCTGAGCATCTTCGGCAAACAAGGTCTCTGGTACGAGTACCTGGCAGCTCTAGCTCAATTGCGCGTGGAGTCTCCCAGCGATGCCAGTTTAGCGTTCGAGTGGTCAGAAGTGTTGAGTGCAGTCGAACTCGGCAAAATTGCCCGAGAACCATTAATCCCCAGTCAGTTAACACCCATCGCCAAAAAATAATTCGACTTGTGCAGCAAGTACCAAAAACCCGTGGCGATCGCGCGCGGTATTTGGCAGCGCCACAGATGATTTTTGCCTGTCTCGGGTTTTTTGGTCGATCGTCCTCAATAAATTAAAATTTTTGCGCTGACCAGCATAAGGATTCGCTAGGAGGATCTGGGAGGTTGCAACTGGGCATTTTTATTGAAGCGACTGCACTTCAGATGCTACTAGAGTCCCGATCCTCGCGACTAAATCCCCCAATCCCCCAAATCTAAAATCTAAAATCTAAAATCTAAAAGATCGATCGACTTCGATAGCAAAATTGAGATGCTCCCAGTCCCCTTGTCTCTGGAAAGCCGGACTATTGAAAATTTTATGTTCAAATTGCGCCCAATACTAAATGGTAAACTTGCATAGTCAAGCAGCAAGCAAAATTATTTTACAAAAATATTAATTATGCGCCCGAGAGCAAATATTGCAATATTTCGGTTGGGGATTTCACTTCTAACTGCGCTCCCCATTGCTTGCTTTGATGCCCATCAAGCTATATCCCAAACGGACGATATTTCTCAGTTGCCCGCCGCCGCTGACAACTTAGCAGATCCGGCCAACGGAGTATTAGCACTGCAAAAACTCGAAATCAAGCAGGATGAAACTGCAACTAACTTCAATCAACTGCCGGATTTTGCCGAAAACAACCCTCTTGACAACCAGGCCGATCGCTGTTCCACAATTAATGAAACTGGTTGTGATGCCCACCCGGAACCCGAAGCACAAAATCTAGTTAACAGCGAACCGATATTCCCTAACCAGCTACATAGCAATGTTTTAGCCCAAAACCCACAAAATACCCCTCCAAACCTGCCCCCGCCACCGACTCAGCCAGATCCAAATCGCGATCGATTTTTGCAACCGGCCCCGCAGCCTTCCCCAGAACCTCCTCAAATACCGCAACCAGTTGCGCCGGAGCGCCCGTCCCCAGTTCCCCTGCCGCTCCCGAATCAGGTAATTCAGGTGCAGAAAATTCAAGTAGTTGGCAGCACAATTTTAAGCCAAGACGAAATTAATGCCTTAGTCAAGCCGTTAGAGGGCCGTTCTACCACGCTAGAACAGCTCAAACAAATCGCCGACAAAATTACCGAAATTTACCTCAATCGTGGCTACATCACTTCGAGAGCCGTCTTGCCGCCCCAAACTATCACCGCAGGAGTAGTCAAAATTCAAGTTATCGAAGGCAAGCTGACTCGAATTGAGGTAGAAGGAGCTAAAAGATTGCATCCAAGTTACATCCGCAGCCGGATTCGACTCGGTGCCCGAATGCCTTTAAGTACAGCTTCATTAGAAAACCAACTCCGGCTGCTGCGAGTCGATCCTTTATTTGACAATGTAGAAGCCAGCCTGCGGGCTGGGGATAATGAAGGAGAGAGCATTCTGATCGTCAGAGTTACGGAAGCTAATCCATTTCAATCTAGTTTCAGCATTGACAATTATTCGCCTCCCAGCGTCGGTTCTGAAAGATTGGGTGTTAGTTTGCGGCACCGCAATCTCACAGGAAATGGCGATGAACTTGCGGGTGCTTATTATCGATCGCTCGGCGATTCAGATGTCTTCGATTTCAGCTATCGCTTGCCGCTAAATGCGATGAACGGCACGTTGCAATTGAGGGCAGCGCCGAACCGCAACAGTATAGTACAAGAACCTTTTGATGCTTTTGACATTTCGGGAAAATCGCATTTATTTGAAGTTAGTTACCGCCAGCCGCTGCGGAGAACGCCGATCGAAGAATTTGCCCTATCTGCCGGTCTTACTTATCAGAAAGGCAGAACTTTTGTCGCCGGTGTACCGACTCCATTTGGCTCGGGCCCTGACTCCAATGGTGTCACGACTACGACTGCGATCAAGCTGGGACAGGACTACATTCGGCGGGATCCCCAGGGTGCTTGGGCTTTGCGATCGCAATTTACGATCGGCACAAGCTTGTTTGATGCTACTCAAAATGAAGGTTCTGTCCCTGACGGACAATTTTTGAGTTGGCTGGGTCAAGTGCAGCGAGTACAGCGATTAAATGATAAACATTTATTAATTTTGCAGTCAGACTTACAACTTTCTGCTAATAGTTTGTTACCTTCGCAGCAATTTGTAATTGGCGGCGGGCAATCTCTGCGCGGCTACCGCCAAAATGTGCGTTCTGGCGATAACGGCTTCCGACTGTCGATCGAGGATCGGATTACTTTGCAGCGGGATGCTTCGGGAAATCCCAAACTTCAATTAGCTCCTTTTTTGGATGCGGGTACGGTGTGGAACGCTCCCAATAATCCTAATAAATTAACCAATCAGACATTTTTAGCAGGTATGGGTTTGGGGGTAATCTGGGAACCGATACGGCGGGTGAACTTGCGTGTAGATTATGCTTTTCCTTTGGTGAGAATTACCGATAAAGGCAACAACCTGCAAGATAATGGCATTTACTTCAACATCATTTACACGCCTTAACGAGAGTGGGGGATGGAGAAAGCATCTGATTGCAAAAAGCATTTTTTTTACAGCAGTGCGAGCGTCCCCGCTCGCGTATTTTATCACTCGCGAGCGGGGACGCTCGCACTGCTATCAAAGCTGGCGCCGAGATGCTCCCTGCCGAACTTTCTCGATCGGATCTTAATCGCCGACTTCCCCGACAACCTCGGCAGCAGCCTGAGTTTCGAGCCAGAGTCCGAGCAACAACCGCTCCGCCCGATCGCTCAAAACCGTCGCAAACACCCCATCAGCGCCTTCAGATGCCCCTCCAATCCACGTACCGCGCAGGGTCACTTCGACAAAATCAGCATCAGCAACACAAAGAGCGATCGAATCGGTATCATCTCGGCGGGCCTCAGATTCCAACAGAGAAAGCGCCGGCAAATTCGCGGGCAGCAAAAATGCCGCAGTGCTCGGTTCGACGCTGATGCTTTGACCAACTCGCATAGCCAGCACAACTCGCAGCGCCACTAACTGTTCGGGAGATTGAGCCAAACGCTCTAGGTTAAAGCCCGTTTCAGTGTAAGTCAACTTCAGCATATTGACAGCCTTAAATTTGGAATTGAAAATTGAAAATTGGGAATTGGGAATTGGGCATTGGGAATCGGGAATTGGGAATCGGGAATTGGGAATTGGGAATTGGGAATTGGGAATTGGGAATTGGTCAAATAGGGAATTGGTCAAATAGGGAATTGGTTATTAGAAAAACCACTAACTATTACCCATGCCCCATGCCCCATGCCCTATTCCCCATGCCCCATTCCCCATGCCCCATTCCCTATTCCCCAATTTGGTATTCGTGCCAAAACATTTCGGCAAAAGCAACAGTGGGGTGAATGGGAGCCTTCGGCTTGGTTCGCAGAGACATTCCAGCTTCTATGGGAGTTCGATCGCCCTTACGAGAGTTGCACCGTTCGCAAGCCGTCACTACGTTGTCCCAAGTATGCGACCCGCCCTTCGATCGAGGCATCACGTGATCCAGCGTCAAATGCCTGTTGTTGCCACAGTATTGGCAAGCATGGGCATCTCGGCGCAACACTTCCCGGCGATTGACCGGTGGTACTTTCCAAACACGCTCCCTGTTGCCAAAAGTTAAGCGGATTTGTTCGGGTACGTGGATGCTGGTGCTGGGCGATCGCACTAGATAGCCATTGCCGATGCTAAAATCCAGAGGTTCAGCCTTGCCTGTTACCAAAAGTACGATCGCCCGTTTGATGTTGACACGGCTCATCGGTAGGTAATTTTGAGAAAATACCACAACAGATTGCCTCAATACATCAGTTACTACGGTCACGGCTTGCTCCTCCTCATTTGGATTTTAGATTTGAGATTTTAGATTTGAGATTTTAGATTTGGAATGCTTCCCAGCATTGGCTACATCTAGTTTTTGCGAGTTCCCCAAGCCTTGCCAAATTGCTCCAATCTCCAATCAAATGCCCCCGCTTCTCTTACGAGTGAAGCGGGGGCTAGAAAAACTGCTTTCATGCAAATTTTCATCTTATGTTGGTACAGTCGTTAGCTGTACCTCCCGCTTCGCCTATCTTTATGGTGTGGCCGTGCCACTCCCAGACCGTCCCGGTCTACCTCGTTGTAATTAATTTCTGAAATTAGTCCTAATCCACTATAACCGGGTTTAATTGGGCTTGTCCCAGCCCACGAGGTCGCTGTAGGGGTTAGCAAACCTGTCATAAAGACTTGCCGTGAGGACTCAGCGCGACCCCTGGGGCGATCGCACTTGAGTTGATAAGTAGAGTAGGTGGGGAAAAATTTCACAGTAGGCAGAAAGTGATCTGAGACCTTTAAATCTAGCTTTAAACATACTACACTGATATTACAGATATGTCCACCCGTCACGGAGAAAAATTATGCATACCCTACCTAGAACCTCAACCACCGAAATGGAAGTCACCAGCATTCGATTGGAAAGAGAGCTCAAGGAGAGACTCAAAGAGCTCGCTGGCAATCAAGGCTATCAAGCTTTGATTCGAGATTTGCTCTGGAATTACGTCCAGCAGAAGTCTGGAGAGTATCGTCAGATGTTTTGTCGATCGGATATTCGAGCCAGCATTAACGCCACAGCACAGCAGGAGGAACGCTGCGCCCTTACAGGAGAGTTGATTCGAGTTAATGAGCCGATGTTATTAGGCCTGACGATGCACGGCGAAATGGTGCCCCTGAGTATGGGGAGTATGGGCAGTATGGCTGGATAAACCAGTTTACCGAGAATTTGCGATTGCGATCGGCCTGGGGTGAGAACCCCAGGCGCTGAAGATCAAATCCCGAAGCATTTCCAAGATATCTATATTTAAAGAAAGCAAGAAGACGCTAAGTTCGCGAAGAAAGATCCCAGAAGGAAGACGCGCGGACTAATGCTAAACTTTCCATCGGGTATGCCGAAAGATGATGGTAAATTTGATGGAAAAGATTAAGGTAATGCTGAAAAACCGCTACTTGAGTGCTGTAAGCTCGATCGCCCTTCTCACAATGATCGCCGGATGCGCCGCTACCGAATCACCCCAACTTGCAACTCCCTCTCCTGTAGCCGAATCTTCCCCGCCGCCAGTTAAACCCAATCAGCCGTTAACAGTTTCTCTCAACAATCCCGAAACCGCCACAAATACCAAAATCCAGCAATATCTCAACGCATTGACGGCCCAAGGTTCTGCCAAAGAAGACCAAGGCATCTGGATGCAATCGGGCAATACATTACTCGCCAATCATCAAGGTACAGTTCCTCTGTCAGCCGCTTCCATTACCAAAGTAGCAACATCTCTGGTAGCGCTGCAACAATTCGGGCCGGAACATCAATTTATCACCGAAATTAGTACCAACGGCACCATCAAAGACGGTGTATTAAAAGGCGATTTAGTGATTGAGGGCAGCGAAGATCCGTTGTTTGTGTGGGAAGAGGCGATCGCCCTCGGTAACATCTTAAATAAAAAAGGCATCAAGCGAGTCACTGGCACTTTAATCATTGTCGGTAAATTTTACATGAACTTTGAATTAAATCCCCTCAAATCAGGAGAATTGCTCAAACAAGCATTGAACAGCGAAATCTGGCCGGGCGAAGCCGCAGCCCAGTATCAAACACTTCCTCCCAATACACCGAAACCCCAAATAGTAATTGATGGTACTGTCAAAGTTTTGCCAGCACGTCCCAGCGCCGTACCCTTAGCCAAACATTATTCTTTACCCCTCGCCGAACTTATCAAAAAAATGAATCAGTACAGCAACAATCTCATGGCAGATATGCTAGCTGATACTGTTGGTGGCGCCAAAACAGTCGCGCAAAAAGCAGCAGCAGCAACTGGAGTTCCTCCCGCAGAAATTCAACTCGTCAACGGTTCCGGATTGAGCGACGACAATCGCATTTCTCCTAGGGCTGCGTGCGGGTTATTTATAGCTTTAGAACGCTACCTGCAACCTTACAGCATGACAGTTGCTGATGTCTTAACTGTAGTTGGCAAAGATAAAGGAATCTTGTCAGAACGGGCGCTGCCAAAGTTAGCAGTAGTCAAATCTGGCACATTGGATAATGTTAGCGCTTTGGGCGGAGCGCTACCCACTCAAAAACAAGAAACCGTGTGGTTTGTGATTATGAATCGAGGGGCAAATGTCGAGGCATTTCGCACTCAGCAAGAGGTTTTGTTGAAAAGCTTTTTGACTGAATGGGGAAGCGTTCAAGTTTCGCCACCGGAATTAACGCCAAATCCTGCTAGAAGTAGTAAGGTATCTCGCAGCGAACTTGTTCAATAACACCAGATTTGATGAATAATATTATGTTTGATTCTTGGCGAATAGCCAATAGTTGCCACGGTGCGTCAGCACAGAGATTTTCAATGGGTATCTAAAATCGTGCCAACTGACGCACCCTACTACTAATACCTAAAATGGCACCACCTTTTAATCGCGCGCATCCCTTTTTTAACTATCGAGTTGCTCTTTTATTGACTATCATCCCTATTTTGATTGTCGGTTTAAGCAGCGAATTCTATTCGGGGCCGGGGCGAGAGTTTTTTAATGATTATTTTGGTGATTTTCTCTACCAAATTTTCTTGATTCTGCTAATTGTTTTCATGTTTCCCCAAGTTTCTCCGACTAAAATTGCCTGGGGAGTTTTCATTTTTAACTGTCTCATTGAATTTAGCCAACTGTGGAAACCTCCTTTTTTGCAAGCTATTCGCGCTACATTATTTGGGCGTTTGTTTCTGGGTAGTGGCTTTTCGTGGGAGGATTTTATTGGCTATATTTTGGGATGTACTTTGGGGTGGGTTTTGGTGGTAGGGCTGAAGCGGAAATTTAGATGATTTGCTTTTTTGTCAAACTTCGATATGGTTTGTAGTGAGGACTTCAGTCCTTCATGAATGCGGACTGAAGTCCTCACTACGAACGAATTGGATTAGGTGTTTTTGCTCTAGCAACTACAATGCCGATCGCACTTTCGACTCTGCTAATATATCTCTGCAAGTCGTAAGCAACTGTCACAGCCCCAGCCGGCGAAGCGTGAATTAAGCCGAGATTCCCGTCTGCATTCCTGTACACAAAACCTGTGTGGGTGACATCCAATCCTTTAACATCCGTGGCTACCGCCACAATATCCCCAGGCTTTAACTGGGAATAAACACTTTTGATCCGATTTGTCGGGATGTAATTAACCGTAGTTTTGGCTAATTCTGCTTCTTGGCTGACTATGCACTGATAAGTTGCTTCATCTTTTACCATTTGCGGGTAACTGCTGCGGTGCTGGCTCATGAAATTTAGTGTTTTATTCATCGGCACTCCGCCCAATTGAGCGGTAATGTTTTCTACGGTTTGCCGTTTTTGATTGTCTTTAATCCATTCTGAAAAATAGTGCAGCCGGCTGCAATAGCCGTTCATTTTACCGTTTAAATACCGTTGTTCTTCTATGCGATTTACAAAATTTTGATATTCGTAATCTTTTACTGCTACGCCTCGGGAAATAGCCAAAACCGTCTCTACAAACAAAACGCAATCAAATTTATTCAACGTTACGATCAACTTTTCTTCGCCGGATTTGTCCAGCAAACCCTCGACGTAGGGCAATCCTTGGAAGTTATCGCCGATCGCCTGGATGATTTGTCCGATCGGGCGATCGGGCAAATTTTCCTGTTTGGCATACTGTACAATCTTTTCAAAACGTGCTATGTCTTCGGGTAGTATAGCGGTTTCTGTCGCAGTATTCTCTGAGTCTGGTCGTCTCGCCAGCACTTCTAGCCATTGGGAATACGGAATTTCAGGTAAGTTGTTCAAGTCCCGAAACAGACTGAGCAAACTAGAAACACTTTGCTTATTTTTGGGTTCCCGATTTTCGCTGTCTGCGATCGACTCAGCCGCTACATCCGCGCCGCGTGCTTCTGTTTGTCGATCGACAACAGCGACAGCAGGTTGAGACTGCAATGCCCAAACATCAGGTATCAAATAATTATTCACCCAGGCGATCGCAAATCCCAAAACAGCCAGACTCCAAAAATTTCTCATGTTTTCCCAAGGATTTTGCTTCAACTCAGTGCTATCCTGAAATCTTTACGATTACTCGAACTCTTAATCAGCCTAGCAGGTAGATTAAATTGACGAAAGTGTAGACCCGTTTCAAAAAATAATGCAACTGTTGGCAAGTTCCAAACCCTTATACAATCAGTTATTCCACATCTAAAATTTAAAATCTAAAATCTAAAATTCTATTAGACACCGCCCTATTTTGACACTCCCCGGCCGTACCGCGGGATTCTTTGATCTACGACATGACTTACTTAAACAGGATTTCTCCAGTTAAAGTAGAGGACTCATCTCCCAAAGCGTTGCTTGCATCTAATGCAAAGGTTCCGGTATGCCCTACCGTACCTAATCCTCTCCTGAGGATATTTCTAGCTGCATTGAAATCTCTATCGAGCGTACAACCACACTGACAAACGTGTGTTCTAGTAGATAGCGTTTTCTTGACAATTGCACCGCAGCTAGAGCATTCTTGGCTAGTATACTGCGGATTTACCGCAACCGTTACTTTCCCAAATACTTTGGCAAAATATTCAAGCCAGATCCGGAACTGATACCAAGAAGCATCGTTAATAGACTTAGCCAAACAGTGATTTTTCACCATATTTTTAATCCTCAAATCTTCATAGGCTATCAAGTCGTTTGACTGAACTACGCACCGCGCAAGTTTGATTGCATGGTCTTTGCGCTGCCTACTTATTTTGAGGTGGCGTTTTCCTAAAATCTGTCTAGCTTTGCCTCGATTCTTTGAACTCTTAACTTTTCGGGAAACACGACGTTGACAACGCTTGAGGACTTTTTCGCCTTTGCGGAGAAATCTCGGATTTTCAATCATCACTCCGTTGGAATCGGTGTAATATTCCTTTAGTCCTACGTCTAACCCAATGGTATTTCCAGAGGGTTCTATGTTTTCTTTTCGGTTAACATCAATACAGAATTGAACGTATACGCCCGAATCCCGTTTCACCAATCTCACCCGTTTGATTTGGTTGAAGGAGTAGAAATGTAAGTCGCGCGTTCCTTTTAGTTTAAGCTTGCCAATTCCCTTTTTGTCGGTAAACTTGATTGACTTTCGATCTTCTGCCAGTTTCCATCCAGTTGACTTATACTCAACTGAGCGACAATCTTTCTGGAATTTTGGATATCCTTTTTTACCAGGAATTCCTTTCTTACAGTTTTCGTAAAATCGGGAGATAGCAGACCAGGCTCGTTCGGCGCTAGCTTGTCTAGCTTGAGAGTTAAGTTCGTCGGCAAACGGAAATTCATGCGCCAGTACCGCACAGTATTTATTTAAGTCGTACTTATCTATTTTCCGGTTGTCCATCCAATAGCGCAAACAACTATTTCGGACAAATTGAGCTGTACGAATTGCTTCATCTACTGCGGCAAACTGACTCTTATTTCCGTAGGCTTTAAACTCAAAAACTAGCATAGCATTTACCTCCTTTCTTATGCTAGACCTCCTAGCACAAAACTGACTGGTGTTGCAACAAAGATTTACAATTAAAGCCGTCCTTTTAGGACGGGGTTTTAAACCCCGATGTCCTGATAAACTGATCCTGCGAGTTTGATACCAAAACACTGTAATGCAAGTAGACCGCCGACGCAGCCCAATCGGGCCCCAACGCCCCATCCAGCCCCGACGCCCAAGCAGCGAGCCTCAAGTCCAATCCCGACGCGCAAGCAGCGATCGCCCAGTCAAACCCCAACGTCCTATCCAATCCCGACGCCCGATCGGCGATCGTCCAATCTGGCTCCAACGCCTCATCTCGCTCCAACGACTCATCTGGCTCCAAATCTCAATCTGGCTCCAACGCCTCATCTTGCTCCAACGCCCAATCTGGCTCCAAATCTCAATCTGGCTCCAACGCCTCATCACCGATCGTACAGTCGCGCCCCGACGCGTCATCACAGATCGTCCAGTCGCGCCCCGACGCCAAATTAGCGATCGTCCAGTCGCGCCACGACGGCAAATCAGCGATCGTCCAGTTGAGCCACGACGGCAAATTAGCGATCGTCCAGTCCAACCTCGACGGCAAATCAGCGGCGATCGTCCAGTTGAACCCCGACGCCTCATCACCGATCGTCCAGCGCCATCTCGCCGGCGACTGAGGGCAAAATTGTCTCGGCTCAAATACCGCAACATTTTGTGTTTAATTGCGGGGGCGATCGCGTTTTTTTGGCTCCTAACAATGCCCTTCAGAACTCGCCGCGCCCCAGAGCCACCCGTCATATTGTCTCAAGAAGCTATCTCGCCACCGACAATTCCAACATCCCAAAATGTAGTCGATAGTAAAAGCGATCCTACCTTCACCTACAACATCAAAACACCTCCCAATCCAGTTTATTCTCAAGAATTGCAAGGGATTGTTGATGAAGCTGTGAACATTGCCACCAGCCAAGGATTACCAGCAGATAAGCTATCAATTAGCTTGTTTGATGTCAGCAATCCCAAAAATCACACCTTCGCCGGATATCAAAATCAAACTCTCAGATTTCCTGCTAGCGTTGCCAAGTTATTTTGGATGGCAGCCTTTTACTCAGCTATAGAAAAAGGCATGATTACGGAAAGAGAATCTGCATTTAAAAACGACTTAGAACAAATGATTCGCATCTCCAACAACGATGCTGCCAGCAGGATTTTAGACAAAATCACCGATACAAAATCCGGCGGACGGCTCGGAGGAGAAGAGTTGCAAACATGGCTGCAAAAGCGCACGCAAATTAACACGTTTTTCCAGTCAGCAGGCTACAATGATATTCGTATAAGCACCAAAAATTATCCCATATACTATTTAAGGCAAGAAGGCCCAGTCGGTCGCGATTTGCAATTGCGGGGCGATGATTCTGTGCCGATTCGCAATCAAGCAACTACTGACCAAGCCGGCAGATTAATATATGAAATCTATACTAGGCAAGCTGTTTCTAGTCTCGCCAGCCGCAAAATGGCTTACTTGCTGACGAGAGATTTAGACCCTAAAGCCTGGAAAAATGACCCTAGCAACTCAATAAAAGGATTTCTCGGCGAGTCTTTACCAACTAATATTTATTTTGGTTCCAAAGTTGGCTATACTTCCAAATCCCGCAGCGAAGCGGCTTTTGTCAGAACTTTAGACGATCGCGCGATTTACATCTTGGTCGTTTTCGCAGACGATGTGGCTTATACCAAGGACGAAACAGCATTTCCGGCAATTTCTCGATACGTATTCGATCGATTAAATGCTCGCGGGCCCAGCAATTAGCAGAGCGGATGTACGGTTGAAACCGCGTCTATACAAACTATGTCCGCCTCTGTGGACTAAGAGAGCATAAGGTAATTTTAACGACCCACTCTTCAACCCGCGGAGGCGGGTTTTGCCTGTGTAGATGCGGTTTCAACCGCCCTTTCATCGAAAACATTAAAAACTATTTAACTGGGGCGAAAGGATTCGAACCTCTGAATGGCTGGACCAAAACCAGCTGCCTTACCACTTGGCGACGCCCCAACGTCTTAACCTTTATCATATTAACACTCAAACACCAGAATCTGTCAAGCACTTTCACAATAAAGTTTAAAAAATGTTTGCCAAACCGATCGCCCGCCAGTTTATTCTTTGACAGCAGCGGGGCGAGACAGCGGGATCTCAATCCAGAACTCCGCTCCCTGTCCGGGTTCTGAGATACACTTCAAACTGCCGCCGTGTTTTTCCACCACAATCTGGTAGCTAATGGACAAGCCGAGTCCCGTGCCTTTGCCCACTGGTTTAGTGGTAAAGAAAGGGTCAAACAAGCACAATTTAGCTTTTTGGGTCAATCCCGGCCCGCTGTCGCGAATCCGAATCACCACAAGTTTACCGATCGACTTTCGTGACTCACCTCGATCCGAGTCTTGGGACACCACCGCCGTCGAGATTTCGATCGTCTTGGGTGCGGGCTGATTTTCCAAGGAGTCGATCGCATTTCCCAAAATATTCATAAATACTTGGTTGAGCTGTCCGGGATAGCATTCTACCTTCGGCAAGTCGCCGTAGTCTTTAATTACCTTAATTCCCGGTATTGGCCCGTTTGACTTCAAGCGGCTGTGCAAAATCAGCAGCGTGCTGTCAATCCCTTCGTGAATGTCCACCGGCTTCTTCTCGGCTTCGTCGTGCCGCGCGAAGTTCCGCAGGGAAAGGACAATTTGCCGGATGCGTTCGGCTCCCATCTCCATCGAAGAAAGAATTTTCAGCAAATCTGGCACTACGAAATCCACATCGATTTCTTCGCTTTTGTCGAGAATTTCCTCGCAAGGTTCGGGGTAGTGCTTTTGATACAAGCGCAGCAAATCCAGCAGATCTTTCATGTACTGCTCGCAATAAGTCAAGTTGCCGTAAATAAAATTAACCGGATTGTTAATTTCGTGGGCGACGCCGGCAACCATTTGACCGAGAGAGGACATTTTTTCGTTTTGAATGAGCTGAGCTTCTTTTTGCTGCAAACTCTGCAAAGTTTCAGTCAGTTGTCGGGCTTGAGTTTGAGCTGCTAAGGCTGCCGCCCGAGTTTGGGCGTAAAGTTCGGCTTGGTCGATCGCGATCGCCAGTTGATCCACCACCGCTTGCAGCAATTCTACCTCGCTTGCCGCCCAGGAACGGCTGCTGTAATGATTGCAAACTATCGCCCCCATTTGACCGGAGTGAGTCTTGAGCGGTAGCAGCAGCTTAGAAACAATCCCGACACTCCTTAAAAAAGCTCGCGTGGCGGAATCTATGCAGGCTGCTGTGGCAGCGTCGCCGATGCGGAGCGTTTGGCGATCGCGAATTTTCTCGGCTAGTAGCGTTACTTGTGCGATCGGGTAATCGGCGAGTCGCTCTTGCTGTTCGGGATTTGCCGCCTCGTGGGTAATCGCAAAACTCGGCTGCCCGTGCCGCGATACTGAATACCACAAAAAGTAGCACTGGTCAACCTGCAACAAGCTGTGAATTTCATTAACAGCCGTATCTAAAATTTTGTCGAGGTCTAGAGAATTCCGCATCTGACTGGCGAGGCCAAACAGCAGACTTTCCCGGCGGCTCAACAATTCTTCTCGGGCCTTGACACGATCGATCGCCACGCCAATGGCATTAGCCATCCACCCCAGAACTTCTAGCGCCCCCTCCGTGGCAGCAGCGCTGCTGCATACAGCCATCACTCCCACCAGTCGTTCCTCCACAATCAGGGGATAGGCAATGGCGCAGAGGGACGGGTTCGACAGCAAGCACAGAGGAGCCGTTTCGAGTTTTCCCGTTTCTTCTCGCAGCCAATCTTCTATTAGCCGTTCCCAATCTTGGCTGCTGACTCCTGAATCGGCCTGCAATTCTAACCGCTCTATCTGCGGGTTGAACGTCCAGATGCTGGCTGCTGTGGCGTCGAGATGGTCTACCATTGCGTCGGTGCAGCGGTTGAGGGTGGCCGGTATTGTCCCGCCTTGTCCGAGAGCTGCACCAACTTTAGCTTGCAGCATTGCCAAGCGCGATCGCTCCTGTAGCAAGTCTGCCATTGATTGCCCCTCTGTCACTATTTCGGGAATTTGTTTGGGATCGCGATCGCGCCTCATGCCCGCTGAAGTTTCCCGCAAATCCTGAGATTTGCCTGTTTCGAGCACCGGCAGCTTTTTTGTTGGGAATATTCTTGTGTCCTTCTCTGAAGTCTGTACTGCCCAGAAAAACTCCTGGTTCGATCGAGCTAACTCCGAGATTTGCTGGCCCTGTGAAGCGATATCTTCTACCTCTGCCACCTCTTTCTTGGCTTTGACTAATTGCCACCGCAGCTCCACCAAACTCGCAACTTGCCGAGTTAAAATCTCAATACCATCAATCGTATTTTTTGTCAAGCCTTTAGGTACGGAATCCATGACACAGATCGCGCCCAGCATCTGCCCATCTGAGGTGACGACTGGGATGCTAGCGTAAAATTTGATGAAGGGGTAAGAAACAATTAGCGGATGCTGGGCAAATCGCACGTCTGTGGAAGCGTCTCGGACAATGATGGCAGGCGGTTTATTGCAGGAATTTGCAAAGGGTGCGATCGCATCTGCCGCCGCAACCGCAGGTTTTTGTAGGGGAATGTCCCGGTCAAATTCCGAGTTAGAGTTGGAACTCGCGCCCAACTGTGCGGGAGTTTGGTCGATATAGCAGCGATCGCAAAAATTCAGGTAACGGTGTGCCAAAGTTCGATCGATACCTAGCTGCGACTTCAACCAGTGGCCGGAGGCATCAATCAAACTCAAAAAAGCAATAGGAGTTCCGCTCATCCTGGCGGCCAAGCCTACCAAATCGTCAAAGCAAGCCTCTGGATCGGAACCCAGAAGTTGATACAAGTCGGTGCGATCGAGATCGAACACTGTTTTACCAAGAGGCAAGGGTGCTTTCATCATGTATAAGTGCCCATCTAGTTGCTGGCAACCGCCCTAATCAATACTGGCCGAGGAGAAAAACGAGCCATGAATTTTGTCCCGGGAGACTGCGATCGCAAGTCGAACACAGGCTGCTGGCACCAAACTCAGACCAACCTCTTGACTGACATGGAAACTTTTGATTTATGGGAGTTAGAGCACCGCAGATCTAATACTCTAGAAATTATACTTCGAGTTGACTATGCTTTTGATGTGCCAGAGGCTGGGTGAATCTAAGAGCCTCCGTGGGGACGAAGCACCCTTCAAAAATCTATGGCGGATAGCTTACAGAGAATTTCTTAATAAGTTTAATAGTATTTTAACAGACAGATCTAATCGTGGGTAGCAGGCTTGCTGGTAGATTAAAATAATTGGTTTGTGCCACAATACCAGTACGGTTTACCGGGCTGTTGCACAGGCAACTCAACAAAAGTTAGGAGAGCGACTACACAAACACCGAAAATGTTAAACTTTGTAACAATAGTTGTTCAAACTCCACCATCAAGGGTTTGACGGTTGAGATGCAGATTTTGCAACTGTTGTCATCGCCGATCGACCCCTCGGGCAATCTGTTTTTTCGAGTTTGAGGTCAAAAAAACAGGGGTGAAGTTTCTGCTAATGCTCCAACGGAGTTGGGCACTATTTATCCGAAGGCACTCTTGAAAAATGACCCACCCAAAAACCGATACTTGCTTGCCGACAATTTTGAGGGTCGAGATCGCAATTTTAGACTCAAGTTCAAGCTCCCAGATTCATCTGGAACAGTCAATCTAAAATCTACAATCTACAATCGACTGACGGCGGGAATTATGTTTTCTATTTTCAAGAACTATAAATAAACCGGGAGAAGAATATGTCTGCAACTAGCAGTCAAGTACCAACTATTTTGGCAGTTGATGATAGCGTCGTCATGCAAGGACTGGTCAAACAAGCCTTAAGCAAAGAGTTTCGAGTTCTCGTGACAGACAATGCAGTTGATGCTTTGTCAACAATTTATCACGAACAAATTTCGGTTTTGTTGCTCGATGTTTCGATGCCTGGGATTGACGGATTGGAGCTCTGCCGCACGGTGCGAAGCTTGCCTCAGTTTCAGAATTTGCCGATCGTGATGCTGACAGCCAGAGATGGAGCATTTGATAAAGTACAGGGGCGTTTGGCAGGAGCAACCGAGTATTTAACTAAGCCCTTTGATGCTGACAAGTTGCGCGAAGTAATTGGTAAGTTTATCAATATCAAATCATAAAAGAAGACGGGCGCGGTTGAAACCGCGTCTATACCAGCAAAACCCGCCTCCGCGGGTTGAAGCTCAGACCGTTTAAATTACGTTTTATGTTATTCTATTCAGTCGGCGTCCGGCGGACATCGTTTATATAGAAGCGGTTTCAACCTTACGTCCGATCTGCTATATTCTCCCGCTTGTCCTAAACTTTTAATTTCGCCAACAGTAAAGGAGCGATCGCACTGACGGGTAAAACGTGCTGGGCCGCACCGAGGGCGATCGCCTCTTTCGGCATTCCAAACACAACACAACTAGCCTCATTTTGAGCAATAGTCAAACCGCCGGCTTGGGCGATCGCCAACATACCCTCAGCACCATCTCGCCCCATTCCTGTTAGCAACACTCCCGCAGCCCCGCGACCATAAAAACTAGCAACTGACTTAAATGTTACCGTTACAGAGGGGCAATGTCCCGCTTCACGAGCAGCTTCAGAATAAATAAAACGCCCTTGAGCATCCAATTCTAAATGACGTTTTTCTGGCGGGAAATAAACAATCCCAGCTTGTGGAAATTCCCCAAAACCCGCTATTTTCACCGGCAGTTTAGATTCAAAACCCAACCAGTCAACCAATCCTTGCAAAAATCCTTCACTGATATGCTGGATGCAAATCACCGGTACTGGCAAATTAGCCGGAAACTTAGAAATAATCGAGTGTAGCGCTTGCGGCCCGCCTGTAGACGCGCCAACAGCCAATAACTTAATAGTTTGAGAATTGAGATTTTTGCTAGATAATTGGTAATTATGAATTGGTAATTGATAATTTTTTTTGCTTGGGCGACCCTCGGCTGTTTCGATTCCTCCAAGCCTTTGATGTCGCGTAAATACTTTAACTCCCGACAACACTTTAACTTTAGCGATTAATTCATTCCCCAGGCGATCGTAATCAGACGCCAACCCGCCAATGGGTTTCGGAAAAACATCTAATGCACCTGCTTTCATTAATTCAAATACATTTTGAGTATCCTTTGCTTGTACAGAAGCACTAATTATTAAAATTGGTCGCGGGTATTTTTTCATCACTTCCCGCGTGAACTCTAACCCGTTCATTTGTGCCATATTCAAATCCGTACAGATGACTTCCGGTTGAAGTTTCGGGATTAATTCTAGGGCTTCTAACCCGTTAGAAGCCGTTCCGACAACCTGGATTTCTGGCGAAGCATCCAAAATGCGCTTGAGAACGATCGTAGCTACTGGGGAATCTTCTACTAACAATACTTTAATGGGCGACAACATCATACCATTTTAGATTTTAGATTTTAGATTTTTTTAGGTAATGGGTAATGGGTAATGGGTAATGGGTAATGGGTAATGGGTAATGGGTAATGGGTAATGGGTAATTCTCCCCCTCTTCCCCTGTCCCCCTCTCCCCCTGTCCCCCTCTTCCCTTCCCCTCTGACAATCAAACTAACCTTTTCAAAGTCTCGATTAATACATCTTGATTGAAAGTACCTTTAGGAATATAAGCATTAGCGCCAGCATCAGCTCCTCTTTTTCTATCTTCATCAGACGCCAAAGATGTGACCAAAATAATCGGTAACTCACTGTATTCTTTTAGCTGACGAATTTTAATAGTCAGTCCCAAGCCGTCCAAATTAGGCATTTGTACGTCAGAAATCAGAGCATCAAAATAGCGAGTTTTTAATTTATTGAAAGCATCCAACCCGTCCACTGCTGTCACCACTTCATAACCTGCACCTTCCAGAATGCGCTTTTCTTGAGTGCGGGTAGCGATCGAATCTTCTGCTAAAAGTATAACTTGTTTTCGGCTGACTGTCTCAATTGGCGATCGGGCACCCCCAACCCCACCCAACAAAACTTGCTTGCGTACAGATTTTATCAAATCGTGGGGATTGAGCACCATACAAACTTCCCCCGTCCCCAGAATCGTTGCACCAGAAACGTTTCGCACCCGTTTCAGCAATTGACTTTGAGGTTTAATCACCACATCCTGTTCGTCAATCAAAGCATCTATAAATAATCCCAATCTTTCCTCCCCAACTTTCAAAACAATACAAGGCATTTTCCGAGAATTATGATTCACCGATTCTACCTCTGTATTTCTCTTGAATTCTCTCCAACTTTCCTGTCTCCACTCCCGATTATTGTGCAACCAATCTGTATCATTTAATTCTAGTAAATCTGCCAAATAAGCAACTGACAAAGGCTGAGAGTCTAAAATCACCGTCGCCTTGCTTTCGAGAGAAAAAACATCCGAAGAGCGGACTAATATTGCAGTTTCAATAAACTCGACTGGCAGCGCATAAGCAATACCATCAACCGCTAATATTAATACATTAGCAGTAGCTAAAGACGTACTTAGTTGCAGGCGAAAAGTGCATCCTTTCCCGAGATCTGATTCAACTTGAATGCGACCTTTTAATGCTTCAACATTAGTCCTAACTACATCCAAACCTACCCCTCTTCCAGAGATTTCAGTAACAAATGTTCTGGTTGAAAAACCCGCAGCAAAAATCAGCGATTGAATTTGGCTTTCTGTCATCACCGCCAGTTCTTCCGGCGTGCAGATGTTGCGTTTGACAGCAGTTTGTTTAATGCGATCGAGATTCAGCCCCCGACCATCATCAGCAACTTCAATAATAATATTGCTAGCAGTATGGTAGCCTTTAATTCGGAGAGTAGCTGCGGGATGCTTGCCGAGCTTTTCGCGATCGGCTGGCGTCTCAATTCCGTGATCTATCGCATTCCGAATCAGGTGCATTAAAGGGTCTTTCATTTCTTCTAGAATGCGTTTGTCAGCTCGAGTTTCCCCACCTTCAATGACTAATTTAACCTCTTTCCCTTCCCGCTTAGCCAAGTCTCTAACTGCTCGTGGAAATAGATTAAAAATAGTAGACAAAGGCAGCAGTCTGAGAGTGCGAATTCCTGATTCCAACTCTTCCGCAATTAATTCGAGTCTTGCAGTATCTTCATCAACTCGATTTTTCAATCTATTTACTAGAGTTCCCAGACGTTCTAAACGTTCTTCTGTACGCTGGTAATAATTCTGTAACTGTATGATGAGGGCATTTTGTTGAAAAGCATTTTTGTCCGATTCTATCTGATGAAAAGCCAAGCGATTTATAAAAGCTTCTCTGCTCCAACTTTCCCACAAATTTGTCAGTTTTTCGATATCAGCAAGTCGGTGTACTAACCGAGTTTTTGTAACAGTAAGTTCACCAGCTTGAGTCATTAAATCGTCTAAATTTTTGGTAGCAACGCGAATTGTTTCGATGCGGTAAGACGAACTTGAAGAACTGCTAACAGCGGGTTGGGAAGCCGATGCAGTAGCGGGGGCAGAAGCCCCACGCAAGTTGTGAGATTGGAGCAACAATTCTTGCTCGGATTGTAGAGTCGAAAAAGAATAATTTTTATCTAAATTAGTGGCGGAATAAGTTTCACTATTTGTTTCGGGTTCCGCAGTAGACGAATCAATAAGTTGCGTTTGTATAAATTCTTCTTCTGGTACCTTTGAAGATTCTGGATCTGCTATGGGGACGGCGGGCAGGGGCTTGTTAGAAGCACCCATCATGCTAGCGAGCACGTAAAAAGTATTGACACCGGAATCTTGACCAGTCACGGCTTCGTCAACGAGTTTGCGGATGGCGTCTAAACCTTGCGAAAGTCGATCGCTAATTTCTGAAGTTAGTTGAGTCTCTCCCCGCTTGACACCTCCCAAAATATGCTCTATTTGATGAGCTAAAGATGCTACATTTTTTACCGCCAACATCCCAGCATCGCCTTTAAGAGAATGAGTTTCCCGCAGCAATTCTTCTAACTTAGCTGAGTCCCCGGGGTGTTGTTCCAAGTACAGCAATCCATCGTCTAGTTTCTGCAAGTGTTCTTCACTAGCAATTTTAAATACATCTCGAAGTTCTTCATCTTCAATTATCATAGGTGTTTGTGGTAATGGGTAATGGGTAATTGGTAATTGGTAATGGGTAATTGGTAATTGGTAATGGGTAATTGGTAATTGGGAATTGGTAATTGGTAATTGGTAATTGGGAATTGGTAATTGGGAATTGGTAATTGGGAATTGGTAATTGGTAATTGGTAATTGGTAATTGGTAATTGGGAATTGGTAATTGGTAATTGGTAATTGGTAATTGGGAATTGGTAATTGGGAATTGGTAATTGGGAATTGGTAATTGGTAATTGGTAATTGGGAATTGGTAATTGGGAATTGGTAATTGGGAATTGGTAATTGGGAATTGGGAATTGGTAATTGGTAATTGGTAATTGGTAATTGGTAATTGGTAATTGGTAATTGGGAATTGGTAATTGGTAATTGGGAATTGGGAATTGGTAATTGGTAATTGGGAATTGGTCATCCATCGGTAATTAGTCATCGGTAATCGGTAATTTTATCCTTGACATCCGTTACACAATCCGTTGCCTAACTTCCTTCTTACACTATAGACTTAAGAGTTAAAGCAGCTTCATTAAGTTTTTGAGTGCCTACTTTGACTTGAGTAATGCCGCTGATAGTTTGAGATGCAGTGCGGTTGAGAGAGTTCATTTCATCACCTACTTGCCCGATCGCGATCGCCTGCTGTTTAATATTCAAAGAAATTTGTTGATTGCTAGCAAACACCAGATTGCAAGCTTCCCGAACCCCCGTAAAAGCTTCTGCTGTATCCTGCGCTGTTTTCACCCCTGCCGCGACTGTTTTGCGGCTTTCTTCCGTTGCTTTCACCGTCGAGTCGATCGCGCCCTTAATTTCTGGAATAATACCATTAATCTTTTGCGCGGCTTGTTGGCTTTCATCTGCTAATTTACGGATCTCGCTGGCTACCACCGCAAAACCTTTGCCATACTCACCAGCCCTGACAGCTTCCACAGCCGCGTTAAGAGCCAGCATATTTGTCTGAGTGGCTAAATCGCTAACTAAATTTGCCAAAGTCGAGATATTGCCAATCTGACTTGTGCTATCCCCCAGGCGCTGATTTTGCTGAGAAATTGCTGCCACAGCTTGTCTAAGACTCAGCATTTGATTGAGAGTTTCTTCAACTTTTTGAGTTCCTTCTTGCGCGAGGGTTAAAGCTTGGCGAGCGGCGACGGCAACAGCCTCAGCTTGCTCGGCTGTCTCCCGAGAAGATATGCCCAATTGTTCTAAGGTTGCAGTTGTTTCATTGACTGAGAGAAATTGCTGGCCGACGACTTGCTCTTGCTCATTCATATTAGATAATATTTGCATAGAGAATGACGATATTTGATAGATCAATCCTCGAATCAGCTTAATTAGTTGTCGCAGCACCAAAAATCCTAATCCCAGAACAGTACCCAGGGACAATACAGCAATAATAGTAGCTATTTTTTTAAGAACAAAAATAGAAGCAAACAGCGAATATTTAGGTGCTTGATTCACAATCACAATGAATTTGTTGTTGTTTTCTTTACTCAGAAAAACTGTATCATAGCTAATCACTCGATCGCCGAGGTCAATATTGCCTTTGCCACCAGAAAGTATTTGTGTCACTACCTCTGCCACATAATCTTTTTGGACATTTTCATTCGTTTTTGTTTCATAACCCCATTCTTTTTTAGAAGTGGGATGGTAGATGTAGCTACCATCTTGATTTAACATAAAACCTTTCTCTGAATTATCATGATTCATGTTTTTAACTATATCAATCAGATTCTTTCCCAAAGAATTGGCAATCAAAATGCCTTTTCTTTCTCCTTTGGTATTAAAAACAGGAGTGGCGTGACGAATGGTTGGCTTGTAAGGAATTTCTATTTTACCGCGCTCCTGATTGAGATTGAATTGAGACACATAAATTTCGCCCGGTTTTAGCTTCATAGTTAAGTAAAAGTAATCCCTATGAGCCTGATTTTGTAGTTCTGAAGTTGGAACTATTTTGAGCGTTTGGCCGTCAGAATTTACGCGCACGAGTTCGTTGCCATTCTCATCTATATAACGCAATTGCATATAAGATTGCTTAATTGCCATCATTGATGCAAATGTGATTTGCATTCGATCGACCCAATTTTGATAAGTTGAATTAGTTTCTTTGTCTGCTCCATTTCCATCTCTAGCTTTAATTATTCCTTGAAGAGCAGGAGATTTGCTGAAGAATAAAACATCGTAACTGATATTTTCTAGTTTGTTGACTATTTGCTCTCCGCTGGATGTGACACTTTCAGTAAGATTAGTTAAGGCTAAGGTTTGGAGTGCTGCTTCGGAAGAGGAAATTCCATACCAGCCAACAAGAGATACTGGAATCAAGGTACTTAAAATTAAAAGCAGTAGCAGTCGGTTTTGAATTTTTCTGAAAAATTTATTAATCATGGGGAGTGGCTAATTGCTAATTGGTAATCGATAATCGCTAATCAGTAATAAATAAATCTTACTTCCTTCAACTACACTGCTGATTTGAGATTTTGGGCTGCTTGGTTTAGTTGAACAATGCCGAGTTTGACTTGAGAAATACTGGCGGCAGTTTCTTGAGTGGCGAGGTGAAGAGAGTTGACGGATTCAACTACATCCTGAATGGCGATTGCCTGGTTTTTCGATGTGACGGAAATTTGTTTGCTGTTTGCAGCAATGCGATCGATCGCCCTGGCAACCCCAGCAAATGCGTCTGCGGTTTTTCGGGCAATTTTTACTCCATTTTCTACAGTTTTTGTGCCGTCATCCGTCACTGTTGCTGTCAAAGTAATAGCTTTCTGGATTTCTGCAACTAAAGCATTGATGTTGCTAGCAGATTCCTTGCTGCGATCGGCTAATTTGCGAATCTCGCTAGCAACAACAGCAAATCCTTTACCGCTTTCACCGGCTCTAACTGCTTCGACAGCAGCGTTAAGGGCGAGCATATTTGTTTGGTTGGCTAAATCGCTGACTAAACTGGATATATTGCCAATGCGATCGGTTTGCTCGCTTAAATGCAAAATTTGTTTTTGAATTGCTCCGACATTTTCTGTCAAAGTTGCCATTTCTTTCAAGGTATTATCTACTGCTTGACTGCCTCCTGCTGCAAGTTTAAGAGCTTGGACTGCCCCAAAAGCGGCAGCTTCGGCTTCGGAGGCACAAGCTTTGCTTGATTCGCTCAATTCGTTCATTGTAGTCGCAGTGCGATCGACAGCATATAGCTGTTGGCTGGCGATGCGCTTCTGCTGTTCGATGGTGACAGCAATTTGCGACGAAGAAGAGGCGATCGCCCGTACAATGTGATTAACCGAGCGAGTAGTTCGACTAGCTAAAAAAATTGCGATCGCGCTAACAAGAGCAGCAGTGAACCCAACTCCTGACATCAAAGTATACAGTAACTCTTGTTGGGGAGCAAATACATTTTTTGTATCGTTAGCAATAATCACGCTCCAGCCCAATTCTGGCATATTTTCTAAGGCTTTAATAGGAGCATAAGTAAGCAATTGCTTAGCTCCATCAATGCGATCGATATCTATGGCACTGTCAATTTTTTTGTTAGCTTGCATTTTGGCAAAAACACTAAAATCTGAGGCTGCATCTCTGCTGATCTGCTCAGCTTCTGTTGCCGAAAAAAACTTGCCATTGCCATCAATTAAATGGAATTCCTCTTTTTTTAATCCTTCAGAACTACTGGTTAGCTTGTTTTGTGTTTCCTTAAAAGCCTGCTCTAAATAAGTTATGGGCGTGCGAGTCCTGATGACGGCGATAGTTTCGTTAGTATTGACATCCACAACCGGAGCCGCGGTAAAAATGGCATATTTGCCGTCGAGCGATGACTTTATAGGCTGCATAATTACAGCCTGATTAGTTTTTGTTACTTCCTGAAAATAGTCCCGCTTTCCCAAATCTACAATTTTTTCTCCACTAGATTGTAAAATAGTATTTCCCTTGAGATCGGCGACTGCAATGCTGTCGTAGCCCTCCTCTTCTTCTATATATTTATCTAATATAGCTTCCTTTTGAATGGTTGAAGTCGTTTGGCTGACTCTGGGGTCGTTAAGTATGCTTAAGCTTGCTAGTTTCTTGATATCTTGGTAGCGTTCTAACATAAAATTGCTGACTTCATTGGCAGTAGCGAGCGCCCGCGTTTCTTGATAATTAATTACATAGCTAGTGATACTTTGATTGGCCAAGAAAAAAGTTATTGCCCCAGTTAAAATTACGGGAATTGTTCCGAGGGCGATCGCAAAAACAATCGCTTTAATTCTTAAAGACATTTTTTTCATTGGTTTTTCATAATTATTAATGACTCATACCATTTGAGACTTGAGATTTTAGATGGGTGCATCTGGTTTTTGAAGAGGGCGAAGCATGACCGCATATAAGTTATTAGTTGTAATCCCATATTTTCTGCGGTCATGCTTCGCCCCTACGGATATATTCGCCTTGCGTGAGATGCACCGTTTTAGATTTTAGATTGAATAATTGGGATTGACTAATGAGTATCGGGGCTGAGAATACAGACTTACTGTTTAATTTTGTTTTCAAACTATCAGAACTTATAACTATGCTAAACAACTGCTTTTAAATCTAAAGCAGCTTCATTCAATTTTTGAGTGCCAATTTTAGTTTGAGTGATACCGCAAGCTGTTTGTGCTGCTGCTTGGTTGAGAGAGTTCATCGCTTCCACCACTTGTTCGATCGCGATTGCTTGCTGTTTGGCATTCAGCGAAATTTGCTGAGAACTCAAAACTACGTTGTTAATTGCATCAGCTACTCCAGCAAATGCTGCGGCAGTTTCCTCCGCAATATTTACGCCAGATTCTACCGTTTTAGTTCCTTCGTCTGTCACCATGACTGTTGAGTTGATCGCGCGCTGAATATCGGCGACTAAGAGATTTATTTGTGCGGCAGATTTTTTACTGCGATCGGCAAGTTTGCGAATTTCTGACGCGACAACTCCGAACCCTTTGCCGTGTTCGCCGGCTCGCACTGCTTCGACAGCCGCATTTAGTGCTAACATATTAGTCTGATTTGCTAAGTCGCTAACTACGGTTGAGATATTGCCAATGCGATCGGTTTGCTCGCTCAACTGCATAATTTGTCCTTGCATATCCTGCACTTTTGTTTTCAGTATTGCCATTGCTTCTAAGGTTTGTTCCACAGCTTTTGTACCGCCACCAGCTAAAGTTAAAGCTTGCATTGCTTGACTTGCGGCAGTTTCTATCTGCTGTGAAGTCGCCCTAGAAGATGCACCCAATTCGTCCATTGTGGTAGTAGTTTCATTGACTGAAACTGCTTGCTGGCTTGCCATTCGTTCCTGTTCTTCAACTGTGGCGGCAATCTGGGCGGAGGAACTGGCGATCGAACTAATTGTGCGATCGATAGTTCGAGCAATTCCTGACGAAATCAGCCAAGCAACAGTGGCGCCAAGCAGCAGTAGCAGTATCGAACCAAACACCAGCGTCGATACCAAAAAGCTTAAAGATGCCTTCGTGATTTTAGTTTCTTGCTTAATAATCTTTAATTCTGTTTCCCGAAATTCCCGGTTCAATTCCACGAATTCATTCACAAATTTGGTATACTTGCCTGTATTAAATATAGCGAGGGCTTCGGCTGTCTGATTTTGCTGAAATAAGCGAACTATTTCGTTAGAACCATCATAATATTCTTTGACCAGATCCAACATTCTCCGCAAACGGGCTTTTTGTTCGGAATTTTCAACAATCGGCCCTAGATTGATCCCTGACTGGCGAGCCAAGTCTGCACCTGTTTTAAAATCGTTTAAGAACTGCTGATTTTTATTAATTAAATAGCCGCGCATTCCCCGTACCATTTGCTCCGTACCTACGGACATATTACTTGTTTCTCCGATCACATTTTCTACTCTTTCCACTTTTTTGAAAGTCTCAAAAACCTGACTCGTAGTAACGAGAACTAAGACTGGCAACCCTAAATAAATAGCTGCTGGCGCTAGATATCCGACGAGCATCTTGTTTCTAATATTTAGTTTTTTAATGGATAAAAACATATTTTTGCGTTAATTTAAGATAGCATTTGCGTTACTAAGGTTGCGATCCTGCGATAGTGGTTGGGAGTCCGGCGTTGGCAACGGAAATGGGCCAGCCACTTCTGGGACTGATGCCGTCCAGTGACAGTAGAAAATAGTATCATAGCAAATTCTGTTCTCTTACTCTCTTTTCTTTAGTTTCGGGTGGCGCTGACATCGTTTTTGCAGGTGCGATTCCGATTTGGCCTTCAACAGTTGACAGTTGACAGTTGACAGTTGACAGTTTGAGAGCGACCTCTACTTAGAAGGAAGAGGATTGGAGTAATGAATAGTCGGATTTTAGTTTCTCCCGATCGGGGAGAGGCTTTCAAACAATTCTTTATGGTAAAATCTTTCTTCAAACCTCCTCATCAACAGCAACTCCTCCTTTTGTTAATAGTTTCTGCAAGTTCAGAACAGCGATAAGTTTTTCCTCGTAAAAAGCGGTGCCTCGAAGATATTCGCGGTTGGCCGAATTTAGTGCAGCAGGAATAGTCGCAATTTCTGCCACATTTAAATGTATAATATCTAAGATTTCGTCAACGACTATACCGGCGACCAAATCTTCAATTTCAACAACGATCGCCTTTGAGAGAGATTTTGTGTCGCCTGACATATTTAAAACATTCCGAATGTCCACTAGCGTCAGAATCTCGCCCCGCAAATTCATGTTGCCAATAATGCGATCGGGAGTGCAAGGAATTGGAGTTACTTGGCGAATGTCAGTGAATTCGCGCACTACGCCTAGGTTAATACCAAAGTATTCGTTGTTTAAAACAACTACGGCGAGGGACATATCAATTGCTGCGGAATTTTCGCGATCGCCCTGCTGCCTCAAATTCTGGGCCCTATCTCGAAAAATCGCCTTTTCTTGGGCTGTAGCATTCGGACAAAAAACGTGAATTTTGGCCAAAACTTTAGTATCTTCCACTAACAATTTTGGCTCTATTTCTAACTGCAAATTGGCGGTTTCTAGGTTGCCGGATGCCGCTGACAGTCCTGCATCGCTTGCAGACACTGGGATTTGGGCTTCTGTTTTGTCGGGAGAATATCGAATTAGCCGATCGAGATCCAGCAGCATAATCATATCGGCCCCGCAGCGGGCAAATCCAGCTAAAAAATGATGGGGGGCTTCTGGGTTGTCTCGCCCGTAAGATAGCTGGGGAGTTATGGCATCTGCGGGGATCTGCTTAACTTCGTTAACTCGATCGACAATGATGACAAGTCGAATTTCTTGCCATTCTATGACGATCGCACTATCTGTGACAGAATAGTCCTGCCAAACGTACCCAAAACGGAGATTTAGATCCATCACGGGCAGAATATCGCCCCTGAGATCGATCGCCCCAACAATATCTTGAGGCGCTTCGGCGATCGGTGTCAACTCCGGGAGAAAGAAAATTTCTCTAACGCAGCCGACTTCTACGCCGCACAGCAAACCGTTATGTTCAAATATAAGATACGGCTTAGTTTCCATATTAATTCTGACAATTTATCTAGTAAGACTTGCAAAAAACACATGGTTTATGCGATCGGATTCGGTTGGGTGCATCTGGGTTTGTCAAATATGTTTGTAGGGGCGAAGCATGACCGTAGTCAATATAGGATTATAACTAATAACTTATATGCGGTCATGCTTCTTCAGGCTTCAAAATTGAGATGCACCCATTCGGTTTGGCAGCGACACACCCACAAAAAACCAGGTTTTTAGATTTTCCCAGTGCGTCAGTTTTTTTGGCTGTACAATTTTACCAATTTTTTTTGAACATCAATCAATACTTGACTCGCTGTCATTTTTCCCTGTTGCTCGATCGGAGTATTGGGCGGCAGTTGTTTGAGAATATCGCAAGATGACTTGTACATTTTAATAGCTATATTTAGCTTACCTTCTTTATGGTATATATTCCCGAATTCGAGATAAGCTGAAACAAAAGATGGGCAAAGATAAATAACTTTTCTTAAATATATTTTAGCGGTTTCCAAGTCGTCCTGTTCTTCAGCAATCTGAGCTTGCAAATAATAAGGAAATACTGACATAGTATCTAGCTTACTAGCTCGCTTGCAGTATTCTACCGCCTGAGAATACTGGCCTAAATTTGCATAAATTTGAGCGAGCAAATAATCAGCTTCAAAATTTTGAGATTGCAGGTGGAGCGCCTGTTTTGCTTTATCAATTGCCTCAAAATAAGCTTTATTTTTTAAACAAGCTTTTGCCTCTAATATAAGCATCTGAGGCGTTTTGCTATCAGCTTTTTCGGCTGCAATTTTTGGGGATAAACTAGATATCTTCTTGTTCGCCAGATCGCCCTCTAAATAGCGACTTCGCAGCATCTTTCCCAGCCCGGTACCTGCTGTTAACAGCGACAGCGACCCGACATCCCCAAAATTGCCGTTAGCAAAACTAGCTGGCACCGTTTCCCCTTTCCTCGGTAGCAACTGACCGCTATGGTCGCCCAATTCCAATTTATTTCCCGATTCCCCAAACGCCGATTTTGTTTTAGATTCTGGTACAATCAAAGACTTTTTTTTACCTGGTTCCTCCTCTAGGACATTCTTGGCTTGATAAACAACCGACTCCGGGAAACTCTTTGGTTGAAAATCGTTCATCACGTGACTGTGAATTTCAGCGTGACCAGTCATTAAATATCCTCCAGGTCTTAGCGTTTTGGCAAACTTTTTCAATACCTGTGAAATATACTGAGCTTCAAAATAAACAAAAACATTTCGGCATAATATCAAATCCATGTTATGAAGATCTGTGTAAATATTAGGAAAATTATCTGTCACTAAATTTACAGATCTAAAGCTGACAAATTGGCGCAAGTTCTGGTCTATTTCCCAATCGGTTTTCCGCTGAGAGAAATATCGATTTTGCAGTTCCCGGTCAACTAAGCGAAAAGACCAAGGGCTATAAATTCCTCGCTGGGCTTTTTCTATTGCTGCTTGATTGATATCAGTACCTAAAATTAAAATTTTCCATTTGTCCCAATCAGGAATTAGTTGTTTTAAAATAATAAGTAAAGAATAAGGTTCTTCACCAGTCGAGCAGCCAGCACTCCAGATTCGCAGTCTTGGCTTAATTCCCAATGTCTCGTGCAATTTTATTTTGCGTGCGATTAATTCCGGCAAAATCACTTTTTCTAGGAGCGAAAACTGTCCTTTGTCCCGCATGAAATAACTTTCGTTGGTTGTCAGCAGCAAGGTTAGTTCCTGCCATTCATTTTGACTTTCCGGACTCGAAGCGGCTAAGATTTGATAATATTTGTCGGGAAATGCTATTTTTAAAGCTTTCATTCGAGTCAAAATTTTTCGAGACAAACCCGATCGATCTTGCGGGCGAATTTGTAAACCCGTGTGAGCGGCAATTAATTCAATAAATAGCTGAATTTCTGCATCATTCATGTCAACTCTGGTAAATATAGCCTTTCTCAGAAAGATGAGGTACTATCGGGCATCGGGCATCGGGCATCGGGCATAGGGCATCGGGCATAGGGCATCGGGCATAGGGCATCGGGCATCGGGCATCGGGCATAGGGCATCGGGCATCGGGCATAGGGCATCGGGCATCGGGCATCGGGCATAGGGCATCGGGCATAGGGCATCGGGCATCGGGCATAGGGCATAGGGCATCGGGCATCGGGCATACCTCATTTTTTTGATAACCGCTTTATGTTTATTTATAATCTGTTATTATAGGGGGTTGGGAATTAGTCAGTAGTCATTAGTCATCAGTCATTAGTCATCATTGGGAATTGGAAATTGGGGGTTGGAAATTGGGAATTAGTCAGTAGTCATTAGTCATCATTGAGGGTTGGGAATTGGGGGTTGGAAATTGGGAATTAGCCCGATCGCACTTACACACAAAAATCACAGCAACGGAAATAATATCACGTGCGGTCGATATACCAGAAGATTCTGGTCTACGCAGTGTACCACGCTACCAGAATCATGGTTAATTGAGCCCGCTTGAGATCGAAGGCAGCAGGTAGAAAACAGACAGCAACATGAAAAAAATTCGGCCGTTTGCCTTCTACCTGCTGCCTTCAAGGGGTAAGGTGCGCCCCGCGCACCCTACATGATGCCGATTCTAGATATAGGGCTGTTCACGCTGGAAAAATCCGCAGGCGGCGGTTGGGTTCTTCCCCAAAACTGTGGGATTTCAGGTGATAGTGTTCCACAAGTTCGTGCTGCATTTTGCGGACATTGGGAGAACGGGGTAAGAGTTCCACCGGCTGTCCCTTGGGAATGACAATTTGCTCGACAGCCAAGCGGGTTTCTTCGAGAGCTTCGAGTTCGTCAGAAGTACCGCTGCGGGCGAATAAGGCGAGGTCTGCCACTTCCGGGGTGCCCGGGTCGTCCATGTCCAACAGGCGCCGCAAAGCTCTCGCTACGTGGGGAATAGTCCCAGCTTTGATTGTGTGCAGGGGAACTTGGCGAGTTTTGGCCAAGTGCCTCAATTTTGACTGGTTCCGCACGTTCGATCGCAAAGCCAACACCACGTCAGCACTTTCAATATCCTTAGTCAACTGCACCGGCAGGTTCAGGGTGGAAATCACCTGTTCGAGCTGGTGGCGAGCTATGCCGTAAGGATAAACGTGGAGGGGCAAATCTTCGCCGTTAGGGCCGACATTCTGGGAATAACGACCCCGTTGCTGCGGTACAGGTTCCACGGACAGGGATTCTTCGAGGAGTTGCTCGAAATACCGAGTCTCAGGAAGTACCGGCGCGCTGTTAGCAGCGGTAGCAGCAGCGAATTTCTCGTTTTGAGGGGGCATCGGCACCATTTTCCCGGCACTCCGCCACCCAGAAATCGGCGTGACGGGCCGCATTGCTGATACCGCAGCGGGGCCTGAGGCGGAAGCTGGCATCCCTGGAAACCGGACGGGGGGAGATGCTGACTCGCGCTCGATCGTGACTTCTCCGCTGTCGCTGACGCTTCTGATTTGCTGGTTCGGTTCGCGTCCCCGCAGCAGGCTGTCGATCGAATCTGAGACTCGTTCGTGGATTACCCAGCGCTGGCGTTCGAGCATTTCGATCGCAATTTCAAAAGTTGGCGGTGATTTGCGTTCCAAAACTGTCTTTTGAGAACCGCGGCGCCGGGCCTCGTCATCTCCCAGCGTCACCGCTTGGATGCCCCCGATTAAGTCGGCCAGAGTCGGATTTTTCATCAAGTTTTCGATCCGGTTCCCGTGGGCGGTACCGACCAATTGCACGCCCCTTTCCGCGATCGTCCGAGCGGCCAAAGCTTCTAATTCCGTGCCGATTTCGTCAATCACGATCACTTCCGGCATATGGTTTTCCACTGCTTCGATCATGACTTGGTGCTGGAGTTCGGGACGCGAAACTTGCATTCTGCGAGCTCTGCCGATCGCCGGATGCGGGATATCTCCATCTCCAGCAATTTCGTTGGAGGTGTCGATGATTACCACCCGTTTTTCCAAGTCATCGGCGAGGACGCGGGCGATTTCCCGCAAAGCCGTGGTTTTGCCAACTCCGGGGCGGCCGAGCATCAAAATTGATTGACCGGTTTCCACTAAATCGCGGATAATGCCGATCGTCCCGAACACAGCGCGGCCCACCCTCAAAGTCAAGCCGATAATCTCGCCGCTGCGGTTGCGAAGGGCGCTAATTCGGTGCAGGGTTTGCTCGATACCGGCTCGATTGTCGCCGCCGAAGCTGCCGACTCGATCGATACAATAGCTGAGGTCTGCTTTGGAAACTGGTGTTTGGGAAAGAGGTTCGGCCAAGGATGGAAAACGAGCTTCTGGTAGACGGCCCAAATCCATCACAACCTCAATGAGATTGTTGCGCTGCGGGTGCTGCTCTAAGGGCTGCCGGATCTCATCTGGCACGATGTCTAATAGTCTGCTGAGGTCGTCTGTAATCTGCATTCGCCTCGGTGTGTTCGGTTCAGTGGACAGTGGACAGTGGACAGTTGACAGTTGACAGTTGACAGTGGACAGTGGACAGTTGACAGTTGACAGTGGACAGTTGACAGTTCGTGGATTACGCGTGGGGTTATAAACCCGGTTTCTACGAGTTTTGCGAACAGGAACGAGAAATATAGTAAGAAACCGGGTTTCTGAGGTCGCAAGTGCGATCGCGAAATCGCAAACTACAGTTGTTAGCTATCAGTTTTCAGTTTTTTTGATTAACAACTAACAACTGACAACTAACAACTAAAAACTAACAACTAACAACTGACAACTGTCAACTAACAACTAACAACTAACAACTAACAACTGACAACTGTCAACTGTCAACTGTCAACTGTCAACTGACTTTTGATCTGGGAAACTAGAGAACGAGCTAAACTCACCGCCTCCGAGAGAAGTTCTGGGACGGCTTCGAGCTGAGTCAACCGAGGTGTTTGAACTTCGCCTGCACTGCAAGCGGGTGCTACCCCAACGGCATAAGCTCGATCGGTTTGCATTGTTTCTAATTGTTCTAAAATTGGCGATAGCAAAACCCTGGCATAGCTGCCGTAAGCTACACCTGCAATGTATTGGACAGGGGGAACCGACAAATTTTTCCCGCCATCCTTCATCAGTCCAGAAGCTCTGAGTTTGCTGACAGTGCGATCGTTAGTGCCGCCTGCAAGTTGCACGTATCCCGGCAACTGGGCAGCCAAAACTTTTTGACCGAGTTTGACCGCTGCTCTAGTAGTTCCTATTCCAATATCTCCACTCATCGGCCTACCATCGGTTTGCCAAATTAGGGGACAAGGCAGGGGGGAAATTATTTGATAGAGTGTCCGCAAATAATCAATCAAACCGTCTCCATCGGGGCAACTAATTGCTATTACTTTAAGTTGATCTACCCAGGGATCTATGCTCGACCAAAGTCTCGCAAAATCTGCCTCTCTGCCTACTTGCGTGTGGATTTCTAGGGCATCCGCACCGGATTGCAAGATTAAAGGTGCGATCGCGGCGGGAGCAGACACGTAAGAACGAGTGTAAATTAATTGGCTCGGGCAAACAGGCAGACAGCGACCGCAGCCATAGCACTGCTGGTCTATCACCCCGGAAAAACCACTACCAGCACTCTGAAAAACTATTGCGGAGGCTGGACATATTTTTTCGCAGGGCCGCCAGCAGTCCGCCGGACAATCGGCTGGGTTGAATTCGGCCTTGCGAAAATGCGGGTCTTCTCCATCGTTTAAACTCACCATCAGCAAGGGCAACCCTTTGCCGCCAAACCTGCGGTTTTGAGTTCTTAGCTGTAATTCGCTGGCAACTTGTAGGGCTTCTTTCGCTGCTGCGACGGCGGCGGGATCTGCCGCGACATCGATGCAGTCAGCACCTGCCAAGGTGTAAGCCAATGTGAGATTCCGAACCGCCGGCAGGTGTTGAAAGCTCGCCCCACAGATCAGCTTGAACCAATGGCCGCCTTTTAATGAGTTTAGTGGATGATAATGTTCTGTCACCCTTATATGCTAATCCTTTCAGCTAAAAATTACTATGCGAACATTTTTATAAAATTTTTACATTTAGGTCGATACAAGCTGGAAACGCTACTGATAGCAGTAGCTATGGCGCTGTTGGCTCTATATGTAGAGGGCTACCTGATTTTTTTTTCTAAATTTGATTTTTTCCAGAGGCGTTGCCGAGGGGGAATTTGTCGAGCTGGCGATCGCTTTTATTTAAAAGTAGACCTTTTACCATAGCACATTAGAGCGGTTTTAGCAACGATACAATCAGCCAGAGATTTTTTAGAGATTATTTAACTGGTTCCCAGGCACAGCGAAAGGAACCTATCTCATATTATGTCCCGTCGATTACCATAACAAAAACGGTTCGTAGTGCGGACTTCAGTCCGCGGCATAAGAGCGGACTGAAGTCCGCACTACGAACCTTACTTATTGCAGTCAATCGACCGGACATGATATCACTCTTGCTCTGCCTCGGCACAGGATTAAGGAGGCTCTTCCTCCGGATCTGTGTTACCAGGCACAGCCTAGTAACGAGCAGACAACGAAATATTTCAACTGTTTTAGGCTTAGGTTGATATCAATGTGTGTTCCCTGAATAGAACTCAATTCATCTTCGTTAAGCCAGCGATTCAACTAGCTAGAATGCTTGCTGAGTCGCTTGTAAGCCGTAGCCAAAGCATTACTGTCACCGACATTTCCAGGAAACAAAACGACTGGTAAATCGGGAAATAGAGGATGATCTGGCTCGGTTTTTACAACAGAACAACCTGGAATAATTTGACCGATTTGCCTGATACTTTTCAGCGACAAACCTGTACTCAACACATCATTAGAAGTAATCCCGCCCTTGCTAATTAAAAAACCGATGTCAGCAGGCAGTCCCCGCACGACATCCATCAACAAAGCAGAAACAGCAGCACCAAATTTTAACCGGACTTCAGCATTTTCAAATTCTAGTTCCTGGCGGCTGGTATAAATTACAGGCGTTTTGCTATCTGCATGAGCAGTGCGAACTTTTTCGAGGATTTCATTGAGGAATTGAGCGCGAGACTCTGGCGAATCTTCTACTAAATGAGATACATCTATTTCAATGCTAGCTGTATTGGGTTCTTCTAACAAGCGTTCCAATTGATCGGTCGTTTTCTTGACGTGGGAACCAACTATTACTGCACCAGGTTTGCCGTCTTTCACGTATTCTGCCATTTCGTCGGCTGCTATTGGCTGCGGGCCGAGGTCAGCTAAGGATGTTAAGATACTCGCTCCACTGCGGAATAAAAACTTTTTGCCTTGACTAACTACATCAAGAATGTGTTTGGCAAATGTGTTTAAATCGCCTTGGCTTTCGCCGTCAACAACTGCACATTGGTTGTCTGTCATCTCCATCAATCTATCTAAACTTCCGTAGCGGATGTCTGCGAGTAAAATGCGATCGACTGTATCAGCGTGGATGCGACCTTGGGTTTTTTCTTCTACGTAGTCGGGCAGGTAACTGTGATGGTAGCCGAAGACTGAATCTTTAGCAAATTCGGTTTCGTGCACGGGGGTTTCGACGCTGTTAACCATGAGGTAGTGCACGCTGTTGCGGGTAATTCTGCCTCCTTCAAAAAAAGCGGGAATTAGAAAATGAGCGTCGAAGGGGCCGAGTTCTTCGGCGATTACATCGGTTTCGATCGGATAGTGACCGCGCAGGGTAGAATCGGAACGGCTAACGATTAGGAAGTCTTCGATTTCTTCGATCGCGATCGCCCTTTTGAGATTTTGGCACACTTCGCGGGTAACGGAGGCTGCTGTTTCGGGAGTTAGCGATCGAGTATTTGTCAGTATAAAAAAAATCGGGGACTTGTCCCGCAGTCCCAAACGCAGGGTTTCTTCGTCCCAACGTGTCAGCAGCAAGCAACTGTGCACGGTTTGAGAACCTGTGGGATCGTCATCGAGAACTATAATCTTTGGTTTGGTAGAAGACATACTGACCTGGTTGTTAACGTCACCTTTCCAAGATATCCTTACCTGTTACCTAACAGGTAAAAATTTACAATTATGATTTTTCTTAACAATTCTCATAAATCATAAATTTAAAAATGTGTTTGAGTTCGCTCGCTTCAGTGAGGTGCGCGTTGCTACCAAATAATACTATGCACCATGGGTGTCAACTTAAGTCTAAAACCAATTTAATGTGAAGTTGCACATATTTCGATCCCCCTAAATCCCCCTTAAGAAGGGGGACTTTGATCGGAATCTTGTCCCACCCCCTACTCCCCTTATCAAGGGGGGTGCCAGGGTGATCGGAATTCGGGAGCAGCCTCATAAAAAATTGGTATAAAACCTTTGTCTCTCTCGTTTATAGCAGAGTCCATATACCCCTCGCATCCCCATTCTTAAGGGGAACTTTAAGTTAAAAATACTCTTTTCCCGCCTTATTAAGGGAGGCGCCCGGGGTGTCGAGAGCCTTACTAATTGGCGGTGGCAGCGTTTTTTTACCAGAAATAATTGGTTGAAAGCCGGAACCCTTTGGCCTAGAAATTAAAATCAGACGATTCATTACTCCAATCCTCTTCCTTCTAGGTAGAGGTCGCTGTCAACTGTCAATTGTCAACTGTCAACTGTCAACTGAATTGGCAGCATTTCGATCTTGTAACTTTTTTATTTCTGCTTGAACTCCCACAGCTAGCTGCAAAGCTTCGTTGAGCAATCGCCCCGGCTGGCTCGATCGATCGCTAATTTGCAGGGCATTCAAAGTTTTTAAATTATTGGCAAACAGTTCTGAGTTAGTATCGACAAATTTTTTGTTTTCCCTGAGAATCCTCTCGGTTTTCAAAGCTCGAACTAAATCCTCTCTGATGAGCTGCAAGGCTTTAATAACTTTTGCGCGATCGCCTATTTTGACGTTCGGATTGCCAGCATCTTCGATCCGGTCATTAATTTCGATCGCTTTGATTATACCATTATAGCGATCGACATCATCAAAAAGATGGATTAAATCTTGGTTCCGGCTGCACCAAATTTTCCAGGCATCTTCCAAGATCAAACCGGCGATCGCACCCAAGTGCAGGGCCAACCACAACAAATAAGCCCTAGGAAATATCAATACCAGCAGCCAACAGCTAATTAGAACCAAAACAATTAAACTGACTGTTTTTAAAGCTTCGCGGGCAAATTTAGTCGCAGTCGCAGGCCGGTATACGCGATCGGGCCCCGCGCCGCTGAGGTGCTTGAGCTCACCGACAGTAATTTCTAATCCCTGAATGTCAGGTCGCATAAATCTTCACAAATATTTGTTAAATATAAAGTTTTGTGGTAGAACAAAGGGCTCGTCTACAATAAACCTAACACCTTTTTAACCAAAACCAAACTATGTCCGCACGTCCTATCTACCTCGACAACCACGCCACAACCCCTGTAGACAAACGAGTAGTTGATGCGATGCTGCCGTATTTTACCGAACAATTCGGCAACGCAGCCAGCATCAACCACGTCTACGGCTGGGAAGCAGAAGCAGCGGTAAAACAGTCACGACAAATCATAGCAGAAGCGATCAATGCCTCTCCCGAAGAAATTGTTTTTACCAGCGGTGCAACGGAAGCAAATAATTTAGCGATTAAAGGCGTCGCTGAAGCCTATTTCAGTAAAGGAAAGCACATTATCACAGTACAAACTGAACATAATGCCATTCTTGATCCCTGTAAATATTTGGAAAAATTGGGGTTTAGCATTACGGTTTTACCTGTGAAAAGCGACGGACTAATTGATATTGGAGATTTGATTAAAGCGATTAAGGCCGAGACAATTTTAGTTTCCGTGATGACGGCTAATAACGAAATTGGTGTGATTCAGCCGATCGCCGAAATAGCAGCAATTTGTCGCGGAAATGACATTTTGTTTCACACGGATGCGGCGCAGGCGATCGGCAAAATCCCCCTCGACGTAGAGGAAATGAACATCGATCTGATGTCTTTGACGGCGCACAAAATCTACGGGCCAAAAGGCATTGGTGCTCTCTACGTCCGCCGCAACAAGCCGAGAGTGCAGCTAGCCCTACAAATGCACGGAGGAGGCCACGAACGGGGAATGCGATCGGGTACTCTCTACCCACCGCAAATAGTCGGATTTGCTAAAGCAGTAGAGTTAGCAATTTCGGAAATGGAGGTGGAAACAGCACGAGTTGTAAATTTGCGGCAGCATTTGTGGGACAATTTGAGTGGATTGGGTGATGTTGTGATGAACGGTCACGCGACGAAGAGATTGCCGGGGAATCTTAATATTAGTGTAGGCGGTGTTGACGGTCAAGCACTGCTGTTGGGTTTGCAACCGGCGGCGGCGGTGTCTTCTGGTTCTGCTTGTACTTCGGCGAAAATATCTCCTTCTCATGTTTTAGCAGCGATCGGGCGATCGGACAAATTAGCCTACGCCTCAATTCGGTTCGGGATTGGTCGGTTCAATACTGCTGCTGAAATAGATGCAGTGTCTCAACACGCGATCGCAACTATTCAATCTCTCCGACAAGCTCAAAAAGTCATGAGTTAAATATAATACCTTGTCCGGGCGATCGACTACAATAAAATTGGTTTGTAGTGAGGACTTCAGTCCTTTGATTTTTGCGGACTAAAGTCCTCACTACAAACCTGTTGATTGCGGTTTGTAGTGAGGACTTCAGTCCTTTGATTTTTGCGTACTAAAGTCCTCACTACAAACCTGTTTACAGGACTAAATTTTATTCAATACAAATCAATGTCTTATTTAGAACCAAACACCTCACGGACTCTATAAATCGGTTTTCCCTGAGACTCGTGATAAGTCCGCATCATGACTTCCGCCAACAAACCAAAACAAAATAACTGCACGCCAGTCAATAACAACACCACAGCCAAAATCAGCAAAGGACGATTGCCAATAATTTGACCGAAACCCAATTTGAGGACTGTCAAATAAATCCCTAAAACTGTTCCCAATGCCATCGAACTCATTCCCAAAAGTCCAAAAACGTGCATCGGTCGAGTCAGGAACTTCTTCATAAAAGAAATAGTCAACAAATCCATCAATACTCGAAAAGTCCGCCAAATCCCGTACTTGCTTTGACCGAAACGGCGCGCGTGATGTCGCACCGGAATCTCTGCAATTCTCGCGCCTTCAATAAACGCCAAAGCCGGCAAAAATCTGTGCAACTCCCCGTAGAGATTTAAGTCTGCAACTAACTCAGATTTATAAGCTTTCAAAGAACAACCGTAGTCGTGCAAAGTTACGCCCGTAACGCGACCAATTAACCAGTTAGCAATTTTAGAAGGAATCAGGCGGCTGATAGTATTGTCTTGCCTATTTTTGCGCCAACCGCTAACTAAATCGTAGCCTTCATTTAACTTGTCCAGCAACATCGGAATATCAGCAGGGTCATTTTGCAAATCGCCGTCTAGGGTAACAATAGCACGGCCTGTCGCGCGATCGAAGCCAGCGGACATGGCAGCAGTTTGCCCGTAATTGCGGCGCAAAAGCACAGCACAAAGGTCATCGCGACTACCGGCTAGCTGCTTGAGAAGGTCAGCAGAATTGTCCGACGAACCGTCATCTACACAGATAATTTGATAGCTAAGTCCAGATGGTTGAATCGCAGAGGCGATCGCCTCAATCAGATGAGGCAAACTTTCCACCTCATTATACACTGGCACCACGACCGAAACGTCGATCGCCACCTCAGTTGCAGCCTGCTGTTCAGCCAATTTTTCCAAAAATAATGCAGCGTCCATTGTTTTGTTAGATAACATCAGTTGTCATTAGTCATTAGTCAGCAGTCAGCAGTCATTAGTCATTAGTCAGCAGTCATTAGTCATTGGTTAACTGTCAACTGTCAACTGTCAACTGTCAACTGTCAACTGTCAACTACTAACTAGGTTGATAACTTGCCACAACTTTACCATATCCGCGCAATTGCTGGTAATAAGCCCGACTGACTGCATCCCCATCATCCGACAAAACATCGATACCAATACCATCGCGACCTTGAGTTTTTCCCGAACTGTGAATGTAGCGATTTTCTCCGATATACAATCCTACATGAGTGGCTTTTTCCGGCGTACCAAAAAATACTAAATCTCCCGGATCTACATCGCTAACACTAATAATAGATGTAGTAAAAGCTTCTTGCTGGTAAGCATCCCTCGGCAACCAGATTCCCGCAGCCACAAAAGCAGCTTGCATCAATCCCGAACAATCATAATTTGGCCCGACTGTACCGCCCCAAAGGTAATAATTGGATTGGTGCATCGCCTCGCGAGTAAAAGTAATTGCGATCGACAATTTATCCCTAATTTGGGTCTCAGAAAGCACCAGAGGATGATACACTGTTTCTGTGACTTCGAGCAACTCAAGATCTCGAAGATCCAGCCATCCCGGATAATCGTCTTCGCACAGCCGCACCATCACAGCCGTTGTATCCCCCTGCACAAGGGAATCTATGCCATCTCTCCCCCCCTTGTAGCGGTGCCCCCGTGCCCGCCCTGGCTGGGGGGGGTCAAAAAAAAGCAAATGTCGCCCCTGCGCCGCTTGAGTGGCCAATCGATCGCACTTTGGGGAATCGTAAATATTTATGTGCGATCGCGCCCGATACTCCACACCATCAGATAATTGATAATTGACCATTGCTAATTGCTAATTATTTGCTATTAATTGTTCGCACTTAACGATTTATTGCCATTAGCCAACCGCCAACCGCCGTTAATCGTCAGCAGTCAACCATTAACCATGACATTTTTCCACAAAGACGAACAATTAGAAACCCTCGGCAGTAGCATTATAGATGCAGTCCAGGCAGAATTTACTGGATTGAAGGGCGATCGTACAGCAGTAACCTGGATAGTCTACGATCCGCCAGTGCGAGTCAACACAGGTGGCGCCCTAAGTCCACAAGAATTTTGGAAATATCAACCGCGAGGTTTTAGCGCCAGGGCTTCCGAACGAATTTATCCCGCCAGCATCGTCAAACTATTCTACCTTGTTGCCATCTGGGAATGGACACAAAAAGGCATGATTCAAACATCGCCAGAATTAGAACGCGCCGTCCGAGATATGATTGTTGACTCCAGCAACGACGCCACCAGCTTAGTAGTAGACGCCCTCACCGGCACCACCAGCGGCCCCGAATTATCACCAGGCCCCTTTGAAACTTGGAAACAGCAGCGAAACCTCATCAACCGTTACTTTCAATCATTAGATTGGCCGGAATTACAAAACATTAACGCCAATCAAAAAACCTGGTGCGACGGCCCCTACGGTCGCGAGCGAGCATTTCTGGGAGAATTAATGGAAAATAGGAATATGCTGACTACAAATGCAGCGGCGCGTTTGCTGCATACTATCATCGGTGGCGTAGCTGTTTCTGCACAAGCGTCGCAAGATATGATGGGTTTGATGAAACGCAGTTTAGAACCAGCAGCATTAGAAGCAGATCCCGAAAATCAAGTTACAGGTTTTTTAGGTGGCGGATTGCCAGAAAATACAAAATTGTGGTCAAAAGCGGGGTTGACAAGTCAAGTTCGTCATGATGCTGCTTATATTGAAATACCTGGTTTGCGGCCGTATTTGTTAGTTGTCTTTACCGAGGGGAAAGAGAATAGCAAGAATGAAGAGATTTTGCCTTTTATCTCGCGGCAATTTGTCCAAGCAATGAAGGCACTTGATTAAATTTAGTAGCTGATGGTTGCTGCTAAATAGATTCAAATACAGTATGGATTCGGGCAGAGAAATGGTAATTTTGTTTTCGTTAGTTTAAGGTAATTTCCCCCTTGGGCTAAGGTACGTAGTTGCGCTTCAGCGCTCTTTCCTAATCTTATAAATAGCGCTGAGCATTACTTAATCAGGGTTAGGAAAATGGATAACTTGAAAATTCAGCTATAGCGGATCTAGCTCTCATATGAGGTATGTTGTTGGGCTTCAGCCCTCTTAGTCTAAGCGGTTATCGAGCTGTCAGTTATACCTCATCTTTTTGAAAAAGGCTATATATTCACTGACTGGTTTGTTTTATTTTTTTACCTTGAGTCCTTTATGCTTTAAATTAGCAATGCCGGAGCGCTCAAGCGCAACTACGTACCTTTTTTGTCTGTCCTTTATGCTTTAGATTAGCAATTCCGGAGCGCTCAA
>RDXX01000054.1 GCA_004292955.1 Oscillatoriales cyanobacterium | reverse complement strand
TAATCGATTAGGACGAGTACACCTCAAAATAAGTCGGCAACGTGAAGAACACGCTAAGAAACTGGCGCGTTGCGTAATCCAATCTAACGATTTGGTCGCTTACGAAGATTTGAGAATAAAGAATCTAGTAAAGAATCACTGTCTCGCTAAATCGATTAATGACGCAGGTTGGTATCAATTCAGAAAGTGGTTGGAGTATTTTGGTGTGAAATTTGGTCGGGTAACGGTTGCCGTTAATCCTGCTTATACTTCACAAAAATGTTCAAATTGCGGTGCAATCGTAAAAAAATCCCTATCCGTAAGAACCCACGTTTGTGAATGTGGATTTGTTATGGATAGGGATTGGAACGCAGCGATTAATATTCTGAAATTAGCCTTGAGTACGGTAGGGCATACCGGAACTTGGGTTTTAAGCCCGAACGCTTTGGGAGATTTGACCTCTACTTTGGCTGGAGAAATCCTGTCTGAGCAAGTTGAGTCTATGAACAAAGAATCCCCTCGCCTTTAGGCAGGGGAGTGTCAAACAGCTTCCCAGGCCCGGCGGCGAGGCGCAACAGCTTTTTTTCGGGAATTGCAGCAGCAAACTTGACAGGAGGCGCATCTAGCTGCAAAGCTCGAATCAGCACAGCGCTACCCACTCCCTCCGCATCCGTCACCACGTTAAAACAGTGATACATCCCGTAGATAAAGTAAACGTAGCCGATACCCGCACGCCCGAACATCGCCTGATTGCGAGGAGTCTGCTGTCGGTAAGCGTGACAAGCGGGATCTCCCGGGGCGTAAGCTTCTGTTTCCACAATCATTCCCCGAATAATCTCCCCGTCAGGAAACTGGCGCACCAGAGTACAGCCCAGCAAATCAGGCGCTACGCTGGTAGATGTCCGCGCCAGCCAAAAAGATTCTACAATCTGAGTATTTGCACTCATTCAACAGGAGACAGTAAATTATGGACGTTAAGTTAGTTTTAGCAGTCTTGACAGCAGTTTTCACCGTGTGCTGTTTGTTCTTCGGCACAAAAAACGGCTTCTACGATAGTGACAAGTATCACGGTAACGGTTCTGCTCACTAATTTTAGCTGGTAATTAGTTGCTTAAAAAAACCGTTGCCTGAATCACAGGCGGCGGTTTTTTTTCGATCTAATATCAAATCCTGCTTAAATCCCCCTTATATCAAATCCGGTAGCATCGGAATTATTAATATTACCGAAATAAGGAGACTCAAGATGCCGTTTCCCTACAATGAATCTGGGGTAGGGAAACGGCAATCTGGGGTAGGGAAACGGCATCTTGAGTCTCCTCGCTTGTCATTCCGGTGCAACCGGAATTGATATTATTTCTTAGTCCGCGCAGGCGGACTTCGTATGTGTAGAAGCGATTTCAATCGCCGAGGGTTCAAGGAGATAACTGGAGATAATTAAGGATGAATGTTGCCATCGGGCATTTTAGTTTCCTGCATTGTAGCATTCTCGAAATCCGCGCATCCCGGAAGATTGAAACGCATTGTGGTTCCTCGGTCTGTTGATTTCATATTAAAACCAACTACTGCATTTTCTGGGTTATTCTTTTCGGGTACAGCACTGACTTTAAAATCCATATTTGCTGCTTGACCATTAGTATCAAGATTGAAACTTATGCCACTACATCCCAAATCAGAACCTGTCAGGTTGGCTTTATTCAAGTTGGCATTTTTTAGGTTGGCATTCGCCAGTTTTGCTCCTGATAAGTTAGCACCTTCTAGGTTTGCTCCCTGCAAGTTAAATCCTTGTAAGTCCATTCCCTTCAAGTTGACATTGCTGAGATTGCATTCTGGACACTGTTTGGTCTCCAGCAATTGCTTGACTTGGTTTTGCTGGTTAAAATCAGGTATGTATTTGGTTGCAGCTAATAAAAGGGCGATCGACAATCCAGCAGTAATTATATTTTGGATTTTCATAAAAATTCTGAAAAGCCACTGTGGCTTTCTATCTCGGTTAATTATTCATACAGCAGTGCGATCGACATCTCCAGAATTTCCACAAAAAAATTGCCACCATTTCAGACAAGCACGGAGGCGCAGTTAAATCCCGCCGGACTGATAAATCCCGCCTTCTCTCCCTCACCAGTGCTGCTTTTGGTTTCGGACTCGCCCCGTCCGGCTGCTTCACTTCGCTTTGGGCAGCCCACCAACAAACAAATTTTGCCGACTCCTACGCGGATGCTGGAATGTTCGGCAATCTGACCCCCGCCAGCGAAGATCCCTACGGCGATCCGGCGGATGAGGAAACCGCTTAAATCGAGTAAGTTGGCTAGAAAAATTACATGGTAAGCAAAATCACCCCCGCAGGGGTGATTTTTTGCCAGTTCTTTTCGTAGTTGTCAAAAACGGAGAGGGTGGGATTTGAACCCACGGTGACATCACTGCCACACTCGATTTCAAGTCGAGCGCATTCGACCACTCTGCCACCTCTCCAGGCGGACAAATTTTATCATACCAGCAATTGCCGCTAACTACAAGCAGTAGCAGATTCAGTCTGCCGGTAAAGAATTTGTTCTCTTTGCACCGCGAAGTCTTCCCCTACCCAGACTAAAGACATTTCCGACACTGTTCCTTTTTCTAGCAGGACGATCGAGAAATTCCGCAATTTCGAGCACTCTTTCTCCACAATTCGCGGTACGCTGGCCGCATTCAAATACACCGTACCCTTCGCACTCACCACTGACTTCCGCAACTCGTGCTTAGTATGTCGCAGTTGATGGTGCATATGACCAAAAGTTACCAGCGGTACGTGCTTTCCGGCGCTGCGAGTTCGATCGATCGCCTCAGCAAAATCCGGGTCGCCCCAATCCCCTCCCAGCGGCTTCCAATCACGCCCGCAGGGGTCTTCAGCAGCCTCTCCCAGCCCCGTCGGCCCCGTGTGACCAAGAAAAATCACATTTTCGCAGTCCGCATCTGCCGCCGCCCCTGCAATTAGCCTCGCCGACTCCTCAAAACTTTCTACGCCAAACCACTCCGAATAAAAATCGTTGTACTTCCACTCCGAACCTCCCCAAGTAAACGGGCGGCTTCCCACCACCGTTATGTCCAATTCGGGAAAATCCCGTTTCCCGTAACCGACGTGGGCTTCTCCCATTAAATCTAACTGCTGTTTTACCCGATTCTCAACGGCGCGATCGTACGGACACTGACTGCGGCCCCACTCCGTCGCCGTGTACCAAGCGTCGTGGTTCCCAAACACTGCTGCTTTCGGAATGTCCAAAGATGCGATCGCCCGCACCACCTCCACCGACTCGTTCCCAAAATCCCCCACAAACAGCGCCAAATCAACGCCAAGATGCTTCAGGGCCTCGCCGTCTTCCGCTTCCCAGCGATCGTGAACGTCCCCCACCACCGCAATTTTGATAGATTTAGTCTGATTCATTTGATTTGTCATGCGCGATCGATCCCTAGCCCCTTCTTCTTCAGCATAAGAAACAGCGACCAATTTTTGCACTCTCCCCCAGCCAATTTTAGATTTGAGATTTCAGATTTGAGATTATTTCAACCCAACCACCCGCTTACCACCGTTTTTGGTGAATTCAACTATAATTCAAAATATTAAGTCCAGCCGCCACCTTCCCCGGAATATTTTAACTGTGTTTACCACCGCACCTGCTCAAAACTTGACCCAAACCAGACTGCCCGACGACTTGTTTGCAGCAATTAACGCCCTCAAACAAGAGTTGAACGCCGTCATTCTCGCCCACTACTACCAAGACTCCGACATTCAAGACATCGCAGACTTCATTGGCGACTCCCTCGAACTTGCCCGCAAAGCCGCCAACACCAACGCTTCGGTCATAGTTTTTGCCGGAGTTCATTTCATGGCAGAAACCGCAAAAATCCTCAATCCCCACAAATTAGTATTGCTACCAGACTTAAATGCTGGGTGTTCCCTCGCCGACAGTTGCCCGCCCGAAGCCTTTGCAGCTTTCAAAGCCGATCGCCCAGACCATTTAGTTATTTCCTACATTAACTGTACCGCCCAAATCAAGGCAATGAGCGACATAATTTGCACCAGCTCCAACGCCGTCAAAATTGTCAACCAAATTCCCGAAAATCAGCCGATAATTTTTGGGCCCGATCGCAATCTCGGCCGTTACGTCATCGAACAAAGCGGCAGACACATGGAACTCTGGCAAGGAGCCTGCATCGTCCACGAAAACTTCTCAGAAAAAAAGATAGTTCAACTCAAAATCGAAAATCCCGAAGCCGAAATCATCGCCCATCCAGAATGCGAACCTCCGGTACTTCGCCACGCCAATTATATCGGTTCAACCACCGCTTTGCTCAAATATTCTCAATCCAGTGCCAGCCAAGCTTTTATTGTCGCAACTGAACCGGGAATCATTCACCAAATGCAAAAGCAAACACCGCACAAACACTTCATCCCCGCTCCTCCGAACAATAATACCTGTGCTTGCAACGAATGCCCGCACATGAGATTAAATACTTTGGAAAAATTGTATCTAGCTATGAAAAATCAAACCCCAGAAATTACTATGTCTCAAGAACTGCAACGAGCAGCCTTGCAACCTATCCAGCGAATGCTAGAAATGAGCTAACGGTTGACAGTTGACAGTTGACAGTTGACAGTTGACAGTGTTTTAGGATGGGTTGAATCCAGGGATTAAATTAGTAATCGCGGACGCGAAAAAATCGGTTTCTCCGAAAAATTATTGTGGACGCAGGCGGCGCAGAAACCGGGTTTTTAGCCCCCCCTGCGTCCGGGACTGCATTAGGTCATTTCTTTAAAAATTATGAATAATCTATGATTTCCGAAAAACTGATTGTTTTCACCCGCTATCCCGAAGCGGGCAAAGCCAAAACTCGACTAATTCCTGTGCTGGGAAAAACAGGTGCTGCCAACCTGCACCGATTGATGGCCCAAAAGGCGATCGCCCGCGCCCTCTCTCTTCAAAACTCCCGCCGATTATCAGTGGAAATTCACCACACAAGCGGTAGCCAACAACAGATGCAAGACTGGTTGGGAACAGATATTATTTATCAAAATCAAATAGACGGCGATTTGGGGGCAAAAATGACAGCAGCGTTTCAAAAATCTTTTAATTCAGGGGTTGACAAAGCTGCAATTATAGGAACTGATTGTCCCGATCTGAAAGCAGAAATCATGGCACAAGCTTTTGACAAACTGAGCCAGCACGATTTAGTTTTGGGCCCGGCAACAGACGGCGGTTATTATCTAATCGGGCTGCGCCGATCGATACCGGAATTGTTCAGCGGAATTAAGTGGGGAACCAGTGAGGTATTTTCTTCTACGCAGGCGATCGCCCAAAATCTCGACCTCAATATTGCTTATCTTCCCACTCTTGCAGACATAGATTTGCCGGAGGATTTGCTGCGTTTAGATATTAGTATTTTGAAATAAATAAACTATATTTAACTTCTCTGATTCATTAAAAATTGTCATCTATAAATCATAAAAAATACTTGATTGTGAAACCACAACGTCATACTATAGTAAATGTATTTGTCTAACCAAATGCAGCGGTTAGACAGCGCTTGCGACAATAGTCGCAAGCGCGAGAAAAAGCCAAAAATTAGCAAATAAATTAGTAAATAATCAAACTAGGGACAGTTTTTGATTGTCAATCTTAGAATCAGGGTTTCAGGGCGATCGAGAACGAGGGCAACGCTTGCCAGACACAGGAATTACCTGCGGGAAATCAAGGGTTTCAGACGAGGAACTCAAAAGGCAAGTTCGCGATCGCACTTTGCGACAAGAGTGAAACCCGGTTTCTTCGTATATTTATCGTGACCAGAGAGTAAAATTCGTAGAAACCCGGTTTCTATCCGCCCCATGTGTCAGCCATCAAACTGTCGCTACCTGTTGAAATAACAGATAAGCTTTGTACAAAACCCGCCCTCTCTCTCTCCAGCGGTGATCGATTCTCTATGCCGCCCGAAAATCTCAATCTCAAAATTTCCATTATCATTCCCGTCTTAAACGAAGCAGCTACAATTGCCTCAGTCATTTCCACCGCCCAAAATGCCAAAAATGTTGAGATTATCGTCGCCGATGGCGGCAGCAACGACGGTACCGCAGAAATAGCAACATCTTTGGGCGTCCGAGTTGTCTCCAGTAGCCAAGGCCGCGCCACTCAAATGAATGCAGGTGCGGCCTTGGCTACTGGAGATATTCTGCTGTTTCTCCACGCAGACACTCTTTTGCCTCCCGGCTACGACTCTGGCGCACGCCTTGCACTAGCCAAACCCCAAACAGTCGCCGGGGCCTTTGAACTCAAGATTGATGCCCGCACGCTCTGTCTGCTGCTCGTAGAAATAGGAGTAAACTGCCGATCGCACTTTCTGCAAATGCCCTACGGCGATCAAGCCATTTTTCTTTATTCAGCTATCTTTGACCAAATCGGCGGTTTTCCTGACTTGCCCCTCATGGAAGACTTTGAATTTGTACGCCGGCTGAAAAAACAAGGCCGCATCCAAATCGTACCCGAGCCCGTGTTGACATCCGCCCGCCGCTGGCAGCAGCTTGGGGTACTCAAAACCACCGCCATCAATCAAATAGTAATTATTGCTTATTTTTTCGGAGTGTCGCCCGATCGACTCGCTTTCTGGTATAGGAGACAAAAGAAAAATTCTTCCCAAAACTAAAGAATAGTGAACTTTTCTAAAGCTAGCTGCCAATTATGCAAATAGGAAACACGTCCCTGCGTAAAATATGACTTGAACGCCTCAATTTTTACGCACAGCGAGGAAAAAGAGAATATGGCCGATCCCAGAGATGCAGAGCTTATTAAACCCTTTAACGGCGACCCCTTCACGGGTCATCTCGCAACTCCCATCAGTGCTTCTGATTTCACACAAGCATTCATTGGGAATTTGCCCGCCTACCGCAAAGGACTCTCACCCCTAGTTCGAGGTTTAGAAATCGGTTTGGCACACGGTTATTTCCTTGTCGGCCCCCAAATCGTCTTAGGCCCACTGCGGGATTATCCAGAAGCAGCTAATCTCGGCGGATTAATTACAGCCCTCGTCTTAGTTCTGCTCGGCACAACAGGTATGTCTGCCTACGGTTTAGTCTCTTTCAAAAATGACAATAGCAGCTACCCGAGCGCCAATCCCATGACTCCCGAAGCCCTGAAAACCGGCGAAGGCTGGAGCCAGCTCACTGCTGGTTTCTTCATTGGCGGAATGAGCGGCGTCTTTGCTGCCTACTTCTTACTCGAAAACTTTAACGGCATCGATGCCATTTTCCGGGGTTTAGTCAACAATTAGACTCCACTCCCAAATATCCCTGTTGCCACACACTAACTTTAGTTTGGAGATTTTGATATGACAGGTTCCTACGCTGCTTCTTTCTTGCCTTGGATTTTGATTCCGGTTGTTTGCTGGCTGATGCCGGTTGTGGTAATGGGTTTGTTGTTTATTCACATTGAAAGCGACGCCTGAGCTACTACCTAGCTAGCACCCTGCGCGATTCCCAAAAAACCTTGGATTGTCAGTAAAGACACTCGCTTGCGCTGGGATGTTTCGGGGAAGTTACCAGCCAAACCCACCCTGTCGGGTTATCGGTGAAATTAGCGTGTTGATGTCGAGCAATGCTTTTATCCATCAAAACAAAGTTAAAGCCGGCACAAGAGTCAGACAACAGTCATGAGCAAACACGCTGGAATAGTGAGGTTTACTTATAACTGGGGATTGGCTACTTGGAGCAACCTTGATCAAGATGGATTGAAGCCTAATAAATACCTACTCAAGAAATTCTTTAACAATCATGTAAAGCCTGAGTTTACATGGATTAAAGAAGCGGGAATTTGCCAGAAGATAACTCAATATGCTTTCGACAATCTTGGGGATTCCTTCTCCTTATTTTTCTCAAAAAAAGGTGGATATCCCAAATTCAAGAAGAAGGGGCATCATGATTCTTTCACGATAGATGCAGGTGGCAAACCAATTCCGGTAGGTGGTACGTCCATAAAGTTGCCGACCATCGGCTGGGTAAAAACCTAGGGCGGATTGCCTCACACCACCGTGCCGTGTCAATCACTATTTCACGTACCGCCGACAGTTGGTTTATCGCTTTTGCTTACGAACAGAAGAGCCAACTATAAAGCAACACGATGTTGTGGGTGTTGACTTGGGAGTTAAAGAGTTGGCAACCCTTTCGACCGGTGTTGTTTTGCCTAACCCAAAGCATTACAAAACGCATCTCAGTAAGTTGCGTAGGCTGTCAAAGGAGTTATCCCGAAAAAAACAAGAGGCTCTAGAAATAGATTTAAGGCGAAACAAAAACTAGCGAAGCATCATGCTAAGGAATGAAAATTTAATAACCTAGACGACTATCCCCCCCCTTAGCCCTTACTGGAAAAGAAATGGGGAAGCAAAGTTGCTTAAATTATTCAATTTTCATTCCTAAGGTAGCGAATCTCAGAAAAAATACTCTCCATCAAATCACTACTTACTTATGCAAAAACCACGCAAAGATAGTAGTAGAGAATTTGAATGTTTCTGGGTTACTGTCTAATCACAAGCGAGCTTCGAGTTATCGCTGATTGTGGATTCTATGAATTCAAACGTCAACTAGAGTATAAATCTCAAAAGTTTGGCTGTGAAGTAATCATTGCTGACCGCTGGTTTCCTTCGAGTAAGACTTGTTCAAACTGCGGACATATTCAAGATATGCCGCTGAAAGAAAGGACTTACAACTATGGAAGTTGCGGTCATTCGATGGACAGGGATTTGAACGCAGCGATTAATTTATCGCGCTTGGCTAGAGCGTCAAAGCTTACCGAGGGATAGCCGCTCCCATGCCCCCGATGAAGTAAGAAGCAAATGTCTAGACTTGTCTAGGATTTGTATAGCAGCTTTACCCACAAAGCAAGACCTAAGTTGGAAGGCCGAAGCAACACGATTGACGGACAATTCCTCTGAAACCTCTAGATAAATCTCGGGAAAATCAGCGAAAATTGTTTTGAGATTGCTGGCCATCAAAAAACTTAGTTTTTTTACCTCATCCCCAGAATTGATCTGTGGAGCAATCTTTCTTTCTTCTTCCTTCAAAACTCGCAATTGCAAAAAATCCTCTGCCTGCGGGCAGAGGATTTTTTCGCAAAGGACACAAATCACTCGCTCGGGGAAGACAAATTGGTAAATCGTGAGCCACAATTGTTATGGAAACCTACTAATGAGGAGAGAGCGATGCAATTTCCCCCCGCACGCCGAATCTTAGCTCCATTTCTGATCTCGGTACTGCTGCTCGTGACTTCCTGCGGTCAGAATCAGCCCCCCTCCCGCTGGGACAAAGCCCAGCAGGAAAGCACCCAAAAATCGACTAAAGCCAAGCAGACAAATGCTGACAAATCCACTGCTAGTAATCAAAACCTGCCCAAGAAGGCAGTTGCAGGCGGTAAGTTAAATAAATACTTCCCGTCTGCTGGCGGCGGATTCGATCGCGTTTTCGCTCAAGAAAAATCCGGTTTTGCTGAAGCTAAACTGAACAAAGGCGGTAAAAATGTCGCGGTGCTTTCGATTAACGACATCGCCGGCAACCCCAGCGCCGGAGCCAAATTCCAGCAAAGCACCAAGCAAATTAGCGGCTATCCCGCTGTCAGTCAGGGCGCTAACATCACTGCTGTTTTAGTGGCAAATCGCTATCAAGTCAAAGTTCAATCCCGCGATCCCTCTTTTACCGCTAGCGAGCGCGAAGCTTGGCTGTCAAAATTTAACCTGAGCGGCCTTGCTAGTGTGAAATAGCAGTGTCTCAGATCGAACTTCTCGCCCGACTCTAGCTCTGGCGCTATCAAAACTATGTCTGCCAAAATCAGACTGTGAAGTTCTTGCCATCTACCAAAAGTAATACCTTTGATTTCTGTTCAACAAGGAGTTTTTTGTGAGCAAAACAGTCTTTGAATTAGTCGATCAACTGCCTAAAGACAACATGACTGTCAAAGCCCTGCGAGCGCTTGACTTTGTTGTTCCAGGCGAGTGGAACAATTTAGTTGGCTTTGAAAATACCATTCGTACGGTAACAGGCGAAACTGACGAAGATATGATCCAGCAAATTGGCGATCGGGCCATCACCCTCTACAACGATAAATCGGAAGGCTACCAACGCGCTCTCTGGCTTTACCAAACGATCGACAGTGCCTCTAGCGCCCTCGGTACAGCAGCCCTAGCTAACAAAGTCGCCCAAAATGTGCCGTTTTTGTCCGTGCTGGGAAATCTCACCCCCAAGCCTGAAAAAGCTCAGACGATCGACCTTTCTCTAAAATTAGTCACTGAATTGCTCGCTTTTTGCCAAATTAACGGCATTCCTGGCGACAGCATCGGCGATTTTGCCGGGGCTTTGGGCGACTACGGCGGTGAATCCCTGATGCGGATGGCTGCTTTGGTTTGTTTTGATGGTTTGATTCCCCTGGGCCCAGACTTTATCATGGCTACTCAGTCTTGGATTCAAAAGCTCTCCCCTAGCGATTTGCAAGACAATCCGGCGTTTAAGTCGATCGGCGGTATGATTCCTGGTGGTAATCCCGCAGGCCAACTCGGATTTATCGGCGAAAGCTTTAACTCGGTTTCCGGCTGGATGGGCTCGTTTGTGAGCGATCGAGGTTTGACTCCCCAAAACGTTATGGGGCACTTACAGAGTTTTGTGGAAATTTCTGCCGACAAGGTGGACTACGTGGGCGCTTTCCTGGACATGACTACCAACTACTACGAACACACGGGCGTTCAAACTCTCGCCCACCGTTTGATTGAACGAGCTGTCGCTGAGATTTAGAATAAGCATAGTCCTCAGTCATTAGTCAGTAGTCATCGGTTAGTAGTTATTGGTTATTAGTTATTGGTTATTAGAAACAACAACTAAAACTAACAACAAATAACAACCAACAAACAACTACTGACTCCTGACTCCTGACTCCTCTACTCATCACTTTTTAAAAGGAAGCACCAATGGCAGAAGAACCGAAAAATCCAGCAGCAGGCGAAGCCGAAACAGAGGCCCTTTCTGCTGAAAACGCTCCGAGTTCCGACACTCCGGAAACCAGCGACATCCCCAGCGCTGACAAGCCTGCGCCCGCTGCTAAAAAAGCGGCCGCCAAGCCAGACGGTGACAAGCCCCCAGCTAAAGCTAAAAAGGAAAAAGCACCTGCTGTTGAAGACAAGCCCTTTGCGGAATTTATTCAACAAGATTATTTGCCCGCCTTGCAAACTGCTTTGACCAAGCAGGGCGTTAAGGATTTAGATGTGAGTTTGACCAAGCAAAAACTCCCCGTTGCTGGCATGAGTTCCGCCGGAGATTGCTGGCAAGTAATTGGTAAATTTCAAGAAGGTCAGCGCCAATTTAACTTGTATTTTCCTCAAGAAGATATTCAAAGTCAAAGAGCATTTTCCTGCGCTGAAAATAACACCAAAACCAGCACTTTAGAGCCTTTTTTGATAGACGAGCGCAAGATTATTAAGATAGCTCGCGAGTCTTAAGATAGCTCGCGAGTCTTAATATAGCTCGCGAGTCTTAATATAGCTCGCGAGTCTTAATATAGCTCGCGAGTCTTAAGATAGCTCGCGAGTCTTAATATAGCTCGCGAGTCTTAATAATATAGCTCGCGAGTCTTAATATAGCTCGCGAGTCTTAATAATATAGCTCGCGAGTCTTAATATAGCTCGCGAGTCTTTAAGATAGCTCGCGAGTCTTAAGATAGCTCGCGAGTCTTAATATAGCTCGCGAGTCTTAATATAGCTCGCGAGTCTTAATATAGCTCGCGAGTCTTAATATAGCTCGCGAGCGGGGACGCTCGCACTAAAAAAAAATACAAAAATGAGATGCTCCCTGACTGCTCACTAATGACTCCTGACTAATGATAAATATTCTTCTGATTCTGCCAAAAAATTGCGAGCTTGCATAATTGCGTAAAGGTCAACATCAGTTTCCAACAAACAAGCATGACCGCTATTAGCCAGCATCACCATTTCAGGATTCGGAATTACCTTGACTAAAAGCTTCGCTTCTGCCATAGAAGGCAGCAGCCGATCGGCTCCGCTAGCAATTACTAACGTCGGCTGTTCGATCGCACGCAACTGATTTTCATCCACATTAAACGATCGCACTAACGCCAATCTCCACACAGACGTATTTTGCGGTACCGCTTGCATCGCTTCGAGCAAAGCTCGCCGATCGTCCCGCCCAATCTTTCCTAAGGATGCTAATATCGGCAACAGACCGATTACCGACAGCGGATAAAGATTCGCCGGCAGCCACTGAGTCAGGTGAGAACCCCACTGCACCCAAGGCTGTTGTCGGAATGAAGAAGCTGGATTAACTAAAATTAGTCGATCGCACAATTGGGGAGCTTCTAAAACAACTTTTATCGCTAAACAGCCCCCAAATGACTCGCCGCACAGATAAACTGGCCGCTGATTGGCTTTCTTTTCTGCTTCAATTAAGGCAATTGTTTCCTTAACCAGTACCTCCCAGCTAGCCATGTCGTCGGCCGGTATAGCTAAGCAGCGAATGTCGAAATGCGGAGCTAATTTAGGAATTTGCGATCGCAGCAGCAAACCTCCCCCGTCCATACCGGGCAGAAATACAAATAAAGGGCGATCGGGTTTGGGCGGTTTCGGGCTGAGAAAACGAACCTTATTGTTAGCAGTTGGCATGATTAAACTTAATCTGGTAATTGGTAGTTGGTAATTGGTAATTGGTAGTTGGTAATTGGTAATTGGTAATTGGTAATTGGTAATTGGTAATTGGTAATTAGTAATTGGTAATTGGTAATTGGTAATTGGTAATTGGTGATTGGTAATCTTGCTCGCGAAGCCGAAGGGTCGCAATTGGCAATTGGCAATTGGTAATTGGTAATTTATTGCTCATTTTTACAACTGTCAACTGTCAACTGTCAACTGTCAACTATCAACTGTCAACTGTCAACTGTCAACTATCAACTGTCAACTGTCAACTGTCAACTGTCAACTATCAACTGTCAACTGTCAACTGTCAACTGTCAACTGACTTAAACACACCCTCGATCGAGTAATTGTGCAATTTCCCCCTGACAGTGCTCTGTAAGTTCAGCCACAACTGCTTTGGCTTTTTTGCCTCGATACTGCTGCTGTCGATCGACTGTAATCCAGTAAGGGCGGCCGATTAAAATATTAACTCGTTGATAAACTATCACAGGATGCCACCCAGCGCGATCGAACAACGGTTCGGAAGGATCGAACAAACTCAGCAACTTCAGCGGTAAACCCGATCGCACCGACTTTTCCTCCATCGAAGCAATCGCCACCGGCAATACCGCCAAATCCCGCACCGGCGCCCGCAAAGCCAAATGAGCAAATCCCCGCTGAAACTTCCCGATGGTATTGGGTTGAGTAAAGTTCACCATCGGTTCTGCACCCTCAGGAAACACCCCCACCATCTCCCTGTCTTGTAGCAGCGCCGTCGCTTGAGCGAAAAAATGTTGCTGTCGGTGCTCCGGTGCTTCCAAGGGGAAAGCCCCAAAACTCGTGACAACTTCCCGAATCACCGGAACTTGACCCATGTAGTGATGACAAGCAAACCGGATCGATCGACCCAACGCTGCTGTCAGCACCAAAGGATCTAAGAAACTGCGGTGATTGCTCACCACCAGTACCGGACTTTCTTGCGGAATCCGCTGCTGGTGGTGTACAAACATCTGCGTTCCCACACCAGCCAGGAAACAGCGCGAAATCATTAATGTGCGATCGGAAGACATGGGCTAAAACACAGGTAAAACGCTTTCAACAGTTGACAGTTGACAGTTGACAGTTGACCGAAGGAGAGCGACCTCTACCCTTAAGTCCGAGGATTGGAGTAATGAATAGTCTGATTTTCATTTCTCCCGCTCCGGGTTCCGGCTTTCAACCAATTCTTTCTGGAAAAGGTTGATTCCATACCCATGCAGCTTAACATTACTTTACAAAAATCGCGATCGGTCAAAAAGTATACTTTCCCCTTGTGCCTTTCTGTCGTAGTCCTGCACGCACGGGGGGTCAGAAACCAGGTTTTTGCGAAAAGACTCGTTACAGGCGCCAAAACAGTAAAAAACCCAGTTTCTTTGTCGGAGTGCCTAAGTCTGGTTTGGTAAAATTTCCCAGTCAGAAGTAAAATTTTATAAAGTCTTGTTGCAAACTTCTATAAAAATGTTTAAAAGAACGCCAAAACCAAGTTGTAGCAGCTAAAATTATAAATTCACAGTGGGCATTGACGCACTGTCAAAGTATTTTTCGACAAGTCGTAATAGCAATCTCCCGAGGCATCAATGGATAACATTCACAACTATCGCCTTAAATGTACCCTCACCTTTGGCGACATTTACGGTCAAATCATTGTTTGGCTGATAGTCATCTTCCTGAGTCTAGCGTCCGCACTCGCCCTCTGGAGCAGCGCCCGCCAAATCTACGCCTTGGCTACAGTTGGCTTGATTTTAGTGCTGTCTCTGCCATTCTTGCTGTTTGCTTTCGTGACAACTCTACTCAATAACATAGAAGTGCTTTCTGTAGACCCCGCCACCGAAGATCAACCTTCTGCAACGGGAAATCAGTCCCATCAAAGGTCTGTCGAAAGCGTCGGCTAGTCGAATTTGAAATTTTAGATTTTGATTTTCGATTAAAATCAAAAGTTAAAAAACTTCCCGATCTTTTGGTAGGAAGTTTTTTTTTGCGTCACCATAAGTTGAGCAGAACACTCAAAATAATTAAAAAACAATGCTAGAACACGACGTGATAATAGTTGGCGGCGGTTTAGCAGGTTGCCGCGCAGCCGTAGAAATTGCCCGGACTGACCCAAGTTTAAAGGTAGCTGTTGTTGCCAAAACTCACCCGATTCGATCGCACTCCGTCGCAGCCCAAGGCGGCATGGCCTCCAGCCTGCAAAATGTCGATCCAGATGACAGTTGGAAAGCCCACGCCTTCGACACAGTAAAAGGTTCAGACTATTTAGCCGACCAAGACGCCGTAGAAATCCTCACCCGCGAAGCACCCGGTGTCATCATCGATTTAGAGCACATGGGAGTCCTGTTTTCGCGCCTCCCAGACGGCAGAATTGCCCAGCGCGCTTTCGGCGGACATTCCCACCGCCGCACCTGCTACGCCGCCGACAAAACCGGTCACGCCATCCTCCACGAATTAGTCAACAATCTGCGCCGTTGTGGAGTTCACATCTATCAGGAGTGGTATGTCACGCGCCTGATTTTGGAAGCAGGCCAAGCCAAGGGCGTAGTTATGTTTAACCTGATAGACGGCGAAATTGCCGTCGTGCGCGCTAAGGCGGTGATGTTTGCTACGGGGGGTTACGGTCGAGTTTACAACACCACCTCGAACGATTACGCCTCGACTGGAGACGGTTTGGCGATGGCGGCGATGGCTGGATTGCCGCTGGAAGATATGGAGTTTGTGCAGTTTCATCCGACTGGTTTGTATCCGGTGGGAGTGTTGATTTCAGAAGCTGTACGGGGTGAAGGGGCTTATTTGATTAATTCGGAGGGCGATCGATTTATGGCGAATTATGCCCCGTCGCGGATGGAATTAGCGCCCAGGGACATTACATCGCGATCGATTTCCTTAGAAATTCGTGCAGGTAGAGGCATTAATCTCGATGGTAGTGCAGGCGGCCCCTTTATCTACCTCGATTTGCGGCACATGGGACGCGAAAAAATCATGAGCAAAATACCTTTTGCTTGGGAAGAAGCGCACCGCTTGCTAGGAATTGATGCCGTAGACCAGCCGATGCCAGTGCGTCCTACGGCTCACTATTCAATGGGGGGAATTCCAACGAATATTGGCGGACAAGTTCGCAGCAGTGCTGACAGTTTGGTAGACGGTTTCTTTGCGGCCGGCGAAGCAGCTTGCGTGTCAGTTCACGGCGCTAACCGTTTGGGCAGCAATTCGCTCTTAGAATGTGTAGTTTACGGCAAAGTTACTGGCGCGACAATAGCACAATTTGTCCAAAATCGCAAGTTACCCGCAGTAGACGAACAGCGTTACATCCAGGAAGCGCAAGAGCAAATTCAAGCACTTGTAGACCGTCCCGGACAATACCGAATTAACCAAATTAGGCAAAAGTTCCAAGATACGATGACTGAGTATTGCGGAGTATTTCGCAGCGCCGAATTGATGCAGGAAGGTTTGCATAAATTGGAGGAATTGGAAAAACAATATCAAGAAGTTTACTTAGACGACAAGGGTAAATCTTGGAATACGGAAATTGTGGAAGCTTTGGAATTGCGGAGTTTGATAATTGTGGGGAAAATGATTTTAACTTCGGCTTTTAACCGTCAGGAAAGTCGGGGCGCTCATTCGCGGGAAGATTTTTTGCAGCGGGATGATGAGAAGTTCTTGAAGCATACGCTGGCCTATTATTCGCCTGCGGGGATTGATTTGGCTTATATGCCGGTGGCGATTACGATGTTTGAGCCGCAGGAGCGGAAGTATTGATTTATAGGGTGTGTCAGCCCTAAATAAATTTTGTTTGTTACCTAATTACCAAATGGCTGACGCACCCTACTTACTAAATGGTTAGGGCTTGTAGCGTAAGGCTTTTAGACGTTCTAGCTATACCTCACCTCCCCTAGAAGTGCTATATATGAGTAAAACGACACAGACATCTCAATTCCAGCAAGCTCTTGAAGCTGTAGAAGTTTTATCACTAGAAGATCAAGCCATGCTTCTAGATATTCTTCAAAATCGTCTGCGACAACAGCGACGCAATGAATTACTCAAGGAGGTGGCAGAAGTTCGTCAAGAGTATGCTGAGGGAAATGTTAAATTTTGTTCTGCCGCCGATTTTATGGCGGAGTTGGATGATAGTGAGGAGAAAGTTCATGGCTGATTTGCCCGATAGAACTATTACAATTATCCTAGAATTACAGCGCCGACTGGTGCAGCTAATCAATCAAGCGGGAGCGACTGAACTATCTGTTTTTGAAATATTTGGAGAAACGGAGGCAACTGCTTCTGTGCTAGAACAATTGACAAACATTAGAGAACGAGCTACTTCTTCTTATTCTCGCCTTTCTAACCTGCTCCTGCGAATTTCGGAATTTCAGCCGATCGCTCCTACTGCTACCATAGAACTACTGACTCAAACGATAGAACAAGCTGAAGCTACAGCCGAGGCCGGAGAAGCTACTGTCCGAGAAGCTAAAAGTGATTGGAACCTACTATGACTCAACAACCGCAACCAGAACCCGAAAAAGTAAAGCAGACAGTTGCTAAAATGCGCGAAGTCTGTCGGCAGTTTGATAGTCTTAATTTTGCACTTGATGAACTGATTGCCCAGATAGAAGCAGATATTCGGAATAGTCCTCTCACAGCTTATCGTTTAGGGAGAGCCAAGTCTGTTGCTGGGCCTGCGGAGTCAGAAAGTTAGTGCTACTGTCATTGGTTGCGATCGCTTCCTAGCAAATTCAAGATCGATCGCCCTTTTCCCCAATTTCCCTCCACTATCTCACTCTCCACCATCCTCCCTAACTTCTTCGACAGATAAACTTAACGCCTCCGCCACCTGTTCGGCACTCAAACCCATTCCCAACAACCGGGGAATTGCAGCCCTTCTTGCCTGAAATTCAGCTTGTCGTGCCTGCTCTGCACTGTCAGCTCGCAATCTTTCTTGTTCGGCTCGCAATCTTTCTTGTTCGGCTCTTTCCCGTTGTTGTTCCCCTCGCAATCTCTCCAATTGAGCTCTTTCATCGCCAATCAACAGCAAATTACCTTCCTCATCCCACCAACGCAGCCAAAGCATGGTTTGATTTTGATAACTGCCTTGCCAAAGTCCCAATTCTACGCCTAAAGGTGCGATCGCAAAATGACCGCGCTGATTCAGTTCTAACAGTTGATAATACCCGTCAATCAACCGATAAACTTCTAATCTGCCACTGTTAATTTCATAGATGCCGTAATAGGGAATTCGCATCACCCGCTCGTAAGCCCAAAACTTGCCAGGTTTCGTGATTACCCCTTCATCAGTGCGAGACAACGGAGTGCGATCGCGCTCTTCATCGCCATTCCCGCTCGCAAATTCTAACGCGATTAACGGTGCTATGTGTTCCCGCCACAGCACGTAAGAACGGCGAATTTGACCATCAATATTAGGAGGTACATTAGGAACGTAAAACCAATCAGGAGCTTCTGCACCTTTTTCCGGTGGCTCGGTTTCTCGCCAATAAATGCCGCAGTCTTGACCGATCGCATATTGTCCGTCAGGATGCCGCTGCTGCAAAATCGGGCCGATCGAATCTGTTAAAATTAAACTTTGTGGATGCTCCTGGAAATTCTTCACAAAAGTACCATCCGACTCTGGTAATTGAGTGTGGTCTGGAAAAGCAGGAGGTAGAACAACGCGGTCAACGCTTTGGGTCATAATTCCCTCCGAGGTCTGACTTAATTCATAATATCATGTCCTAGGTTCGTAGTGAGGACTTCAGTCCGCAGAAATTGATGCGGACTGAAGTCCTCACTACAAACCTTATAATCGTTATTTTTGCGGATACTCTCTAATCTGTAATTCGGAATAAAATAAGAAGTTTTGAGTTAAAAGTATCAAATTTTTCACTCAAAATCGTGGGGCGGAAACTCTTCGTACCGCCCCTACAAATGTCCTTAAGGTTTCGGTAGCGCACCTTCTGGACTGGGAGAACTTGACGGTTCTGGACTGGGAGAAGCAGCAGGATCGGGACTCGCTTTTTCTGCCGCAGGAGAAGGCGAAGGAGTGCCGCTAGCTAACTGATTGATTTGATCTTTATAGTTAGGTGGAGCTAACTCAGTAGCTTTATCAAACAGCGTTTTTGCTTCGTCTGTTTTGCCCTGTTCCTTCAACACGATCGCATGAGCTAACGTCGGACGAAAATCTTTCGGATTCGCCTTAGCCGATTCGTCGTAAATCGCGATCGCCTCTGGGTAGCGCTTCTGCATAGCATAAACCTGTCCCAAAATCAACTGCACTGAAGTTACATCAATACTTCCCGGTTTCGCCTGATTCGCACTCGGAGCAGCCTTCAGCGTATCTTGCAGCAGTCCGATCGCAGCTTCGGGCCGTTGTTGCACCAACAGCAAATTCACCAACCCCTGCAAAGCCTTAATTTCCCCAGGCTTAGACGCTAAAATTGACCGATAGGCCCCAGCAGCCCCTTCGCGATCGCCCGTGCGTTCCTTCGCCTGAGCCAGCAAAATCCCGTATTCCGTAGTTTCAGGATTCAGTTTAGCCAACTTTTCCAACGTCGGCACCACATCCTTGATCGCCCCCACTCCTTGTCCGATCAACTCCAGCCGTACCTGCAAAAGTCCCCGCAAAGCCGTTACATTGTCAGGTTCCCGCTGCAAAACCAATTCATACCCTCTCACCTGATCTTGCAGCAACTGCGATTGCTTATCGTTAGATGCGGCTGTCTGAGTTGGCGTTGGAGTCGATCGACTTTGCGCTTGATTGCCCTTGAGAATACTGTCCAAAATTGGAACCAGAGAAAATCCCACAAAAGCGATGAGCGCAAGCACTACCACTACAGTAATCAACCCGCGACCCTTGTTTGCTTTTTCCATAATTCAACTATCCCAACTTAAAATCTACTATTTTCTAAGAATCAACCCATCGCCTAGGGGCGTCTGCGATTTAACCAGATCTATGCAACCATAAAAGTTCTTAAGTTCAAAGTCCCAATTCACAAACCAGTCTTTTGCTTGCAGCTAATATGGTAACAGACCCGCAACTCCACGCTAGCCAAACTATTTTGGACACAAAGACCCGCAGCCCCAAGGAATGTGGCTTTCGTCCAATAAGAGTGCGGTCAAGCTCAAAATTACCGAAAATATGGCGGATCAGCCCGTTAGGTAATTGGATTAAGTAAAATAGGCAAGCTACTCCAGAGAGATTGGAATGGCGCCTTGGGGATTTTCCTCAAATCATTGCGAGATATTGCCGGGTTGGATGCTCAGGTATTCAACACGCTATGTCGGGATATATCCTAGATTGTCCGGACTTGAAGTATCTGAATATCCTAAACGCTATTAGCCAGCAACGCCAGCTTTCGGGCGATCGACCGATTCTTGGGTTAGCAACTCTCAAACTCTTTGCCAACAAGGATTAGAGCAGCCAGCAAATCCGGGATCGCTCGTAGCGCAGTAGAAAGTTGGCGTTGACGGGTCAAAACCAAACTTTCCGGCGCAAGCCTCAAGTCGGGTGCTAGTAGTTTTTAAATCAGTTTCTTCAGTTTATTCCTAATTTCCCTCAAGGGATGTGTCTCCGCTGCAAGGAGTTTTTATGAACCCCTCTCCCAACCGGTCTTCCAAATCGTCCAAATCTACTTCTGCTCGCAAGGCTCAGCCAACCGAGCCCGCCGTGAATCAGCCCGCAGTTACAGCCTCCGTGCCCGAGACACCAGACGAAAGTCCCGTGTCTTCCGCGTCGGCTGCACCTGTTGACGAAAATCAACCACCAGCGCCAACGGACGCCCCAGCGACAACGGACGCCCCAGCGCCAAATGACGCCCTAGCGCCAACGGACGCCCCAGCGACAACAGACGCCCCAGCGCCAAAGGATACGCTGCAACGACCACGCTACAGTTCTGCCCCCGATGGGGACAAAACAAAGCCAAAGCCCAGCGATGCTCCTGCGATCTCGGAGCCAGCAGCGCCTGCGGAATCTGCTGGTAAGACAACTGAACTCACGGTCGTACCTACCCCAACCCCCAAGCCTCCCACTAACGAAACTCAGGTCGATGATGATGACATACCCTCTGTCATGCGCCAACATCCCATTCCCCCTCCCAGTGAACCCAGACAGTACCGAGCTGTTGGTTTAGTGCGGGGCCGCTACACCCAATCTGAAGAGCAATTCACCCGAGGTATGTTGATAGCTGCCGACGGAACTGCCATCGACGCAGTTTTGCTGGGTAGAGTTATGAGTTTAGTCAAAAATCACCTGGATCTCGAACAAGAACACCTGTGGGTGGTCTATCCCCGCACCAGGCAAGAAGACGGCAACTTGCACGCCCAAATTATGGGTGTTTGGGAGCCGGAAACCCTGAAAAAATCTCCCGAAACTTCCTCTGATGAGGAAAATCAGGAAGCAGGGGAGATTGAGCAGGGCGGCGAACCATCGACTGCATCTTTGCCGCCCTCGGAACCTGATGTTGAAGATGGCTATTTTTCGATTCGAGGCGAGGTGATTTATCAACAATCGCAAGAGGAAGAAAAATATCTCATCGTCAAAATCAAGCAAGCTCCTCGCAAGAATGACGACAAGATGAAGTTTTTTAAGTTGAAACTCAAGGGGGATGTAGGAACAAAGGCGATCGGGTTTTTTTGGGATTTCCACGTCAAATTGCAAGCTGACAGTCTGATGATTGAGCAGGCCAACAATATTGGCGCCCTGCCGATTAAAAAGCGGAAATTCCCCCCCGGTAGCAAGCCGCCCGGTGGTGGCTACAAAGGAGGGGGAAACAAGCGTGCCTTTACTCCTAAGCCCAGCGGTGACGGTACTCCTGTAGGGCGTCCTACTATCAAGTCCGCAGCAGCACCGCCTGTCCCCAAGGAACCTCTTCCTAAGCCTGTGAAGAAGCCTAAGCTTGTTGAGGAATAAGACTATTTTAGATTCTTAGATTTTAGATTTTAGATTTTCGGTGAGTGCATCAGTTTCCCATGGGTGCAGTTTTTCACCAGAAGACTTCAATCTAAAATCTAGAATCCTGGACGCACTCGCAAGGATCGGAAACTGAGTTTCTTGACAACAAACCTCAGCTTTCAAGCAACGCCGGGGACAAGAAACCCGGTTTCTAAGACCTTGTGCTTCCACAAAAAAATCTAAAATCTAGAATCTAAAATCTCAAATTGTTTATTCAATCCTGACTTGGGCTCCCCACAAATCTTGGGGAAGAAATACTCGATCGACAGATAGAGGAGCAACTGGGGCCGTGAGGGTAAATAAACCCGCTTCAATTTGCTGCTTCAATTCCAAAGCTACTTGCCGCGAGAGAAACATACTCGCCAGCGGGGCGGCCCGCACGGGTTTACCCTCGATGAGAATGCGACCAGTTTTTAATTGAGCATAGCTAACTAAACCAAATGTGGGACGAACGCGCCGGGGGATAGAGAAATCTACCACCGGCGCTACTATTTTTTTGTCTGATACTGCACAGTGCGCCACGACTGTTTCGTTTAAAACAGGAAAAGGGATGCCGACTCCCAGCATCAAGGATGGGCCGTAGTTTTTGAAGTAGCAGCCGCGCACCCATTTGGAGTTCATCTGTTTGGCGTCGCCGATGAGTGCCAGGGTGGCGGCTGGGCCGATCGGAGTCCCGTTAGGCTGCCGTTTTTGCAGCGGGAAGTGTTGGGTTCCTTCCCAGGTGATGTAGCCCTGAGCACCTCCTAGGAAGATACGGGTGCCGATGCCGATGAGTTGGAGGTGGGGGTCGTTTAGCAGGGGTGACATGGCTCCCAGGCTCGAATAGACGGCGTTGCCGAGGTTCGGTTGCAGGGGGCCGAGGTAGGTGAACAGCGGGCGATCGCCCCCGTTGACTCCCACAATAAAGTTTTGATAGGCGTTCCGGGGATTGAATAAATAAAACTGGTTGATTGTATCCCGGGTAATCGTGGTTTCAAAGGAGGCGCGGGGATAGCAGTCTGTGACTTGCCCCAAAGCCCGTAACTGCACGGGTTTGCCGGCGATTAAGTCTTCGATGACGTGTCCGCCGCCCCGTTCCCGCGATTCTTCGCCGTCTTCGGCTACTTGGGTGGCTCCGAGGTACAGGTCTACGGCGCCGAAGCCGGAGTAGGCTAAAACGCCGTCCAGCCAGCACTGCCGGATTTTGATCGGGGGATCTGTATGGCCGAGGTTGATGATGGCGCCGGAGGATTCCATGGGCTCGAAGGTGCCGGTGGTAATCACATCGACTTGTTTGGCGGCTTCGGTAATGCTGGTTTCTCTGACTCTGGTTTTGAGTTCTTCGATTGTCCAGACTGTGGCTTTGCCTTGGCTGATTTTATCGTTGATTTCGTCGATCGATCTCATAACACTATTTTATTTGGATTTTAGTTTGATAGATTGGCGATCGGGCGATAGTTTGAGATAAAAGAAATGTATTATAACTGAGATGTTACACCATTCTCAATTAGCCTTTTCTGAACAGGCAAGATGCCTGTTCCACAAAGAGTTGATTTTCTTGTGGAACAGGCATCTTGCCTGTTCTTGATAATGATGCAAGATGTGAGTTATAACGCAATACGGTTCAGTTAACACTGTTAATTCCCCGGATATCCCCCTAAATCCCCCCTGATAGTCGGGGGATTTTGAGCAACTTCTTGTCCCCCCCCTTGTAGGGGCGGTGCCCCCGTTCCCGCCCTCTTGGCTAGGGGGGATCTGTCTTATCTGAACCGTATTGAGTTATAACGGATATAAGAATAATATCATAAATCAAATAAAGGGCGATCGCCATGACTCAAGCGATATTAAAACCAGTCACTTTCGATGAATTTATTGACTGGTATCCTGAAAATTCGATAAACCGTTACGAACTCCATAATGGAACGATTGTTGAGATGCCTAAAGCAACCGGAGAACATTCAGAAGTAGCTGGCTTCCTTTGCCTGAAGCTAGGGATGGAAATCCAGAGGCTGCAATTGCCCTACTTCCTTCCCAAGGAATGCGTTGTCAAAGCTGATAACGAGTTATCTGGTTACGAACCGGATGCGATCGTTTTGGACAGACAAGGGACGAACAGCGAACCGAGATGGAAAAAGCAATCTATCATTACAATGGGTAGTTCTGTCCGGCTAATTGTCGAAGTTGTCAGTACCAATTGGCGGGATGATTATGGCTACAAGTTGGTTGATTACGAAGCTTTGGGTATTTCTGAATACTGGATTGCGGATTATTTGGGACTTGGTGGCAGACGCTATATTGGCAATCCAAAACAACCTACTTTTTTCGTTCACCATTTGGTAGATAGCGAGTATCAAGTTAGTCAGTTTCGGGGGAGCGATCGGATTATTTCGCCCACATTTCCAGAGTTAAATTTGACTGTGCAACAGATTTTTAGCGCTGGACAAGATGCGGTTTAGAGTGCTAGGATAGAAGATAGATATTTAAAAAAATCGGCGATTGAAATCGCTTCTATAAAAACAAAGTCCGCCTTCGCGGACTGAAAAATAAACGGGAGCATCTCAGTTTTGCATTTACAGTGCTGTCCCCGCTCGCGTGCTTGTACAAGCACGCGAGCGGGGACGCTCGCACTACCATAAAAAATGCTTCTTGCAAAACTGAGATGCTCCCAAATAAACTGCTATTTAAGCCAGATCTGGGATGAGTACAAACCTGAATTACTGATTTCCAGGAACGTCATTTGCGTCATTCTCTGGATCATCGGAAATGTCTGGTTTGTGTTCGGGTAAATTTTCTGATCGGCTTTGTGTGACTCCTATAGATTCGTACTCTTCATGAATAGCCGAATCAATTGCCGCCAACCTTTTAGGATTGGCGTCCCACTGGTTGAGAATGTCTTTAATTAGCACTTCCCTAATCCAAACTTGAGCGACAACTGTGAGGGGAAGGGCTAGCAATAAGCCTAAAAATCCAAAAAATGTGGCGAAGAATACTTGAGCTATTAAAGTTACTGCTGGCAGCAGCGATACTTGCTGTGCCATGACGTAGGGGGTGAGGATGTTGCTTTCAAACTGTTGAATTAGAAAGTAAAGAATGAGGACTAAACCTGATTTTAAGGGAGAGTCTAAAAGTGCGATCGTCATTGGCGGAATGACGCTAATAGTAGGGCCAATATTCGGAATCAAGTTCAGAAATCCTGCTACTACAGCGTGAGCTAACGGTAGGGGAACTTGCAAAACTGACAAACCAATTAAGCTCAAAAAAGCAATCACACTCATGCTAATTAAAGCGCCGATGACCCATCTACCGAGAGCTATTTCGCATTCATCTAAAATACCCTCGATTCGCCGCCGATAAAAAGAGGGAAATAGTTGTGTAAATGCTTTGCGGTAAGATAGGGGATCTGCTAAAGTCATCAAGGTCAAAACTAAGACTAACAAAAAACTCAGGATAACGCCTAATGTATTGCCGACAAATGCTCCTGCACCGCCAACGAGTTGGTTGAATAAAGGTTGCAGTTGCCGCATAATGTCGTTAACATCAAGATTTGGCAGGCGCTGGCCTAGTTGTCCCGAGAAGCGAGTTTCGATTTGATCTACCCAATCATTTAATCTTGCTATTCCTTGAGGAGCTCTTTGGGTAAGTTGTTGGAATTGCAGGGCGAAGGGCGGTACAATTATCAGGAACAAGCCTACGAAGACGAGGAATAAGAAGCTAATTGAGCACAGTACGGCGATCGACCTTTTGAGTCGGAATTTTTTTTGTAAGTAGCGTGCTAGTTTGTTTAAGGCCGTGGCTAAGACGATGGCGGCAAACAGCAGCAGTAGCGCTTGCCTGATTTGCCAGAGGATGTAACAAGATGCGATGAGGGCTAATAAGCCCATCCACTGTCCTAGCTTCATGCGATTTTTAGATATTATAACGGGGAATTGCCGACATTGCTTTAGACGCTTTTGGAATCGCGTCTCTACAAGATAGCTTAAATGCGATCGCCTCTTTACAATATACTCCTACAACGCAGCCTCTTCAATTCCCTTTCGCGAACACCTGCTGCGCTGTCAGATTCAATTTTGGGAAAGTTGGCGACTCAATCACCTCAGCCCCTCGGAACAGTTTAACTTGGTATTCCCCATCAATTAGTTGGTAAACCGAAAAAGTTGGTTGCTTAGGATTGCCGATAAACCGTCTCCCGCCCAATCCTAGATAGTCTATAATCCAATATTCTTGGATGCCCATTGACTCGTAAGCCTCTAGTTTGCGGGCATAATCATCCTCCCAGTTAGTGCTAGTTACTTCTACGATTAGGGGAACTGATGAACCCATTGTAATAATTGATGATTTCTCCCATCGCGGCTCGTTTCCAATGGTTTGTTCGTTGAGTACAATAATATCTGGTTCATAACCAGATTCCTCGCGCATGGGTTTGATGACGGCTTCTTTCGGGATGAAGTAGGGTAAATTAAGACGCTCAATCTCAATTCCTACCTTCAGCGAGGTAAAACCTGCTACTTTAGAATGCTTGCCTGTTGCTTTTGGCATTTCAACAATTTCTCCGTTGTGTAGTTCATAGTGACATCCTGAATTCTCAGGATACCAGTCAATGAATTCATCGAATGTTACTAATTCAGTTATGGTTTGAATCATGGTGAGTGCCTTGAGTTTGGTTGCGATCGTCCTAACGTATATTATATGACTTGTAGGGTGCGTCAGACGAACTTGTAGGGCGATTTTCGAGGGTTTCGGCTCTAAGGTTCGTAGTGAGGACTTTAGTCCTGATTCTGTCAAGGACTAAAGTCCTCACTACAAACTAATTTTATTGTCATCATTCGATCGGACTTGATATAAATCCCATCCAAAAAACCTCGCTGTCAACTGTCAACTATCAACTGTCAACTGTCAACTGTTTAAGTCTTTCTCGAACAACTCCTTGATAAAAACTCTCTAAAGCTGTCACGCAAACTTTATCATCAAACAGAAGAGCGTGTCGCTCACTCATGCGTTGTGAAATATCTCGCCGCCACTCTGAATCTAGACCCAACTTGACAGCAATTTCAATGTATTCCTCTTCGTTTTGGGCAATTGTCTCTGTTACTCCCAGCATCTTGAGAAAGCTATAAGCGTGCAGTCCCCGCATAAATTCTCCCGGACAAGTTACTATAGGTAAATTGCAGGCGATCGCCTCCAAAGACGTATTTCCCCCCGACCAAGTGAAAGTATCCAAGAAAACATCGGCAAGAAAGTTCATGGCTATATACTCTTGTCGAGTTGCAATCGCTCGAAATACACAGTAATCTTCGCTATCGAGGTTAACAGCAGCAAAAGCCCGCTTGAGCCGTTTTCGCAAAAGTTCACCGCGCGGAAAAATAAACTGAGCTTGCGGAACGTGGCGGGCAATTTCTGCTAAAATAAAATCATATTGCGGTAAGTATTTGAAAGGAGCTTGGCAGCAAAAGTAAATTATTGCATCTTCTCGCAGGTCAAAATCTAAGCGACTGTTGTTTAATTCTCCCACGAGTGGTTTTGGGTAGGAAACCCCAATATTAGGCAACTTAACTAAGGTTTCTGAGTAATGCAATTGTGCATTTTCCGGTTCCATCAATTGGCTGGAAATAAAATAGTCAACTGTGGGTAAACCAGAGGTTACAGGATGTCCCCACGCCGAACATTGCACGGGTGCGAGGCGCAAAGCTGCTATTTGGACAGTTGGTGCATCCATCCCAATTTCCGGGAAGACAAGAATGTGCAATTTGTCATCAATAATTTGTTGGCATACAGCTTCTAAGTTGTGAGGAATGTGGCGGAATACATGGCTGTATTCGCGAAATTGTTCTGTAATTAGATCGGGTTCGTTACCCGTGTAGTAACAGTAAATTTCTATTTTTTTCGTATCGGCATAGCGCAACCAGCCGGTCAACCATAAAGTGCCGCTGTAAGAATGCAAGTAACTAGAAACATAACCGACTCTAATTTTACCATTTTCCGGCAGCGGAGGCATCTGTCGCGGTTCCACCCACTGGGGATAGTTCGCCGCCATAATTTGATGCACTAAATTGGCATATTTTGATTGGGATTCCACAACATTGTGGGCTTGATAGGCTAGGTAAAAATTAGTGAAACTCTGCAAGCCGAAAAAAGCATTGATTTTTTCTTGTGGAGTTTTCAAAGATGTTTGCTGAATCAAGCTTTCTAATTCTCTGACAAATCTCTTACGGTAAGTTTGAATTTCAAGTAAGCTATTGTAAATAATTGGTAATGTTAAGTGGCTAAAAAGTTTGAAAACGTATTCATTAGGGAGAATCTCTGCGGCTATTTCTGCATTTGAAATAGCTTTTTTTGTTTGTCCGCTCTGCTGACAAATTTTGATGAGTTCAAAGTGCAGTTGTCCGGCTGTCCGGTAATAGCGAAGCCCGTGTTCAAGAATTGCGATAGCTGCTGAGATTTGATTAATTCTTCGCCAGCAATCGCTGAAGTTCAAAAATAGTGCTATATCTCCTACCTGGAATTGCGAAAATCTTTGATACTGCTTAATAGCTTCTTCATATCTTCCTTGAGAGTAGAGTGTGTTAGCCAAACTCAGGGCCATTGATGCTGGTGATTCCAGCGTTATATCGCCAAGTCGATCCTGTTCCAATAGTGGGATAATTTCTGCGCCGGACAAGGCTAGTGCTATTTGATTTTCCGCAGCCAACTTAATTCTATATTGAATTTGTGGCAGAAGAGTTTGCCACTGGCTTTGACTGAGGTTTTCTAATAAAATAATTTCCGGTTCGACGCTTGACTCTAAATCTTCTTCCATGCAGAGATTCATGAGAATCCCGGACAAAATTAAATCAGCGTCTAACTCAGAGTCTTCTGAAATTTCGGTGCTATCTATTAAAAGAGCTAGATTGTGGCGATCGCGATGAGTGACAATACTTTTAATAATTGCGGCCAACTCTAAATATAGCAATTCTTCTGGTTGGCTCCAATCGGGGAAAATGAGCAAATTTAAGGGTTTGAGATTCAAGGTGGTTAGATCCATGCGATCGTCTGTCCTGTATTCTTGGGTATTGTGGGGCTTTTGGTGTTGTGTGCGGCTGCTCAACTCCTACCTCGGCTGCTGTTGCCATGCCCGCCAGCCCAGAATCGCAGCTAGGATGATACTGGGGGTAAACACGGCGATCAGGGCGTTGAAGTCGGTTGAGGCTATGGATAGGCTGGGCCCTGCGTACTTGATGGCCAGGGAAAACGCGGCGGAGAAGCAGAATACTTTGAGGATGGGGCTGATGTTGGTGTTCATGGATGTGCTGGTTGGTTGTACGATCTGGCGAGGGGGAGGGAAACTTTGACCTTAACTATTATGGCAAGGCTGTGGTCTTGTTTTGTGTGGGGTTTGGGGAAAAGTGCGATCGATCGTGCCGGGAGTGCTGATAATATTTATGATAATTTTGGGTAAGCTTCAGTTTAAAGGTAGATTCGCATCATTGACATTTCCTACGTTAAGCTAAGTCCGCAAGAGCTGAACTTGTTGCTGGCCTTTAAGCTAGCCAAGGATATTGCCGCAAAAATTGATAAATTATAAGTCGTCAACTCAGGGGAGACACAGCCAAAACCGATGATTAGCCTCAAAACTATTTTAGAGCAAGCTCAAAATCCCGACTATTGGAAAAGCCTGAATCCCCAGTTAACGGTAAGTGAAGATGTTACTTCACTATCTAGAAGTGCTCTTGCAGTTGAGCAAGAACACATGGACAAACTGTTGTTCAATCTCAAGAAAGAAGGCTACTTTCAACTCGATTCATTTTTGTCTGAAGCAGAGATTTTGCGGATGGCAGATGGCATAGAAAAACTGCGAGAGTCCGGCTGGCCTGTGCCATTCGCCTTCATTTACGATGAGTTTTGGCATACTTTTTCTCGGTTGTCGCAAATATTATCAGCTATCCTCGGTGAGGAGTACCAACAGTTGCCCGCTTTTTGGGCTTGGTATATCAACACAACCAATAGTGAAAAAGGATGGCAGCCACATCGCGACAACTTGAATGACACTCTTTTAGCAGACGGGATGCCCAAGTGTGTAACCATCTGGATTCCCCTTAGCGATGCCATCCCACTCAATGGATGTATGTACATCCTGCCAGCTCCTTTTGATGCCAATTATGGTAACATCAAAAAAGGTGAAAAAAAGGAAAATATCAACTTTCAAGACATTCGTGCATTACCCGCAAATGCGGGTTCTGTCTTGTGTTGGAATCACGCAGTATTGCACTGGGGAGGCCGCAGCAGCGAAAGAGCACCTCATCCGCGCATTAGCTTAGCTTTTGAATTTCAAAGGTGTGATGTTGAGCCTTACAAAACTCCTCTACTTGACCCGTCTGTTACTCCAAATTTCGAGCGGCGTTTGGCATTGATAGGCAAACAAATCCTTCAGTACCAGCATATGTATCCTCTGTCAGAGGAGCTTGCCGAACTCGCCACAGAACTAGAAAATAATCTGATGACCACTTCAATTAAGGTTCAAAATAATTTGCCAGTTAATAATGAAAAATTAGATGTATCAGACAAAGTGCGCCAGCAATTCGATACCGTTTGTTACCCCAGAACTCCGCTAGAGGAATCACCCAAAAATAACTATGTACAGCTTTATATTCATAATTTGGTGACGCCTTATTACTTAAAAAATCAAATAGTAATAGAAACTGAAGGTAAAATAATTTTGGATGCTGGATGTGGCAGTGGATACAAAGCCTTGATTTTGGCAGAAGCAAATCCAGGAGCTAAAATTGTCGGCATTGATTTGTCAGAAGAGTCTGTAAAACTAGCTCGTCAGCGCTTGGAATATCACGGTTTTGAAAATGTAGAATTTCATGCAATCTCAATCGAAAAATTACCTAGTTTAGGTTTGCAATTTGATTTGATTAATAACGATGAAGTTCTTTACCTTTTGCCAGATATTGTTGTAGGGTTGCAAGCAATGAAGTCTGTTTTAAAGCCAGACGGAATTATTCGGACAAATTTACATAGCGCCTTGCAGCGAGCTAGCTTTTTTAGGGCTCAAAAAATTTGTAACATGATGGGTTTGATGGATGAAAACCCGCAGGATTTAGAGCTTGAAATAGTTCGAGAAACCATGAATGCTTTGAAGAATGAAGTTCTTCTAAAAGCAAGAAACTGGAATTCTAATAATACTGATGAATGGATTTTCATGAACTATTTACTCCAGGGGGACAAAGGGTATACTATCCCAGAAGTGTTTGCCGCCTTGAGAGCGGCTGATTTAGAGTTTGTCAGCATGGTGGGCTGGCGGCACTGGGATGTGACGGATCTGTTCCAAGATTCAGAAAATTTGCCTGCCTTTTTAGAAATGAGCTTGCCAGAAATTTCTGTAGAAGATCGGCTGCATATGTTTGAACTGTTACATCCCGTCCATCGTCTCATTGACTTTTGGTGCGGTCATCCCAGCCAGAAACCTGAGTTCTTTGTGCCAGTTGCCGAATGGAGTGAGTGGGACTGGCAGCAAGCACGGGTTCACTTGCATCCTCAATTGAAAACTCCTCAGGTGAGGGAAGATTTGCTCAAGTGCATCGCCAGCCAGAAACCTTTTATCATTAGCAGTTACATTCCTTTGCCTACTCAAGTTCCGATCGCGATCGAGAGTATGCTAGCGGCTTGCCTGCTACCTCTGTGGGAGGGAGCGCAGCCTGTCAACTCTTTAGTAGAACTCTGGCTCAAACTCAGGCCGCTGCACCCAGCCACCCTGGAGCTGGTGAGCCCAGAGACGGCTTTTGAGGAAGTGAAAGAACTCTTAAGTATGCTAGAAGCTTTTCTGTACGTGCTTTTGGAGCGATCGGCTTGAGGAGAGGAAAAAAAATGGGCGGCGGGTGATATGAACGTTGGCAAAAGTGGGTAAGTTAAGTTTACGAGTTAGAAGTCAAGCATCCACACCTCTAGGAGAAACTAATCATGAAGACTGAATTTAAAGCCAGATTCCTGCAACACCTCAATCATAAAAAACTGGATAAGGGTTTCACGTTAATTGAACTGCTGGTCGTGATCATCATCATCGGTATTCTATCTGCTATTGCTTTGCCTTCCTTCCTCAACCAAGCCAACAAAGCTAAGCAGTCTGAAGCCAAGCAGTACACTGGTTCAATGAACCGAGCTCAGCAAGCAAAATATGCGGAAGCTGGTGGCTTCGTAACAGACACCATTGATAAACTAGGAATTGGTATCAAAACTCAAACTACTAACTACGACTACGCAGTCTCAGGCTCTAGTCAAAGTGCAGTTGCCAATCAGGGAATAGCCAGGGTTGGTGCACTTAAAGCGTATACAGGATCGGTGGTTCTGGGTACGGTTCTTGCTACAAGTGAAGCAACTACGTTAGCAGTATTGTGCGAGAGTCTAGCAACCCAACAAACTGCACTCGCTGGAGTTGCTACCAATCCTCCAGTCTGCGCTAAGGCTGACAGCCAAGAAGTCTCGAAGTAGGAAAGGCATTAGCTTGAGAATGTTTTTTTCTGGCATAGCCTAAAATTTTTAGGAAAGTGGGTAGTGTATGTGTACGCTACCCACTCTTCTTAGAGGATCGTATGACTTGCGTAGTTTGTTATTGCCAGCGAAGCGATAGCTGTAACACAGTAATCTTAAGCTTTGTTTGGCGAGATCTCTTCTTGAGCTACCTACCCCTCGCAATAACATTCGGGGTTGCATAAGTTTTCAACCAGTAATTTTTGAGAATCTTGCCTTTATGATTGCTAGTTCGCTATCTCCTGAGCCTGCCCTTTGGCAGCAACAAGCCCATCAATGCCTGCTCAGAGGCGATTATAGTCAAGCTGCAAACTTATACGAGCAGGCGATTGAAGACGAAGCTGATACTAAGTCTTGTTACTGGTATTTAGGGTTGATGTTGCTGTTGCAAGGGCAAGAGGCAGAAGCTCAGACAACTTGGCTGCTTGGCATGGCAGAAGGAGAGCCGGAACAAGTTGAGCAGTGGACAGCGGAACTGATTGAGGTGCTGCAAGCTGAAGCTGTTCGCAGGGGAAATTTGGCAGACTATTCGCTAGCTTGGACAATCCGCCAGCACATAAGAGAGATTAATCCCACCGATATTAACAATCTGTTCCATTTGATAGGGCTGTCCATCCTCCTTGATATCTACACAGGAGATGAACTATATTCTTTTGGTGTAATAGAACTCCTCCAGTCGGAACCACCGATAGAAGTAGAGTTTGAGCTATTAATGCAAGTCTTGAAAAGTGTTTTAGATTGCGATCCTTTTCACCCGTCCGCTCTGGAATTAGCGGAAGCCTGTCTTCCCCATGTCCGCGAGCCTCAAGATTTTGTCCAACTTATGATCGTAGCCTGTATAAAAATTTCTTCGTCGTCGGCGACACTAGCTGCTAGTTTTGCTGAGATAGGTCGCCGTTTAGATTTTGAAAATTTAGACATTTTGCAAAGGTTGACTCTTTTACATCATTTGGCGGCTTGTTACCAAAATGCTAGGCAGTACGAAAAAGGTATAGAACTGGCTAAATTGTGCTATTCCTTATCAGAGGAATTACCCGAGAAAGTTTATGCGAATTACAAGATTCTTCGAGGGTTGATGGGTGCAGTTGGATATTGGGAAGAAGTCTGTTCTGTCATGAAACGTCACCAATCACAATTGCAGTCTCTGATCGATCGACAGGCGACCTCGCTGATTCAAACCAGAGTTCAAAGTTTGTTGACTACAACTTTCTTTTTCCCCTACTTTCAGGATCGGGCAAAAAATAACAGACAACTTCAAAACCAAGTGGCTAAACTGTGCCAAACCAACATTGAAATCTATGCCAGGGAGGAGGTAGAGCGATTTCGGCAGGGGAACTTAGCTCGTCGCAATCTTGGTGCTACTGTCAAGCCTTTGAAGATTGGCTACCTATCCCATTGCCTGGGAAGACATTCTGTGGGCTGGCTGGTGAGATGGCTGTTTCAGTATCACGACCGCGATCGCTTTCAACTTTATACTTATTTCATGGCTTATAGAAAAAAGCCGCTCTACGATTGGTTAGAAGAATTCTATGTTGAGCAGGCCCATAAAGCTCATCAAGGTAGTTTTTTTCCGGGAGAAATGGCTGAGCAAATTTATCAGGATGAGATTGATATTCTGATAGATTTAGACAGCATCACTCTGGATTTGACTGGTGAAGTGATGGCGCTCAAACCGGCACCTATTCAAGTTACTTGGTTGGGTTGGGATGCTTCTGGACTGCCCGCTATTGATTATTTTATTGCAGATCCCTATGTTCTGCCGGAGTCAGCCGAGGATTATTACAGCGAAAAAATTTGGCGCTTGCCTCAAACCTATATAGCTGTGGATGGTTTTGAGGTGGAGGTACCGACTCTGCGCCGCGAGCATTTGAATATTTCTAGCGACGCCGTTATATATCTTAGTTCTCAGGTTGGCTACAAGCGGCATCCTGACACAGCGCGATTACAAATTAAGATTCTGGCAGAAGTACCGAACAGTTACTTTTTAATCAAGGGTGGGGCTGATAGAAAAGCGATTGAACGCTTTTTTACTCAGCTAGCGGAAGAAGAGGGTGTGGAGGGCGATCGCCTGCGATTTTTGTCGCAAGACCCCTCAGAAGCCTTTCACCGAGCTAACTTAGGCATCGCTGACGTAGTTCTTGATACCTACCCGTATAACGGAGCTACAACCACCCTAGAAACTCTGTGGATGGGTATTCCTCTGGTAACGCGAGTTGGCGAGCAGTTTGCTGCTCGTAACAGCTATACGATGATGATGAATGTGGGTGTAACTGAAGGAATTGCTTGGACTGATGAAGAGTATGTGGAGTGGGGAGTTCGCTTGGGTAAAGATTCGGCTTTGCGACAACAGATAGCGTGGCGACTGCGGCAATCAAGGCAAACATCTCCCCTCTGGAATGCCAAACAGTTTACTCGTGAAATGGAAAATGCTTACGAGCAGATGTGGCAGAAATATTGTGATAACACTTAGTCTATCGAGATGGTTTAGCGTGAAAATATCTAACTATGTTAGCTTTTTCAAAAAATATGATTATCTAACTGTTTTCCTGTTCATCTTAATATTTTGGTTTCTCCTATTTATCACAAGTGGTTCACTGTTTTCTGGATATCACTTTACTGATGACCATGAAATAGCTCATATTAACTATAATCTTACAGTTGAAAAACTCGGTATTTTTGAAGTAAGTAGTCAATGGATTCACAATGATTTATTAACTGGAAGGTTTCGACCCTTTTATTATTTTCATAGAATTCTTCAAACAAGATTACTAGGAATTAATTTCGCTTGGTGGTCACTTTATACGGGAATGTTAGGAGTTTTCACTACATTCTTCCTATTCATGTTTGGAAGGTTGATCAATTTTTCAATAAGAGAAGCTCTACTATTTTCCTTTTTAATAACTTTGGGGCCGCAATCAGCAGTCTGGTGGCAACTTGGGCCTGCTGAAACAATAGGTACATTTTTACTAGCGGGTGCTTTAGTATTTGCAGCACTGAGTGAGAAAGTTAATAAATATAAAAGTTTATATGAAAGTTTATTTGTTGTTTTAGTTTTAATAATGTCTTTGTCTAAAGAAAGTTTTATTCTTGTGATTCCAGCTATAGCGGCGCTCAAAGTTTGGATGTCTCGTCATATAAAAACTTTGTCATGGCTTGAATCTCTGAAGAAGAATAGTTTATCGCTATCAATTTTGGGTATAATTTTTTGTACAGAATTTGTGTTTATCAAATTTTATATTGGGCTAAATCCTGAGATTGGATACGCTGGAGTTGATGGATTTAATATTTCCAGTATCATCAACGCTACTCAAAGTTTAAGTCAGGCTGGTTATTGGTGGATCATATTAATAAGTTTGATATCAATTAGATTAACTATTAAGCCCCCTTATTCTCAATCTCTACCCCCGATTTTAAATGCTTTGTATTTTTCGGTTATTTTACTTTTCTTAGTTGCAATACCTCAAATATTGCTTTACGCCAAGTCTGGAATTGTTCAACGATACATATTACCCGGAATTTTAGGTTATGCTTTTTTAATAATAACTATCTACAATTATCTCAATAAAAATTATAAATTTGCAGCTAAGTTGATTTTATTATTAATTATGATTACGTTGAGCTTTAACTTGAGTTTAGCTTGGGATGCAGCACATACTTTTGCACTTGAAGGGAAATCTACCGCTGCTTTACTGCGAACAATAGAAGCAAAAACTCAAGTAAACGATCCAATCTTAATTGTTTCAAACCCTCATCTTTCCTATGAATGGAGTTTTTCAATAAAAAAATATCTTAATTATGTATCAAGTAGAAATAATTTGTATTTTGATAGCTATGTTAGTCCTAAAAATTCTTTTTATCAAAAGATAGAAAAATTTTATAATTATCAAACTTTGGATAAACTTAAAAACAAAAAATATTTGCCATGCGTTGTGCTTTTGCCATACCAGAAGGAAATATTTTTGAGAAATTCATCTTGGTTTTTGAAGGATAAATTTAAGCAGTATGAATTTGGTAATTTTAATCGAAACTTAAATAAAAATACGAAAATTCACCTTTACTGTAAAAACTAGACGAACAAACTTATAAATTTGTGAACTCACTTAAACTATCGATTTGAACCAAGGGAATTTTTGGGGAGGCTATTTGCGCGATCGCTTCTTTATTCTCATTCTCCAAGACAATTCTAGCACGAAGGTAAGGCACGAGCGCTTGCCACTGAATTTCGTTCAAATGTCCGATCGCTACAATCTCAGGTCCGTCCGAAACATCTAAATCTTTTTCCATCAGCAGATTCATGGCAACGCTAGATAAAGCTAAATCAGCATCTTCGTCAGAAATGTTGGTGGTGTCTACCAGTAAAGTCATCTTGCTTTTATCTGGGTGAGTTGCGATCGCCCTAATCACTTCTAGCAACTCTAAACCCAAAAACTCTTCTAATTTCGACCAATCTGGGAAAATAATTAAATTAATCTCTTTCAAATTCAAACGGAAGAGAGTAGCTTCAATCAAGGCTGAACTAACTATTTTGGCCATCTTTGACCACGAAAAATTTTTCGCTTGTTCCAGCCCAGCAGGAATCAATGAGTCGCGAACTTTGGGTTTCTGCACCTCGCAAAGCGCATCTGCTAGCCCATCAATATCATCATCATTCACATATAAAGCTGCGGCTCCTGCAACTTCAGGAATAGAGGAATTAGGGCAAGTAATCACAGGGCAGGCACTAGCAATCGCCTCTAAAACCGGCATCCCAAAACCTTCATACTTCGACGGATAAACCAGTGCGATCGCACCAGAATAAGCTAGAGTCAACTCCTCATCGCTGAGTTGCAGCATATGCACTGTACTCCCCCACGTACAATCTCTAAATTCTGGACTTAATAATATGCCACTACCCGTACAGACAATTTCAAAACCTTGTCTGCTATAAAGTTTAGCAAAAGCTTGGAAGAACAAATTTGCATTTTTATAGCCACTTCCTGCACCGACTAAAATAAAGTAAGGCTTGGAAATCCCGTACTTGCTTTTAAAACAATTAACTTCCACTAGATTAGCAGGTGAGAAATTATTCGCAACTCCGCAATGAGCGACAGTTACTAAATTAGAATGAATTTGAGGAAAAAACTTGACTAAATCACAAGCTGTATTTTCTGAAATTGAAATATAGGCAGATGCGTGACGAATTCCACGATGTTTTTCCCTCCACATGGGTTCATCAAAGTTGGCACCCAAAACTTCTGGAATCATATCATAGGCCATGAATACAGAAGGAGTTGATAGTGGCGTTGTATAGTAAGTAGAGATAAATAAATCTGCACCTTCTTCATCGCACACTTGCTGTAGCATTTCGCGATCAGCATCCGTAGCGTTGTAGTCATAAGGCGAGATGGTACGATATTTGATGCCAGGAATTTTTGGGGCCGTACCCGCACGATCAAAAACCACAATACATTCAGCGAAATTGCTGACTGCCCATTCTTCTAATAACGATCGCCAAACACGGGCTATTCCGGTTCTGTATAGCTGAAAAAATACGCCATCAATGACAATTACCATATTTGCTGTGTGATGTTTGGAAATGTTGCAATAGTACAAAAGTGATTATCTAAGAACACAAGCTTCTGTTTCTAACATAACAATTCGCTGCTTGCTAAAGTTTTCTAAGTCACAGACAGGAATATTTTTTGATAGCAGGTTTACACTTGCTTGCTTATTCGAGTCTTCGCAGACAATTTCCGAATAGATACGAGGTATCAAAGCGGCCCATTCAACCTGACTAATGTTTTCCATTAAATGAAATTCTGGTTCACGATCAACCTCTAATTGCTCTTCCATCAAAACGTTCATTGTTGCACCAGCTAACACGAAGTTTGCATCTTCCTCAGAAATATTGCTGTGATATATCAGCAAAGTTATGCGACTTAGATCTGGGTGAGCCAAAATTGAGCTAATGACTTTTTCCAGATATGAACACAAAGATTCTTCGGGTTGCTCCCAATCTGGAAAACAGATTAAATTAATATCTCTTAGCTTTGATAACAGCAGCAAGAAACTATCTTTTATTAAGTCGGGAAAAAATGTCGCTCTTTCACAAACAGGTTGATGATAAGTTAGGGCTGTGGAAGGAATATCTAGGTTTAAATAAAAGGCTTCCGAAAGTTTGTTAAGCTCTATTAAGGCTATAGCATTTGCACAAGGATAAGGGTAGTTATATTCGACATTTTGAAGGTTTTCTTTTTGTTCCTCTATCCAGATTTCCCTGGGATTGTTGCTTGGCACTTCCATGTCTAAAATTCTCATAAAAACTGTAGAAATGGCTGCGCGCGGAATTTGATATTTAGTTATTAAAGTCTCTAAATATAGTCGATCGAACTGAATGTACCATCCGCCGTCAATCAGCTTGCCAAATGGTACTGTAATTAAAGCCTTACCTCCTACCGCTAACAAGTCATAAATTTTGGCGATCGCCTTCAGCGGCGCTTCCATGTCGCGAATTTGAATCTGCTCGCCATAGGCTTGTGAAGACGGCTCAATTCCTTGTCCTATGTGTTCGACAGTAGAAACTGAAACTATAACATCGTACTTTTCCTCAGAGGGAATGTCCATAAAATCTACATTGTCTACACCTAGAGCAACTTCAAATTTATCGACTATGCGCCTTGGTCTAATCCCAATATATTCGCTTAATGAGTTTTCATAGTGAGAGAGGGTATTGCCAACTTCCAGGATATTATCTTTCTTTTCTAAAGTTGCTAGAAAATTCAAAGCAATTGGAATTTCAATGGCTCGCTCGCCAGTATTATTGTACCCGATGCGGTTGTATGGGAGATGTTTTCCTTTGTAAATAAAAGTAGGTTTCCAGTTTCTAAGCAGAGTAGTTTCTAAGTCTGGGATTATCGGTTCGGCAGTATTCGGAATGTATCCTTCATCAAGACTTATGTATTCTCGAAGTCTAGCAACTATCGGTAGCGATTCTAGCCCTTGTTCTACCAGTTCGGGAATTTCACCCAGACTCTCAATGATATTATTTGCAAAGTTATAGTTGGGATCGCGACCGTGATTCAAGGTCAGATACTCAAGAATTTCTAGGGCATAATCTGGAAATTTCATTACGTCAGCCAGACAAGCTAGCTTTAGCAGTCTTTCAGGTGTTTTTAAGCTTGGGTTCAAATCCGATCGCATCAAATCGCGAAAATAAAAAGCATCTGACCAAATTAAAGCCCCAGGATGGCTTTGTGATATAACTGGGATGTCGCGGCGTCGATCGCGATACATACTTCCAAAGTCAAACAGTGTCAAGCCTTGCTTTCTAAGATAAACATCTACATCGCTAAATAAAGGTTGACCTGCATATATCTCGGTGAACTCAACTTCCGTCATTAATCCCAATACACTATTATTTAATATCCCATCAGCTCCTTGTAAAACATTAAGTTCTCCTCCCTGAACGTCTAGGTGGAGAAAATCTATTTCTTTGATACCTTCAGCTTTACAAAATTTTTCTAAAGTGGTAGTGGATAAATCTAATGTAGACTCTAGCTCGATTAGTTCTGAATTGCCGGAAAAACGCTTGATATACTCTTCACTGGGGGGATATAAAGAACTACATCCAGGATATTTAGTTACATAAAGTGTGGCTTTTCCTTCTGTATTGCTAAGAGCTAAGGGAATATGTTTTTCAGTCCAATTTACTTTTCTAGCTGCTAGGTCAGCATTAGCTTGCTCGCAAGCTTCTAGATCTGCATCAAATCCATAAATAGTTAAGTTAGGGGCGAAAATGTCCCAGTTTTGACTGGCATAATCATCCTGCTTTTCAATTTTGCGAGAACCAACAATACATATCGTGATGTGAACTCGATCTAAATGACCGCTTTTCTTTAAACTTGGGAGAAAGAACATAAAAATAATTTTTGTTTTGTAAAATCATCGTAGCTTGCCTGTGTTTCGATTTGGGCTTTACCGATCGCCCTTTCCTTACTTCTTCCCCTTCGCCTGCCGCAACAGTGCCTGATAATCAGCCCGATCGCCATTCAACTTCACCAACTTCTCCAAAGGCTCGATCGCCCCTTTCCCATTATTCATCTCCAACCGCACATTTGCCAACCCCTCAAGAGCCGTCTGATTCTGAGGTTCCCGCTGCAAAACCGTTAGATATCCCCGTTCCTGGGCCGCCAGTAGAGACTCCTGAGAAACAGCAACAGCTACAGGTTTTTGTTGGTGCTGGCTGCTCAAACCGCTGCTGAACAGACTCACAATACCAAAAATCGTAGAACCAGCAAAACCAGCCATCGATACAAACGCAAAAATCTGCTTAATTCGATCGCCCTTACGAACCTGACTATCACTAGACTTTTTCTGCGTACTTTCCATTGCTAACCTTTACTGTAGCTGTTTTCCAGGCACTCGCACTCGTACCTATATCTAGATTGCCCAAGTTCGATCGCAAAACGATCAGTTGTAAAATTCGAGATTCGCTTAACACAACAATTTGGACTTGTCAACACTATTTAACCGAGAATTTAGAAGCGCGATCTCGGTGAAGGGTGATCGCACTTCTAATTCTTTAGCTGTTATCCTGTGGTAATTCTCCAAACTGCGATCGATAACTCGCTAGCAAAGATTCCAGTTCAGTCGCCCGTTGACTTTCAGCCTCAGCCCGTTGACTTTCGGCCTCAGCCCGTTGACTTTCAGCTTCAGCCCGTTGACTTTCGGCTTCAGCACGTTGACTTTCAGCTTCAGCCCGTTGACTTTCAGATTCAGCCCGTTGTCGTTCAGATTCAGCCCGTTGTCGTTCTGCTTTTAAAGCTGAAGCCAATTCATCGGGAATCAATAATTTCTCCCCATTATCTTCGCGATAAAACCCAATCAGTTTTCCTTCTATTTCTAACCGCAGTTGCAATACCTCGCTGCGATTGTCTCTGATTAATTCATACCCATCTTCCCCCAATCGATACCCGCGCAATTGTTCCCGAATCCATTCACCTCTAGGGTCAAACAACCAATATTCCTCAACTTCTATCCCCTCATACAAGTCTTTTTTATTGATTATATCTTCCGACTTTGTGCCCGGTGATGTCATTTCAAAAATTACCTTCGGCACTTGTCCTTCTTCCCAGATTTTGTAATTATCTCTGCCACCTGGTTCTACATCAAAAATCACCATCACATCAGGTGCTACCCGCAGTTTTGGGAATCCTTGAGCGTAGTATAAAAATTGGTTTGCTTTCTGCCACTGGTTCTCCATCAGCGCTAGGGTATATGATTTCAGAAGTTTTGAGGGTGGTAACGACTGCTGTCATGGTCGTGCTTCCTGTGAGTTGTATACATATTATAAACTTTTTTGCTGTAATTAAGTAGGTTAATTTAATTAATATCAAATCCGGTAGCATCGGAATGATTATTAGCCGAAATTAGGAGAAGGCAGTGCCGTGTCCCTACCCAAAATATTGTAGGGACACGGCACTGCCGTCTCCTCTATATCATAGGTCGTGTAACCGGAATTGATATAACCTAAAATGCGATCTTTCTTAGAAGAACCCTGACTTCTTTAAGAAGTCGGGGTTCTGGGAGTTCTGTTTTTTAGTTTGGTCTATTTAATACCTCTTATCCTATGACAATTCTCCTTATTCATTCACAATTCCTGCTTCAAACACCTGTTGAGCAGTCAAGTTTAACTCGGGGAAAGCACCGGATTCAATTCTATCGTCTCCCCGGAATTGCGCCAACTCGTATTCCCCGTCAACTAATTGATATACCGAAAGCGTCGGTTGTTTGGGATTGCCTATGTAGCGTCTTCCACCCAATCCCAAATAATCCACAATCCAGTATTCAAAAATGCCCATTTCTTCATAATCTCGCAGTTTGGTAAGATAATCAGTCTGCCAGTTGGTGCTGACTACTTCTACTGCCAAACGTACTGATGAACCCATTGTGATAATCGATTCTGCTGCCCAACGTGGCTCATTTATCACTTGCTGGCGATCGAGAACTATGACATCTGGCTCATATCCTGATTCGTCGCGATCGGGTTTAAGGACACATTCTTTGGGAAGGAAATAGGGCAATCGGGTATTGCGACATATAACGCCAACTTCTATATTGAGAAAGCCAGATATTTCTGAATGTTGGCCAGTTCCTTTGGGCATTTCAATAATTACTCCATTGTGCAGTTCGTAGTGATGTTCTGAATTTTCAGGATACCAGGCAATGAATTCGTCAAATGTTACTAATTTTGTTAAGGCTTGAATCATGTCGATTGCTCCTTTATTCTAATTATATTTAATTTTAGTTGACTCTAACTATTTTTGTAGGGGCGATGCCCCGCCCCTATACTATTTATTCTACGGCAAGGGAGCATCTCAGTTTTGCATTTAATAGTGCTGTCCCCGCTCGCGTATTATACGATACGCGAGCTCTTGAAGTGCTCGCACTATAAGAAAAAAATGCTTTTTACAAAAGTGAGATGCACCCTACGGCAATTTTCCAAACTGCTCTCGATAACGCGCTAGCAAAGATTCGAGTTCAGCAGCCCGCTGACTTTCCGATTGTGCACGTTGACTCTCCACTTCTGCGTGTTGCCGTTCCGCCTCAGCCCGTTGCCGTTCCGCTTTTAAAGCTGAAGCCAATTCATCAGGAGTTAATAATTTTTCTCCATTATCTTCCCGATAAAACCCAATCAGTTTTCCTTCTATTTCTAAACGCAGTTGCAATACTTCGCAACGACTATCTGTAATTATTTGATAACCCTCTACCCCCAGTCGATATCCGCGCAATTTTTCAGGAATCCATTCACCTTTTGGGTCAAATAACCAGTATTCCTGAACTTCTAATCTTTCATACAAATCTTTTTTAATCACTTTATCTTCCGACTGCGTGCTTGGTGATGTCATTTCAAAAATCACCTTCGGCACTTGTCCTTCTTCCCAGATTTTGTAATTATCTCTGCCACCTGGTTCTACATCAAAAATTACCATCACATCAGGTGTTAAGCGGACTTTTGGGAAACCTTGAGCGTAGTATAAAAATTGGTTTGCTAAAACAGTAGCTCGACGGTCTGCGTTTCTGCCACTGGTTCTCCATCAGCGCTAGGGTATATGATTTCAGAAGTTTTGAGGGTGGTAACGACTGCTGTCATGGTCGTGCTTCCTGTGAGTTGTAGCTCTATTATAAACTTTTCTGGTGTTAAGCTGGCGCGCATCTAATTTTAACAATCATGTTTCTGGAAACAACGAGTGGGGCGATGCTCCTACCTAGCCCCAAAAAATTAAATTTTAAGGCCGCAACAGCTTACCAATTCTTCAATGATGTCACATACGCTCAATATTTTTGACTAATAATTGAGTTCGATCGCCCTTTTGAATTCCTTAACTGCCTCAACATGACTCGGCATATTAACACACCTGACAAGTAAATCAATATCGAGTTCTGGGAGCAATTGAGAACTCGCAATCTGTTCGTATCCTTCCTTTCCCAGAGCATACAGAGACAGTCGGCTGTTTTCCCAAAACCAGACTTCAGAAATTTGCAGGCGTTTGTAAGCCTCTAGCTTATCAATTCCGCCGCTAGTTACGACTACTTCGATCGCTAAATCTGGACGTTCTCTATCAGCACCCAATTCGTAAGATTTGTCTGCTTCACACTTCACTCGTTCCGATTCATTTTCTAAAGTCAACGAACCCGTTGGAGTGAAATCGATTCCTGCTTTCAGCAAATATGTTTCCAGTAAAGCACCAATTCGTTCTTTCCCTATTTCGTGTTTTCTTCCAGGCATTCTCTGAATCTCCAGTATCCCATCTAAAAATGACAGCCGAACTCCGGGAATATCCAGCATCGGTTCTAAGGTTTTGAATTGTTCCCAGCTTAACCCTGGAAATAGTAACGGCCGATCTAATTTTTCTTCTAATGTTGTTGCAGTCATGGCGCTCCTTTATTCCTAATGTAAAATCTCAAATCGATCGACCTTCAAATGGCATCAGGATCTATACCCTGACTTATCAAGTATGCCATTAGGCGATCGGCACGCTGGCGTTCCTCATCGGCCCGCTGTTGTTCCTGTTCCACCCGTTCCGCACCCCACAGCAACAAATTGCCATTCTCATCCCACCAGCGCAACCAATAACCCGTTCTCTGAGATTTTTTTCCTGACCAAACCCCCAGAAATAAACCCATTGATTCTATCCAAAATCGACTATTAGCATCTGGTTCTTGCTTTGTGTACTGTCCTGAAACCAAAAGGTATACTTCTAATTCTCCCGATTTAGGATCGAAGATTGCATAAACTGGAACTTGCAAAATTTGCTCGTAAAACCGCCACTTGCCGTAAGGATATTTTGATATTGTCGAATATTCACTGCCCTTAGTATCCGATAAAAATTCCATCACTACTGCTGGAACTTATCCCTCAGCAGTGCGCGTATAACTGCGGCGGACTTCTCCTAGTTCTGCTGGTAATACCGAGGGAACGTAGACCCAATCTGGTGCTTTTACTACTGTTTTGTCATTGACTTTGGCGCACAGTCCAAAGTTGGAAGCTATTAGCATTGAAGCTATGATAAATCCTGCAAGTTCCAAGGCTTCTCGCAGGGCGGCTGCTAAAAGTGGTTGGTCGATGTTTTCAACTGGATCGTCCGGTAATTTAAAATCGTCTGGCAATTTTTCCCAAGTTATATTGTACTTGGTTTGCGTTGCGGGCGGTTTTGATAATGTTTGCGTCATTGCTTTTCCTTGTTTCGATTGAAAGAGTTTTTTTAATAAGATTTGCACAACTTTAATCTCGGGGTGCGCGCTGCCAACCTTACTAACTGAAACCTCTATAATGCGTACCTTCCTAACTGTAGGGCGCGCCACGCACCTTACCGACGGTTATTCAATGATACCAGATTTCAAGGAGTATTTTCGGGAGCAACTGGTTCTGCTGATTTTGCAGTTTGAGAAGGAATAACAGGCAATTTTTGCTGTTTGTTAAAACTGGGCAATCCCGGCTTAACAGATTGATTTACTGCCGTTGTACTCGCATTTACTTTCTCTGAAATAGGAGCTAATGTTTGAGCAACTTTAACTTGCTGCCGCAGTTGTTCTGTCGAGCCCAACAAGCCTCCCAATCCGTTAAATAACCTGCGAATGTTGTTGCGGAAAGCCGGGTCTCCCGTCAGTTCATCCACGTCGGAAGTGATTTTCTGCACGTTCTGAAATGTAGCTCGTGCAGAATCTAGGGTTTGTTGCAATAATAGCAAAGTTGCGGGATTGTTTAGCTGGCTGGATAAGTCTCGCAAAGTAGCAGAAGCTTGGGCTGCATTGGCTGAGAGGATTTCTAAATTGTTGAGCAATTGTCCTTGGTTGATTCGATTAATTGTTGGACTCAAACTGCTGACGGCTACCCGCAATTCTTGACTGCTTTGATTGATGTTATTCAGGGTTGAGACTAAACTGGCGCGGTTGGTTATTACTAATGAATTGACTTCGTTAGCTGTTAATGTGATTTTATTTGCTGCTTGAGTTACTGAATTGGCAGAATTTATTGCAGCGGCCGATACGGCTTTTGTGGAAGTGTCCGCTGTAACTGCTACTTTAGAAACATCTGCGGCGACTCCTGATATTTCCCCCTTGAGCGATTGATTCAAACTGCTAGCTTCTCCTTTTAAAGATTGATTTAAACTGGTTACTTCGTCCTTTAAAGATTGGGTCAAACTGTTGGCTTCCCCTTTTAAGGATTGATTTAAAGTTGCCAATTCGGTTTTTACTGACTCACTTAATTTACCAACATCTCCAGTTACAGATTTATTCAAAGTTTTGATTTCTGCTTTTGCTGTTTGAGTTAAACTTGATAAATCTTGAGTGAGTTTAGCTGCACCTTTAGCTGTACTGGCTGTATTCTCTGCAATTGATTTAATATTGTTGAACAGCGCGGGGTCGGTGTATAAATTAGATAGGCGGACTGTGGATCTAATTAGTTCGTCGAGACTGACTCCAGCTTGACCTTTTAAGCGGGAATTTTTGCAGATTATTTCAGGGGGACAGTCGGCGCTAAAGGGATTGGCGGTGAGTAAGGAGTCTGGTAAAATTGAGTTGGGGGTAATGTCGATCGACGATTCGCCAATTAAACCCGATTTATTTGCTTCGATCGCCACATCGCGTGGCATGACTAAAGTACCGGGGGCTATCTCCATCGTCACGTCTACCCCGTTGGCGCTGGCTTTGATGGCGGTAATTTTACCGACGGCGACGCCGCGATACCTGACGGGCGTGCCTATTTGCATTCCCTGGGCGCTGGCAAATTCTACGGCGAATTTGTAGCTGCGGTTGCCTAGCTGCACGCCCTGTAGCCAGAGCACTAAGCCCCCAAATAAACCGATTCCTACTAAAATCAAGAATCCGACAGAACCTTCTCTTACAGTTCGCGATCGCATATTGCCTCCTTTGGCAATTGGCAGTTGGCAGTTGGCAGTTGGCAGTTGATAGTTGATAGTTGATAGTTGATAGTTGGCAGTTGGCAGTTGGCAGTTGATAGTTGATAGTTGATAGTTGGCAGTTGTTAATTTTTATCTGATGTGTTGCCTATAGATTTTAGATAGGCGTTTAGCCGGGGTGACAGTTCGTCAATAATTGGCTTGAGTGTTTCTACTTGTGTAGTTGTTAGTAGTTGCCTAGTATAAGCCCGTCTCAACCAGTGCTTTGTTTCATATAAAGAACCTCTGGCAATCTTGATAAATCTCCGATGATCCTGATAGCTGCCTCGACCATCTCCTTCAGCAATATTAGCACCAATACTATCAGCAGCTCGAATAATTTGCTTGCCGACCGTATCTTTAGCTAGTGCGTCCCATTTTATAACAATATTCCAAATTTCATCAGCTAATTTTTCTGATAATTTATAAACATCTAATTTTTGAAAATTTGTTTGTGACATATCCCATCTCCCAATAATACAAACAATTAACCACTGCCAACCGCTTTCCTAACAACCGCCCACTGTTAACTAACAACTGCCCACTGTCAACTAACAACTAACAACTGCCCACTGTCAACTAACAACTGCCAACTGCCAACTGCCAACTGCCAACTGCCCACTGCCAACTAACAACTGCCAACTGCCAACTGCCAACTGCCAACTGCCAACTGCCAACTGCCCACTGCCAACTGCCAACTGCCCACTGCCAACTGCCCACTGACAATTGACTATCCAATCACTTGAATTGGGCCGGTAACGCTGCCACTAAAAAATTGTTTAATTAACAAATTATCTGTCGATGCAATGTCGCTGACAGTTCCCTCCCACTGCACTTTGCCTTGATAGAGAAACACGATGCGATCGGCAGTCCGGCGAATGGTACTGTCTTGGTGAGTGACGATCGCATAAGTGCTGCAAACTCCCTGAGCTCTCTGCAAATCCCGAATTAAATCTTCAATTACCGTCGAAGCGATGGGATCTAAGCCCGCCGTCGGTTCGTCGTACAACAAAACCTCCGGATTGTCCCTCGCATTATCGGGATTTGCCATGATGGCGCGGGCAAAACTTACCCGCTTCCGCATTCCCCCAGACAACTGCGCTGGATAGCGTTCGCCAATTCCCCGCAAACCCACCATCTCTAACTTTTCCTCGACCAATTCCCGAATCCGGCGGCGTGGCAGCTTAGAATGCTGGTACAGTAAAAAACCGACATTCTCCTCTACCGTAAGCGAATCAAACAAAGCAGCTTGCTGAAATACCATCCCAATCCCGATCGGATCTGCCACGTCGTCCACCCATCCCATCCGCCGTTGTCCCTGAACGAAAACCTCGCCGGCATCCGGGGCCAACAAACCCGCGATTATCCGCAAAATCGTAGATTTCCCCGTCCCGGAAGGGCCAATAATTGCCAGGGCCTCTCCCCGATATATCCTCAGATCAACTCGATCGAGGATCGGGTTATCCCCGAAGGACTTACTTACCCCCTTGAGTTCGATTAGCGGCTCAGCCATAAGATGCGATCGATTATTATGTTGTCAGTCATCAGTCATCAGTCTAGCTAATGACTAATGACTAATGATTAATGACTAATGACTTAAATTGACTGCCAGAATCAAAACTCTCTTGTATTGTAAATTTGTCAGCTTGAGCTATTCCAATACCATTAAGACTAATTAACCATGTCAATTAGTTCATTTCCTAAAGCCCTGCGAGTCTTTGCCAAAGCTAAGCAGGTTTTTGTCCAATCCAGAAATCCTTACCCTTCTTCTTTGCGGAACGGGCGAGTTCACCAGTGGTTTAAGTGGTTGGCCCCCGGACTGTTGGTGAAACGGTGGCTGCTGATCAGTGCTAGCGGTGTGGTACTTGCCACTTTGGGTTTAGCGATTTGGACTGGGATGACTCCGATCTTTTTGCTGTTGCAATTGTTGAGAAATTTTTTGACTTGGATTGCGGAAGTTATTCCCAATTACGTGTCGGGCCCGATCGTGATTGCGGGCGGGATTTTGTTAATTCTGTGGGGCCAAACTCGCAGTTTGAACTCGATTACCCAAGTGCTGATGCCCGAAGGCAATGAAGAATTGGTCGATCGACTCCTCAACCACCGCCGCTTGCACCGCGGCCCTAAAATTGTCGCCATTGGAGGGGGTACAGGCCTTTCTCATTTGCTTAGGGGATTGAAAGATTACAGTGCCAAAATTACTGCGATCGTCACGGTGGCCGATGATGGCGGGTCTTCCGGGCGACTGCGACGGGAAATTGGAGTATTGCCGCCGGGAGATATTCGCAATTGTTTGGCCGCTTTGGCCGATGAGGAAAAGTTATTAACTGAGTTATTTCAATATCGCTTTCAGGCTGGTGACGGTTTGGTTGGTCACAGTTTTGGGAATTTGTTTTTGACTGCGATGAGCGATATTGCTGGAGATTTGGAACAGGCGATCGCCGCCAGTTCTAAAGTTTTAGCTGTGAGGGGGGAGGTGCTGCCGGCTACTCTGAGCGACGTTTCTTTGTGGGCAGAACTGTCTGATGGCCGGAGAATTGAGGGGGAGTCCAGCATCACCAAAGCTAACGGAAAAATCGTCAAAATTGGCTGCAATCCGGCTAATCCTCCGGCTTTGCCCAGGGCCGTCGAAGCGCTGCGGGAAGCGGATTTTATTATTATTGGGCCGGGGAGTCTTTATACGAGTGTGATTCCGAATTTGTTGGTGAAGGAAATTGCTGATGCGATCGCCAATAGTGAAGTTCCGCGCATTTATGTGTGCAATATTATGACTCAGCCGGGAGAAACAGACGGATACAGCGTTGCCGATCACATTCGGGCGATCGATCGGGCTTGCGGCCGCCCCCTGTTCGATGCTGTAGTAGTTCAAGGAAAAGTCCCATCTGCAAAATCTTTGATCCGCTATTCTCAGGAGAATTCCTATCCAGTTGTGCTCGATAGAGAAGCCATAACGCAACTGGGGCGGCGAATTGTGATCGCCAACGTCATGGATGAAGATAAAAATACCGGTTTAATTCGCCACAATTCCCAGAGATTGGCGGGGATGTTGCTGCGTTGGTACGGGCGAGCCCAGAATATTTAAGCTGCTGACAGTTGACAGTTGACAGTTGGCTGTTGGGGAGCATCTCATGTTTGTAAAAAGGATTTTTTTATATGAGTGCGAGCGTCCCCGCTCGCGTATTGTACAATACGCGAGCGGGGACAGCACTATAAATGAAAAACTGAGATGCTCCCTAACTGTTGACTAATGACTAATGACTAATGACTAATGACTGATATGATACTTCCTCTTCCAGATGCTGAAGCTACGCGCAAGTTGGGCATAAAATTAGGTCGATCGCTTCCCCCAGGCACTGTAATCTTGTTACAAGGAGACTTAGGCGCCGGCAAAACCACCTTGGTTCAAGGTATCGCCGAAGGTTTGGGAATCTCCGAATCTGTGGAAAGTCCTACTTTCACCCTGATTAACGAGTATTTTGCAGGGCGGATTCCGCTGTACCATCTAGACTTGTATCGACTCGCACCCGAAGAAGCGGAGGCTTTGCACTTAGAGAGTTATTGGGACGGATTAGAAAGGGATTTGGGAATTGTGGCGATCGAATGGGCCGAAAGATTGCAGTACAAACCCGAAAATTATTTGCAAATTTCTTTGAGTTATCTCGATAACGGGCGCCAAATTGAAGTGATGGGGACTGGCGATTTATCGGATTGGGCGTGGGAAAATTGAGAAAGTGCGATTCACGCTCGGGATAGCTACAGCGCGTACTTACTGCGGCGGGCGGTTGACTCGAATCAATTTGCCCCTCAAAGTTTCTTCACCAGCAATAGCATCATTAATGCGTGTTGCCAATCTTTCTACATTCCGATTTTTAGTGCAGACAATAATACCTGCATGGTCTGGCTTTCGGTTGTGCAGTCCGATAAAATCAAACCGATTTAATGTCAAAATAGCGCGATCGTTACTCACAGCAAATTCTAGCACTTCAGGATCGGGAATGCCCAGATTTGCTTTTCCTGCTTCCTGAACTGTAAGCACATTGTGACCAAAAGCCCGCAGCAATTCCACAACTGGCAAAGGAAATTGTTCGTCTGCATATAATAATGCCATAAGTTATGCTTCCTCATTTTTGCTGATTGCTTGTTCAATTTCCTCTATATGTGAATCAGCATAAGTCCAAACATTGACCAAATCAGCAGCACTTAGATGGGGATAAAATTGGAGAAGTTCGGAATCGCTTGAACCTTCATTGCGAAAACCAACAAGCAGCCACACTGGAATGCGAGTTTTGGCAATACAAGCATCGCCGCCGCACACTTCGGGAGTCTTGGTAATTCCCGGCCAGCTATTGCTTAAACTTTGGGTTAACAGCCGTATTGCTTCAGATTTCTCGGTCGGAGTTAAGGCAAGAAGTTGTGTTTCTAGTTCTTGGAGCATAGGTAATATCGCCTCGATCGTAAGGGAATATACTCTGATAATTTTAGCACAACTTTTGCTGTAATGTTTTAGGTATGTAGTTGCGCTTCAGCGCTGAAGCGCAACTACATACCTTTGTTTATATAAATTGACTACTCAACGTCAAATGTCAAGGCTTTACCCCTGACATTTGTATCTAATTTACCGTTCTCAAAAACAACTTTTCCTCCCACAACTGTCACCACGGGCCATCCAGTTAAATTCCAACCCTCAAAGGAACTCCAGCCGCACTTGCTCGCCATTTCTGCTCCGATCACCGGGCGGTAGTTGTCCAAATCAACTAAGACTAAATCGGCGTCAAAACCCGGAGCGATCGCCCCTTTGTTCGGAATCTTATAAGCCTTAGCAACCGCCCCCGACATCCAATTAGCAACTTGTGCAACTGTACACCTTCCCTCGACTGCTTGCGTCAACATCAAAGGCAAAGAAGTTTCAACTCCGGGCATTCCCGATGGGCTATTTGGATATTCTTGAGCTTTTTCTTCTAAGGTGTGCGGCGCGTGATCGGTGGCGATAAAATCAATTACGCCGTCTAATAAGGCTTGCCAAAGTATTTCGTTATCGCGGGTATCGCGCAACGGCGGATTCATCTGGGCTAAACTACCAATCTTCTCATAGGCGCTGGTATTTAACAACAAATGCTGCGGCGTTACTTCCGCTGTTACCCAACTGGGTTTTTCTTGTCGCAAAAACTCAGCTTCGTCGCCAGTTGAAAGATGCAGGATATGCAAACGTCGCTGATATTTCTTAGAAAGTTTTACGGCTAGCTGAGTTGCTAACAAGGCTGCTTGATTGTCTTGAATTTGGGAGTGCACAGCTAAATCGGTACTGCCGGCAAATTCCTGACGGCGCTGATTAATTCTAGTTTGATCTTCGGCGTGTACTGCAATTAATCGATCGCCCTTTGCGAAAACTCGCTCTAAATTTTCCTCTCCATCCATCAACAACTGTCCGTGCATCGAACCCATAAACACCTTAATCCCCGGAGTCGGATTCGCATCCAACAAATCCGGTAAATTCTCCGGCGTCGCCCCAATAAAAAAGCCGTAATTGACCAAACACTTGTCAGCAGCGCGCCTTAGCTTGTCATCTAAGGCCGCTTGGGTTGTGGTTAGGGGGCGGGTATTCGGCATTTCCAAAAACGATGTCACGCCGCCCTTAGCGCAGGCACAGCTAGCCGTAAACAAATCTTCCTTGTGTTCCAAACCCGGTTCGCGGAAGTGTACCTGCGGGTCAATTACTCCGGGTAACAGAGTTAAGCCGATCGCATTTATTTCGCGATCGCCGGACATGGCAATCTCCGGAGCAACCCGAACAATTTTGCCATCGCTAATTTGCACGTCCCCTACCAAAAACTCACCGTCTGGTAAAAGAACGCGAGCGCGACGGATTAACAAACTTGATGTCGTCTGCATAAGCTATAATTAAATAGGTAATGTACGTAGAAGCCCAGACAAATTTTATCCTCAAAAGAGTTAGAAAAATACTAATAAATATAACTAGCTTTCAGGAAAATTGTAATTTTTACGATCGACCTCGGCGCACTTTACTCAACCAGATAGTACAAAAACTCGCGTCTGGGGCGCAGATTTTGCAGATTTCCTCAAAAAACCCCGAAATAAGTTTATAATTTGTATCCAGCCCAGTGACTTAAATACTTATGACTCGTCTAGACAAGTCAGCCGACCAAAAACCCCCGCAAGATACCGAAAATCCTTGGATAGAAGGAATTAAGACGATCGGCTTAGCAGCATTCTTAGCCTTTGGTATCCGCACCCTGGTTGCTGAAGCTCGCTACATTCCCACCGGCTCAATGCTCCCAACCTTGCAAATTAACGATCGATTAATTATAGACAAGGTGAGCTATCGACTTCAAGACCCGCAGCGAGGAGATATTATCGTGTTTATGCCTCCCGATCCGGCGAGTTTGTGCACGGGACAGCCGCCGCCGATCAAAGATGCCTACATCAAGCGAGTGATCGGACTTCCGGGCGATACTGTGGAAGTCAAAGATGGAAAAGTTTATATCAACAAGCAGCCGCTACAGGAAAAATATATTGAAGAAATTCCGCAGTATCCCTACGGGCCTGTAGTTGTATCTCAAAATTCTTACTTGGTACTCGGGGACAACCGCAACGCAAGCTGTGACAGCCATTATTGGGGCTTTGTACCCAGACAAAATATCATCGGTAGGGCGATCGTCCGTTTTTGGCCTCTCAACCGCACAGGCTCGATCGACCCCACACCGATTTATCCCGCTAAAAAATAGCTACCATTCAAATCCTCGGCGGTTGGAAACCGCGTCTATACAAACGATGTCCGCCTCCGGTGACATCAGAATCATTTCAAATCCTCGGCGGTTGGAAACCGCGTCTACACAAACGATGTCCGCCTCCGGTGACATCAGAATCATTTCAAATCCTCGGCGGTTGGAAACCGCGTCTACACAAACGATGTCCGCCTCCGCGGACTAAGAAATATGGAATTTCAGAGCAATATTAGGATCGACTCTTCAACCCGCGGAGGCGGGTTTTGGTTGTGTAGACGCGGTTTCAACCGCCGGGGTTTGTGAGTTGATGGGTGATATCAATTCCGGTGACATCGGAATCATTTCAAATCCTCGGCGGTTGGAAACCGCCGGGGTTTGTGGGTTGACGAGCAGATTTAGCCTCAAGTTTCGCGATCGAGCACTTTCACAACCTTGTTATACATATCCTCAGCTTCTTGTGGCGAATTGCCAATACTCGTCAATCCCAATTTGCCAAACTCCGACAAACAACCCATTAAATGAAACACGCTCCCCGTCTCAGTACCAGTGTCAAAATGCAGTTGATTGTCAGCAATAATATCCATCAAATCATTCGGCAACAATCCCCGATACCGCTCCTTTTTCAAATTATCCGAAGCCACATAATATTTCGGACGCCCCTGCTGGCTGTAAAATAATCCCGTAGTTCGCTCGTACCGACCGTTTGTTAACAGCTTCAAAGCCATAAAAGGATGAGTTGTACCTCCTTTACGCAAGTTAATTTCTATTGCTTGAATATCCCATTTCCCGTCCGATTGCTTGACAGCAACATAATCCACTCCAAATCGCTCCAAAGCACCTTTTGCTGCTAAATTTTTTCCCACTTTCCATCCCAATTCTTGCAACGCCAACCGATAGGATTCATCCGCCGGAAATCGGCAACCCAAGAAAATTTGACCGTCTGGGCCGCCTAAAATCTGGTCGTGGGTTGACAGAATTTCAACTTCGCCACTGGGGACAATTCGACCTTGAACGCTGGGCGATCGCTTTTCTTCTCCTTCGATAAATGCTTCCGCAATTGCCCCTAATTCGGGAATGCGGCTGCTGAAATTTTTCCAGGTTTCGCCTGTTGATTGAAAGCGCAAATTGTGGAAGCAATCGCCAATTGCTTTAACTCTTTCTTGAGGTGCTTTACCTGCGATCGGCTTCAAATCTAAAATTGCATTTCCTTCCCCCGAAAAACCTTCATTTAACTTAATTACCATCCGCTGCAAATCCGGCTGTCTTTCCCACAACGCAGTCGCAGCTTGGGCCAAATCTTCTGCATTCCAAACCAACTCGGAACCGTCAGGATAAGGTACGCCAGCTTCTTGAAAAATTTGCCTGCTGCCGCTTTTTGTTCCCCAATAAAGCAAATCCGGATCGCTAGCCCACAAAGGAATTCCCAATTTAACAGATAACTCGCGCTCTAAGGGCGTCGAGTTGTAACAAACCATATAAGATTTTGTCGGGCGTACTGCTTGGCGAATTCGCTCCATCAAGCGAGGACGTTCTAAAATTTTCTGGGTGAGGGATTTCGCCGATGCATCGTAAGCCGAGAACAGCAAAAGGCGATCGCGCGCGTGAGAAAATGGAATACCTGGGAGCAATTGCAGGTAATAATCTATAATCATGGGGTGCAGCGGCTCCGAGGTGATGTAAATTAAGCGCGTGCGAGGATTTCGCAGGCGAATCAATGAAAATAAATGCCGCTCTTCGTAGTGGTAAGCACCCTCAACTTTCAGAATTTCTTGCTGATCTAAGCTGAGAGAAGGAATGACGATAATATCACAATCTCCGCTGTCAAATTCTTCTATCTCTCGCCAACGTTCGCGTAATTCTGTCTGAAGATTGCGAAATTTTTGCGAGTATTCGGAAGATGAATTGTTAGACTCTTGCATGGCGTTTTCTCCTAATTATTCAAATAATTATTGCTAATGATGTAGGGTGCGTCAGCCCAAATAGTTGAGACAACTCAACTGGCACTCTTATAGGGGTTAATTTTTAGCTACGTTGTTGCGCTTGGGCGCTTACATATATAACAACTACGTACCAAGATGGCGCTGAAGCGCAACTACGTACCAAGATGGCGCTGAAGCGCAACTACGTACCAAGATGGCGCTGAAGCGCAACTACGTACCTTTATTTAAATTGACAAAATTCTCAAATAGTGACTTAAGGTGCCTCAGATCAAATATTTGAGACAAATCAAACAGTTTTTTTCACTCCGCACCCTATCGGGAACTAAGAAGTTCGTCGCACTCGAAAAAGTTTGGCGTATGGCAATATCGGCTCTAGGCGGCGTTGATTTTGCTTGAGTGCCGATCGCAATTTTTCCGAAGGGCGGAACACCAGAGGAGCCGAATATTTGTTCAGCATCTCGATATCGGGCGACTGACTCAGCAACATCAGCCGTACATCTTTGTCGAGCAAATAACTCAGGGAGAGCAAATCTCCCATGTTAGTAAAGTCATTACCGCGATCGCTAATTACAATTGTATCTTTAATCGAGCGATTAGCCATCGCCTCTTTGTTAATATTTCTCGCAACTTCAGCATTAAAATAACTCAAGTCTTTGCTCCACCAAGTATCAGAAACACCGCTGACTGTACAGGATGCTATGCTTGCTGTAAATACCCCGGCTAAAACGACTTGCCAAAACCGCTGCTGAGTTTTCACATTACTGGCCAGCAAGCAAGCAACTGCTAGCTGCACCCCCGGAAAGCAGGAAATCAGATACCGACTGACGGCGGAGCGTTTGCCACCTAGGATTATATCCGGTAAAACTAGCATCAAAAACGGGACGAAAATTGATGTTATAATAAACATCAAAGTTGAAATATTTGTGCGGCGGCAGATGTTGTAAACGGCTGCCGCAATTAACAGCAAAAATGGCAATCTTAGCAGATAAGTCCAGATATTGTCAAAGCCGAAGTCGAAGTCAAAAAATAAGGCTGTAAAGCTGAGCGTCCACAATTTTGCCAGGTACAGCCAACCAGGAGATATTCGCGTCCAATCTGTCGTTGCTGAGGCTCGTTCCAGGTTGGTCGCCAGCACGTAAATCCACGGCAGATACAAGATTAAAGCTGCTGTTACTGCTAAGAAAAATTGCGAATTAGTTAAGTGACCTCGCAATTTTCTTTTTTTGACAAACAGCCAGCAAGCAATTATAAAAACTCCATGTCCGACAAGTGTTAACGTGAAGAAAGGGTGAGTGTAGCAACCGATCGCGATCGCGATCGAGTAATACGCCCAATTTTGCCACCCCCGCAACCGCAATGCTCTCAGCAGCAGCCAACTGCTGCCAATCACCGTTGCAGTCAGCAAACTGTACTGCCTTGCTGTCTGAGCAAACAAGATATCAAAGGGAGATAAAGCCAAAAGTGTTGTTGCTACTAAGGCTGCCAAATTTGAAGCGAAAAGTTCCTGGGCTAAAGCGTACATCAAAGGCAGCGACAGCAAACTCAATATTGCTGGCAAACTGCGGGATGCTGCAAGAGAACTGCCAAATTGCTGCATCCACAAACGAGCCATCAAAAAGTACAAAGGCGGATGCTGCGGGTCTTCTAGTGCTAAGGAACGTATTGTGTCTGCTGCTGTACTTCCCGGTTTTATCCGCTGATATTTCTGCAATTCTGGTGCGGGAATAATGCGGTTTTGAAATAGTTCGTCGTCGATTTCTTGCCTGGTGAAACCAGCGGCGCGGATTGATGTGTAAGCTTCGTCGTGCCAGTAAAGTTTGCGATCGATCTCGAAGAACCGAAATCCGATACCTAGTAAAATGCCGATCGCCAATAACCAGATCAGCAACCGCGAATTTTGAGGATTTTTGGGATTAACAGATGTGTCTTGATGTGTTGTAGATGCCATGCTTGTCCTAATTGTAGCGATCGTCCCAGATGCGTACCGATCGACTCCGGGGACGATCGCACCACTACGCTCAGAAACCGGGTTTTTTACCGGGTTCGCCTGCTGCAACCTGTGTATTGCTGTGGAAAAACCCGGTTTCTCTCCACCCCCGTTTGGGCCCTGTAAAAGATCGATCGATACCTGTACAGATCCCAACCGACCATTATTCTACCTTCTGCCGAAAGCCTTCTACCTTCCAAGCAAGAGCCACCTTCAACAGTTGACAGTTGATAGTTGACAGTTGACAGTTGACCGAAGGAGAGCGACCTCTACCCTTAAATCCGAGGATTGGAGTAATGAATAGTCTGATTTTAATTTCTCTCTCGAAGGCGGGCGGGCTTTCAACCAATTCTTTCTGGTGAGGGCGCGATCGGGCCCAACCACCGCAAAATCAAGAATTCTAAACCAAATCCCCCCAGAACCTCCAGACCCCAAAAATAACTGCTAACATACGTGTTGTACAGTTAATCAACAAGCTCCGCAAGGGGTCTACCCGCGTACCGAAAATGGCAAAAAAAGAAGCTTCTACAAAAACTACTGAAAACACAGAAAAGCAAAAAGCCCTAACTTCCGTACTGTCCCAAATCGAGCGCAGCTTTGGCAAAGGAGCGATCGTCCGATTGGGAGACTCCACTCGCATGAGGGTAGAAACCATCCCCACCGGAGCTCTGACACTGGACATTGCTTTGGGCGGCGGTTTGCCAAAAGGCCGAGTAATTGAAATTTACGGCCCGGAAAGTTCCGGTAAAACTACTCTAGCGCTCCACGCGATCGCCGAAGTCCAAAAAACCGGCGGCATCGCAGCCTTCGTAGATGCCGAGCACGCCCTCGATCCCACCTACGCCTCAGCATTAGGCGTCGATATTGAAAATCTCTTAGTTTCCCAGCCGGATACCGGCGAAATGGCCCTAGAAATTGTCGATCAACTCGTGCGATCCGTCGCCGTCGATATCGTAGTCATTGACTCCGTAGCCGCCCTCGTCCCCCGCGCCGAAATCGAAGGCGACATGGGCGACTCCCACATGGGTTTGCAAGCCCGCTTGATGAGTCAAGCACTGCGGAAAATCACCGGCAACATCGGTAAATCCGGCTGTACCGTGATTTTCCTCAACCAATTGCGGCAGAAAATCGGCATAACTTACGGCAACCCCGAAACCACAACCGGCGGTAACGCCCTCAAATTTTACGCCAGCGTGCGGCTCGACATTCGCCGCATTCAAAGCTTGAAAAAAGGTACCGAAGAATACGGCAACCGCACAAAAGTTAAAGTTGCTAAAAATAAAGTTGCTCCGCCTTTCCGCATTGCCGAATTTGACATTGTATTTGGTAAAGGCATTTCTACCTTAGGCTGTCTGACTGACTTGGCAGACGAGATGGGAGTAATCCTGAAAAAAGGTTCTTGGTATAGTTACAACGGCGAGAACATCGCTCAAGGACGAGACAAAGTGATTCAACACATGGAGAAAAATATCGATTTCAAAAATGAGATCGAGCGGCTAGTACGGGAAAAACTTGATACTGGGGCAGTGGTTTCTGCTAATTCTGTCGCTCCTGTGGATGTCGATGCTGATGATGTCGATGCTGATGATGATGAGGTTGTTGATAATGATGACATTCAAGATGTAGGAGACATGGAAGAAATTTAAATTTTGTCGCGATCGGTCATTAGTTCTGTCCGCGAAGAGCGTATTGTATAATACGCTCTTCGCGGACACCACTAAAATCAAAAATGCTTGTTACAAAAATGAGATGCTCTCAAATTAAATGGGTGCATCTCATTTTTGCATCAATACTAGCTCGCTTCGAGTGCGTAGGCGCAAGCCGGGACGTAGCCATCGCCCGGGGAAATTTCTGTCACCGAGAGCTATTGAGGTGGGTCGCTACTCGAAAAGTCGATTTTAATTCAGTTTAATGGCGACACACCCTACGAATAATATTGCTACAGGGCAAGCTGTCAAATGTTTACTTCACCCTGCTTCTGGTCTCTTCACCTTGATTCACTTGGTAGCACTCGCATCACTGCGTTTACACGCTTCAGCTTCTGACTCATTGCAGGTGCAAATACTTAGGAGCAGAATAGATTCATATACGTAAGTAAAGGAGTTCCAATCACCGCTAAATACTGTGGAGTTTACGGTTACTTCCCTCTGGGTCAAGCTGCGGTAACTAACACTAGCCAGATTTTGACAACTGACAGATTTCACCTCTGAGGCTGTTTGTAAAGAAATGTAAAAGCTCCTGAAAGTTAATTGCTGTTACAGAATGTAGGATTTCTGAGCTGAACTGTAAAAAAAAGTTGTCTTGATTCATCGCAAAAATGAACTGGACAAACATGAATTTCATTTTTCAGGAACTTAAATTCTTATCCCAGGAGAATCAATCATGACTGACGGTCAATTAGGAGTTATATTAAAGATGGCTCAAACAATTAATCCTCAAATTGAGAGCGATCGACATTTTGAAATAGACTTGGAAAAATTGCGTCAACTGCCAGCAGGAACATTAGGGTGCGAAGTGGCGCGATTTCTAGACGAACAAGGGTTTGAGCCGATCGCATCTGGAGACTGGATTCAACGAAACCACGACGTTTAACCGGTTCTCACTGGTCTTTCACCTTCTGCCGAAGATGAATTTGTACTTCAAGCGTTTACTCGCGCTCAAGTATTTCGCCCTTCCTGTGCGATTTTAGTGTTAGTTGGATTGCTAAGTGGCAAATGCCCGATCGGACAAATTATCAAAGGTTTAAAACATGGAAAATTAGCCGAGCGGCTAATTGACTGGGACGTTGCATCTGATTGGGAAACTCCCTTATCTGAAGTCCGAGAGAAACTGGGGATTCTACCATTAATTGATTAATTTTTTAACTCGTCACTGCACTGCAAAACTATGCAAAGCACAATTTACAAACCGGTAATCAGCCTGAGCCCGCGAGAAAGAGCGATCGCCCAATTAGTAGCGCAAGGTCTGCCAAACAAATGTATTGCCAAAAATTTAAATATCAGTCACTGGACGGTGGCTACTTACGTGAGGCGGATTTTTATCAAACTCGGTGTTTGTTCTAGAACTGCGATGATTGCACTGTTGATGCAAGAAAATATGCTCTGGGACTCATGAGTCGATTTTAGATTTTAGATTTTACGTTGACTCACCTTGATGAATCAGGGAACTTGAACTATGGTCTAAAATTTGGGAATCGATTTTGACCCTCGTGTCGGGCATTTATACCTGTTTTTGAGGCGGAATAAGTTAGATATAGCGGTTCTCAGAAAGATGCGGTACGTAGTTGGGCTTCAGCCCTCTTAGTTTAATGGTTATAGAAGCTGTCAACAGTTGACAGTTGACAGTTGACAGTTGACAGTTGACAGTTTGAGAGCGACCTTTACCCTTAAGTCCGAGGATTGGAGTAATGAATAGTCTGATTTTAATTTCTCCCTCAAAGACTTGGGGCTTTCAACCAATTCTTTCTGGTCAATCATACCTCATCTCTTTGAGAAAGGCTATAGTAGGGTGCGTCAGCCTGATTTAATTCTCTGGTAACTCAGAAATTCTCTACTGACAAGCCCCAAATCGAAAATCGAAAATCCTCTCTTCCCCCGAATTTATCCGTGGGGTCGCCTCTAAAATCTAAAATCTAAAATCTAAAATCTAAAATCGATTGACGCACCCTACAGACATACTCGGAGAAAAATAAAAACCCAGTTTCCGTGTGAAACCGGGTTTTTATTTGCAATATTTAAAACCTTTTATGCCAAAGCCAAAGAACGAGAAGAATTTCTCAAAAAATTCAGCAATTCTCGATTCACCGTTTGCGGCGCTTCCTGCTGAATCCAGTGACCACAATTAGGGATTAATTTTAACTTAAACGGAGCGCTAATTAACCGATCCAAACCTTCTACAAGTGTGTGGCTCAAAAACGCATCTTCTTCTCCCCAAAGCACCAAAGTAGGCACTGTCACAGGATCTAACTTCTGCCCCCAATGCCAAAGACGCTGCGGGTGAAACATCTGCTGGTAATAATTCATCGCCGCCGCTAACACTCCTGGCTTTTCTAAAGCGGTTTGATAAATCTTAGTTTCCTCAGCGCTAAAAGCTCCTTTGCGAACAGCTTGTCCTTGCAAGATATTTTGTACAAAATCTTTCAAATTTTGCCGGATCAACCATTCAGGAATGCCGGGAACTTGAAATGCCAAAATATGCCAACTGCGGCGGAGTTGGTCTAAATTGCTTGCCATTTCCTGCACGAATCGCTGCGGGTGCGGAGCGTTTAAAATTGCCAAGCGGTTGAGTTTTTCGGGGAATTTTTGAGCTAAATGCCACGCGATCGCACCACCGCAATCGTGACCGACAATGTGCGCTTTTGTATAGCCCAGCCGATCGATCAAACCGCGAATATCAGCACTCAGCGTATCCAAATCATAACCGCTTTCCGGCTTGTCCGAATCGTTGTAGCCCCGCAAATCCGGCACCACAACCTTGAAATGACGCGCTAAGGCAGGAATTTGATGGCGCCAAGAGTACCAAAACTCAGGAAACCCGTGCAGGAGGATCACGAGCTCGCCTTCTCCTTGGGAAACGCAGTGCAAGCGGATGTTGTTGGTTTCGACAAAGATGTGTTGCTGTTCGGAATCTAAAGACTTCATAGTTGGAAAGTTAGACTTATTTTCGGGCTGTACAGAACTCGCCGACTGATAGCAGGTTCAAACAGCCCAATGGTTTTAATTCTTCTGTTTTTATTCTAGCTGCTTTTCGATCCCCGCCGCTGCAATCTCATTAAACTTAAAACTTGTAGAGTTTTTCGCCGAATAGCAAGGGTTTGAAGCCCTTACTCAGGTCGGCAGATTGTGATAAGAACGGAGTTTAAATCTATGTTCTTATCACTTCGCACTCAACTGTCAACTGTCAACTGTCAACTGTTTAACGTCTTGTTTTTTAGGTGTAACTACTTAGATAAACTTTCTCACCTTAAATCTGTGGTTTTAACAGCGGCGCAGGCGGTTTAATAATAGCACAATTTCGTCCGTTGCCGATCGCATTTTTGAAGCAGACAGATCGGATTGATTGATGATAATACTAAACACCAGCGGCTCGTAATTGGGAACTTCGATATATCCCGACAGCGCCGAAACTCCGCTCAAAGTTCCAGTTTTTGCTTGCAAAATTACGCGGTTTGGTGTAGAGTTTATGCGATTTTTCAAAGTACCGCTATCGCCAGCCACGGGCAGTGATGCGCGGTAGATAGATCCAGTAGGTGAATTCGCCATCAATCTCAAAGTTTGCACCAAGGCTTCTGGACTAATTAAATTGTGGCGGGAAAGTCCGGAACCGTCGGCTAATATGTAGCTGTTTGGATTTACACCTAATTGAGTTAAAGCTATTTTTAACTCCTTCAAACCAATTTCACCTGTATCCTCTTGTGGCACAGGCATCTTGCCTGTGACTGCTTGTGAAACAGGCATGGAGCCTGTGACTTTTCCCAACAATCTCAATAAAACTTCTGCATAAAGATTGTTACTTTCCCGATTAGTTTCTTTCACCAATTCGGCCAGCGGTGGCGATTCAACAAACGCTAATTCCTGATTTAAATTGCGAGGAACAGGGGCAACCAAAGCTTGTTTGACAGGGATTCCCTCAGCTACTAAAACTTGCTGAAAATGCTGTAAAAAATTATTAGCGGGATTGACAACTGCGACATAAGCTGATTCAGATTCCGCACCAACTTTCAACTGCCCGCCAACTCGAATGACAGGCCGATCGAACTCCCTGCCAACTTCAATAAACTCCGATTCGTTTTGAGAGACTGTGACTGAATTGTTCAGAATTTGCCACTGATTGGCTAACTTTGGTTCGGCAAAAGTGACTTTCAGAGGTTGCCCGATCGCCTGTGGGGACAAAACAAGCTCGATCGCGTTTTGATTGAAAATTAAACTGTTAACCGGCGCGCCATAGCCAGCTTGGGCGTCTTCCCATTCCCAATTCGGATTGACTGCACTGCCTTGAAAATAGCTGTCATCGCCAATCAACTCATTTATGCGATCGACTCCGCGGCGTTTCAACTGCTGCGCCAAGTCCTTCAACTGAGCCTCCACAATGCTCGGATCGCCCCTACCGGCAACATACAAACTCCCATTTGCGCCGCTGTAAACCGATGTCTTAATCCGAAAATCGGCACCGAGTTTCTGCAAAGCAGCCGCTGTGGTTAGCAGCTTGACATTGGATGCTGGAATAAAATATTTGGTGGCGTCACGGCTGTAGAGAGTCGCCGCAGATGATAGCGGTTGAATCAAAATGCCCCAGCGCGATCGGCTAAATTCAGCACGATTGGCGATCGCATCTACCTTCGCCCCCAATTCCCCAGGACAAATATCCCCAGCAACCGCAGGCGTTTGAGCGACTACCGCCGACGTGCGCCCCAAAATTAGGACTAACAAACTAACCGCAATTCCTTTAATTCTCAAAGCATCACTTCCATCACAATAGACTTCTTAGAAAAGTCCTTTAAATCAAATTTTCGGACGGGCAAGAAGCCCGTCCCACCAAAAAAATCTTTTCTTGTGGAACGGGCATCTTGCCCGTTCCAGGTATTTTTGCAAGAGGTGCGATCGCCATTCAAAATACTTTTTATCAAAATCGGGCGAAGCATGACCGCATATAAGTTATTAGTTATCATCTCATATTGACTGCGGTCATGCTTCGCCCCTACGGATATATTCGCTTGCATTGAGATGCACCCGAAAAATATCTGCGTTCATCTGCGCCTCTCTGCTTTAAATCTGCGGTTAACCACCAATCAAAGACTTAAGAGAAAAGTCCAAATTAGATGCAAACATATCTGATAAAAATCACCGAGTCAAGACTAATAATAATAACGCATATGAATTCTCGGATTGAACAGCGCCTCTACAGGTTTTCCGCCTTTGAGGTGCTGTTCCACGATCGACTCTACATCACTCGGTTTAACTCGACAATACCAAATTTGGTCTGGGGTGACTCGCACAGTCGGGCCCGTGTTGCACTGTCCCTGACAGCTAGAAGCTTCAACTTTTACTCCTGGGACTGGTTGGGCTTCAAAGGCAGCTAGCACTGCTGCTGAACCATGTCTCAGGCAAGATTGATACTGGCAAACTAATACACAGCGCGTTTCTGGTTGGGTATCTGCTTCTGCGGCGGTAGATTCTGGCATCGCTAAGAATTTATCGGCTGTTTAATTTATCTTAACAATGTTGTGAGGTCGATCGCCCGCGCGCTTGACTGACAAACGGCAGAATTCGTGAGTGCGATCGCAAAAACCTTGATAAATTCTGGCATTCAAACTATTTGAGTCCTTCTAGCTTGTCACGAATCCCTTCTCCCCGGCTGCTTTTCTTCAGTCTGTGTCACGCTTTCCCTATATGATCGGATGTAGAGCAACAACTAAATCAACCGCCAATCATGCCCAAAACAGTAGCCGATGTGATGAGTCGCGATCCGATTTTGGCGCGCCCCGAAACGCCCTTAAACGAAGCGATTAAAATTTTAGCCGATCGACGTATTAGCGGCCTTCCCGTTGTAGATGAGAATGGTTTATTGGTAGGAGTCATCTCCGAAACCGACTTGATGTGGCGGGAAACCGGCGTTACTCCGCCCGCTTACATCATGGTACTCGACAGCGTGATTTATCTAGAAAATCCCTCGCGTTACGAGCGAGAACTCCACAAGGCTTTAGGGCAAACAGTAGGAGAAGCGATGAGTCAAGAACCCGTTACCATCGAACCAGACAAATCTGTCCAAGCAGCAGCCAAACTAATGCACGATCGCAGCATCCACCGATTGCCGGTAGTCGATAGTGCTGGCAAAGTAATCGGCATCCTCACTAGGGGAGATATTATCCGATGGATGGCAGCCGAGTCTTAATTAATTGTTGCAGTTGAAGGATTGTATCAGAAAATGAGCCGATCGCTCCTTCAATCTCTAAGCTTTTGGCAATCACCAATTACCAATTACCAATTACCAATTACCAATTACCAATTTTAAAATCGCATGAGTATTACCCCTGAATCTGTCGAACAATTGCTAAATTCCGAGGATTTTGGCGAAAGGTTGCGGGCTGTCAACCAACTGCGACAGCTAGAACCAGCGATCGCCTATAATTTGATTCAAATTGCGATCGGCGACAAAAACGTCCGCGTTAGATACGCAGCCGTCAGCCAAATGTCAACCCTCGGCGAGCAAAATCTGCCGAACGCTTTAGAGGTACTGCTTCACAGCTTGCGAAACGATCCCGAACCCGACGTGCAAGCAGCCGCAGCCGATGCTTTGGGCGCCTTGAAATTAACCGCTGCTTTAGAAGATTTGCAGCAAGTTTACAGCAGTACATCTGAATGGTTGGTGCAACTCAGCATCGTCGCAGCTTTGGGAGAAATGGGCGATCCAAAAGCATTTCCGATGTTAGAAAATGCCCTGGGTTCTGAAAACGAATTGATCCAAACTATTGCCATCAGTGCATTAGGAGAATTAGGGGATAAACGGGCCCTGCCGCTGCTGCTTCCCTACGCTTCCAATGCAGATTGGCAGATTCGTTATAGAGTCGCCCAAGCTTTGGGGCGGTTGGGCGGTGTCGAAGCAGATGCAGCTTTGGAAATTCTTGCCAAAGATGAGGTTGAGCAAGTGTCTCAGGAGGCTAAAGTCGGACAAGATAATATTTTGAAATTGTGAGTTTTGAGCGGTGAATTTTGAATTAATTGAGAATTTTTTGTGAGGATTCTACTAAAAAATTAGTTGGCGCGCGATCGCTAACAAGAGTGAAACCCGGTTTCTTCGTAGATTTTTCGTAACTAAACGCAAAACTCGAAGAAACCGGGTTTCTAGCCCCCAGCCCGCGAACTGGACGCGCAATATGAACCTTAGTGACGCTCCTACATCAACCGCAAGCGGTATATTGTAGGCATCTGAGTCCTGTTAAGGATATCGAGATCTTCCTTCCCGCGGACTCCAATGGTTTCCCTTTACGGCGTTTTATAGTGAGGAACACGTCCCGCCCCACTTGTCACCTGAATTTTTTGGACTTAGACCCAGATTGTTATTCTTTGATCCAAGATCTAAGTATTTTACCACGACTATTGAACTTTTGTTCATCTCGTCATCCACCCGCCCACTGCTCAAAGCTGCGCTTTGAGATTATGGACAGGTGGAATCGGAGTCTCACACGCCTCTCATCCCACACTAACCTTCGATCGGTATAGTGTGGGGATTCCCGTCTGTTAAGCTAATCAGGAAAAATCTCAAATCTCAAGCTCTATCTCAGATTCCGCACAGGGCGGTTTTATTGTCGTCAGACAAGTTAGGTACGTAGTTGCGCTTAAGCGCTCTTTCCTAATATTATAAAGAGCGCTTAAGCGCAACTACGTACCTCGATCCAGATGCGAGCCGATCTTTGAGCGATACTTAGGGCATGGGGCATACCTCACTTTTTTTGAGAACCGCTATAAATTGTATTGTTGTACGTATATTAACGGTTAAACCTTAAAAAGCAAGTATAATAAATTACTTTAAAAATAATGTTGTGGGTAATTGTTCTGCGTGACGCGCTCGTGGCTGCGGAATCTCGGTTGTATTGATTCCACGGGCGATCGCACTCTTGGCTTTTTTCAACCAGAGTCCGGATATTGACATCCGCAGTTGAAGAATAGGTATAATAACAATAGATACAACAGTGGCAGGGATTAAGACAATTGTTGAAGCCTGCCCAGCCTGCGATCGGGGAAATTATCGTTAAGACGGTAAGCCATCTACCAGCTCAGCCCAGTCTTAAACATTTTTATCATCCCCATGCTTGAACAACTACAAAATTCCGATTCTCAGTCTGCGGACATTTTAACAGGAGAGCGATCGGCTTCTCAACTGTCACAACCCGCACCAGCCACAACCAATCAAAACTTTATTTATAAAGTTTTAGAACTTACGAACATAGAGCGCAGCAAATTGAGTTTGTCCCCCCTAACCTTAAATACTCAGTTGTTGAATGCGGCGCAAAATCACACCCAAAACATGGCAGTGCAAGACTTTTTCGATCACACCGGAAAAGATGGTTCGTCAATGGGAAATCGGATTACTGCAACGGGCTATAAATTCAGCTCGGCAGCAGAAAATATCGCTGCGGGATCGTCTACACCCGACCAAGTTGTATCATCATGGATGAACAGCAGTGGCCACCGGGCTAACATTCTTAATCCGAATCTGAAAGAGATTGGCATTGGTTACTATTTCTTAGCCAACGATACTGGCAGCGTCAATTACAATCACTATTGGACGCAAGTTTTTGCTACTTCGCTTGATGGTAGTGTCAATCCCGCACCACCTCCAACGCCAACTCCAACTCCAACTCCCACACCAACTCCCGTACCAACTCCAACTCCAACTCCAACACCCAGCACATTAGTCTCCATTACTTCCCCAATACCCAATGCTACAGGGGACGGCACCCCGACGACAGCACCCAAGAATATAGCCAGCGGTGGCAATTATTTCCTATCAGATGCTGCTGATACTCAAATACCTGCCAGCGCTGTGGGATTGCAAATTTTTGCCCTTTCCGGGAAAGACAATCTCACTGGAGGAGCAGGCGCTGATACGATTAATGGAATGCAAGGCGCGGATACAATTAACGGCGCAGGTGGTAATGACATCTTATCCGGCGGTAAAGATTCGGATTTAATTGATGGCGGTGTTGGTAATGATTTTATCAGCGGCAACAATGATAACGATCGACTGATCGGAGGAGATGGCAACGATACTCTCCGGGGCGGCAAGGAAAATGATATCTTGATTGGCGGTAACGGCGATGATTTGCTGGGGGGCGATCGCGGGCAAGACATTCTGACCGGCGGTGCTGGTAATGATACGTTTATCCTAGCAGGAGGTTTGTCTGTTTCGGCTACGTTAGTTGGTGCCGATGTGATTACCGATTTTGTCGCCGGGGATAAGATTGGTTTAACCGACGGGATCGGATTTGCCAACTTGACTTTTGAATCTGTGAGTTTGAAGTTGGATGCAGGTGCAAGCATCGCTTCTACGGCGATTAAGTCGGGGGCTAATTATTTGGGAATCGTGCAGGGTGTAAGTCAAAGTCAGCTTACATCTTCTGTTTTTGTGAGTGCAATTTAGGAAGTAGATCGGGCAGTTGAAACCGCGTCTATACAAACTAAACCCGCCTTCGCGGGTTGAAGATTACTCGTTACCAGGTACAGCGACAAGAACGAGTTAATCTTCTTTCTTCAGTCCGCGGAGGCGGACTTCGTGTGTGTAGACGCGGTTTCAACCGCCGAGTCTTCTCGTATTCTTCTTTCTTCAGTCCGCGGAGGCGGACTTCGTGTCTGTAGACGCGGTTTCAACCGCCGAGTATTCTTCTCGTATTCACGTAAAATCTACAATTGTATTGATGCTACAGCCGATCGCAAATTGCCTTGAAATTCGCCTAACAACAGGTGCGTCGCTTTGAGATTGTCGGTATGCAAGGCGAGGGATTTTCTGTGGCGACGCACCCTACGATCGCAAAAATCTACAATTGTATTGATGCTACTGCCGATCGCAAATTCCCTTGAAACTCGCCCAAAATTCGATCGCACTCTTGCTTCTCCAAACCAGTCCAGTGCATCATCAAAGCTAATTTTACAGACTTGCCGCTTTTTTCCAACAAAAAACCCGCTTCATCCCGGCCCAAATCAGTTAAATCTTGTAACATCCGTACCGCCCGATCGCGCAATTTCTTATTAGTCACCGCCACATCAACCATCCGATTGCCGTAAACCTTCCCCAGCTTGACCATTACGCCAGTCGAAAGAATATTCAAAGCCATTTTTGTCACAGTACCAGCTTTCAAGCGCGTCGAACCCGCGACTATCTCCGGGCCAACCAACAACCGAATATCCACATCAGCCTCAAAATTCACCTGTTCGACGGGTACGCAGGCGATAAACACTGTTTTCGCCCCCCGCTGGCGCGCCGCGTGTAAAGCACCCGCTACAAAGGGCGTTGTACCCCCAGCCGTAATCCCGACAACCACATCGAGATTGTTAATGTGACGGTGGGCGATCGACTCAGCGCCATCTTCAGCCCGATCCTCCAAATCCTCCGAACTCCGCACCAAAGCCCCCGCACCCCCGGCAATTATGCCCTGTACGAGTTCTGGCGGCGTGCAGAAGGTGGGGGGACACTCGGCGGCATCGAGTACCCCCAAACGCCCGGAAGTGCCCGCACCGACGTAAAATAGGCGGCCTCCTTGACGTAGAGATTCGGCAGCAATGTCGATCGCCCGGGCTAACTGTTCGCGGGCACGGGCGATCGCATTTAAGGTTTGGGCGTCTTCTGCGTTGAACAAGTCCACCAATTCGATCGAGCTAAGTTGGTCTAAATTCGCGCTGTTGGCATTCACCTGTTCCGTCAGCAGATGCCCCCGTTCTTCCAAATTCTTCATTTTTTGTCAGTTATTAACGATCCGTTGGCAATTTTTGCTTCTGGTGGGCAGAGTCAGGAGACATACAGAGTCCCAGCTTCAGCCTAGAAGCCTGTATCTAGAAATCGAGTCTAGGATTGAGAATGCTGGAAGATATCAAATTTATCCTTCTTCCTTCTTCCCTCTTCCTTCTTCCTTCTTCCCTCTTCCTTCTTCCTTCTTCCTTCGTGATTACAAAAGTCCTTCGAGTCGGCGGCGCATAGAATCCAGTTCGTCTTGAGAAACCTCAGAATCCGACTCCGGCTGTGACTCCGGTTCCGACTGCCCCTCTGCCTGCCACTGAGTCTGTGTTACATTGTCTTCTGGCGGAATCGCTAGTGCGCCCGCCGGCACAAGTTCCCAATCATAATCAACACTGTCGCAGAACTCCTTAATTTCCTCATCGTCGATCGCCTCGACAGCGGGTTCGGGAAAATCCTGAGCTTCCAACATCACGCCAAAGCGTGTGGCGTCGTCTTCTGACTCAAACATCAGAACTTTGTTGCGATCGCCGAGTTGAATGGTGTGAATTCCCTCATTCTCGGTGCGGGCATTGAAGAGTAAGACGAACACTCGCATAAGTTTTAAAGACCTTCTTAACCACCGTTTTTTTATCTTAGAAGCGATCGGGCAATTTTAGATTTTAGATTTTAGATTTTAGATTGACTGTCTGTTGTACGAGGTGTGGCGATTGTAGATTTTAGATTTTAGATTGACTGTCGGTTGTACGAGGTGTGACGATTTTAGATTAAGTTTGGTAAAGATTTCTGGAGTCTGTGCGACATAGGAGGGGGTGAATATTGAAGTTTCATTGTGCGATCGGCACTTCCAAGCTCAGTTATGAGTCTAGCAAAGACAGAAAGCCTTCGTCAGAATCCCAGAATTTTTCCGCTCTACTACTAAATTGTATATTTCAATTCTCGACCAAAACTCGTCAAATCCCCCCTCTCCCCCTCCCCCTCTCCCTTTCTCCCCCTCTTTCCTCTTCCTCTCTCAAACCGGCTGATTTCCTCAATTCCTGAATTCTCACAACCTTGAGAAATAAGCATGACTAACTCGGACGATGACAAAAAACAACTCGCACCCCGTTCTGGGCGCCACTGGTGGCGTATCTTGCTGCTTAGCGGTACGGGAGTGGGCATTCTCGGCTTGGTTGGGGCGGTAGCCGCACGGGAGTGGGTGCAGAAAAAGTTAGCTCCTTTGGTGGCATCTGAGGTCAGTCAGACACTGAAGCGGCCAGTGCAAATCGGACGTTTGGAGCGATTTTCTCCGATCGGGTTGCGGTTTGGTCGATCGACTGTACCCGCAACTGCGATCGATCCAGATTACGCTTCCACAGAAGCAGTGGAAGTGAAATTTTCAATTTGGCCGCTGCTGTTCAACCGCACTCTCAAATTAGATATTACCTTAGTTAAACCTAGCGCTTATATCGAACAGGATGCAGAAGGCCGCTGGGTTGATATTCCCACCCAGGACAAAAAACCTGCGGGTTTATTTAAAACGGAAATTGAAGCAATTCGAGTTGAAAATGCCGGTGCAGTTTTAGTGCCTAGTCCCGAAGTCGGACAGAAAACTTCGGCGCCGATTTCGGTAACTCTCAAAAATGGCAGCGCTTTGTTTCGCGAGCAAAATCAGCGCGTTCTCTACGAACTTAACGGTCAGTTTACCAATAATGACAATTTTGCAGTCAAGGCTGATTCTCTGTTGCCTGCGGCTCAAACTAACGTGCTACTGCAATCGCAAAACTTACCTTTGTCCGACATCACTCGCTTGCTGAAAGTTTCCGGCATTTCTCTACAAAAAGGTCTGGCAAATAGCAATTTAACCGTGCAAGTGCGAGACAATAAATTATCTGGAATTACTGGAACAGCAAGTTTTGCCGGAGTGCAAGCAAGTATCAAACCGCTGAAACAGATTATCCAAAATGGTAGCGGTCAATTGCGGTTTCAGGGAACTAATTTAATTGTCGATACTCTCACAGGTAATTACGGTTTAATTCCCGTTCAAATAGCCGGAACAGTTGCGACTGGAGCTAATTTTAATACCGAACAAGCGAGTTTCAATCTGATAACTAACGTGCAACCGGTAGCTGTGGCAAGTGTTATTAGTGCGGTGGAGGCAGAGTTAGGGCAGAAAGTAGTATTGCCGATCGCAGTTGCCGGAGAAGTGAAGGCGGATGCTAAACTGACTGGAACCGTTGCAAATCCAGTGCTGACAGGTACGATCGCCTCGACAAAACCCGCTACAGTCGATCGCCTGCAATTAAACAATATTAGCACTAACTTTAAATTGGAACGCGGGAGAACAGCTCAAACTCCAACGCCGAATTCTCCACCGTCAACTGTGCCGTTGTCCTCTTTAGCTTTGACATTGAGCGATATATTAGTTGTGCCGGCGGCGGGCGGTAAAATTGGTGGCAAAGGTGAAGTCGATATAACGTTGGGAAGTGAGAATTCGCGATCGGGTTTGGTGTTCGATTTGCAAGCGGAAAATCTGCCCGGAGATGCGATCGCCCAAATTTACGCTCTCCCGATTCCCGCTGCTGTTAAAATTGGCAGTGTGTCCGCCAAAGCTCAAGTTTTCGGGCCGTTAAATAATATCCAAGCTAGAGCTAAATGGCAAGCACCACAAGGGACTTTTCCGGCTAGCGGCGAAATTCGCGCCGGAGGTAATACGGCGGATTTGCAAAATACCGTTGTCAAAATTGGCGATGCTACGGTGAATGTGGATGCGGCGATCCAAGACCGTCAGTGGGAAGCTATAATCAAGGGCGATCGCGTGGCAGTCAAAAGTTTGCAGCCACTGATTCCCCGACTTAATTTACCTCCTGAATTAGCTGGTTTGTTCAGCGGCACTGCCGAAGTTGCGGGAACTCTGGACGATTTGAGTTTAAATGGTATTTATGCTAGCGGCAAAGGAACGCTGAATGTTGCTGATAGTATTGTTGATGTTAATGGCAAACTAGAATCAGGCCGCTGGCAAGCTTCTGGCAAAACCGAAAAAGTTGCCATCAATCCCTTACTTGATATTGGCTTGCCATTTTTGGCGATCGCAAATTCTGCCAATCTCGACAATCTAAAATCCAAAATCCAAAATCTAAAATCATTGGATGGCCAGCTAGCAGGAGAATTTCAAGCTGCGGGAAATCTTGACAATTTAACCGCTAGCGGCATCAATCTTAGCACCAACGGTAAACTCAATATTGCCGACAGCAGTGTCAATCTCAAAGGAGAATTGACAGACGGAAATTGGCAAGCAACCGCAGAAACAGATCGCACTTCCATCAGCCGCTTGGTAGATTTAACACTGCCTATTTTAGATGTGGCTTCCGCATTCAATCCCGAAAATCAGCAATCTGCCAATCTAAAATCTAAAATCCAAAATCTAAAATCGATCGACGGCCAGTTATCGAGTCAATTTACAGCTTCTGGAAGTCTGGAAAATTTGACGGCTAGCGCAATTAATCTCAACGGTAGCGGCAAACTCAATCTGGGCGGCAACAATGTCAATTTCAAAGGAGAATTGGCAGCGGGAAATTGGCAAGGAACCGCAGAAACAGATCGCACTTCTATCAGCAGCCTGGTAAATTTAGGATTGCCGCTGTTAGATGTGGCTTCGGCATTCAATCCCGAAAAGCAAGAACAATATAGCAATCTAAAATCCAAAATTCAAAATCTCAAATCGATTGACGGCCAAATATCAAATCAAATTCAAGCGGCGGGAAGTCTTGACAAATCAAGCATCGCCGATGTTTCTGTTAACAGCAGTGGCAAATTAAATATTGCCGACGGTACGGTTGATTTTAAGGGAAAATTAGATGCTGGACAATGGCAAGCTGTTGCGGATCTCGATCGAGTTATTCTCAGCCGCCTAGAACAAACAGTCCGCAATCTCCAACTGTTTCCGCTGACGGCGACTTTGCCTAAAGGATTTGACGGCAGAGTTAACGGCCAATACCAAGCATCGGGCAGTTTGGATAATTTGACAGCTAAAGGAATTCGTGCTAGTGGAGAAGGACGGATTTTGGTCGATCGACTCGGGGCGATCGATACTACGGCAAAATTGGAAAACGGCAACTTGGAAGCATCGCTAGCAACCAACGGAGTTACAGTCAGCAATTTAGAACAAACCCTCAAACAAACAGGTTTGCTGACAACCAATTTACCGCGAGAAATTGCCGGAACCCTCGACGGCAAAATCAGAATAGTGGGAAATACAGATAATTTAACCGCCAACGGCATCACAGCCAACGGCGACGGACAAATTCGACTCGCCAACGGTGGCGGAGTTGTCAACGCCAAAGGTAGCGCACAATCGGGGAATTGGCGCGCGTCAATTGAAGGCGACCAAATTGCCCTAAGTCGCTTCCAGAAAGCCTTTGAAGCCCAGCGGCAAAGCTTGCAAGGCAGCGGTTTAGTCTCCCAAGCCCAAAATCTCCCCCTACTGCGGGGACTATTTAACGGGAATGTTGATTTATCCGGCCCGATTGCTGCTGCTTCCCCGCAAAATGTTCGCGCCGGCGGCAGTTTCCGCATCTCGGAATTGCCCTTTCTCAAACAACCTTTTGATGCAATATTTAACTGGGATGGCAAACGGATAGAAGTAGAAAAAGCTGCAACTCGCGGTTTGACAGCCAGCGGATTTGTCGGCGTTGAGTTAGCTGGGAAAGGATTACCGTCAATTTCCAATCTAGATTTGGATGTAAAACTCTCCAACTTTAACCTGGAAGCCTTGCCAGCAGAACAGTTGGCATTTTTGACACCCATGGGTGCCAAAAAGTCTTCAGAGAAAAATCAGCCTGTGCGCGGCAATGTCGATTTCACGGGGCGCCTCACCGGAACATTGGCCGCCCTGAGTTTAGTTGGCGACGTGGAAGTGCGGAATTTAGCAGTAAATCAAGTCGCTTTCGATCCTGTACTGGCAGGAAAAGTGACGGCGAGTTCCGATAAAAGTGTAGATTTGCGTTTGGCTGGCCCCCAAGACAAAATCGAAGTCGCTTTAAATCAGTCGTTTCTGCCGACATCATTCTTAGTTAAACGCGGGGAATCTGTAGCCCGCGGCCAAGCTGAGGGCGAAACTTTGCGAGTTAATTTAAGCGATTTCCCGCTGGCTGCATTGAATCTCTCACCGGGAGAAGAGGCAGGTTTGGGGCCGATAACCGGTACTGTTTCAGGACAAGTCAACGTGCCCGGTTGGAAGATGCCGTTAAATCCAGCGACTTTGCAAGCAACTGGACAAATTGCGATCGCCCAACCGGCGATCGGCTACATTAAAGGTGACAGTTTCCAAGCCGAATTCAGCTATGCTAACGGCAGCGCCACTCTCACAAACGGCATCTTCCGGCAAGGTACCGGTCAATACTCCATTTCCGGTAACGTCAAAGCAGGCGCAAACCCCGAATTTACCGGGAAAGTTAACATCCAGCAGGGGAATTTGCAGCAAGTTTTAGCAGCTTTGCAGTATTTCAATTTAGGAGATTTCGCGAGAGGCTTGAAACCTCCCGTTTACGGTAACAGCGGTGACGTGAAAACAGTCGCAGTCGGAGAACCGGAAGCGCCGTTAATCGAACAGTTGCGCCGCTTGGCAGAAATCGAAGTAATCTTGCAGCAGCAGCAAGCTGTGAAATCATCGGAAAAATTGCCTGCCTTATCTCAATTGCAGGGAACTTTTGGTGGCGAAATTGCAGTCGCAGGTTCTCTGCGAACAGGCGTGCAAGCTCAATTTAACGTCAAAGGCGATAATTGGCAGTGGGGAAAATATGTCGCCGAACAGTTCAGCATTGAAGGCAGTTTTCAGGACGGGATTTTAACCGTGTTGCCGCTGGAAATTCGATCGGGCAAAAGTGCGATCGGATTTTCGGGACAACTCGGACAGAAAGCTCAATCCGGGCAGTTGCGGGTAGAAAATGTACCCGTAGAAGAGTTAGCAAAACTAATCGAATTACCCTTTGTAGACGTAACCGGAAACTTAAATTTGCGGGCAAACTTAGCCGGAAGTTTAGAAAATCCGCAAGCCACCGGCGAATTAAGTTTGCTGGACGGGACGCTAAACGGAGAACCGATTAAAAAAGCCGACAGCAGTTTCAGTTATAGCAACGCCCGCCTGAATTTTGGAGGCAGCGCTTTGGTAACTCAAACCGAACCAATTGAAGTACAGGGAAGTTTGCCTTTCGAGTTACCCTTTGCTGCGGTAAAACCCGACAACAATCAAATAGATTTAAGGGCGAATTTGCAGAATGAAGGATTAGCAATTATTAATGTCTTAACTCCCCAAATTGCCTGGGTCAATGGCAAGGGACAGGTGCAAATTCGCATCGGAGGGACGCTGCAACAGCCTGTAGCGCAAGGAATTGCGAATTTTGAAAATGCAACCGTCCGGGCGAGAGCTTTCCCAGAACCGCTGACAGGGCTGACTGGGACAGTGCGCTTTGAGGGCGATCGAATTCGGGTAGAAGGAATTCGGGGACAATTGAGTAAAGGGGAAGTTGTAGCCCAGGGCGTGATTCCGCTGTCTGTCCCTTTTGCGGAGGGCGATGTCGATGCAGCGAATCCTTTGGCTGTCAATCTAGATAAATTGGGATTGAATCTCAGAGGATTGTACCGCGGCGGCGCAGTCGGTCAAGTCCAAGCAAGGGGCACAGCTTTGCGGCCGCAGTTGAGCGGTAAAATTGAACTGTACGACGGCGAAGTATTTCTCCCCAGCGCCGGCGGGGGCGGAACTCGGTTAGCTTCTTCCGATTCCCCTTCCACTACGACATCTTCCCCTACGACTCCGACTGAGGTTTCTACTTCTCCTGCGACTCCGACTTCGCCGACATCTTCCCCTTCCTTTGAAGTTGGATTAAACGATTTGGCGCTGAAATTAGGCCGAGGAGTGCGGGTAACGAGTGCGCCGATATTGAATTTTCAGGCGACAGGGGCTTTGACGGTGAATGGAACTTTAGACGATATTCGCCCTGCGGGTACGATTCGGTTGACTTCGGGTGCGGTGAATTTGTTTACCACGCAGTTTAAGCTTGATAAGGGATACCCACAAACAGCTACCTTTGTACCAACACAAGGACTCGATCCGACATTGGACGTGAGATTAGCAACATCGGTACAAGAAGTCTCGCGGTTTCGCACTCCAGGAACATCTGTCGCGTCTGAAATAGCCGACGAACCGACAAGTTTCGGCAGCGTGCGGAGTGTCCGAATTCAAGCATTAGTCAAGGGTAAAGCCTCCCAGTTGGCCGAAAATATCGAGTTGAGGAGTTCTCCAGGGCGATCGCAAACAGAGATTGTAGCGCTATTAGGCGGCAGTTTCGTGCAAACATTAGGACAGGGAGATAGTACACTGGCGATCGCCAATTTAGCCGGTGCCGGATTATTCAACAACCTGCAATCCGTAATTACCAACGCCACCGGATTGAGCGAATTTAGGTTATTTCCCACACGAATTAGAGGAAACGAAGGACAAACAGCCAGTTCCAGTTCAGGGGCCGCATCCGGTGCAGGTTCCCTCGGTATAGGCTTAGAAGTCGGGGCCGATATCACCCGCAATCTTTCAGCATCAATCATTCGAGTATTGTCAGCAAATCAGCCAACAGAATTCAACGTGCGGTATCGTTTAAACGACAAAATATTGCTCAGAGGTTCAACCAATTTCCAAGGAGACAATCGCGTCACCGCCGAATACGAATTGAGATTTTAGTCATTAGTCAGTTGTCATCAGTCATGAGTCATTAGTTTGTAGATGTGCGCTGCACTTAGTCTTGAGTTTTACACCCAATGCCCAGTGCAGCGATGCCCAATTCCCAATGCCCAATGCCCAATGCCCAATTCCCCATTCCGCATTAATTTGCTATAATATAAATAGCAAAACCAAAACGGTACTGCAAACCCCGCACACAAGGTTATAGGAGTTAAGTCAAATGGCAAACAAACTCCAAGTGAACACACAGGCGATCGGCTACAGCGACTTATACTGGAACCGATTTAGTCCGAGAGTAGCGACTATCAGCAGCATCCGCAACGCCAACCACTGGGACGGCGGATTTATCACCTACATTGCATATCCCACAAAAGTAGAAGCCACAGCAGCAATGAAACATTTGCTACTGAATCAAAAAGCTGCGGATGTTGATATGCGGAAAGCCAAGCGGATGAAAGCAAAAGGCATTCGGTGGGAACTCAAAATTCGGGGTTTAGCTTTTAATGAAGTGTTGAAACTGGCAACAATGGATATAACTGGAAAGCTAGTTATGTCATCTGTAACAACTACTGAAGCCACAGGCTGATAGCTGAATTTAGATAATTTGTAAGGGCGGTGCCCATGCCCGCCCTAACTCCAGATTTTTCTCTTACCTCTACATCTTCCTCAGTGTCATCTGCTGTTCACGAAAAACTATAACTATATGCGTTTCATCAGCCCCAAAACAGACTTTGCATTCAAAAAAATCTTCGCATCTTCAGAACATCCAGAAATTTTAATCAGCTTCCTAAATGCAATGCTGTATAACGGAGAATCCACAATCGAAGAAATAGAAATAATTGACCCTTATTCAGCCGGAAGCGTCACAGGATTAAAAGACACCTACCTGGATGTCAAAGCCAAGATTACCGGAAACAAAACCGTAATTGTGGAAATGCAGGTACTCAACGTCGCCGCCTTTGAAAAACGAGTCGTGTACAACGCAGCCAAAACCTATTCTACTCAACTCAAAGCTGGAGACGGTTACTTAAGATTAAAACCAGTCATTGCCTTAACCATCACCGACTTCATCTTATTTGAAAACACCGAAAAACTAATTTCGCACTTTGAATTCACAGAAGCCGAAGAGAAATTCGTCTATCCCAACTGCGAAATCAAATTAGTGTTTGTCGAGTTACCGAAATTCAAAAAAGAATTGAATGAACTCGAAACCCTGCCAGAAAAATGGATTTACTTCATGAAAAACGCACCCTCATTGGAAGTAGTACCAGAGACATTGGGGTCAGTTGCAGAGATTAATGCCGCGATGGGAATTGCCAACCGAGCAAATTTGACCCTCGACGAATTAAATGATGTAGACAAGCGAGAAATGTTTATCCAAGACCAACTAGGTTCTGTGACAAAAGGGATAGAGATTGGTATTCAAAGGGGAATACAACAAGGAATACAACAAGGACTTCAACAAGGGATTGAACAAGGGATTGAACAAGGGATTGAACAAGGGATTGAACAGGGAATCGAAAGGGGTAAAATTGAGGGGGAAATAGGATTAATTATGCGTCAGATTGTGCGGCGGGTGGGTGATGTTACAATGGAAATTCAAACTCGCATCCAGGGGTTATCTGCGGCACAGTTAGATGATTTGGGAGAGGCTTTGTTGGATTTTACAAGTGAAGAGGATTTAATTGCGTGGTTAGATTCTGCGGTTGGATGAATAGCAGTTTGTAGATACCGTAGTTCAGCGGTAGGGTGCGTCAATCGATTTTAGATTTTAGATTTTAGATTTTAGAGGCGATCCCACGGATAAATTCGGGGGAAGAGAGGATTTTCGATTTTCGATTTGGGATTGATTCCACGGATAAATCCGGGGGCTTGTATAGCCTTTCTCAAAAAGATGAGGTATAACTGACAGCCCACACAACCCTTAAACCAAGAGGGCCCAAGCCCAACAACATACCTCATCTTTCTGAGAACCGCTATAGCACCTTTGAAATTCTCGATCAGTTTTGTAATTCTCAATTATCACTAAAAATCTCATTCTGACGCACCATTTATTCCGGGCGTGCGTCATTTTTGAGATTGTGATGAAAGTAGCGAAAATCTCATTATTCTGACGCATTCTAATTCTAAATGAATCGTATTGAGATATAATAGAGTTTTAACAGAACACAAATTATTGTCCTATGAAAACCGTTGACAAAAGTCAATTAACCGCTCAATTACTCGAATTATTGCAACTTGTCGAGATTGAAGGCGAAGAGATTTTAGTGATGGATGGGAATAAACCAGTTGTGAGAATTTCTCAGTATGAAAAGTCTCTTTCAACTGAAGAATTATTTAAGGATATGCGCGGGAAAGTAAAATATTTTGAAGATTTAACTACGCCAACATTTATTTGATCGAGTATTTGGTAAGGTGCGTCGCTATGAAATTGTTGATTTTTGTTGAATATTTTTCGAGGCGACACACCCTACGACTACTGAACCTTATTGAATTGTACCGAATTAACCTATCTTCGCCTTCCCGGTGATGGCTGCGTAACACGACGCAGCCAACCTACATCATGTGAGTGAGAGGTACGCGAGCATTTTTATCCCAAATCCCAAAACCCAAAACCTGTTTGTCCAAACAGGTCATTTCTATGGCAACCTAAAAAACAGCAGACACAATTTTATAAACTTTAATTAGAGAACACCAGCCATCAATTATGCAAACTCTGCCCAATCCAACTAAAACCGCATCTAGCCAACCAGTATTCGACACCAGCATCAAACGCCGCAAAACCCGTCCCGTCAAAGTCGGCAGTATCACGATCGGCGGAGGCAACCCAGTCGTCGTACAATCGATGATTAACGAAGACACCCTCGACATCGACGGATCGGTCGCAGGAATTCGGCGACTGCACGAGATTGGCTGCGAAATCGTCCGCGTTACGGTGCCCAGTATGGCCCACGCCAAAGCTTTAGCCGAAATTAAGCAAAAATTGCACGAAACCTACCAAGCCGTGCCCCTGGTTGCTGATGTCCACCACAACGGGATGAAAATTGCGCTGGAAGTCGCCAAACACGTAGACAAAGTGAGAATCAATCCCGGACTTTACGTGTTCGAGAAGCCGAAAGCCGACAGAAGCGAATACACTGAGGCGGAATTCGCGGAAATTGGGGATAAAATCCGCGAAACCCTGGAACCTCTGGTGATTTCCCTGCGAGATCAAGGTAAAGCTTTGCGAATCGGCGTCAATCACGGTTCCCTCGCGGAACGGATGCTGTTTACCTACGGCGACACCCCGGAAGGTATGGTGGAATCGGCCCTGGAATTTATTAGAATTTGCGAATCCCTGGACTTCCGCAACATCGTGATTTCCCTGAAAGCCTCCCGCGCGCCGGTGATGGTGGCTGCTTACCGCTTGATGGCGCACCGGATGGACGAATTGGGGATGGATTACCCGCTGCATTTGGGCGTTACGGAAGCTGGCGATGGCGAATACGGGCGCATCAAATCCACGGCTGGTATCGCACCGCTGTTGGCTGACGGTATCGGCGATACTATCCGCGTCTCGCTGACTGAGGCGCCGGAAAAGGAGATTCCTGTCTGCTACAGCATTCTGCAAGCTTTGGGATTGCGGAAAACTATGGTTGAGTATGTGGCTTGTCCTTCCTGTGGCCGCACTTTGTTTAATTTGGAGGAAGTGTTACATCAAGTGAGAGAGGCGACGAAGCATCTCACGGGTTTGGATATTGCAGTGATGGGCTGTATTGTCAATGGGCCGGGCGAAATGGCTGATGCTGATTATGGCTATGTGGGGAAGCAACCGGGTTATATTTCTCTGTACCGCGGCCGGGATGAAATTAAGAAGGTTCCTGAGTCTGAAGGTGTGGCAGAATTGATTAATTTGATTAAGTCGGACGATCGCTGGGTTGAACCTGAGTAGGCTTTACTGGATATAGTTTTCAGGTTTGGGGCGGGCAAGATGCCCACCCCACAACTCTTGTGGTGGCACAGGCATCTTGCCTGTTGCTTTTGGGGCGGGCAAGATGCCCACCCCACAACTCTTGTGGTGGCACAGGCATCTTGCCTGTGGCTTTTGGGGGCGGGCAAGATGCCCACCCCACAACTCTTGTGGTGGCACAGGCATCTTGCCTGTGGCTTTTGGGAATACAACTCGGCAAAGTTGAATAAATATGTATCCAAAATCCGACCAAGCCTTGCCTGTGTTAGATTGGGCGTGATTATTCTGAACTCTTTTCCTCCCGCGCGTCAGACAAATGGTTATAACAAAACGAGGGCTTGTTCTAAGTGCAGCAGCGGTGTTACTCACTGCTGCAACTCTTGCCAACACTGGTTGCAGTTCTAAATCCCTGGCTTCTTTTAGGGGAAGTCCTAAAGAATTGGTTGATGAAGTTTGGCAGATTATTGACAAAAGTTATGTTGATGGCACTTTTAACCAGGTTGACTGGAAAGCGGTGCGGAATGATTATTTGAACCGGACTTATACTAGCGATGAGGAAGCTTATAAAGCAATTCGAGAAATGCTGAAGAAGCTGGACGATCCTTATACGCGGTTTATGAACCCGGAAGAGTTCAAAAATATGCAGGTTGAAACTTCTGGTGAACTCACAGGAGTTGGGATTCAGTTGACTCAAGATGAGAAAACTAAGAAGTTGGTGGTGATTTCTCCAATTGAGGATACTCCTGCTTTTACTGCTGGTATTCTAGCAAAAGATATCATTACTAAGATTGATGGCAAAACTACTGAAGGGATGGATACGAATCAAGCGGTAAGTTTGATTCGCGGCCAGGCTAATACTGAGGTGACTCTGACTATTTTGCGGGACAAAAAGGAAATAGATTTTAAGCTGAAACGCGCTAAAATTGAAATTCATCCCGTGCGGAAGTCGGTGCAGAAAAGCCCGATCGGCGAAATTGGCTATATTCGCTTAAATCAGTTTAGCGCGAACGCTGCATCGGAAATGCGATCGGCAATTAAGGATTTGGAACAGAAAAAGGTGACGGGTTATATTCTAGACTTGCGTTCCAATCCGGGTGGGTTGCTCTACGGCAGTATTGAAATTGCTCGGATGTGGCTCAAAGAAGGTACGATCGTCTCTACGGTCGATCGCGTCGGTGAAGCCGATCGACAAACCGCAAACAAAGGAGAGATTACCGACAAACCTTTAGTTGTCCTCGTAGACGGCGGTTCAGCAAGTGCTAGCGAGATTCTATCCGGCGCTTTGCAAGACAACAAGCGCGCGGTTTTGGTGGGAACCAAGACGTTTGGTAAGGGTTTGGTTCAGTCAGTACGCGGTGTGGGAAATGGTGCCGGTTTGGCGGTGACAATTGCCAAGTATTTTACTCCCAACGGCACTGATATCAACCACATGGGAATTAAACCGGATTTTCAGGTTGAACTCACTGACGCTCAAAAACAGGAGTTGCGGCGCGATCGCGATAAAATTGCTACGACGGCCGATCCGCAGTACGCGAAAGCTTTGGAAATTTTGACCAATAAAGTTACTGGTAAAACAGGAGATAGTAAGGCTGAGTCGAAACCGCAGGCGACGCCTTCTAAGCCCGCTGCGGCGCAGTCTAAACCGAGTGCGGCACCTGCTAAATCTAAGTAGTTTTTAGTCACAAAAACTTCAGTAAAGAAGGACTAAAGTCCTCACTACGAACCTGGTTTGAAGGACTAAAGTCCTCACTACGAACCTGGTTTGTAGTGAGGACTTTAGTCCTTCCAAGTTCGTTTATTGCGGTTGACATTTACCAGCGCGAATTAAACCGATGCGTCGGGCGATCGCATCTTCAGCAGAATCGTAAGGGCCCCACTGTTTTATAATAGTGATATAGTTGTTATTTGCCAACGCTTTCAGCCTCTTCTCACCCAAATTCTATCACAGCTCTATCAAATCAGCTATTTTAGGCATCGCGATCGCCCTTGTGGGGCTGATTCACTATTACCCCTTGACCCATCTATCAACTTGCTACAGGCAAACCTATCTATCAATATTCTAGAGTCCGGTAAGTAAGGTGCGATAGCAACTTTATTGGCTGTTTATTCTACCTATAAATTACATATGTAGGCTACATATGTATATTAAGATGGGAGTATAGACAATAAAAAACCCGCCTTATTAGGGCGGGCTAAGTAGGGCTGGGTTAGATGTTGGGGAAGTTAGCAGTTGTATCAACCCCTAAGTAATGACGCTGAATGACTTCTATGCTGTTACCGCAGGCGGTGGCTAGCAAGAGTAAGTCAGCGCCACTATGAGCCATCAAGGTAATGAAAGTGTGACGGCAACTGTAAAAGGGTAGGTAGCCATTTATTAAGCCGTCGGCCGCAAGTTGAGTCACTACCCCGCCGCTACCAGAAGATTTCCCATTCCAAACATCCTTTACCGAGTTATTGTCCCAGGAGCGGCCATTCAACTTAACGAAAACCAAATCGGTAGGTTTAGCATCAGCAGGCTTGATCCGATTCAGAAACTCGGATAGCTTAGGGTATATCTTAAATATGCGAGTTTCGCCAGTTTTTGGAACTTGCATATTTTTGCAACGCCCATTGTACGACTTGCTAAACCGGATGTAATCTTTATTTCGCCCCAAAAATACATCTTTCCATTCCAGCCCACATTCCGCAGATGTGGGTCGGATTTTTTTATCAGTTGTGAAAACTTGGAAGCCAAACGCTTTTGGGCTGAAATTATGCAGTGTTAGCCTTACA
>RDXX01000153.1 GCA_004292955.1 Oscillatoriales cyanobacterium | reverse complement strand
GCAGGACTGAAGTCCTCACTACAAACCTTATACAATCTGTTCGTAGTGAGGACTTTTGTTCTCGGAAAAAGCAGGACTGAAGTCCTCACTACAAACCTTGTAAAATCTGTTCGTAGTGAGGACTTTTGTTCTCGGAAAAAGCAGGACTGAAGTCCTCACTACAAACCTGTTTTTTAGCCCGTATTCCGCATCCCGGCGGCAATACCATTAATCGTCAGCAGAGCTCCCCGCAACAACTCACCCTTGCTGTAACGCGAGTGAATCACACCGGGTACTCCGCCAGTACCATGTTGCCGCAATCGCTTCAGCAGTGAAACCTGCAACAAACCCAAAGGCACAATTGTGGCATTTCGTAATTGCACAGAACGCTGAAGCGATGGATCTCCATCCAACAAACTCTGGTGTCCGGTAATAGTTAAAACCAAATTACGAATCAAGTAGAATTCGGCAGCAATTTGCTCGAATAAAGCCTTAAATCGCTCTCTGTCTGCCGGTAACGCCAACTCCCGCACGTAGTGTTCTGCAATCTGCAAATCCACCTTCGATAATGTCATTTCTACCTTGGAAATTACCATTCTAAAAAACGGCCATTTCAAGTAAAAATACTGCAAAAGTTTCATGTGTTCTTCCGGTTCCTCCAGCAAATACTCTTGTAAAGCTGTGCCGACACCATACCAAGAAGGCAGCAAAAAGCGGCTTTGAGTCCAGCTAAACACCCACGGAATTGCTCGCAAACCGCTGATGTCTTTCTTCCCGCCGCGACGGGCTGGGCGAGAACTAATTTGCAACTGACTGATTTCTTGAATCGGGGTAACGTGGTGGAAGAAATCTACTAAATCTGGCTGTTCGTAGATTAAATTACGGTAGTGCGATCGCGATTTCGCCGATAACTCTTCCATAATCTCGTTCCAAGAGTCGATGCCATCGAAACCTGTATGCAGCAAACTAGCTTGAATTACCGCCGCCGCCACGGTTTCTAAATTGTAAAGCGCCAACTCCGGCAAAGAATATTTAGAAGCCAAAACCTCGCCTTGTTCGGTAATCTTAATTCGCCCGCTAATGCTCTTTCCGGGCTGAGCCAAAATCGCTTTGTATGCAGGCCCGCCGCCTCGCCCTACCGAACCGCCACGGCCGTGAAAAATTCGCAATTCTACTTCGTGCTTTTCCGCAACCATTTGCAAAGCTTTTTGAGCTTTGTGAATTTCCCAATTGCTGCTGAGGAAACCCGAATCTTTATTACTGTCCGAATAGCCCAGCATCACTTCTTGCAATTTGATTTTTCGGATTGGACAGTCTAGATTTTGTTCGCTTGGTTTGGCTGTTTCTTGGGCGTATCCTCCGGCTAATAAAGCCCGATAAAGTGGCAGTTCAAATGCCTCCTGCATTACTTTTGGCGCTTTTTTCAAGTCTTCCACTGTTTCAAACAATGGGACTACTTGAATGCTGCTAATTCCGGTCGCTGGATCGTAAAGTCCTGATTCTTTTGCTAGCAACAAAACCGCCAGCATATCGCTGAGGTCGTGGGTCATGCTAATGACGTAGGTTTCGCAAATTTCCGGGCCGAACTCCTGGTGCATTTGCCGCAATATGCGGAAGGTATTAATTGTCTCGCAAGTTTTGGGAGAAAATGGCAATTCTGCGGGAATTAATGGGCGGCGAGTTTGCAGTTCTGTTGCTAGCCATATCACTCGATCGCCTTCAGACATTTCATTGTAAAGCTTGGGCAAAATTTGCAAGTATTCAGCAATTTCGCTCAAAGCGTCGGAGTGTACTGTTGACTCTTGGCGGATATCTAGGTAAGCCAAATTAAACCCGTAGATTTCTACTTGGCAGAGCAGATTTTCCAAGTCCCGACAGCTTAAACCGGTTTCGATTAAATTGTGCTCGATGAGCTGCAATTCGGTCAAAAACTCGGTTCCCGATCGATAAAGGCCGCTCATTCCGGGATGTTCCGACAAGGCTTCGCGCTCCCGTTGTAACTCGTCTCCTTTGTAGAGGCGCCAGTTGCGATCGCGCGTATTTTCCAGTCGCTGGAGTACGTAGGCGAGTTTCAACCGATAGGGCTCTTGACGGTAGCGGATCGCCCACTGCTCGTAAACCTCGGGAAATTCTGATTTGTCGCGATCGAGCGATTCGAGCAATTCTGGCAATACGTCGCTCCAGTGCAGCGACAAACTCAAAAGTTCGTTCAACCGCTTCACCGCATTGATGTACTTGCACAGCACTAAATGGCGTTGATAGCAAGCAGTTTGCCAAGTAACTTTTGGGGTGACAGAAGGATTCCCGTCTCTGTCGGAGCCCACCCAAGAACCGAACTTGCAAAAATTGTAACTAGGTGGTTTCAGGTAAGGGAAAGAAGCGTGCAGCGCTTGCTTTAAGCGTTGGTATAGCTCGGGAATAGCATCAAACAGCACTTCGTCGAAGTAGTGCAGGGTGTATTCCACCTCGTCAAGTACAGTCGGTTTGAACTGGTGCAGTTCGTCAGTGCGCCACCAAAGGCGAATTTCTTCCATGAGTTGCTCTTGGAGAGCCGCAGCTTCCCAGGAAGACACCGGGTAGGGGCTTTCTGAGTCGGCCCCGAGTACCTGAAATTTCTCGTCAACTTGGTCTAGCTTTTGGAGAATCTTCGCCATCCGCCGCTGCTTGGTGCGGATCGTGTTGCGGACAATTTCCGTCGGGTGGGCGGTGAATACTAAGCGGATGTCTAACTGATCGATCAAGCGCTGGATTTGCTGGCTGGGTACGTTCAAGCGCAGTAGCATCGGGAACAGTTGGTGAAATGTTCCGGCGTCTTTGGCGATCGCCTCGCTGCTGTCTACCTTGCTCAGAGCTGTTTGGGCCGGGCCTTCCCTGTGCCGCGGGCGATCGGGCGCATCCGTTGCTTGTCCCGGCAGCTTAGCAAACATCCGCCCGCCAGCATCGTTACTGCCAGTGTAAGCTAGCTGTTGGTCTCGTTGTTCGTAGTGCTGTTCGACAATGTTGATTAACTGAAAATATAGTGCAAAAGCACGAGCGGCGCGGATGGCGGCGTTGAGATCGAGCTTTTCGATTAGCTGTAGGACATTCGACTCGCGAAAGTGAGTGGCTTGTCCCTCGGCCGAATTGACCGATCGCATTTGTTGGAGCAAATCCACCAATTCCTGCCCGCACTCCTGTCGCAGCACCGATTCCCACAAGTCCTCTACTACTTTGAGGCGATTGCGTAGAAACAGGTCTGATTTTGAGTAAGGGGCAGAATGGGGAATAGATGGTGTATCAATAGCCTGTTCTGAAGACTGGAGGACTGAACTCATCGGGCTGTTCCTCAAATAGCTGCGGGTGTCTAGAAAATTGTATTGTTTAGTTTCACCGAAAACACTTTTATTTGCAGTCAAATTTGAGACATCTTATACAATTTGCGATTTGTGCTTGCGGATGACTCATGACGATCGTGCTTTGGAGCTCGGGGTCTCCCTTTCCTGGTGTTTTAAACTTCCCCGACCTGCTTGCGCGATCGGTCGGGGATTTCAGTAGCCCTAGAACGTGTTGCTCCAATGAGCAAGCAAGTCCTGAGCCTCCAGGCTGGTCTAAAAGCAGCCCCAATACAGAAATATTCTTAGCTCCATTCTCATCAGCATCACCAACCCAGCCACAATGACCACACCTAAACTTCTTGCCACTTCTGTATGATTCACCTCTAACGGGGTTAGGAACTGTAACTTAATTTATGGACAAAGCTACCCATCCTTGACTATTTGGGTAGCTTTTTGAGCAAATTGTGGCCGCACGAGACTATTTGCCCCTGGTTCAATTTGTTTTTGCCCCCGTGCCATTGGATTACAGATGTGGGCGTCTTGCGTCAGAGAAATCTGCATTTGGACTG
>RDXX01000001.1 GCA_004292955.1 Oscillatoriales cyanobacterium | reverse complement strand
GGCTAAGTCACAAGTGATGTGATTTCCCCGATGAACTAACTCGGCTGCCCAGATAATTTTGTCACCTTGCAGTACGGCTAATCCTGTGGTTTTCGAGCCGGGATCGAGCTTAATTTCGTGCGATTTGGTAAGCGGTTTTTCACAGGAATACTTTAGGATTATTGTGAACGGATAACGTCTGTAAACTGCTGCTTTACCTTGATTGCTCGGGTAATGTTTTCCTCGCCAATGTTTTCAGGGCTTGTTGAGTCAACCGCACTTCTTTAACCAAATACAGATGTTTAACGATTGACGACAGAGCCACAGGCTGGAAAGTACCTGTAGGTGTCATCACCCTGAAAACGTAGTTGTAACTGAGGCTGGCTATCTCTTCACCTTTAGGTACTGGTTGTCCTGTTATGTCCGGTGATTGGTGGATAGCACCTATACTTCGATCGTCCGATCCTCACAGTTAGAAATTTTGACCTTCACTGGGTGGAGCGATCGAACCCGGTTGGTTGAGGAACAGGTTTTTAGCGCCGTCGTTTTGGTAAATACAGTTAATGTCAGGTTGACCTTCCAGGGCGCCGGTGAAGCCAAAGGTGTTCATGCGATTTTTACACTCGCGCACTTGCTCTTGGTTGATCAGTTTTCTTTGTTCGAGAATTGCCCAGTTATTGGTTCGCAGGACGCATCCGGGACGCATACTCGGCTGGGAGATGTAGACGTTGAAGGGGTTAAGGGTGACGAAGAGGCGCATATCTGTCACCATTGCGCTGGCTCCAAACTGTACGCAAAGTTCGGGGTTCGGGGCGCTGCGATCGATAAATTCCCGGGATGCTACGTTTTGTGGGCTAATTGTAGCTGTGGAACTGAAGGCAATGCCGATCCCAATTCCCAGAATAAAAACGGCTGTTAAAATCCCTAGGGTGGCGGAATTGAGGAAAGAGGGTTTGCCAGACTGAGGTTGTCGTCGCGACGATCCGCCAAATGAGCCGGAGTCTTCATCTCCCCGGAATGGGTCGCCGAATCTGTCTCTGTCGTTGTAGGAGTTAGGTTTGCGTTTCATATAAAGTTCAGTCCGTTCTGGGGATTTAACAGTTGACACACCTCTGCCTAAAGGCGAGAGGATTCTTGCTTCAGTGGGATTCCGACGAATTTACCCTCGGCAAGCATCTTGACCGTATGCCCTACGGCTGCAAGTCCT
>RDXX01000053.1 GCA_004292955.1 Oscillatoriales cyanobacterium | reverse complement strand
ATTCATCTATTGTGGAACGGGCTTCTAGCCCGTGCTCAGCAACAGGCAAGATGCCTGTTCCACAAGACAATTCATCTATTGTGGAACGGGCTTCTAGCCTGTTGCTGACATCTGTATCATTTCCCGTTAACAGCCAGCGGGGAACTGGTTGCTGGAAAAATCGCCAGTTGGGGTCAAATTTGCGCGATCGCGAACACACAATTTGCACCGGTTGTGGGGGCTTTCCTTGCAGTTTCCTTTGTTCTAGCAAATCGGGTGAAAAGACTCTCAGAGTAGTTCCATAGGCGCGTAAAGTGCCGTTTCCGAACAAAACTGCGTCACTGGCGGCGACTTGTTGTTCGAGGTGAGATTTGTCGTTAGCTGAACCGAATCTGGCGGCGGTGAGGGCGGTATCTGTAATTTTGCCATCGGCACTCATGGCGAGTATTACTGTTGTGTGAATCATTCGATTTGGGATTTAGGGTTCGGGATTTTAGAATACAAAAAACCCAGCGGTTGAAATCGCCGAGTGTTTCTACCTCATTTACCTAATTCCCGAATAAACGATCGATCGCAACTGAAACATTTGGAAAAGCGAGGGGATTAATATTACCGTGAGTCAGAGTTTCTCTGAATTGATAGCCAGCATCGGTAGGATCTCGAAACACGATTAATTCCATAGTTCGCAAATTGACAACCCAATACTCGGCAATCCCGGCGGCGGCGTAAATTTTGTTCTTAATTCCCAAGTCTTTAGTCAGAGTAGAATTGGAGTATTCTATCAGCCAAAAGATGTTTTCTGGATAGGGATGATGTTCTCGATAATTTTGTCCCAAACGTTGAATTATAGCGATATCTGGTTCGGGTTCGGAGTTGTTAAGTGGCAAGGTAATGGGCTTACCTTGTCGCACTTTAGCCCGATCGCCTAGCAAGTAAATTAGGTACTCTCCAGCCTCATCGCTACAGTAAGCATGAGATTCTCCTTCGGGAGCCATTTCGATTATTTCTCCACCGATTAGTTCAACTTTTCGCCCTTCCAGAATGCCGGCTGCAATGATGCGGTGGTAGTCTGCAACCGTCCATTTTACAGTTGTGACGCTCACGGCGATTACTCCTGTGTTTTTATTGTTATTTTACAGTCGATCGCACATTTCTCCCAAAAACCCGATCGCCCATCCACCAAAAACCCGATCGCCCATCCACAAAAAACCGATCGCCCCATCCACAAAAAACCCGATCGCCCATCCACCAAAAACCCGATCGCCCATCCACAAAAAACCCGATCGCCCATCCACAAAAAAGCCCGATCGCACATCCACCCAAAAACCCGATCGCCCATCCACAAAAAATCCGATCGCCCATCCACAAAAACCCGATCGCCCATCCACAAAAAACCCGATCGCCCATCCAAAAATGCGATCGCCCATCCACCCAAAAATGCGATCGCACATCCACAAAAAACCCGATCGCCCATCCACAAAAAACCCGATCGCCCATCCACCCAAAAACCCGATCGCCCATCCACAAAAAACCCGATCGCCCCATCAATCCATCAACCCAAAAACCCCGGCGGTTGAAACCGCGGCTACACAGACAAAACCCGCCTCCGCGGGTTGAAGATTTACCCGATGATTTTCCATCTCCGAATACCCTCTTCGTCCGCGGAGGCGGACATTGTTTGTGTAGACGCGGTTTCTAACCGCCGGGTTTTTTCCGAAATACTTCCCTACAACCCACAGATGTGGACAAAAACCTCGCTGTCAACTGTCAACTGTCAACTGTCAACTGTTTAACTCCCTCCAATCGCAGGAAATGCACCCGGCCCGATCGATCGCCCGCTACAACTGTCACTCCATCAGGGGCGATCGCACAGCAAGCAAACCCACCATCTCCGCTGAAACTAGCAATCTCCTTGCCGCTAAGCAAATCCCAGATTTTCAGGGTGTTATCCAATGAAGCGGAAATCGCGGTTTGGCCGTCGGGTGTGATCGCCACTCCCCATACCTCGCTAGTATGACCGGTGAGGGTTCTAAGTTCCGTGCCTGTCTCGGTGTCCCAAATTTTCAGGGTGTCATCCGCTGAAGCGGAAATCGCAGTTTTACCGTCGGGTGCGATCGCCACTGTATTTACATAGTGAGCATGACCGGTGAGGGTTCTCAGTTCCGTGCAGCTTTCTGTGTCCCAGATTTTCAGGGTGCTATCATATGAAGCGGAAATCACGGTTTTACCGTCGGGTGCGATCGCCACTCCTAGTACCCAGTTATTAATACCAGTGAGGCTTCTAAGTACGTGAACTCTCTTGCCGTTGGGTGCGATCTCCACTCCATTTAGCGAGTTAGTATCATCAGTGAGGGTTCTAAGTTTCTTACCGCTTTCTATGTCCCAGATTTTCAGAGTGTAATCCCGTGAAGCCGAAATTGCTGTTTTGCCGTCGGGTGCGATCGCCACTGCATTTACCTCCCTAGTATGACCGGTGAGGGTTAATAGTTCGATGCCACTCTCGATGTCCCAGATTTTCAGGGTTTGATCCCATGAAGCCGAAATCGCTGTCTTGCCGTCGGGCGCGATCGCCACTGCTTTTACCCCGTCAGTATGACCGGTGAGGGTTCTAAGTTCCGTGCCTGTCTCGGTGTCCCAGATTTTCAAGGTTCGATCGTATGAAGCGGAAATCGCTGTCTTGCCATCGGGTGCGATTGCCACTGCATTTACCGAGTTAGTATGACCGGTGAGGGTTCTAAGTTTCTTACCGCTTTCTGTGTCCCAGATTTTCAGGGTTCGATCATATGAAGCGGAAATCGCTGTCTTGCCATCGGGTGCGATCGCCACTGCATTTACATAATAAGCATGACCGGTGAGGGTTCTAAGTTTCTTACCGCTTTCTGTGTCCCAGATTTTCAGGGTGTTATCCCCTGAAGCGGAAATCACTGTTTTGCCGTCCGGTGCGATCGCCACTGTTACCCCGATAGTATGACCGGTGAGGGTTCTAAGTTCCGTGCCTGTCTCGGTGTCCCAGATTTTCAGGGTTTTATCGTGTGAAGCGGAAATCGCTGTCTTGCCGTCGCGTGCGATCGCCACTGCATTTACCGAGTCAGTATGACCGGTGAGGGTTCTAAGTTCCGTGCCTGTCTCGGTGTCCCAGATTTTCAGGGTTTTATCCTCTGAAGCGGAAATCGCTGTCTTGCCGTCGCGTGCGATCGCCACTGCATTTACCGACTCAGTATGACCGGTGAGGGTTCTAACTTCCTTACCTGTCTCGGTGTCCCAGATTTTCAGGGTTTTATCGTGTGAAGCGGAAATCGCTGTTTGGCCGTCGGGTGCGATCGCCACTCCCCATACCTTGCCAGTATGACCGATGAGAGTTCTGAGTTCCGTGCCACTGTCGATGTCCCAGATTTTGAGGGTGCTATCATATGAAGCGGAAATTGCTGTTTTACCGTCTGGTGCGATCGCCACTGCTTTTACCCAGTTAGTATGACCCGTGAGGGTTCTTTCGGTGCCGCTTTCTGTGTCCCAGATTTTCAGGGTGTCATCCGCTGAAGCGGAAATCGCAGTTTTACCATCGGGTGCGATCGCGACTGCTAGTACCTGGCTAGTATGACCGTTAAGAGTTCGCAGGCATCCTTCTCCCGATCGCTCTAAATTACCCTTCAAAGGCCGCAACCAAAGACTATCTTTCCACTGCTTTGCCTGTTCCAACATCCCCTTAATCTCAGGAACTTCAAAATCCAGCAACCTCCCCAACAAATGCCCAGCCAATTGCGTTTTATCCATTTCCAAAACGTGCGCCGACTTCCGAATTGCCCCCTGAATCAACCCCAAACTTTCCCCTTGCCCCTCCGACAACAAAACATCAGAAACCCTCGCCAAATCATAATCCTCAATTAACCCTTGAACTCCCACCGCATCCAACTTCGCCTCAATAAAATCAAAATCCGTCAACAACTGATGCAGCCGTTCCCCTTGAACACTCTGGGCCAAATGCCCCGGCAGAGTTTCCAAAGCATAAAGCCGCTTTTTCGGCGACAGTTTCCCCAACCGTTCTTTAAACTTACTCATCGCCGTACAAATCCTCCCACAAATTATCAGAAATCGCCGTTTCAATATCCCGCAGCGACACCCCAGCTTTCTGCACCACATCTATACGATGCAAAAATCTTTGGAAACTCGCGTGATAGATACTGTAATCGGGAGGACTATCACCGCTACGCCGCAGAAACTGTTCCCAATCATCGAGAACTTCCTGCACATCCAAAGCATCTTCCTCAGCAAAATCCGCCAAAATATCGCAACAAACCGGCTTGCGAGTTTTCGTCAACAAATAAATCACCTTCAACTTCCGGCGGCGCAATTCCTTATCTTTAACCGCCATTTCCATCCGCGCCCAATGCTTGTCATAATATCCTTCCAACTCCCTCGGCAAATCTTGCAAATTCACATCGCTGTACTTGCCGCTATCGATATCATTCAGCACGTAGCGCAGGTACATAAAATTATTCTGGCTTTTTTCTGCCACCGCCGCCACAAACAGTTCGCGCTGCAAATTTTGACGGTTAATCCAACTCTGAATTGACGCGCTGTTCCCCGTGCGTTTGTCAATATAAACCTTGACATCTGCCAAACTTTCTGCACTGTACTGCATCAAATCAAAAACCTGATGATTTGGCAAAGGCAGAGTTTTCGGCTGCTTCGACACAATAAAATAAACATTATCCGGCAAAGCATCCGGCAAATACAAAACATTGCTACCGCGCCCCTGCAAACTGAGATCCACTTCATCCAGGGCATCGACGACAATAATCAACTTTTTGCCACCCAATTTAGCGCTGACTTCCCCCAACAATCGACTCAGAAAGTTACCATCTCTCGTCGCATTTTCCGGCAGTTGCGGGTAATTTAGTTGATAGCGTCGAATTAACTGAGTGCAGGCATTTTCGAGAAATTGTTCGGCGCGGGCAATGCCTTGAGATTGCGAGTTAAAATGGGCAACGCAGCGCCGCTTCAGCAGCAGCACTAACTTCGCCATAATTGAACTTTTACCGACACCCGGATCGGCTTCTAAAACAAAATAGCCTTTGCGATTGTTCTGCAAAAATTCCGCAATTGCTGCAAATACAAATCGCCGTCCGGTAAAGTCTTGAGTCCGATCGGCAATAATCGTTTCGCACTCGTAGGGAAGCGGCAATCTCGGCGCGGAAGTATCAACAAATCGTTCCAGTAAATTCTGAATCTGCGCCAAATCGTCGCGGATACCAATTTCGATCGCCTCCAACTTCACCATCACTTGACAAATCTGCTGCTGCGTCGCCACGGCTTCCAATTTTTGCAGAATCTCCCCATTTTGCAGCCCCAAATCTCTCAATTCCGTCAAAGCAATTTGGTGGAGATTCAACAGCATCGCCGCAAACTTTTCGCCTCCCTTCGCTGCATCCAGTTTCAGCACTTCGCGGTACGCTTTCGGGAATGTTGTGTACAGTTTGTTCGCCACAAATTCGACAATTTCCGCATCCAAGGATTTGCCCTCGGTGGCGGCGAATTCCCCCAGGAAAGTTGCCCAATCTGCTGGTGTCAATCCGGTAACGCGATCGAACTCCTCGGCATCGGCAGAAAAAATCCCAGTTAGCTGCTCTTCTGAAATCTGTAAACCCCTTGACAAATCGGCTGTACTCGTGTTAATATCCAGCCAGTATTTGGGAGTTTTCTCAGCTAATTGATCTAAAGCCTGTTGTGGAGAAGACAGATTTTTGCTAAGTGCGATCGCAATTAATCGATCGGACTTCGCAACCTCTAGCAAAATATAGCCGATCGCCTCACCCGCAGCCTTAGTCAAATCATGATTGTCCAGAATATTGGGATTTTTTGCCAGTTTTTCCGTCATCCGATTTCCGAGGTCATTCGCCGCGATATTCCCCGCAATACTAGCTGCAATCGTTGCTAAAATAGAAATCCCCCCAACCGTTGGATTGGCAATCACACCCAATGCTGCTGTCACACCCGGATTAGCGATCGCGCTGGCAATCATTGGCGCAACACCCATTATCGCACTGCATCCAATTACCCTAACTTTAGTATTAGCTAAATCTACTAACGACATAATTTAAATACTTCTCATACTTTGGAATAGTTTAGCGCGGCGAGATAATTAAATACAAGGTTAATTTACCGCCTTTAATATCAGCTATTTAGTCGTCTTTAGACGACTTTAGCTGTGAGACAGGGGTTTTCAACCCCTGGCGGCCCCAGCAACTAGCTGAGGGCCTCCGCCACCCCTGGCGGCCCCATTGGTCAATAACCAGGTCAAACGTAGTCACAGACTGCTGTTTACCCCCGAGGCCAGATCCCCCCTTAGCTTGCCCCCTACTCCCCCTTCTTAAGGGGGGGACAGGATTCCAATCAAAGTCCCCCTTCTTAAGGGGGATTTAGGGGGATCTGGCCTCAGCAACAAACGAGAGATACAAAAAAGGGTTCCAGGCTTAAGTTGACAACAAACTGGCCGCCCCGCTCTCCTATTTGTAAACTTTTTTGTCAACCCGATCGCACAGCTTGTATTTAACGGATAATGTCTGTTTATTTATTTTTGTCCCACCAGCGATCGCCCTCAAAACAACTTTACTTTTCTTTACAAACCAACAACCAAAAGACGGCGCCGAACACAATAATTTCGTTACAGACTTTAAATGCGACGCGCGATCGACTAAAGTAAAAAAAATGGCTTTATCCGTTTATTCATCGCAAAGGAAACAAAGCTCATGGTTCAACGCGGTTCGACAGTCCGGATTCTCCGCAAAGAATCCTTCTGGTATCAAGAAGTGGGCACCGTTGCTACGGTAGACCAAAGCGGCATTAAATACCCAGTTATCGTTCGCTTTAGCAGCGTCAATTATGCCGGCGTCAACACCAACAACTTCGCCCAAAGCGAATTAATCGAAGTGTCAGCACCCAAAGCCAAAGCCAAAGCACCAGCAGCACCAGCAGCACCAGCCGCAGGAAAGGCACCAGCAGCAAAAGCAGCAGCCAAACCAGCAGCACCAGCCGACGGCGCTCCTAAATAAGGCTAACCAAATAACTAGACTCAAGAGCGCTAATTGTGCCAGAACTGCCAGAAGTAGAAACTATTTGCCGGGGTTTGAACCAACTTACCCTCGATCGCGAAATATTGGGCGGAGACGTGCTGTTACATAGCTCGATCGCCCGCTCAATCTCTGCGACCGATTTTTTGACAAAACTCAAAGGAAAGTCGATCGCATCTTGGTACAGGCGCGGCAAATACCTCCTGGCAGAACTATCGCAATGGAGAGGGGGAGAGGGAGAGAGTGGGAGATGGGGAGAGGGGGAGAGGGGGAGAGTGGGAGAATTCTCACCTCAAACTTTCAGTTCTTCTCTTCAATCTTCTTCCTTCTCCCTTCTGCCCTCAAACGCTGGCTGGTTGGGCGTTCACCTGCGGATGACCGGACAATTGCTGTGGGTAAACCAATCCGAACCCCTACCAAAACACGCCCGAGTCCGCCTATTTTTTGCAGGAAACCAAGAATTACGCTTTGTAGACCAACGCACCTTCGGGCAAATGTGGTACGTCCCCGCAGAAACAGAGGTTTCCAGTACAGTCACCGGCCTCAAAGTCCTAGGCCCGGAACCGTTTTCCGACGAATTTACCACAGAATATTTAGCCCGCAAGCTGCACCGACGGGCGCGACCAATTAAAACAGCATTGCTAGACCAGTCACTGGTAGCGGGTTTGGGCAATATCTACGCTGACGAAACTTTGTTTTTGTCGGGAGTGATGCCGACAACTCTGTGCGCTGATTTGACAGAAGTGCAAATCGATCGCATTCATACAGCTATTATTCAAGTTTTACAGCAGGCGATCGCCTCCGGCGGCACCACTTTTAGCAATTTTCTCAACGTCCAAGGCGTCAACGGTAACTACGGTGGCGTCGCTTGGGTGTACAATAGGGCCGGTCAACCCTGTCGTACTTGCTCAATGCCGATCGAAAAGATAAAATTAGCAGGGCGATCGACTCATTACTGCCCCGCGTGTCAGAAATAACCAGGAAGGTACGTTCCTCGATCAAAGAGCGCTGAAGCGCAACTACGTACCTAATACGCATGAAGCGCAACTACGTACCTAATACGCAGGAGGGTACGATCATCGATCAAAGAGCGCTGAAGCGCAACTACGTACCTAATACGCAGGAGGGTACGATCACCTTTGTTTTTTACCAAAATATTTGCTCCAAACCCTCAATCTCAGTTCAAAAACCTGGTTTCTTGCTTCGAGTGCATCAGTTATATCTACTATTAAAGCCAAATCGGCATTAAAATTTGTATACTTTTATAAATGAAACAGAGCAAATTATGGCAATCAAAAAAGGTAGCATAGTCCGCGCAATTCGCGAGCAACTCGAAAACAGCCTAGAAGCCCAAGCCAGCGATCAGCGCTTTTCCTCCTATCTATTTGAAAGCAAAGGCGAAGTGATGGATGTTCGCGGCGAGTACGCCTTCGTCAAATTTGGTAAAGTCCCCACCCCCAATATTTGGCTGCGCGTAGACCAACTCGAAGATTTTAAGTAAACTCACAGTTATAGACGTAACTCTTAGGTACGTTGTTGCGCTTGGGCGCTCTTTCATAGATCGAAGAGCGCCCAAGCGCAACAACGTACCCACTCAAAGGTAACGTAGATTACATACAGTGCACTCGATCGCACTTAAGCTCATTCTTAAAATCTAAAAGTTAGCATCTAAAATCGCATGAATCCCCCATCAACCCGCGTATCAATTATTGGTGCAGGCAAAGTCGGTAGCACCTTAGCCCAACGAATTGCCGAGAAAAATCTAGCAGATGTAGTATTGTTAGATATCGTCGAAGGTTGGCCGCAGGGCGTTGCTTTGGACTTGATGCAAGCAAGGGGAGTCGAACGGCACGATCGCCAAATTGTCGGTACAAATGATTATATAGATACAGCCAACTCAAATATCATCGTCATTGCCGCCGGTATCCCCCGCAAACCCGGTATCAATCGCGAAGATTTAATTAAAATCAATGCTCAAATTGTCACAGAAGCTGCCAAACAGGCGATCGCCCATTCCCCCGAAGCAATCTTAATTGTAGTCACAAATCCCCTAGATATTATGACATATCTAGCCTGGGAAGCTTCCGGTTTGCCAAAACACCGAGTCATCGGTATGGGCGGCATTCTCGACTCCGCCCGCTTTCAAACTTTTATTGCCATGGAATTGGGCGTTTCCATTGCCCAAGTGTGCGCCACAGTCATCGGTTCCCACGGCGATTTGATGGTTCCCTTACCGCGCTATTCCACAGTCAACGGCATTCCCATCGCTCAACTGATGGATGCAGGGGCGATCGATCGCATCGTACAGCGGACTCGCCACGGTGGCGCCGAAATAGTAGGATTGATGAAGAATTCTAGCGCCTATTTTGCACCCGCATCTTCCGCCTGTTTGATGGTAGAATCAATTTTACTCAATCAGTCGCGACTCTTGCCTTGCTCAGTTTATTTGAACGGTCAATACGGCGTGCAAGATATATTTTTAGGTGCTCCCTGCCGCTTGGGATATCAGGGCATCGAACAGATACTGGAACTCGAACTTAGCGATGCAGAAAGAGCCGCTTTTCAGGATTCTGGTAAACTGGTTTTGCAAAGTATTGAGGAAGCCGAAACCATACTGAAAAATGCTGGTTAAGCAAGTCAGCAGAAAGTATCCGGCTTGTGCACCCGAAAAAATGTACAGCCTCAATATTTCGGGTGAGACAATTTCATCAATAAGACTTACGCAGTCTCGACTAAAAAAGCCCGGTTGATTATTTTTACCCCTCTTGATTTTCTCACTTAATTATTATGTTAAGAAACTAGGTTTCTGTCTCAGCCCCGATTTAACCTAAAATTCCTTGACTTTAGCCTAAAATGTGATATAGTTGAGTAATATATTGTATCAAAAATGTTAACCAACCCAACAAAAGCGCTCAAAAGGAAATAAAGTCTTAGAGCATCGGTTTTGTTGGTTTAATTTAAGCAGAGCCTACAACGAAAACCAACTGGTTGACCGGAAAACTCAGCTCGAATGAGGTGGATTTCAATAAGTTTAATAAATAGAAGCGATATCATAAAATAATTTGAAGGCCCGGCAAATCATCGAAATGATTCCATAGCTCCAAAATCTGGATTAAACCGAATTTAAAACAGATAAGTTGAGAATTCGAGAAAACCAGAGAAAACTCAAGAAAAGCCGATCGCCTAAATTCAAACAAATCTTCATAGAGGCACTCCCAACAGGATATTCGATCGCCAAACTTAGGACAATATCAATCGAGTTTGCGATAATCAGAAAAAGGTGATAATTGCAACCACAGGCGATCGGAAAAAAATGTCAAGATTAGTTCAGGACTCTGGGCGCGCTTGCGCCGTGAAACCGGGTTTCTGCTTTTCACTTTCGGAGATTCCCTGATTTAATTACCTTAAGATACCGGGTTGATGATTCAACAGTTGACAGTTGACCTGGGACAGTTGACAGTTTGAGAGCGACCTTTACCCTTAAGTCCGAGGATTGGAGTAATGAATAGTCTGATTTTAATTTCTCCCGCTCAGGGAGAGGCTTTCAACCAATTATTTCTGGTAAAACTCTCAATTATTGACAATTTATGCACTCTTCCCATCACCGATCGCCCGTTTTTACAGTAAATATACCAAGTTAAGCTCCTGGTTCGACCTCCCAATCTAGAAAAAATACGGAAATGCAGCGCGAGTAGCTGCTAAGTGCTAGGAGAAGGAGGAGAATTTGCCCTCTGCTTTTAGATTTACAGCAACCGCGCCCATCAGGGTTAGGACGTTCTCGCATGGCACAAACCCTTGCGTTCGATTGTTTCTTCACTTCGCTCAACTGTCAACCCTTATCTAAGCCAGCGAAGCTTTCAACTGTCAAACGATTTTGGATTTTGGATTTTGGATTTTGGATTTTGGATTGGGGATTGGGGATTGTCAACTGTCAACTGTCAACTGTCAACTGTCAACTGTCAACTGCTATACCAGGCTCAACTTGCCGAGCGCTATTGGGATGCTATGTACCTCGATACCAAACCGCAAAATAACTAAACAAATAACAATATGTTTCATGAATATTTGTATCAAGAAGTAACCGACTTGCGCCAAAAGCTAGCTCACCTAGAAAGAGAAATGCAGTCTCAAACCTGGTTCAAAAAGCTGCAAGCGCTGATGGGAGTGATTGGCAAAATTCGTCAATCCTTAGACTTAGAAACAATATTCAAAATTACAGCCACCGAAGTTCGGCAACTCCTAAATGCCGATCGAGTCGCCGTTTACCGGTTCATTCCCGAATCCGACTGGAACGACGGCGAAGTAGTATCAGAAGACGTACTTCCCCAATTCAGCCCATCCCTGGGTGCAAAAGTTCACGATCACTGCTTCGGCGAACAATTTGCAGCCAACTACGCCAAAGGTTACGTTCAAGCTGTCAGCGACATCTACAAAGCCCGGTTGAGCCCCTGTCACCTCAGAATCCTCAAGCGATTTCAAATCCGAGCAAACTTAGTCGTACCCTTGCTACAAGGGCAACATTTGTGGGGATTGCTGTGCATTCACTCCTGCGGTCAACCCCGCGATTGGCAGGAAGACGAAATCGAATTTGCCAAACAAGTAGGCGACCATTTAGCCGTCGCAATTTCTCAGGCCGAATTGCACTCGCAAACCCAGAGGCAATTAGCAGAAATCGAATCGACGCAGCAGAAACTCCGCGACAGCGAGCAAAAATATCACCAAATTCTTGACTCGATCGCCGATATGGTATTAGTCAAAGGCCCAGAATCGAAAATCGTTTGGGCAAATCAAGCATTCCGCGACTATTACGGCATGACTGAAGAGGAACTTCAAGGCATTGTAGACGCACCTTTCTCCAATCCAGACAATACTCTCCAGTACATCAAAGATGACGCTTTCGTATTTGAAACCGGACAGACTCTGCAAATTGCCGAAGAACCGGTGACGCGCCACGACTCAGAAGTGCGGCTGTTCAGCACAGTCAAAACACCCATCCGCAATGAAGACGGCCAAGTCGCAATGACTGTCGGCGTCTCCCGGGACATGACGGAACGCAAAGCAGCAGAAGAAGCCGTCAAAGCCAGCGAAGCCAAATACCGTCGTTTGGTAGAAACCTCCCAAGACATGATTTGGTCGGTGAATGCCCAGGGGCGTTTCACCTTCGTCAACCCAGCAGTTAGATATATCTACGGTTACGAACCAGCAGAAATGCTCGATCGGCCTTTCTCGGACTTTATGACACCAGAACAAAGCCAGAAAGATTTAGAAGTTTTCGCCCGCCTCAAGGCCGGAGAATCAGTTTTTCAGCACGAAAGCACCCAAATCGCCAAAGACGGCAGCATCAAACATTTGATGTTCAATGCCATAGCCCTGTACGACGACAGCGGAAACGTCCTCGGCACCACCGGTACAGCCACCGACATTACCGATCGCAAACGGGCAGAATCCGCCTTGCAACACGCAAACGCCGAACTAGAGCGCAGAGTAGAAGCCCGTACCGCCGAACTGCAACAGACTTTTGCCGCCCTCAGTGTCAGCGAAGCCAAGTTCCGGACGATCGCAGCCACCATCCCCGGAGCTCTGTTTCAATTTTGCAGCCGCGATGGAGTGTGGAGAGTTGACTATATGAGCGATCGCATCGCAGATATAGCCGGCATCACCGCAGCAGAAATGATGGGAAACATCGCCTCTTTCATTTCCCACGTCCACCCCGAAGACCTCGAAAGCTTCATCGCTTCCATCAACGAAGCCGTTGAAAATACCTGCCTGTGGCACTACGAAGGGCGGTTAGTCAAGCCCGATGGCGAGATTCGCTGGTGGCAAGGCGACTCAATTCCCACCCGCAGCGAAACCGGCGAAATCGTATTTTCCGGTGTATTGCTCGACATCAACGATCGCAAAGTTGCCGAAACAGCCATCCGAGAAAGCCAGCGACAGCTACAAGAAGCCCAAAGACTAGCCCACGTCGGCAATTGGGAACTAGATACAACAACGGGAACCGTCACTTGGTCAGAGGAACTCTTCCGCATCCACGGACTCGAACCAGCGGCCACAGCACCCAGCCGAGAAGAGCAAATCGCTCTGATCCATCCAGAAGATTTAGAATTTTGGCATACAGAAGTACAGCGGGGAGTTGACTTCGGCATCCCCTTTGATTTTGACTTCCGCGTTTACCGCCCCGACGGTACCTTGCGACACCTCAACACCCTGGGCCGCGCCGAAATCGATGCCAGTGGCAAGGTGCTAAAATTGTTCGGCACGGCGATCGACATTACCGATCGCTTCCTTGCAGAAGAAGCCCTGAGACAAGCAGCAGCCGAGTTGGAAGACAGAGTGAGCGATCGCACTGCCGAACTTTCCCAAGCAGTCACTCAGTTAGAACAAGAAATTGGCGATCGAAAACTTGCAGAAGCAGCGGTGCAAGTTTCCGAACAAAACCTGCGAACAATCTTTAACAATGTCTACGATGCTATCTTCATTCACGATTTAGAAGGAAACATTCTCGATGTCAACAATCGAATGTTAGAAATGTACGGAGTGAGCCAGGAACAAGCAACAAAATTATCAATTATCAACGACTATTCAAGCGGCGATAATCCCATAGAACAAACGGCAGAACTTTGGGCTAGAGTATTAGCCGGCGAAACAGGTCGCATGGAATGGAAAGCGAGGCGTCCCAACGACGGTTCAACTTTTGATGCAGAAATTGCCCTGTCCAAAATCAATCTTAACGGCAATGTTAACATCATTGCCAACGTGCGAGATATTAGCGATCGAAAACAGGCAGAAGCAGAACTGCAACGCGCTCAACAATTTATGGAATCAGTCCTCAAAACCATACCCGTAGGAGTAGTTGCCAAGGAGGCCAAAGAGTTGCGATTTGTACTGTGGAACCCCGCAGCCGAAACTTTGCTCGGTTTCAGTGCAGCAGAAGTTATGGGCAAAAATGATTACGACTTTTTCCCCACAGAACAAGCTGATCTTTTCACCGCCAAAGACCGGGAAGTGCTCGACAGCGGGCAGATGGTAGAAATCGCCGAAGAAGATATTCAAACAGGCCAAGGAGAATCGCGGATATTTCACACCAAGAAAACAGCAATACTCGATGCTGATGGCACACCGCAATATCTATTAGCTGTCACCGAAGATATTACCGATCGCAAACTAGCAGAAATTGCCTTGAGGCGATCGTCCGCCCAACTCAAGCAGCAAGCCGATCGAGAAAAATTGCTCAACATTCTCACCGCTCAAATCCGCAATTCCCTCGACTTCGACAGCATCGTCACAGTCGCAGTTCAGGAAATTCGCGCTTTCCTGAAGATCGATCGCTGCAACTTTGCCTGGTATCGCGAAGACGGGGAGGAGCCTTTCTGGGAAATTATTAAAGAATCTCGCCACCCCCAACTTCCCGATTTAACAGGTCCCTATCGGGCTTCAGATTTTGGCCCCGTTGGAGAACAAATATTGCATATGGAAATAGTGCGGCTGGATGATGTCGAAACAGTCGCAGATCCTGCTTGGAAACAAACCATTCGAGGGATGGGCTACCAATCTGTATTAGCCATCCCCATGCAGGCACTTTCCGGGGTAATGAGCGCAATTACCTGCTGCAACAGCAATGTTGTGCGGCCCTGGAGCGATAGCGAAGTCGAATTGTTGCAAGCGATTACAGTTCAATTGGCGATCGCCCTCAACCAAGCCGATCTTTACGCCCAAACTCGCAATAAAGCTCGCGAATTAGAGCAAACCTTGCTGCAATTAACCAGCGCTCAATCGCAGTTAATTCAAAGCGAAAAAATGTCATCTCTCGGTCAACTCGTCGCAGGAGTTGCCCACGAAATTAACAATCCAGTTAACTTTATTTACGGCAATCTCAGCCATGCTAACGAATATACTCAAGACTTGCTGCACCTGATCGAACTTTACCAAAACTACTATCCCGATCCGGTGCCGGAAATTCAACAGGAAGTCGAAGCAATTGAACTCGAATTTCTAATGGATGACTTACCGAAACTGCTTTCGTCAATGAAAGTCGGTGCAGACAGAATTCAGCTCATCGTTGCATCTCTACGCACATTCTCCCGCATGGACGAAGCAGAAATGAAAGCCGTCAACATCCACGACGGTATAGATAGCACTCTGATGATTTTGCAGCACCGGGTCAAAGCAAAACCCAATTATCCCGAAATAGAGGTGATCAAAGAATACGGTCAATTGCCGTTAGTAGAATGTTATGCCGGACAGCTAAATCAAGTATTTATGAATATCTTGAGCAATGCTTTAGATGCTTTGGAAGAAAGAGATGCGCGGCTTTCTGTCGAGCAAATGCGGGAAAATCCCAGCTCGATCCGCATCTGGACTGAAATGCCAAAACCCGATCGAATATTAGTTCGGATTGCTGACAATGGCCCGGGCATGACAGAGACTGTCCGCAATCAACTTTTTAACCCATTTTTCACCACTAAACCTGTGGGGAAAGGCACTGGGATGGGCTTGTCAATTAGCTATCAAATTGTTACAGACAGACACAACGGCTCGTTGAAATGCACTTCTGCGCCGGGAGAGGGTGCCCAATTTGCGATCGAGATTCCGCTCAAAGCTAATCGCTAATCATAGGTACGTTGTTGCGCTTCAGCGCTCTCGATCTATGAAAGAGCGCTTAAGCGCAACAACATACCTAAAAGTTAATTTCTAGGTATCTCATTCCTAACCGCTTCTAACAACCTATCTAAATCTACTCATGAACAGCAAAACTAGAGTCAGTCCAAGTCTGCGGTGTAACTTCCTCAATGTAAAAAGTAGCGCATCACTGCTTGCTTACTGCTCGGCTTGGGCTCAACAGTAGGCTTGACCACAATTCCCCAGTTAGAGTTTGCGACTTTGAGGTAAAAATATTGAATTGTAGTTAATGATTCATTCGTGCCTGGTGTTTGTTCGGTTGTCACACCAACTAAGCCGGGAGCAACTCGCATGAATCAAGCGCAAATGAATTATACAGCTATTGTCACCAGTTTTCAAATTCTGGGTAAATGAGTAAATTTAGGTAGAAATAGACAGATTTCTTGAAACAGATGTTAACCCGACTTGATATTGCCCAGATTTATCAGCATTTCTGTCACTGCGCCACTGTCCAAAGGTTTAGAAAACAAATATCCCTGAGCTAATTCGCAGTCGAGTGCCCGAAGCTGGGCTAACTGTTCGGCTGTCTCCACACCTTCGGCGATCGCATTTAATCCCAAATTGTGAGCCAAAGTTACGATCGCCCGCACAATCTGCAAAGGCTGACCCCCGCCGTTGCCGTTTTCGATCGCCCCCAAGCGACTCACAAAAGATCGATCGATCTTCAGCGTATCCAGCGGAAAGCGGTGCAAGTAACTCAAAGACGAATAGCCCGTACCAAAATCGTCGATCGACAATCGAATATTTCTACCTTTTAATTGGGCGAGTACAATATTAGCCTTAGCCACATTTTCTACGATCGCGCTTTCAGTGATCTCCAATTTCAAACAACTCGGAGCGCAGCCAGTTTCTGCCAAAATTTCATCTATATGTTCGATTAAATTCGCCATTCCTAACTGCTTTGGAGAAAGATTGACGCTCATTGTTAATTGTGAAGGCTCGACAATTGGTAACTGGAAATTGGGAATTGGGAATCGCGAATTGGTAATTGGGAATTGGGAATCGGCAATCGGTAATTGGTAATCGGGGATTGGTAATTGGAGATTGGAAATTGGGAATTTTTTCCCTCTTCCCTCTTCCTTCTTCCCTCTTCCCTCTTCCCTCTTCCCCCTTCCCTCTTCCCTCTTCCTTCTTCCTTCTTCCTTCTTCCTTCTTCCTTCTTCCATCAACATTTCTTGCCAAACGCGCAATTGTCGGCAAGCTTCGCGCAGCACCCAGGCTCCCAGAGGCACGATCAAGCCTGTTTCTTCAGCTACAGGAATAAAAGTAGAAGGCGGTACTAAACCCCGAATCGGGTGCTGCCAGCGCACCAAAGCCTCAAAACCTTCGATCGCACCGCTGGCGAGGGAAAAAATTGGTTGGTAGTGGACAATAAAGTGCGAACATTCATCCTTACTTTTCCCTAATTCCTCCTTGCCAAAAATAGCTAATCGCAGGTCTGTTTCTAACTGCAAGAGGGAGATAGTTTGGTCGTGCATCGCCAAATTAAACACCTCGTGGCGGGCTTTACCCAAAGCTTTAGCACGGTACATAGCAATATCAGCATCGCGCAGGAATTCTTCGGGATGGCTGTATAAAGCACTCTGCTGGCCGTTCAACTCGTCACTTTCTACTATTCCTAAGTCACCTCGACTGAAAACAATCCCAATGCTAGCGGTGGTAAATACTTCATGCCCTTCGAGGTTAAACGGAATCTTCAGTTCTGTTTGTATCCTGTTAGCTGCTAGGGTGGCGTCGCTGAAGCTCTGAATGCGGTCTAGCAGAATGGTAAATTCGTCTCCCCCCAACCGGGCGACTGTATCGGAAACGCGCACGCAATCCTGAAGCCGCTGCCCTAGGGCAATTAGCAGTTTATCCCCAAGAATGTGTCCTAAAGAATCATTAACTATTTTGAAGCGGTCTAAATCTAGGAACAGGACGGCAAATTTGTAATCTGGGGAATGTTTGGAACGGCGGATCGCTTGTCCTAGCCTGTCGATGAACAAAAGGCGGTTAGGTAAACCCGTCAGCGAATCGTGAAAGGCGCCGTGCAGTAGTTGCTGTTCTACTCGCTTGCGCTCGGTGACATCTCTGATAATAATTTGGGCGGCGGCTGAGCCTTGATAAATAGCAGGGATGCCGGCAACTTCAACGTCTATGATTTCTCCGTCAAGCCGCATCAATTTTTCTTCGGCAAGCTCGATCGGCTGATTTTCTTCCTCGACTTGTCTCATCCGTTCTCTGGCTTTTTCGACATAGTTTGGATGAACGATATCCAATACCGGAAAGCCGATGAGCTCTGCCGGAGATCTGGCGCCGAGGAGTTTAGCGCCAGCGGCATTGATGTAGACGATTTTTCCTTGACTGTGAACGGCGATCGCTTCGGGAGATAGTTCTACTAAACGACGATAGCGTTCTTCACTTTCTTGGAGAGATACTATCAGCTCGCAGCGCTCTTGTTCGGCTCGCTGGCGTTCGATTTCCATTCTGTGAACTGCCAGAAATTTACCGATGCTTTGAGCCATCAGTTCTATGATTTCTCTGGCCTGCGATTCAAAATTTTTATGTCGGGCTTTTTGCGAACAAAAGCTCAAAGTACCATAAATTTTATCGTTGACAAATATCGGTGTGCCAATGTATGATTCTATGTTCAAATCTTGATAAACTTGATGGTCGCCAGTTTTCAGTATTTCTTTGATGTGAGAACACGCCATGGTTTTTTGGGATTTGATTACTGCTGCACAGTAAGTATCGCTAAGATTTAATTTTAAGCCTTTGTTAAAATATTTGATGTTGCTTTTGACGGAGCGAATCAGAAAAGATTGACTTTCAACTTGAGCAATAATACCAATAGAGAGTCCAAAAATTAAACAGCCTGCTGTCAGATAATCATCAACCAGTTCTTGAAAGTTTTGATAGTGATAAGTTGTAATCCGGTGCAAATGTTTGAGGTTGGCACTGAATGTGGCTAAATCTTGAGACTTTAAAAATAATTCTTCTTCCGAGCGCTGGCGGTCTGTAACATCGGTTTGAACTCCAATAAAGTGAGTTAAGTGTCGCCGAAAATTGTATACGGGAGCAATAGAAAGTTCGTTCCAAAAAGGTGTTCCATCTTTCCGAAAATTACGCAAAATCACTTGGCATTCTTTCCCTTCTCGAATGGCAGTTTGCAGCTCTTTTGCAGCGGGGCAATTGGTATCTTTTCCCTGTAAAAATCGGCAATTTTTACCAATTAATTCCTCTCTGCTATAACCGGTGATCCGCTCAAAACTGGGATTGACATAAATAATTGGATTATCTGCAACTGTGGCGTCGGCGATCGCAATGCCGTTGCTGGTACTCTCGATCGCCCGTTCCATCATTTGCAAGCGCTCTTGCGATCGAATGCGATCGATCGCCGCAGCTAACAGATTGGCGATCGCTTCTACAAAATAAACGTCATCCTGGTTAAAAACGCGCTCTTGCTTGCTGTGTACCCCCAAAATGCCCCAGACAGCCGACTCAGCAGTCTTCCCAGGTTCTGCTTGTCCCCAGTTCTTTTTCGCCTGTCCTCGATTGCCGGGAACGATCGCAGTGACGCCGCTGACAGCCTGGTGGTTGTGCAGCATTGGCGACTCGCTAAAGCGGGTTTCTACTCGCAAATCTGCGACGATTATCGGTTCACCAACTAGCAATGTGTAACCTGCTTGCGATCGACTAGAAGCGGTAACAGTAGCGTTACCGACAAGTCCGGGCTGCCAGCCAATCCCCGCTCGCAACAGAAAAGCATGGCCAGAAGGCAACAGTTCCAAAAACTGGCAATACTCGACATCTAGGGTTTGGGCAATTAACACCGCAGCTTTGTCCATCAGTGCGGACAAGTCTGTTTCGGCTAGGGCCTGCTGTCCCAAGTAGGCGACGGCCGCTTGCTGGCGGGCCCGCAAGTGGATTGACGCCAGCAATTCCTGCTCTTTAGCGGCGGCTAGCTTGCGCTCGGTAATGTCGCAGAACACCGACAGCACAGTTTTTTCCGACAGTAATGTCAAATACCGCATGGATACAGTGGCCCAAAACAGGGTACCGTCAGCTTTTTTGAGGCGGACTTCTGTCTCGCGGACGTATCCGTTGCGAGCGAGATCCTCCAGTAGTTGCTGCCGTTCTGCGGGATTGTTGTAGAGGATGGAGGCTGGCTGGTGGTCGATCGACTGAAATGCTCTCAGGCCGAAAGCCTGACGGCATAAATCGTTGCTATAAAGAATTATGCCGTCAGGTAGACTGCTGACGATCATGGGCATCGGCATCGAATTGGCGATCGTCAGCAGCAATTCTTTGGTTTCTTGCAATTCTTCGTACAAGTCTGGCTTGGCGGCACAGCCCTGACAGTCTTCACCGTTTTCAGGGATAAAACTTTCCATTTTTGAATTGTTCCATTGAGCAGGTAACTTTTTTTACCAGAAAAAATTGGTTGAAAGCCGGAACACGAGTGAGGGAGAAATAAAAATCAGACTATTCATTACTCGAATCCTCGGACTTAAGGGTAGAGGTCGCTCTCCTTCGGTCAACTGTCAACTGTCAACTGTCAACTGTCAACTGTTGAAACTTGTGGTGACTGATGATTGCATATGTAGAGAACGATCGACAGTGCCCCACTACATTAATCTTAACCAAAACTCATGCAAGTCAGCTCCCCAAAACTGCTCGGATCGAGTTTTAGGTGGAATGCCAGTGGCGATCGCATCTGTCTCTGGTAAGAAAATGTAGAGTTTCTGAACTTGCGTTAAATTTTCATGTATGGCGGGGTAGCTTGCCAAATATGCAGCGCCAGCCCCTAATCTAAAAAGTAATGCCATCTGCAAACAACTACCCAAAACTATCCGAGGAGAGAGAGAAAATGCTTGAATCTTACCGCCTTCACGCTGCCGAAAGAGCCGCATTGGGAATTCCACCGCTGCCGCTAGACGCCCAGCAAACGTCGGAACTCTGCGAATTGCTGAAAAATCCGCCACCGGGAGAAGAAGAAGCCTTAATCGAATTATTGCGCGATCGCGTACCCCCCGGCGTAGACAGCGCCGCCTACGTCAAAGCTGGTTTTTTAACCGGCATCGCCAAAGGTGAAATCCACAGTCCCCTAATTGCTCCCAAATGGGCAGTTTACCTGCTGGGGACAATGATGGGCGGTTACAACGTCCAATCTTTAATCGACTTGCTCAATCCTACTGCCGAAATCGCTATCCCCGCCACCGCAGCCCGGGCTCTGAGCAAAACGCTGTTAGTATTCGATGCCTTCCACGACATTCTCGCCCTGTCGGATACCAATCCCTACGCGAAGCAGGTAGTCGATTCCTGGGCTGATGCCGAGTGGTTTACCGGCCGCCCCGAACTAGCCCAAGCCATTACTGTTACAGTCTTCAAAGTGCCCGGAGAAACCAATACCGATGACTTGTCTCCCGCACCTCAGGCTACCACGCGGCCGGACATTCCCCTGCACGCTTTGGCGATGCTCGAAAGCAAGATGCCAGGGGCCTTAGAAACGATCGCCCAATTGAAAGAAAAAGGCCATCCCGTCGCCTACGTCGGCGACGTTGTCGGCACAGGTTCCTCGCGGAAATCGGCGATTAACTCGGTGTTGTGGCACATTGGTAACGATATTCCGTTTGTACCAAACAAGCGTAACGGCGGATATATTCTAGGAAGTGCGATCGCCCCGATTTTCTTCAATACCGCTGAAGATTCCGGCGCATTGCCGATCGAATGCGATGTCGCCAAAATGGAAACCGGCATGGTAATCACCATCCATCCCTACAAAGGCGAAATCACCAACGAAGCCGGAGAAATCATCTCCACCTTCACCCTCAAACCCGACACAATCCTCGACGAAGTTCGCGCCGGCGGTCGAATTCCCCTATTAATCGGACGCACCTTAACCGACAAAGTTCGCGAAGCTTTAGGACTAGAAATTAGCCCGATTTTCACCCGTCCAACTATTCCCGCCGATACCGGAAAAGGCTTCACCTTAGCTCAAAAAATGGTAGGGAAAGCCTGCGGTTTGTCCGGCGTTCGTCCCGGCACATCTTGCGAACCATTAATGACCACAGTCGGTTCCCAAGATACCACCGGCCCCATGACTCGCGACGAATTAAAAGAACTGGCTTGTTTGGGATTTAGTGCCGATTTGGTAATTCAAAGTTTCTGTCACACCGCCGCCTATCCGAAACCAGTGGATGTCAAAACTCACCACGAATTGCCCGATTTTATGTCACAGCGCGCGGGCATAGCTTTGCGTCCCGGAGATGGCATCATTCACTCTTGGCTGAACCGGATGTTATTGCCGGATACAGTGGGAACTGGCGGCGATTCTCACACTCGTTTTCCTTTAGGAATTTCCTTTCCGGCGGGTTCGGGATTAGTAGCTTTTGCTGCTGCTTTGGGCGTGATGCCTTTGGATATGCCAGAATCAGTTCTAGTCCGGTTCAAAGGTGAATTACAACCGGGAGTAACGTTGCGGGATGTTGTGAATGCAATTCCCTACGTAGCAATTCAAAAAGGTTTGCTGACAGTCTCGAAACAGAATAAGAAAAACGTCTTTTCTGGGCGGATTATGGAGATTGAAGGTTTGCCAGATTTGAAGGTTGAGCAGGCTTTTGAATTGACCGATGCCTCGGCCGAGCGTTCTTGCGCCGGATGCACGATTAAATTGAGTTCTGAGACGGTCTCTGAGTACATTCGTTCTAATGTCGCACTGCTCAAAAATATGGTGGCGCGGGGCTATGAAGATGCGCGGACGATGATGCGCCGGGTGGCGAAGATGGAGGAATGGCTGGCTAATCCGGTGTTGCTTGAGGCGGATGCTGATGCGGAGTATGTGGAAATCATCGAAATCGATCTCAATGAGATTACTGAACCGATTGTGGCTGCGCCGAATGACCCGGATAATGTGAAGCTGTTGAGTGAGGTTGCGGGCGATCGGGTAGACGAAGTATTTGTCGGTTCCTGCATGACAAATATCGGTCACTACCGCGCCACTGCGAAGGTGTTGGAAGGTGCAGGGGAAGTGAAAGCTCGCCTGTGGATTTGTCCGCCAACTCGGATGGACGAACAGCAACTGAAAGAAGAAGGTTATTACAGCATTTTTGGAGCGGCTGGAGCGCGCACAGAAATGCCGGGATGCAGTCTTTGTATGGGCAATCAAGCGCGGGTTAAAGATGCGACAACCGTGTTTTCAACTTCGACTCGTAATTTCAACAACCGCATGGGTAAAGACGCGCAAGTTTATCTCGGTTCTGCGGAATTAGCCGCAGTTTGTTCGCTGTTGGGTCGAATTCCCACAGTCGAAGAATACCAAGAGATTGTGGCGAAGAAAATCAATCCTTTTGCTGGTGATTTGTATCGATATTTGAATTTCGATCAGATTGCGGGCTTTGAGGATGAAGGGCGAGTGATTGCTTTGGAAGATATGCCTCGGATTGAGGATATTTTGGGGATTCCTGAGGGTGTTTTGAGCAAGTAATATCATCGCAGCTTACTGAGGGTGCATCTGGGTTTGGCAAATATGTGTGTAGGGGCGAAGCATGACCGCAGTCAATATGAGATTATAACTAATAACTTATATGCGGTCATGCTTCGCCCTCTTCAAAAATGAGATGCACCCGCTGACTTAGATGGTTATTTAGAACCGCAGATAAACGCAGATGTACGCAGATGAATTAATTATCTGCGTACATCTGTGTTCATCCGCTGATATCTGCGGTTCAAGCAAATCCCATAATTTGAATGAATCATCCTCCGCCTTTTGTTTACAATATTTACAATATAAGTAGAGGCGAATTCGATCGCCAATCTCTGGCTTCCCATCCAGGATATCGATCGACCCGCTGATTCATATAAATCCGAGAAAGGAGAAAAATGATTATGTCTGAACAAGCTTTAATCAGTGAAAGTCCAGCGACAGCAACTTCAGCGCCAGAACCTCGCATTGGCAACGAAATGGTAGAGTTTCTCAGTGTAATTCAGCAAACTCCGAGAGCATATTGGCCGAATTTGCTGAAAATGATGCGGTTATTTCTGGAAACCGTGACAGTTAAGCCCGGATTATCGGAACCCGCCCAGACACCTGAAAACGTAGATTTTACTAAAATGTCGAAGGAGGGGATCAGAAGAAATCAACCTATGAGCAAAATGCTGCTAGCGGGGCGAAAGGAAGGAAATGAGGATAACGAAAAACCAGAAATTATCGATCCCGTACAGCAACACGAAGCTCTGAGCAAGCTGTTACAATCTTGGCTAGATGATGGAGATGAAGAGGAACAAACAGAAACCGCTGAAGTTCTCCGCAAGGCACTAGAAGAAAACCCGGTGCATATATAGTCCATGAGCAAAATAGTATTGTTAGATTCTGGGCCTTTAGGAATTGTTACAAATCCCAAAGCCGCCTCTCCTTTATCTCAAGAGGGCAAACTTTGGCTGCAATCTTTGCCACTTAAAGGTTATATTGTAGTGCTCCCTGAAATTGCTGACTATGAGGTGAGGCGCGAATTAATTCGTGCAGGTAAGGTGGCAGGTATTAGACGACTTGATGAACTTAAATCGCAAATTCCCTACCGTCCTTTGACTACGGAGGTAATGCTTCTAGCGGCTCAGTTGTGGGCGGATGCACGAAAGAGAGGAAGGCCGACAGCAGAACCCAATGCACTTGACGGCGATGTGATTCTGGCTGCTCAAGCAATATTATTAGCAAATGAGGCAAATGAAGTGGTAATTGCTACCACAAATGTGGGGCATTTGTCTCAGTTTGTGGATGCTCGCGAATGGCGATCGATCTCGTAAAACTGGATTCTGAGAGAAAAACTTAAGCCAAAGCCCGATCGCACTTACGTTTTGATATACTTTCAACTACATATATTTTTACAGACACCGTTAGCGAGATCAACAGCATGGTGGAAACAGTGGACACAATCGAAAAAACGGACGATCGCACGCAAACCCGGTTTTGGGGTAAAGTTACAGTCATAGACGCGGGCGATCGCTACAAGATCAATCGCATCGAAGTCAAACCGGGGCACCACATCCGCACCCAAATGCACTATCACCGCAGCGAACACTGGGTTGTCGTCTCCGGTACCGCTAAAGTTATCTGCGATGACAAAGAGACCATTCTCATGCAGAAACAGTCAACCTACGTTCCCATGAATACCGCTCACCGCGTGGAAAACCCCGGCGTTATTCCCTTGGTGATGATTGAAATCCAAAATGGCGAATATCTGGGTGATGATGACATTATCCGTTTTCCCCAAGATGCCGCTGACGAAGATTGATCTCAAATCAAGTTAAATAACTCTCAGGTTTGTAGTGAGGACTTCAGTCCTCTCTCATCTCAGACTTAACGGAAAATTAAAATTACCAGAAAGAATTAGTTTAAAGCCCCAAGCCCGGGAGAAATTAAAATCAGGCTCTTCGTTACTCCAATCCTGTTCCTTCTTTTGTCAACAGTCAACGAAGAGGGCGGGCACGGGGGCACCGCCCCTACAAACTGTCAAATGAATGAAGGAAATTAAAATTATAGGGGCAATTTCAGAAATTGCCCCTACAGGATTATATTAAGGTTGTTAAACACGATAGTCTGATATAGCAATTGGCGATCGTCCTACGGCAAAGCAGCGTTTTTCAAATCTACATTTGCCATATTGGCATCCTGTAAATTAGCGCCAGTCAAATCCGAACCGTTCAAGTTAGCACCGGTCAAATTAGCACCAGTCAAATTAGCATCCCGCAAGTTAACCCCCAGCACATCTATTCCCGACAAACTACCGCCCCGGAGGGTGATATTTCCCAGATTCGCGACAGACTGACGGGCATTTCTCAGGTTCGCCCCAGTCAAATTAGCACTTTCTAAATTAGCCCCGACCAAATTAGCACTGGTAAGGTTGGTATTTTTCAAACTGGCAATTACTAAACCAGCCAAACTCAGGTTAGCGCGAGTCAAATCAGCACCCTCCAAATTTGCCCCGTGCATTTTAGCCCCAATTAAGCTCGCACCTTGCAATTTAGCTTGTGTCAGATTTACTGCGTTTAATTTGGCTTCGTTCAAATTTGTACCGCTCAAATTTGCACCACTCAAATTTGCACCGTTCAAATTCGCACCGCTGAGATTCATGCCAGAAAGCTGCGCTCCTGTCAAGTCACATTTGCTGCAATTTTTAGTTTCTAATAGTTGCTTGACTTGTGATACGTTTTCTGCTTTGACTCCAGAAGCAAAACCGATCGCAATTAGCAGCCCTGTTGTTGTTAAAATTCCAAATTTCATATACTCACCCTCGGCGATATCTCTCTCTACTAATAATATCCAACATTTTTAGAGAGAGTGGGGTGATCGGTCTCTTCGATAAACTGTGACAATCATCACCCTGTTGTGCACAAAAGATGATAGAATTATGGACGTTTAAACTCCCAACAATTATTGTAAACAATTATTGCTTTTTCAGGAACCAAAAGGGAAAGGATTGCGTCGGTTCGAGACGGACACCCGTGATGCTGTTCTGAGCAAAAGTATAGTCCTTATCCTGCCATAGAGGGATGAAAGGTACATCTTGACCTAGTATGTCCTGAATTTCGGCAAACAAAGCTTTGCGGGTTTGAGGGTTGGCTTCTTGGCGCTGCTTGGCGATCAGTTGATTTACCCGATCGCTATAATAAAACGAACCCTGCCCCTGACTGGCACCCTTTTCACACCCGCGGGCCGCCGAACCCGTCGCACAATCCAAAAACGGCTGAATGTAATTGTCAGCGTCGAAAAAGTCAGCGTACCAATCCACCAACACCGCAGGATAAATCCCCTTCTCTATATTCTGAAACAAAGTCGGAGATTCAACGCTGTTAATTTCCACCTGCATTATCCCGTCCATTTTGAGTTGGGCTAAAGCTTTAATCGTACTCGCCACTAAACCTCGTTTTGTAGAACCGCTAGGATGCCAAATTTGAAAAATAAACGGATTGGCGGCCGAATATCCCGCTTTTTTTAGCAATTCCTTGGCTTTTGTCATGTTGGCGTCGCCGTACAGTTCTTTAAATACTGGCTTGTTAACGTCGAAGGTTGTGGGAATCAGGCTGTACAGAGGCTGGGCTTGTCCTCGGAGGACGCGATCGTTAATAAGCGGCCGATCCATCGCCGCAGCGACCGCCTGTCTCACCTCTAACTTATCCAGCGGTTTAGAATTGAGATTCAGCGTCATATAACTAACTGTACTGCTCTCCCCCGCGATTTCCTGCCATTTCCCTTTTTTTGCTCCCTCATCCAAGCTGCGAACTTGATCCGCATCCAGGGATAAATAAGCTACATCGATCGCACCAGTCCTAAAAGTATTGAACAAATTTGAAGAACTCGAAAGCAGCAAAATGTCAATACCTCTATTGACGGGTTTTTCTCCCCAATACTTATCAAAGGCGTCAAACTTCAGAGAATCGCTACCGTACTTCGCCAGTTTGTAGCGTCCAGTTCCCACAAAAGTATCCGGTTTAAATTTACCGTCCCCAATCTCATAAGCTTTCGGAGAAATCGGACAAAGACCGGCAAATGTCAGCAAAGAAGGAAACGCAGCAAAAGGCTTTTTGAGTTGAAAAGTTAATTCGTATTCGCCCGTCGCTTTCACCGATTCTACTGCATCGCCCAACAAGAAAGCCGGACGACCGCCATTTTTGATAAACCGCTGCAAGGAAAATTCCATTGCTGCGGCGTTAAACGGTGTGTCGTCGTGAAAAATCACGCCTTGACGCAAGGGAATTGTATATGTCAATCCGTCTTTGCTAACTTTTGGCATTGCTGTCGCCAAGTGGGGGATTAACTTTGTCGTTCCCGACTCGTAGGTGTAGAGAGTATCGCCCAAATTTCGCAGCAGTTGTCCTGAGATGGTTTCGTAAGCGTCGGCGGGGTCGATCGTCCGCAATTTCAAGGTTGTGCCAATTGTCACGCGATCGTTGTTGGGCGAATTGGGCGAATTGGGCGATCGACTGGCACTCTGTCCGCAGCTTGCAGTTAACAAGCAGCAGAGGCAGAACAAAGCTATAACTTTAATTACTGAAGGTTTTATAGATATTCTCGACTGCCACTTGTTAATTCCCATCGTCTTTTATTGACACTCCAAATTAGTAATTATATTATCAGGACTTACACACTTTTAAATGAGAAACCCGGTTTCTTGGTAGATGCAATGTCGCGAAACCTCTTAAACTGCCAACTGCCAACTGTCAACTGTCAACTGTCAACTGTCAACTGTCAAGGGAGCATCTCATTTTTGTAAAAAGCATTTTTTTATTATAGTGCGAGCGTCCCCGCTCGCGTATTGTACTCGCGAGCGGGGACAGCACTATATATAAATGCAAAACTGAGATGCTCCCGATGCCAACTGTCAACTGTCAACTGTCAACTGTCAACTGTCAACTGTCAACTGTCAACTGTCAACTGTCAACTGTCAACTGTCAACTGTCAACTGTCAACTGCCAACTGCCAACAGCCAACTGACTAAATTTCCCTGAGGAGCGATCGCCAATCCCGACAGCGTTTCAGGTAAATCCGAGCTACCCGATCGCTCGGATTTTTCCGCAAACACTCTTCAAACAATTTTCCTGCCAATCGGTACTCATGGCGATCGCAAAGTAACATCGCTTCAGTATATACCGCCAAATTTGCTAGCTTAGCCGAGAGAATTTCCGGCGGATCGGCATCGAAGACCTCATATATTGTGACATATTGTAATTTTCCTTTTACCTGTACTTTATCCACAATCCGAATATTATAATCAGCCGGATTTCGCAACCGTTCCAATGTCTGCTGAGAAATTAACATAGGAACGCCATAATCTTTCGTCAACCCTTCAATCCGAGATGCCAAATTAACAGCATCACTAATCACCGTGCTATCCATTCTGCTTGTGCCACCAACTGTCCCCAGCATCAAAGAACCAGAATTGATCCCAATCCCAATTTTAATCGGGATGTAGCCCACACTTAAACGGTATCTGTTGTAATCATTCAGGATATTTAGCATCGCAATACCAGCTTTCACTGCATCATCTGCACAGTCGCTAAACAAAGCCATAATCGCATCGCCGATATATTTGTCAATAAACCCGTGATTGCTAGTAATAGCAGGCTCCATGCGCGACAGGTAAGCATTTATAAAATTAAAATTTTCTTGAGGAGTCATAGTTTCGGAAAGCGTCGTGAAATCGCGGATGTCCGCAAACAGCACCGACATTTCCTGCTGCACTTGATCGCCTAAACTGACATCAATAATACTTTCATATCCCAACAAATTGAGAAATTGATGTGGCACAAATCGCCCGTAGGCATCAGTTAATTCCGATTCAGCATCCAGAGATTTTTCTAAGCTTTTATTGACTTCAAATAATTCCTTAATAAATGTTTGGCGGTCGGCTTCAGCTTGTTTGCGTTCCGTGACATCTTGAAAAACTGCGATCGCAAAAGCAACTTTGCCACCGTCAAAAATTGGCGTCCCCCAAGTCTCAAGGGGGATTTTCTTGTCTAGTCTATGAATTTCCAGATCGTCAGCAGTCGAACTTTCTCCCGTCAAAGCTCGGACGAGCGGCAAATTCTGTGAAGGGTAAATAATATCAGTTCCCGCGATATAAAATTGATAACTTTTTGACAAATCATCAACAGCATTTAACGGCAACACCCCTTGGCCGAGTAACTGCTGTCCGGCACGATTGACGTAGTAAGGTTTACCTTGAGCATCGAGCACCGCCACGCCTACGGGAATCGCTTCCAGAAATTGAGCTAGCTTGATTTCGCCTTCCCGCACCGCCTCCAATGCCCGATAGCGCAACTCAGATTCCACCGTATCGGAATGTTCAGCAGTATTTTCCAGCAAGATTTCCAGATCCGCTTTTTCCTCCTTCAAGTCTTCCACTTGCTGGCGCAATCTTTCTATCTCTAAAAGTAGCTGTTCTCTAGATGGTTGTTCTTCCAGCATAACCCGAGAATTTGCGCCTCGACTAACAGAAAATTGCTCAACAGTCCATACCCTAAAAGTCATCATATGTCTATAGTAATTCAAACTGCAAACTCGGCATTAGGCGCTGGAAATTCTTCACAGATTTACCTTGCCAAGCTATACGTTGAGAACCTTGTACCGCCATTTGCACCGGAGCTTTTTTGCGGACTTCGATAATAAACTTCGACAGCATATTTATGCCTGAACTGTTCAAAAATTCTAACTGTTGCAAATTGAGGGTAATTTTTGCCGGTGCCAAATCGGCTACCTCCTCCAGCAACTGCACTATCGGTGCGTACTCTTGGGGCCCGCTCAACCTTAGAGATCCTCTAAAACTCACGGTTGCCGTTGATGGATCGTAACAGATCCCGTAATCTTCTGTTTTAATTTCCATTGCCGCAAAAAAAAGTCCCTTAGATATTATCGATCGCCAGCGATACTTATACTCTTAATTGCACCATAGTTGTCACCGTAATTACTTCCGGGTCTTTTTGCACCGTCTGGAACTTCCAACCTATTTTGGTGGTATAATCGCTCAGCATGGTTAGCAGGCCCAATCCTGAATTAGTAGAATTTTCGTCAGCAGCATTTTTTTCCAACTGCTCAATGTACAGCTCGCTCGGATCGGACTCCAGCAACTGCTGAATGTAAGCCTGAAACTTCCCTACACCTTGCGGAGGGATGGTGTTAGCAACTGAGAAAATCAGTCCGTCGCTCCTTAATTGCAGTTTAATGTTGATCGGGTGTTCCGATGTCTCATCATTAAACTTCATCGCATTCTCTAATAACTCATTAGCAATATAGCTAACAGCACTTTTAATTTCAGCTTGTCTGTCAATTGTCGAGGGGTCATCCTCGTTTCCAGGGAAAAAAGTCGTCAAGTAGTCAGCCAGAAAATCCGCCGACAAACCGTTGTTCCGCCACCGCTGCTTGAGGGGGATCGAACTCGGGGAAAATCCAATTATTAAATATTCGTGGCTGGGAGTCGGCTCGATGAAATCGCCGAAAGTCTGAATCATATTAGTTGTTATTTGTTAGTTGTTATTTGTTAGTTGTTATTTGTTGGTTGACTGTTGTTATTGGTTATTGGTTATTGGCGAGTTGCTACCAATGCCCCATGCCCCATGCCCCATGCCCCATGCCCAATTCCCAATTCCCAATTCCCAATTCCCTATTTTTGTTTTAGAACCAGCAATGTGATGTCATCAAAAACTTTTTGTTGGCCGATGTGCGATCGCACGTCGTCAATTACAGCGTGCCTGATCTCTGTAGCCGTTTGCTGCCAATTAATCTGTATTACCTTAATTAACCTATCTAAACCATAAAGCACTTTATTCATATTTTTAGCCTCCGTAATCCCATCAGTGTACAGCACTACCACATCTCCTGAATGCAACTGGACAAGGGTTTGGGCCACAAAATCAGCAATATCTTCATCCAGCCCGATCGGGAAACCCAAATCGATTGTATCAAACCGCTCGGCAGAACCGTTACACCGCACGACAATCATTTCTTCGTGCTGGCCGCTCAACTTCAGCATTCCCTCGTGATAGTCTAGCAAAGCAAGGCTAGCGTTCTTATCGCATTTCATCCGCTGCATATTATCGTAAATTACAGTGTTAATAGCGGTTAAAAATCTTACCGGATCGGCTTCGTTGTAGGTGAGCAAAGTTCGCACTGCTGTTTGAAGCATAATCATTAAAACACCGCTCTCCAATCCGTGTCCCGTCACGTCGCCAATACCAATTTTTACTTTACCTTCGTGCTGGAGTACATCGTAATAGTCACCGCCTACTTCATCAGCAGGTTCCATAAATCCTGCAATATCTAAGCCAATAACTTCCTTCAATTCTCGGTCTTTCGGCAGCAGCATCTGCTGAATTTTGCGAGTGACATCTAGTTCGGCACTCATCCGCATATTTTCGGATTTTAGGCGATCGTTAAGAACAGTAATTTCTTGATTCGCACCAACCAAAGCCTCGGCAATCTTGTTAAATGCACCCACAACTTGCCCGAGTTCATCTTTGTTATCCAAAATAATTTTGTGGTCAATATTGCCACTTGCCATATTTTTTGACGCTTCCTCAAGCACAAATACAGTTTGCATGACTGCTAGGTAAAAAGATACAAATAAATAAACAACTATTGTTAAAATAATTAGAATAAAAACATAAATTAAGTGTTTTCTAGTAACTAAAGCATCTATACGTTTTTGCAGGAGAAAGTCTAATTCATTGACACTTTTGTCCCACAGTTCAAAACTCGAATTCAGAACTCGGTCGCTGCCATCGAGATAGGTATAATATTCGACTGTGGCTGTGGGATAAATTAGTTTATCTAGTTGCCCAGTTAGTTGCTCTACTACTGAGTTAAATTTTATCAAATCTTGGCTTAATTTCGGTCGCAGATTCCCGTGAGGATTGTTGCTAAATCCTACCTCCATATTGATTGCTAAATCCTGATTGAGTTCTCTCAATTTGCCCGCAAAAGTAATCAATTTCGCTCTTTCCTCAGGTGTGGCATCGGAACGCAGGCTACTTTTTTGAGAAAATAGCCTAATTTCTGACAATAATTTTTGCATTTCTGGAATTTTCAACAAAGTTGCATCCATCAAATAATAGGTATCTAAATCTGGGTCTAATATGAGATTGGAAGTATCGCCGACGTGAGCGCTCAATTTATTAATATCATATGCGATTTTTTGATATACAACATCGTAAGTTTCTAAACTCCACTGGCTCCGATGAAGTTTAAATTTTTGCCAATTTTGATAAATGGTATTAAATTGCTCGCGGGAAACTAAAGTTGTTCCTAACTGGCGGTCGGTATTTGCCAGGGATTGAAAGTCCGCGTCTATCTTAGCTTCAAAATTATCCCAGGACTCGTGCTGGCTTAAATTTGGATTTAAACCCTGATAATTTAACAGGTGAAATTTCGGTATGTATTCCCTCAACTGGCGCAGCGGACGCAGGTATTGATTGCCGTAGATTTCTTTTTGGGCAAAATCAACTCTGGTGTTAATTTCGGAAATCAGCAGGTACATCATCAAGACTAACGGCATCGCAAATAGAAAACCGATCAAGATGAATTTTTGAGGATAGCTGATCCGATTCATTAAATGGATTCCTAGGGATTTTCTGTTCATAATCGATATATTTCAACAAGATGTTACTAAAAAATTAGCGATCGCTACTAAGTTATTTTCGGGGACGATCGCTCTTGAAAACCTAAATCCTCTAATTAATCAGCGATAGCTTGCTTAATTTATCATGCGTTCCCGTCCTGTTGCTACAGATTGTACGGCATCCCTTGGCTCTCACTGGCTCAGTTCGCCTCCCCTTGTCTACAAAACCTTCAGAAGTTTGGGCACGATGAATAGTCATTTATACTGAGATGTTCCCCCAAAATCATTTTTGTTTCAGCAGATTTACCTAGCGATAAATTTTGCTCAATACTATACTAAAAGTAAAAATTAAGTAATAACTGGTAGTGCAAGTTTCCTGAAACAGAAGTGGCAGCAGGGAGTATAAGATACTTGTGCCGCACGACTCTGTTAAGTCGGTTCTGCACCAAGGAACAAACAGCACCAGCAGCAGTGTCTATATCGGTATCTGCATTTGAGTGCTCCGGAGCGATCGCGCAAGAGTGTAAAGTGAGGCAGAGGGCGTACTATGAAACCAATCTCCGAAAATAACTCTCAAAACAATCAAAACCGAGGTGAAAAGCAGCCTAATCCTTTAATCTTGGCTTTGGTGCTGACGGGAATTCTGGCATGGGAAATGTATCCGGCGCTAATCCACACCGCTGCGGCTAACGCGGGCGCCCTCAAACAGTCCCTCGTTCAGGTAGAAAACCAAGATGAGCAAACAGCGCAGCAATTTCCCGCTGTCGGGGATCAAAAAAAAATCAGCTATTCGGGATTGGTACTAAATAGTCTAATTTCCGAACCGGGCAATTTGGCTGAGGGTACGCGCCAAAATCCCCCGAACCAGTTGCCCGCAAACGTTGCAGCCGCAGTTCGCCAAGAGTTGTCGCGCTCGACTGGGATTGCTGCTGACAAGTTGAAAGTCACTGAATCGAGCCGGCAAAGTTGGCCGAATACTTGTTTGGGACTCGCGAAATCTGATGAAATTTGCGGCCAAATGATTGTTGAAGGTTGGCGGGTTGTGGTTTCTGATGGCGGCCAAACTTGGGTTTACCGCACCAATGCTAGGGGGAATGTGTTGCGGTTGGAAAAGAAAGTTAGTTAAGGGAATTTGACCCTGTGAAATGAACAATAAATTTCCTTTTGGAACAGGCAAGATGCCTGTTCCACAAAGACTAGATTTTATTGTGGTAGATTTCTTGTGGGGTGGGGACGCGAGCGGGTGCATCTGGTTTTTTGAAGAGGGCGAAGCATGACCGCATATAAGTTATTAGTTATAATCTCCTATTTTATGCGGTCATGCTTCGCCCCTACGGATATATTCGCTTGCATTGAGATGCACCCACGCGAGCCATCCCCTAACATCAATTTGGGAGTTTTTTTCTTTCAATAATCCCGCCGCCTAAGAGCACATCTGAGTCATACCAAACTGCGGCTTGTCCGGGGGTAATGCTCAACTGCGGTTCGTCAAAAATTACCTTGACTCTTGTACCGCTTGCTTTTTCGTCTGCTTCGGATGATTCCACGGGAATAATTGTAGCGGGGACGGGTTGCGATCGATAGCGAATCTGCACGGAAGCCCGAATCGGAGCGATCGGCCCAGCGACAGAAACCCAATTTACTTTTTGGACATTACAGTCAGATTCTACCGCCAACTGGCGATCGCCCACAATTACCCGATTAGCACCAGCATCAAGTTCAATCACATACAGCGGTTCCGGTGCGGCAATCCCCAGGCCCTTCCGCTGGCCGATAGTGTAGTGGTGCACGCCGTCGTGCTGTCCGAGTACGCGGCCGGACTTATCTACAATGTCACCCTTTTGCGGCGCAATGTACTTGTCGAGAAAAGCCCGCATCGAACCGTTACTTTCCACCAAACACAAATCCTGACTTTCCGGCTTATCAGCGGTTGTCAAGCCAAATTCCGCCGCAATTCTGCGAGTTTCAGTCTTGGTGATTTCCCCCAAAGGAAACTCCGTACCCGCCAGTAAATCCTGTGTTAAATCGTACAAGAAATAAGACTGATCTTTCGCAGGGTCGATCGCCCGCAGCAACTGATAGCGATCGGTAGCAGTATCATAGGTAATGCGAGCGTAGTGCCCCGTAGCAATCTTTTCAATACCCAGCTCTTCGCGAGCGTACTTGAGCATCGGCCCGAACTTCACAGTTTTATTGCACTGCGAACAAGGCAGAGGTGTAACCCCTGCACTGTAACCCTCCACCAAAAAATCGACAATACTTGCCTGAAAGACCTCGCGGCTGTCAACAATGTGATGGGGAACGCCCAAATCTTCGCAAATTTTAGCGGCATCAACCATTCCCTCAGAGCAGCATTGACCTTTGCCTTTCATCAACCACAGCGTTAAACCCACCACTTCATAGCCCTGATGGTGTAAAATTGCGGCTGCTGCGGAACTATCGACCCCGCCGGAGAGGCCTACGACAATCTTGTTCATGGTTCGGAAATAAATTGCTATTTTACTGTTTTACTGTTACGCAAGTTCGATCGAGCTAATTGATTATACCACAAAAATACTACAACCTGCTACTGCTGTTAGCTGAAATTTTAGCACTAATAAGTAAATCCACCTAATTAAGCCTCAAATCCCGATCGCTCAAAGGCTTGCTGTGTATTTTTTCTTCCTTCTTCCTTCTTCCTTCTTCCTTCTCCTTCTTCCTTCTTCCTTCTTCCTTCTTCCTTCTTCCTTCTTCCTTCTTCCTTCTTCCTTCTTCCTTCTTCCTTCTTCCTTCTTCCTTCTTCCTTCTTCTTATGACTATTCAAAAATTTGTTGTCACCGCCGACCAAATGCGGCAAATAGAAAACAGAATCTTTGCGGCTGGAATGCCCGTAGCAGCTTTAATGGAAAAAGTTGCACTCCTGATTTCTAGACGCATTCAGGTGCTTTTGAGGGAAGAGGGAAGTTCGGCAACGGATTTTGAAACGGATGAAACGGATGTAACGTATAGAAGGAAAAGCGGTGAAGGGCTAAAGATTGTTAATTCTCAATTCCCAGCTATTGGGGTGTTAGTTGGGCCGGGACATAACGGCGGCGATGCTTTGGTTGTGGCCCGCGAATTGCACTTTAAAGGATTCCCAGTAGTTATTTACTGCCCATTTTCTAAACTCAAAGAACTTACCAAAAGTCACGCTGATTATGCGCGTTCTTTAAATATTCCATTTGTTGAGAACATCGAACCGCTGAAAAACTGCGACTTTCTCGTAGATGGTTTATTTGGTTTTGGGTTGGAACGAGAAATCACTAACCCGACAGCCGCCGCGATTGATGAAATCAATAATTTAAACATCCCGATTTTTAGTATAGACATTCCGTCGGGAATCAATACAGATACTGGGGCTGTATTGGGTACGGCAATCAGGGCAAAACATACATTATGTTTGGGATTGTGGAAAATGGCTTTTCTACAAGACAAAGCTTTAGAATATATTGGTAAGTCAGAATTAATTGATTTTGATATTCCCGTTGCAGATATTGCAGCGATATTGGGCAATTTTCCAGCAATACAACGCATTACTAAAGCATCGGCAATTCAGCATTTACCATTACCCCGATCGCCAATTTCGCACAAATACACCAACGGTCACTTACTAATTATTGCAGGTTCGGCCCGTTACAGCGGAGCCGCAATTTTAGCCGTATTGGGAGCAAGAGCCAGCGGAGTCGGAATGCTGTCAATTGCCGTCCCTGAGTCGATTAAACCGATGTTGAGCAGTCATTTACCAGAGGCATTAGTTATAGGATGTCCCGAAACCCCAAACGGTGGCATTAAGGAGTTGCCGGTAGCAATTGATTTGGGTAGCTACGATGCGATCGCCACAGGGCCAGGTCTGACATTGGAAGCCGCGATCGCTGTAGAATCTGTACTGGAGTGCGATCGACCTCTGGTTTTAGATGCCGACGGTTTAAATATCCTCGGTCAACTCGGCACAGTTCCCATTTTGTCGGAACGCCGAGCAGTGACAATTATCACCCCTCACCCGGGCGAATTTAAGCGTTTGTTTCCCGAATTAGCCGGCCTCAGCGGCGATCGAATTGCCGCAACTCAAGCAGCGGCAGAGCTTTGCGGTGCAACAGTATTGCTCAAAGGAGCCAGAGTTTGCATAAGTTGGAAGGAGGATGACGGCGATTCCCTAGGGGATAGCTACGCTTCACGTACCCTTACCTATCTCAATCCCGAAAGCACCCCAGCCCTCGCCAGAGGCGGCAGCGGCGACGTTCTCACCGGCTTGTTAGGGGGATTGTTAGCAAGTGCGATCGCCCGTAAATCCCCCCCCCAAGAAGTGGCAGTAACAGCAGCGTGGTGGCACGCTCAAGCCGGAATCGCCGCAGCCAAAGAACGGACAGAATTAGGTGTAGATGCCTTTACTTTGACACAGTATTTAATTCCTACCTTGCGAGAATTACAGTGAGGGCGATCGTCCCATTCGCTGTAATGCTCGCCCATTAGTTTGTAGTAAGGACTTCAGTCCTCTACTTTTGATACTCTTGATTTGGTTTGTAGTAAGGACTTCAGTCCTCTACTTTTGATAAGGACTGAAGTCCTCACTACAAACCTCTTGATTTGGTTTGTAGTAAGGACTTTAGTCCTCTGATTTTGATAAGGACTGAAGTCCTCACTACAAACCTCTTGATGTGATTGGTCACTCGTTTGAGCGACACTCAAATGAGTGACACTCGAAAAAGTGACTGTGAAGCCATCAATCGCACCAGTTATACCTGAAATATCAAAGAGCACAACTTAAATATTGAAAGGAGCACATTATGTACACCGAAGAAAAAAGCACGAACAATGAAACAATGGCGATCGCCGCCGATACTACAGCTCAATCAAATTTTGCAGTTGGTCTAACAACAGGACTCAACAAACCCACTTTACAAATCGGTTCCACAGGTCAAGCAGTCAAAGAACTAGAAACTCTCCTAGCTCATTGGGGATATTATTTCGGCCCGATTGACGGTATCTTCGGCGTCCAAGTTCAAAAAGCAGTCAAAGGCTATCAACACCGCGTCTTCTTAATGGAAGATGGGATAGTCGGTTCTATAACTTGGCAAGCACTATACTCTGGTGCACCTGTGAATATGCCGACACTGATGAATGGCAGTTCTGGTAATGCTGTGAAAATTGTTCAAAATGTCCTGAAATTAAATGGATACTATTTCGGCTTTATTGACGGATTTTTTGGCCCGATGACAGATGTAGCAGTCCGCCATTTCCAACTCAGCAAGGGTTTAGTACAAGATGGAATTGTCGGCTACAGAACTTGGCACGCTCTTAGCAAGTTACCCCACTAAGTTGCGTTGGGTGCCCACAAACACCTTACCAGTTAGTTTGTAGTGAGGACTTCAGTCCTCATAAAAATCTGAGCACTTATATTCCTCACTACAAATACACTTAGCTAACTCAAATGAGTGACACTCAAAAAAGTGACTGTGCAGCCACAAATCTCACCAGTTATACCTGAAATATCAAAGACCACAACTTAAATCTTCAAAGGAATCACATTATGTACACCGAAGAAAGAACCACGAATAATGAAACTGTAGCTATCGTCGCCGATGCTACTCCTCAATCAAATGTTGCAGTTGCTGCAACCGCCGCACTGAACAAACCTACTTTACAAATAGGTTCCACAGGTCAAGCTGTCAAGGAACTACAACAGCTTCTCTATCATTGGGGATATTATTCTGGCCCGATGGACGGTATCTTCGGCGCCCAAGTTCAAAAAGCAGTCAAAGGCTATCAACACCGCGTCTTTTTAACTGAAGATGGGATGGTTGGTTCTATAACTTGGCAAGCACTGTATTCTGGTGCACCTGTGAATATGCCCATCTTGATGAATGGCAGTTCTGGTAATGCTGTGAAAATTGTTCAAAATGTCTTGAAAATCAATGGATACTATTTCGGTGCAATTGATGGATATTTTGGGACGATGACAGATGTCGCAGTGCGCCAGTTCCAAATCAGCAAGAATATACCACAAGATGGAATTGTCGGTGCTAAAACCTGGTACGGACTCAGCAAGTTACCCCACTAATCATCGGTTTAATTATTGATAGAATTTACGCAAAACCTCTATATGTAAAGTGTACAGTGTACTTTACATATAGAGGTTTTCGGACGGAAATTTATTATAAGAAACACAAGATTCAACTCCTCATTACAAAGACTTTTGACTTTGCAATTCCTCAGTAAACCGTATTGCTTTATATATATGAAAGAGCGCTGAAGCGCAACTACATACCAGGGTACGTAGTTGCGCTTCAGCGCTCTTTCTTTATAGATATATACGGTTAAATCTCGAACAATCTGACTTGCAAAAAATGCCTGTATTGCCTATAAAATCAGAAACAGTTCTGTGGAGTTTTTCCATGCCTCGATCTAATATTTTTCTCGCCTTCTTGTCAAGGAGGTTGAGCAATTACCAAAAAGAATTGGTTTAAAGCCCTTGCGCCCGATCGGGAGAAATTAAAATCAGACTATTCATTACTCTAATCCTCTTCCTTCTAGGTAGAGGTCGTTGTCATACCAATTTACTATGAAGCTGCATAGAACATAGACAAGCTGAAAACAAAGCCAGGTTTCGATTTTGTTACCCTGCGATTATATGCAACTTTATGTAAATTTGGTATCAACTGTCAACTGTCAACTGTCAACTGTCAACTGTCAACTGAACATTAATCATCCCTCCCAGAACGCGGACGAATGCGATTCAACTGATTAATTGCCCAGCGAGCTGTTTCCTGAACTTCTGCATCTGGATCGTCCGTCGCGCGGTGCAACAAGTGACTGATTTGATTCACCAATTCGTAAATCCGTGTCAAGTCGCGAATCGCATTTTTCCGCACTTCCGGGTTTTCATTTTGCAATGAAATTGACCAGGCATTATTCATGGGTTTGAGCGTGCGAATGCCAATTTCTGAGAGACTTGCCAGAATTAAACTGTACTGCTTAGAGTCAGAATTTCCTAATAAATTCAGCAACGGCTCAACGGCTCTGGAATCTCCCTGCTGCCCGAGTTCCCAAATTGCTTTGCGCCTAGAGGCCGGATTGAGGTGCTGCAAATCTTCAATGAGTGTTTCAATAATATCAACTTTTTGTCTGACTTCCGTTTCGGGAAGGGAAATATCTTTCTTCCGATTCGCTAGTGCATCGGCTCGATTAGTTGTTTCTGGAATATTGAAACCTGAGTCGCTGTAGCCGTTGTTGCGATTTTCGTCTGTGGCGGTGTCGGAATTAATTCGATCGCCCTCTACCCCTGCATCCTCGGATTCTGATTGCCCAGATTCCACGATAAACGGTAAAGGCAGATCGGTGCTCTCGATCTTGTAGCCCTTGGGGAAATTGACAGGGTAGGGCAATGCTGGTAGCGGTTTGAGTCCCCCAGAAGAAACCTGTTGCTGTCCCATTTCGTGCCTGTTTCTCTGAGCATCGGGATTGGTGAATCGAGAGTTTCTTTGGTTTTGGCGATCGCCTCGAACCCGTCTTCGCTTAGAATTATTTGACTCGCCACTGCTAACTAATTTCAGCATGATCGCTACTGCCGCTGCCGTGACGACAACTGCTGCCAAACCCAACATTAACAACCCCCGCTGGCGTGACAAAATGACAATTATATTGGAGATTGGTTTCGGGATTTTGGAATTAGATTTTTGTTTTTTAGACGGCTTAGATTTGTTTTTATCGGGCGCTGGAGAGGATTGTGGAGGATTGGAGTCCTGGCTGGAGTCCGGGGGAGAGTCTGCTTGAGCAATTTCTTGGGAAACCACCTGGTAGGAAGCAATGACAATCTGTTGCCTTCCCTCCGCACTGGGAATGAAGGCAGCGCCCAGGCAGGCAATGCAGGTGAACAAACGTAAAGTGGAGCGGTAGTGCGCCATAAGACTCAATTGGGTTTTTGAGAGGCAACGCCGCATGACGAGCTTTAGTGTAACCATGAGTTAGCTCGATCCTAGCTGCTATGCGCCCAACTAACCTACAAATATCACGCCCGATCGCGAAAAATCATGGTTTGAGGTGGCAGCGAGCCGGATCTCAATCACGCAATTGCGTCAATAACGGCGGCGGCAGATAGGGGCATCTTGGAAAGTTGATTGTCAGCGAAGCATCAGCTACGTGCTGTGCAGACGCTGCGATGCCCGCGATTGTTGCTCGCTGCGGAGGCGCGTGCCATCACCTGTGAGTTTAACTGTTTCGTCGCTGTTGCGCCGCTTTTGTCTTCACTGTAACAACGTTTTACTAATTTAAAGACCCACAGGTAGATTACTCCTGTGGGTCTTTAAATTGGATTTTAGATTTTAGATTTTGGCGATCGCCCTAAAGCCAGCTTGCAGTATTCGGCAAAATCTACATATTTCTGCTTGTACAAGCGGTAACGCTGCACAGTGTAAAGCATGATTCCTTGTCGCACGTAGTCGAGGAACGAGCGTTTGATGCGCTGCGTGAGGAGTGAAATATCGTTATGCGGTGCTTCGCCGAGAATTTCATTCTCGAAGTCCAGAAGCGGTTGAAATTCCGCTTCTGACGGCTCGCACCAATCGTCGGAGAAGTCAATGTACATATTTAAAATTCCGACTGGTTGTTGACCACTTCAATTTCATGCGATGACGCATCTTGTAGCAAGAATCTCTTGTCAAAAGTCAGTCTCTGTGCGATCGGGTCAATCCCCAGTTTTTCTAAGAAAAACCTCAAACTTTCGTAATGTTGAGTGGCCTTCTCAATGTCTCTGATAAGGGTTTTTAGCGTGTAAGCTTTATTTTCTATTTCGAGTTCTAGCGCGCGGGCATTTTTTGCTAGGCGAGTCTCGGCGTCAAGACTAAGTAGCAATTGATCGATCTGGTCTTTCAACTCTTTGTAACCATCAGAAAGGTCATCTACGTCGCTGCTGACTTCGATTCTTCCGTCTTTCTGAAGGTTTTGCCAGTTGTCCTTTTTGTAGACGGGGATAGAAATCTTGATAAAAGCCATTGTTTTTCACCTGTTAGTTGGAAGGAGGAGAAGAAGCGATCGCCCTCGCTCAAAAAGCGATCGCAGTATAAGCATGATGGAAAGAATATGGGTCAACCATTTAGAAGCTTGCATCACCTCCCGGAGGCGCTCGCCCGCTCAAAAATGTTGCGCTGCGGGCGAACTTTTTAATGCGGTTTGCCCGATCGCCCGCAACGACAGCCATCGGCGGAAAACTGGGGGGTTTTGGCAAAGGCCGGCGAGCGAAAATCCCTGTGTCGGGCGGTTCGTCAGTGTCGATCGGGCGATCGCACCAAACGTCAAATGTGGGGATGGAAAAGTCGCAAGTGTCAAAACTTTCGTTAGCGCAGCCCTCAGAGAGGATCAGCATCCAGGAAATTTCCAAAGTGATGGAACTCGTTTCGATTGTTTCGATTGTTTCAGGCTCGTACTCGTCCAAACAAGGGGCCCATTCAACCATTGATGCTAATTCGATTTGAATCGGCTCCGTGCATTGCGAATCGAGCTCCGTGCATTGCGAATCGAGCTCCGTGCATTGCTCAAAAGATTCGTCAGAGCGATCGCACCAAGCGTCGTAAGGAATGAAAATTTAATAACTTTAGCGTCTGTTAAATAGTCGGCACTGCACGATAATTCCATTTTGGCAGATATTCATCAAAAATAATTTTCATTGTTTCTTTAAATCCATTAGCTACTTTTCGACCAGTTTCATAGATTTTATCAAGCACATTTACCACCACAGAAAGCCCGGTTTTAGTATGAGTTTTTGCCATGAGTTCTTTCACTAACTCAAGATTCGTAAAAATCACTCCTTGACAGGCTCTGGTTACGTGAGGAAACAAGCGATGTTCGATCGGATTATATTTCGATGTATAGGGAGGATAGTGTGCGATCCTAATTTCTATTCTTAGCTCGTCAACTAACTTTTGTAAATCTGATTTAAATATGTGATGATTAGAATTGTTACTGCCACCTCCATCGCATTTTATTAAGATTGAATCGGCTTGAGGATAGATAAATTTTCCGTAATTTATCCACCATAATTTAATCGATTCACAAGCAAATTTACTCCTGTCTTTACTGATTCCTAAGTTTAAATATCCTCGGTTTTGTTGCGGATCGTAAATTCCATGAGGCACTACTTTTCCCTCAGCTAAACTAAAGAAATCATGGTCAAATGTCGTAATAACTTCGGTAGTATATAGACTGCCTGCTCGATATAGATTTCCAATAAATTCCTTCTTTTTTGTGTCCATACTAACAATTGGATTACCCCGCAACTCATACTGAGCGGTTATTCTGGCAAGATTCTCAAATTGTTCATTACGATTTTTTGTGACTCCGGTTGTTTGTTGTTTTTGGGCTTTGCGTTTCACATATCCATGTTTTTTTAAGAGTTTTTTGACAACCGTTGTGCTGACTATTGTTTCCTGAGCCTTTAGGCCTTCAACTATTTGTTGATGAGTAAGATTTGTCCATTTAATTTTTTCGGACATTGGATCTCCGGCTGTGTGGTTTTTTAAGACTTCTAAAAAACGCTCATTTAAATCAGCTATCTGAGAATCCCTAGTTTTTCTTCCTCCACCTCTTCGGCGAATTCTTTGTTGATTCAAGGTGGGTTCTGATTTATTTTTTAACTCCTTAATTCCCTTGGCTATTGTATTCCTATCTACTCCCAAAACTCGGGCTATGTAAATGATTCCACCACGACCAAGTTTTACGGCTTCTATCGCTGCATATCTTCTTTTGTCTTTTTCAGATAAAGACTGATGATGTTGGAGCATTAAAGCAGTAATTTCGTCTGAGTAATACATAAATTATGTTAGGATAAATGATTCAAATCAACAAATCATGGGCGACATAAGAATAACCAAGTAGGTATAATATTTGACATCCATACCGAAACATTAACCTATTCATATTCACTCATTTATTTATTATACATCGCTGATGTTATTAAATTTTCATTCCTCAGACCAGCGCTCACCACACTGGAGGGCCCAGACTGCACGTAGAGCAGTGGGAATGCGACTACATCAACGACAAACTCCGCTGCATATTTCCAAACCTGAGAATGGTGAAACTAGACGACCTGAAAAAACTAGACGATTCCGAGAAGACTGCTACAGATAAATGAGGCTTTCATGAAGCGGTCACTTATCTGTAGCAGTACAAAGTGAATTTGACATTTGACAGCTAGGCTACTGATGCTGATAACTGCCCTAACAAGTAGTAATAAGTGGGTTCGAGACCTGCAAGATTCTAAGGGTAAGACGTGACGCTGAGAACGAGAGCTAGCGTGACACTTCGGAGAGAACGAAGCGCTAAACGCTGAGCGTACCTGCTGGCGTGACAGCCGGGAGAGACCGGCAATTAAACAACAACAAGGACGTTAAACCCATGAATCCAGTTCTCACAAGACTGCTGAAACTAATTATCGAAGCCCAGCAATCTCAAGACCGCCGCTTGGCAATACTGGAAGAAGAAGAATCACGGGAATCGACAGACGATGCCAGCCTGCTGCAAGAAATTGAGTCTCTGCTAGGACTGTTGGAAAGCCCCATGTCTAGCAACCCTTTCCCAGGCATTCCCCCAATGCCTTCCGACATCGTGTAGTCAACTGACAATAAGCCGATCGCTCTTTTGGGCGATCGGCTTTCACATTAAATTTTGGATTTGGGAAATGGTAACTGCTCAACTTTCACTGTTCGCCACTTCCCCCGCGGTCGGAACTCTCTACAAAGCCGGTGACTGGGTGAAGCTGCGAAAGAAACCATCAAGTGCCGCCGCTTGGGTGAAGCGAGGCGAAGTATTCAGAATAGAGTCCGTCCATCCCGTTGATGGGAGCATGAGGTTTTGGAATCCGCACATAAACGAATGGGGTTTCTTGTACCCCGACGAAGTTAGTCTCGTTCCAGCCCCAAATGATTCTGTATCAGATTGATACAGAATCAAATTCCCCAAATGATTCTGTATCAGAGGCGATCGCCCCTGTCGAAGTTGATACAGAATCAAATTCCCCAAATGATTCTGTATCAGGGTGCAAAGCTATATCCACCTACCGACCGCGTGGCACGGCCCGTAGTGGCGAATACTTCCGATTCTCCTACCGCGATGGTTCGCGTATGCGCCACATTCACATCCGCGGGGGAAATACGGATTCGCCGATCGCGCAGGCAAGAGTTGAAAAAGTGCGATCGCTCTTGGCTGCTGGAATTTCAGCAGTGGAAGTAGTGGGAATGCTTCGGAGGTAGCCCCTTTTTACGAACGGTACGTAATCAGTGCAGAAAATGGCCGGGATACGAGACTCGCCGACTGATCCGCAACATTAGTGATAAATAAATTGGCTCCGATTACGGCCCAGTCAAAGCGATGTCTTGTTGCTCCCAGGCCATTTAAATTATTTGCCTGCACAATCGCTCCGGACGTTGCCCGGACAATGACCTGCACGGATACAATTTTGGCAGGGTCGAGTCCATGGGCGATGTTTACGCCTAGTCCTTGCTCGGCTGCGGTAGTACCCTCAATCAGCCTTGTTTTTATTGCCACCCCGCCGTCAAGCATCAAACCATTTGCATTGCCAGCAGTCTTCGTTCCAATATTTCCATCATGGATTAGCGCTGCGTTCAGTCCGTCGGCGCTTTGAAGACGAAGCAATTCATTTCCGTAGCCAAAGTGATAGAGGCTTACGGCTGATATCCCTCCCTTGTGAAAGGCAAGAATGGGGTTGCTACCGTTATCGGTTCTCAGTTCGAGGTGGTTACTACCTCCAAAAAAGCTTGTGTAAGTGATTGGCGGATTATTCTTTAAAATCCGCTGCCCTCCAGCCAGACTGAGGAATCCAGCCACTATTCTTGCCCACAGGCTAGGGTGCGGGTCAGTTTTTGCCTCGTGCGCGGCAATCGCCTGGGCTACTTCGGCGTCCGTCGCGGTTGTTGCCGGAAGATCCGCATCAGTAATCGTTTTCCGGTTCAAATCAATCAGTTCGCCCATTGATTAGATTAGCGTCCCCTCGGAAACTTGAAGAGAGGCCGTGCCTGACGCGGTGATAACAGAGATAACGCCTGTGTATCTAGCAGAGATAAAGTCTTCTTTCCAAAGGAAGCCTGAAGGAATCGGCGTGGTGTAAAGAGCCGGAGTTACTACAGATCCTTCCCTGAGGAAAACGGTGGCTGGGCCTGCGTTGTAAATAGAATAATTTGCCCTGTTCGCGTTAGCAGCAAGAGCTACCCCCACGGTTGTCGTGGCCGACACAGTAGCGACAGCATTGGCGCCGCGCAAGTCTTCGGAAATATTGACTACTGAGTTTGAGTTGACGTTGATTAGCATAATTTAGTTAAAAATTGGCGATCGCATTTTTTCGCTGTTCTTCTGAGATTTCGATATACCGGCTCAACGATGCAAGGCTGGCGTGTCCAGAGAGGGATTTAATCAGCCCAGGGCTACAACCGAGATTGTTTAGCCGAGTAATAAACCCGCGGCGTGCCGAATACAAGGAATATCCCTGATTCTCAAGCCCCGCTTTCTTCAAAGCCCGCCGGAAAGCTCGATCGATCGCCTGCCGACAAAGATGGTCATTTTTGTGAACGCGAGACGGAAATAAATAGCCACTTTCCAAGCATTCAAAATCCCTAAGAATTTGTTCCAACTTGGGATGACAGGGGATTTCTCTAGTTTTCTTATCCTTCCTAGTCGTCGCGCTATAGAGTATTTCCGAGCGCACGATACGCCGGGATGGATTTACATAAAATTGAGAGACCTGGCTTTTTAGAATGGCATCTGGTCTCTCACCAGTGTACCAAGCAATAGCTAAAAAGACCTTGTGAATTTCCGTAAATAAATGTTTGCTGATTAGTTCGTAACTGGCTTGATTCATGGGCGTAGCTTGCCCAAACCTAAATATTTTCACTTGTTGCTGTTTTCTTTGTACTGTTAGACAATTGACAACCTTTCAACACCCCTCTTTAGTGTATCCACTCAAAGCCTTGTTGGTAGGCGATCGCAAAATATTAAGAAGTTGCTCTTTTATCTAAAAGAGCAACTTCTTAAGAAAAAGTTCAAGTTCAATCAAGTGTCAAAAAGTTAATAAACTAGAAGCATATTTATGTTTCCCAAAAGATGGCAGTACATACAGCCGGTGCCGGTGCCACAGTAACTGGCGTTTCTCAATCTGCCCCCACTGGGCCCGCCAGTAAAGAGCGATATGTTTACGGACTGCTGGCAAGGCTAGAACAAGAGGAAAACAATTTAACTAAAATTGCCGGTCGCACTGATTCCGTCACAATTAGCGTTAACTTGTCCACAAAAATAGCAACCGTATCGCTGGTGTTAAATACTCAGGCTGCTGCTGCTGTCACGGGGCAGTTTACTGCAACAGCAACCCATTACTTGACGGGTTCCACCTTCACCAGCGGAACTGGTGGCAGCAGCACGGCGCCGAACTTGTCTCAGGCAGTCATGCAGGGAATAGTAGATTTAAAGTTGTTAGAGCTAGACCCTGTTAAAAATCCAAATAACGCCAGTAACCTCCGTCGGTGTCAGCTTGTACTAGCCTCTTCAGGCGGTACTAATTCTACGTTTAGCGCCGATATAGATTTTCCTGTGGAAATTTTACAGTTGCCCGGTGGTGGTTCTGTAATCGAAGGAAAGGACTGGTTGCTGTGAGCGATAATTCACTTAGCGGGACGAGAACTTTCCGGCGCTCAATCACCAGCGCTGACGGCGCTAATATTATTGAAATTCTCAACTGCTCTGAAACTTTTGCCGGATACGCAGCATTAGAGTCTAGTTACTATATCGAAAAAAGTTTCTATTTAGAAACACTCAGTGGCGCTATTTATCTTCCTTCTTTAATTCAAGCTCCTTTTCCCGAGCTGTATCCTGAGATGAATTCGGCAGAAAAAATAGCCGAAATGCTGAAAATAGAAAAAGATTATCCCTTTATTGGATTGCGCTTTCATGCACGCAAAGGCACGGGAGCGTGGGCAACCTTGTCAACCGCCAGGTTGCAAAATAAGGGGCGCGAGACAACGATTCCATTTGTAATCCCGTACCTAACTATTAACCAACTCAAACTACTTAGCCCTGATGACAGATTGGGAATTTCAATAATCAATTACGGCTCTGGTGTATTAGGAGCGGGCGATTATATTAATTTAGAAGGTGACTTTAGGTTCAACGTCGATTTAATAGCCAAACCAGTAAATAAGATTGTCGGCACTGCGATTCCTTACGGAATTAATATCCCCTCAACAGCCCCTACTAGGTTTAGGTTGGCTAATGCAAACAGGGCGATTTTCTATGCCACGAATACGGGGAATGCTGATATTTGGATTGCTGGCAATTCGAGCGTCGCGGTAGGTTCGGGAATCTACCTAGCAGCTAATGGTGGTGGCAATCTAACCGAGGAAACGTTGACAGGGGAACTTTGGGCGATCGCCGAAGGCAGTCCATCTCGCATTTCAGGAATAGAGGCGAGCTATGTCTAGGGTCAGCTCCAAATCATCGCTTTCCCCCAGCGCCACCTCGGGGTCAAGTGCGATCGACCTCGGGAAGGATAGCGGCGTCAATATGGGGGAGAAAAGCCAAACCTCTGTAAGTACCGGAGGAATTGGAGTCACCCGCGAGGTAGCAAATATTGGGGGGGTTTCCGTGACTGGTGGAGTCAGTGTTGATGTCAGCCCAATTCGCCTAGATATCAGTGGCAATCCCGACTATGAAGATCCTTCAAAAAGCTCAATTTCAATAGGTGCCGGCGCAGAGGTTCCGGGCGGGGTTTTGGGTGTGAGCGGGGGAGTCACAATTAATACAAGTACGGGGCAAGTAAAGGGCGGAAGTATTGGTGGTGAGGTAGTTGGAATTGGAATTAATATTTCTAAGTCTTCTGAAGGTGTAGGGGTCGGAATTTCATTGCAAATTCCGTTTACTCCAATTAGTTTTGAACTTGGATTTGAGTTTCCTGACAAGAAGGAACCAACACCAACGCCAACGCCAACACCAACCCCGGCACCTGTTCGAAGCCCTCCCAATTGGGATAGACCTGTATTGCCCGTTGGCGATCCAAGCAAAACCTGTACCGTAATTGTTGCCATTCATTACAGATCGGAAGAGTGGTACGGGACGAGGCTTGCCTACTCTTATGAATACAAAGGGGCGGGGGATTACACACCACCTACTAACGGCAATCCGGGTGTTTTAAACGCAAGTCAATTAATCATAGAAAATATCCCTTTTGGAATTCCTCTAGATAATCCTCGACAGTATCCGAATACCGCCGGAATGTGGGGATACAACAATAATTGGCAGCTAAGCGTATTTAATCAAATCGTAAACACAAGCAACCCGAATAACGGGATTTATCAGCCTGATGGCATTCTTTGGGGGCTATCAGGCAGAGAAGACAAGATTTTTGATCTTCTAAACAATGGGATTTTTTATTCCCAGACAATTGATTATAGGTGGATGAGAATTGTCCGAAAACAAACATATTTTGTAATTTATTCTAGTTGCAGTTTACCTTCTCCTTCTCCTTCTCCTTCTCCTTCTCCTTCTCCTTCTCCTTCTTCCCCCCCTCCACCCAACCAACCCCCTAGAAAAGAAATGGATGAATGCTGTAGCGATTCCATCAAACTGCTGCGCCAAATTCACAAAAGATTAGGAGTTAACAAATTTCCCGGTGAGCTTCCCAGTACAATTATTCAAGAAGTCGAAAAAGGCCAACCAGCAACAGAGCCAGTTCAAGAGAAAATTGAGGACTTTGCCGACCTCTTGATGTGGATGTTCCAGCGGGATGACGAACGCTGGGGTCAATGGCAAATTCAAATCGACGTAAAAGATACCGATTTGACAAAAGAAGGTGACCAAGGCAAACAGATTAAATTCCCGAACTTGGCAGAGTCGATAGCCGAAATGGAAGGGCAACTACTGAGCCTGCAAGCCAACGTAGCAGCCCTTGTGGCTTTATCAACTCGCAATTTGTGCGAGTCTGGAATGGGTCGGCAAGAAGCAATCAAAGCTTACTTGGCAAGCATGGCAATCGCAAAATACATGAACTTCCCTTATGATGAATCGGACATTAAAATGCCATCAACGTTTACCCCAAAAGCCGAGTCAATTGATGAACTCATCAAAGAAAGCATAATCCACGTCAAAGGTATTGAGTACACAAACAAAGAAACTCAGCGAGATATTTTATTAGATTTATTGCAGGCAGCAGCAATTACTAGAGCGGTACATTGGCGGCAAGTCGATCCTAAAAAAGATATCAAATCACAAATTTTGGAATCAATTAAAGGTAGCGCTGACTTAAGTGACAAGCTAGAAAATCCTTTAGCAAAGGAGGACGATCCGAGTAAACCCAAGCATTCTAAAGATTGGGAAGACTTCCTCGATCAGGTAGAGGATGGATTTGGCTTTGAGACAGGAATCGAAGACGCGCAAACCCCCTACGGTCGATCCAGAGAGCGCAGACCGCGCATCAGACAGATTGGCGACAATATAGGTCAGGCAGGTAAACCAAATGGCTGATGCAATAAAAAAATTTGGTTTGGTTTTGCGCGACTTGCCTAGTCGCAAAATGCGGGAATCTTCGACTGGTGGCAATATTATCCGCACTTGGTCGGCAAGCGCCACAACAACTTCTCAAGATAAAGGATTCCTAGAATCTATTTGGGACGGTGCAACGCGATTCGTCGGATTTCTGGTATCAGGAGTTGTTCAATTAATTTCGTTTAGCTGGACTAAGCTGTGGAGTTGGATTGTCGGCGGCGTTCAATTTATTGCCAATTTCAATTGGAATATTAGCGACGAAAGTATCGACAAACAAATTGAGGGTTTGTGGGATGCTTTCGGTGGCCTCTTGGGCAGTGCGGTAGGGCGGGCGATCGGCTGGATAGGATGCGGTCTAGTTCCGGCTGCGGCCATTATGACTTTCAACGAAGCGCTGGCAACTCACTTGCTAAAAGAAGTTGGCGAGCAAGCTTTAGATGAGCTACTTGATGCCGCTAGTGAGGTAATTCAGGCTGGCTTTAGGATGGGGGTGCAAGCTTCATTCTTGTGGCTCTACAAAAACGTTAGGGCTGCATTAAAGAATCCAGCAAACCCCCTGGGAATTGCTCTTAGAGGCTTTTTTGGAAGCGAAAAAATAGATAAATGGGGAACGGGGGAAAGTTGGACGATCGCCAGTGCTATTGAGAATGCAATTGAATCTATCCCCAATACTTTTTTGAGGAATTTTGTTGAGGAAGCTTGGGAAGAAGGAACGGAGGCCTGTATAGAAGCCGGCTATGCCGTCGCGGGCGGCATTGATGCTTGGCTGGCAATGCAAAAAGTGGCAAACAATTCGGTGCTTGGTGTCGATCGCACCATAGAAATTACTCCAGATAGATCGGTTCCCGACGAACGCATTGTCTTGTCTGGCCCTGAAGCCGTGATGAGGCCGACGGTGGTCAATGTCTTAGCAACTCACCAGATGCTGGGCAATCGTGACGTGGGAGTTCTCATCAATGGAACTCCTGTTGACGACTACGTGCGGCCGAACTTTCAAGAACGCTATCTAATTATTGAATTCAAAGAAAAGCAGCAGCCGCCCTGGGTAATGCCGGACGGCAAACGAGCTCGCAAGCGACAGGTGACAATTCCCGATGCAAAGCGCAGCTTGAAATGGGTTGAAATTAAGCTAGCTGCCAAGCTGTACACTAGCGGGCAAAAATTGGTGACGGCGCAACTCAACAACGGCCGCCAGATGCAGGTTTACGCCAATACCGAAAATGAGGGCTTGAACAAAATCGAAGAGTTGTTGGCGCTTTCCACTGCCGAAATTGTACCGAATGGCGTTCGCGACTCGGGCTACACAAGTCCAACCGCCCGACGCAGGGAACAGCCTTACATCGTTTACCCGTCAAAAGCCGTTTTGGTGTGGCGGCGACGCTCTGACGACTTGCAAGGTCGGGAAGATTTGTCCGATCGCGTTTGGGACGAGCAGAGGATCGAGATGGATTTGTGGCCTGAAAATGAACCCATCAATTTACCCGTTCTAGGGTAGCTCAATAAAAATTTACAATAACCGCTATTCATTTATAAAACATTTTGTACAACCCTAGGGTTGTACAAAATGTTTTGTAGCTGGAAGCCACAAGCCACAAGGGTTTTAGGCATTGACAGATTAACGCAAATAATTACAATGAAAATAACCCAGCAAATAACTGAAATTTCTCAAAAAACATGAACGACATTACTCTTGCGGAAATGATTGCAGCCATTGAAGATGAAACTTTAAAAGCCTGGTGGGAACAAATCGGCAATCTTCCAGAAGAATTTACAATGTGTGAATTTTTCATGAAATCGCTGCATGCGTGTTCAACTGCGGCTGCACTCAAGAATGAAAATCAAGAAGTGGGGCAGAAAATTCTCGGTTATCCGGCAGCAATTAATGGGGCTGTAGAAACCAGCAAAAACAATCATTTGTTTTTCCGAAGAACTGCTTCAATCACTTCGCTGGTAGTGATCGATCTTGATGGTTCTATTCCTTCAAACGGGTAAAGTAACTATTGGAAAAAAATCAAATCAACAACTAAAAAATAATCAATGACAAGACATAGCTTTCTAGTAAAATATCGCAGAAGTGGCGCTGGCGGAACAGGTACTGATGACTTTCGGACAACTTGCAGTTGCATTCCCCGCGTAGCAGATTTTCTTGACATCAAAAGCAGAAGTTACACTCCGAGCCCCGAAGATGTGACAGACAGAGCAGGTTACACAAGAAGCTATATCAAAGCAGACGGAAGCACGGGGGAAGTAACAGTTCCAGCAAGTAAAGCGGTTTACCTAGCTTTTGGCCGTCCTAACGCAAGAAAGGTTTCTTTAACCACTGGCTTGAAAACAACTAAGGGAAATAAACGAAAATTATCTTTTACGTTTCCCTCATTTTTGACAGTTGCCGAAATAGCTGATGTTTTGGGCGAACTGATTCCCGCTACCAAAATTGCAACTACTGCAACGGTAGGGGCTGGAGAAATTGAGCCTTTTTTCTCAATTAAAGGCGGAAGGACTTATCCTATTGCCTCTGCAACTGTTGCAGCAGCCTCAGCAAATCCAGATGTTGCTACCACAGAAACCGAACAAGCAACTACTGCAACTACAACAAAAAGCAAGAAGAAAAAACCTAAAACTACACCCTAACTAACAAGTATTTGTATGGCGGTACGGCGATATGTACGTACCGCCCGAGCAATTGGAATGATACAAAGACGATTTCAAAGGGGTCGAGGAATTTCTAATTGATTAGTAAATGAGTCTTGACAACCAGTCTAATTGGGAAGTTATTTACAGCGGTACGCATTCTGCTGCGGTAGGGCTAGAACAAGGTATTGGCAGAATTTTGATTCCGGGATCTTTTTCTCAGCACATCATTAGGGCTTATGCCAGTTCTTCGGTGGCAAAGCCCCGCTGGTGGCTGGGAGGAACTTTAACTCAAGTATTGAATAATGGTAGTGCTCAGGTTGACTTTGAAGGGTCACGCTGGCAAGTGCCTCTAAATAGAACTACGCTAATTTCACTTCCTGAACTCACTGGGGAATATCGGATCAAGTTTGAGCCTGCGCCGTGGCACAAGCAAATTCAGTTAACCCTTGAAATTTACAATAGCCCATGAATTTTACTTCTACTTTACTAACGATTGATTTGGCTGTAGTAAGCTGCATTCTTGGGTTGATGGTCTTAGTCTGGAAGTCTCTAACGGAAATCCAAAAAGGGGCGGTTGCTGTTGCTAAGCATCAGACAGAAATAGAGAAAACTCTAGAATTTCACGAAAAAAGACTGGATAGTGTTGAGCAGTGGATTGCAGGAAATTCTGGATTGAGAGAGCGTTAAGAATGCCAAGAATTACTGCCAGAGCTTTACTCGCAGTTCCAGATCCAACTTTAATAGAGTTGGTTGATGCGATAGCTAAATTGTCCGAGGACAAAGGTTATTTGCAGGGAAAACAGGGATTTACAGAGACGATCGGCGAAACAGACTATTTGATTGGTGCACTGCGCGATCGCATTATAGAAATTCAAAGCAAATGACACCACACAAGCTGATTTTTACAATGCAGTTAAAACCTGCCACTGAGCTTTTGGACGGGAACTTGCAACTGATTTATCCCGACGGCGAGCCGATCGACTATTTGGCAACTTCTGGCTGCGCGGGCTGGCAACAGCCTGGGGACGAATGGGAACGTGGCAAGGGGCCGATACCGCAAGGATTCGATTATGAAATTCCTACAACGCCTTATTGGTCGGACACCCGCGGCATAGAGGGGCTGTTTTTCCACATCACCCCCGATCCGGTTGTCTCTCCCGGCGGGCGAACTCGATCGGAGTTCGGAATCCATTTCGATGCCAACGTTCCCGGCTCTGCTGGGTGCATTGTGCTGAGAAATTTTTCAGGATGGAAAAGATTTTGCGAGCGAATGGAGTTGCTGGCGCGATCGGGCGTTGAACAGATTCCGTTGAAGGTGGTTTACTCGTAAGTCATTACTGGGGATTCATCTTAACGGGTACTCGGACAAGGGGGATTTGTAGCGGCAAGGAGAAATCTGGTTTTTGAGTGTATTTCGGGCTGCGACACCGAATGTTTTCAGTATGTTTATTTGTACCTAGTTAGTTAAGTTCAGTCGATCGGCATTTAATCGTGTTTCGCAAATCTGATATAAGATCGAGCTAAATTTCTCGTGTGAGAGTAGAGGCATTTGTGAGCCAACAAGATATCTTAAATTTAGCAAAAGAAGGCGATGCCAGGGCGATCGCATTTCTGATCGGCCAAGCACTCCAAACCTTCGGCGTCACGGCTAAAGGCAGCTTGGAAAATAAAACCCTGCACCTCCTGCTGGAAGCAGAACAATTGCCCGCAGAAGAAGCCTGTCTCCGAGTCGCAATCAAAGGGTTGCAGCGACTGCAACCAAATAACATTTACGGATTAACAGTGTACGGGCGGCGCGAAGGCGAGCAATTGCCCGCTTGGACTCAGACGGTAGAATTAAAACAACGCTTGGCTAGTGCACCGGCAACCGCAGCCGCATCAGTGAGTGTAGCCACACCCGTAACCGTAACCGCACCAGTGAGTGTAGCCCCTGTCAAAATTCCTGTAGCTGTCGCCAGTGTACCCACTGCCCCAATTCCTGTAATTTTGCCCAAAATAGAAACACCTCAAAATATCACAACCCCACCCATTCAAATACCAGAAAAATCCCCCCGCAAATCCTATAGAATCCCAACTCCCAAAACCACAAACCAACGCCAACAAAAGCCATCACAGCCGCCAGATACAATCCCAACTCCCAAAGCCACAAACCAACGCCAACAACAGCCATCACCGCTACCAGATTTAGCCCGTCGTAAAACTAAAAAATCTTGGCTGTCAGTCGGTACTCTCAGCCTGATTTTCGTACCGATAGCAGGCTTTGTACTCGGTTCTCAATTCAATAAATCCTCAAGCACCGCTACAATTAACCATGTCACCTCAAAGCCTGCGGTACAAAAAGTAGGCGCGGCAAAGCCATCCCGCAAGGAATCTATCCCAGCGTCAGCATCCGCCGCCAAACCCGCATCGCAATCACCATCCCAGGCAGCAACAATACCTGCAATTTTGCCCGCAACAGTCAGCATCAAAGCAGTTGGCGACATGATCCCCGGCACCAATTTCCCCTACAATAAACTCCCGGAAAATAAGGAGCGTTTATTTGAATCGGTAAAATCCTACCTACAAGGAGCCGATATTCTGTTTGGCAATTTTGAAAGCACGATGACCGATTATCCTTACAGTTCCAAAGGAGGCGGCGGAGGAATGCTGTTTGCCTTTAGGACGCCTCCGAGTTATGCCAAAATCTTCAAAGATGTTGGTTTTGACATCTTGAATATTGCCAACAATCACTCCTACGATTTTAACGAGCAGGGATTTAAGGACACGATCAAAAACATCGACAGCAACGGCATGAAGGCTGTTGGCAAAAGAGATCAAATTGTTTATCAAAATGTCAAGGGCGTCAATGTTGCTTTTATCGGTTTCAGCAACTACGGCGAAGTTCACAATTCCTTGCTGGAACTGAAAGCGGGGGCAGAAGTTGTCAAAAAAGCGAGGCAAAAGGCTGATATTGTAGTCATCTCAGTTCATGCTGGAGCTGAAGGAACCGGAGCTCAGAATGTGAACAATAGAAATGAGTTCTTTTACGGAGAAAACCGGGGAAATATGGTGTTGTTTTCGCGGACGATGATTGATGCGGGAGCAGATTTGATTTTGGGACACGGCCCCCACGTTACAAGAGCTTTGGAACTTTACAAAGGGAAATTGATCGCGTATTCCCTGGGCAATTTCATGGGTTATCGCACTTTGTCCACAGCCGGAGCACTGGGTCAATCTCTGATTTTGGATGTAAAAATGACTCCAAAAGGGGATTTTGTTTCTGGTAAGATTATCCCCATCGAACTTAGCAGCCAAGGTATTCCCTCAGTGGATGAAGATTTTCGGACTGTGGGGTTGATTCGCCGTTTGACAAAGAGCGATTTTCCTAATACTGGTTTGATGATTGATGACAAGGGACAAATTTTGAAGAAGAGTAAGTAATTATTGGGAATTGGGAATTGGGCATTGGCCAAACAGGTCATTGGGAATTAGTGAGTAGGGTGCGGATCCTTCACAAATTCCCAAAGAAGATAGACAATCTCATGGATCCGCACCACATAATATTCAGGTGCGGATCCTTCACAAATCTCTGCTGTTCTATCAAAAAATTCACAGCGACGCACCCTACAAAATGACTAATTACCAATCACCAATTACCAATTACTAATAACTAATAACTAATAACCAATAACCAATAACCAATAACTAATAACTACTCATAAACCATTGCTTTCAAAGCTTCTTTCATTTCCTGTGCTGTCGTCGTCGCCGTACCGAATTGACGCACGACAATGCTAGCGGCCAAATTGCCCAAAACTGCTGCTTCCCAACCGGATGCACCGACGCACAAAGCTAAAGTCATTGCTGCTACGACTGTATCTCCAGCACCAGTTACATCGAAGACATCAGTCTTGTTAAAAGGGGGAATATCCCAGCTTTGAATGGCAAATTCCCCGTTTTCACAAGTGGATGTTGGAGGTGGTGAATTTTTGATTGGTTCAACCTTCACCCTTTCAAACAAACTCATCCCTTCTTCGCCGCGAGTAATCAGGATTTTTTGAGCTTGAGTTAAGTTCAATAAATCGCGTCCTGCTTGCATTAAAGTTTCAGGATTTTTGATAGCATATCCGACTGCTTGCTCGGCTTCCGGTAAGTTCGGAGTAAACAGCATCGCTCCAGAATATCGCTGCAAATTTGTTTGAGCGTCTACAATTGTTTTGCCGGGAACCACTGCCGATTCGATCGCCAAACGAGTCAAAACTCCGTCGCCGTAGTCAGAACAAACCACGGCATCGACTGTCGGAATTTGCTGCCGGATGTAGTCTGCTAATTGCAATTGCAAGTCTAAATCCGGCAACTCGTCAGATTTGCGATCGACTCGGACAATTTGTTGAGTCACCGACTGCCGCGCGTGCCCGGAAATGCGAGTTTTGGTAACGGTTGGACGCTGCGAATCGATTAAAATCCCAGCCGTATCAATTCCCGCCGCCTCAAAAATACCGCACAAAGCCTTTCCCTGGTCGTCTTTTCCTACCAAACCAGCAACTTTTACTTTGCCTCCCAGTTTGGCTAAATTGTAGACAGCATTTGCGCCACCTCCGGGTAATTGCCGAGTATTCTCGTAGCGCAAAATCAACACAGGTGCTTCGCGGGAAATTCGCTCTACTTGTCCGGTAAGAAACTCGTCCAAGGTCAAATCTCCGATCGCTAATACCTGGGCTCGATCGAAGCAGTCTAATCTTTTCAACAATTGCTCAGTTGAGGCACGCAGTTGAGGCAAAAAATCGGAATAGTCGTTAGTCATTAACCAAAAAAATGAGACTGAGGAGTTGATAGTTGAGCGTGGCACGAGCGGCAATTAAAAAATCTTAATAAAGATTAATAATTGATTTCCTCCCTGGTTTGATTTTTAACTTTTAATTGATTTTCCCACTGAGATTGTGAGAAATCGGTTGCAGGCGGTTGGCTATCGCGCGCGATCGACAAATTTAGCAAAAAAACTGCGGAGAGAAGGAACCCATTGAAATAAAGTGAGAAAGTTTCACCGTGTAGAAGTTTCCTTCTACATGAGTGTCTTCTGCACGAGTACCTGTAAAAGACCGCAGAATTATTTCGATTTCATCTGCTTGATGATCGTAATCACCTGAGTCATTTGTTTTTTGAGTGCATCAATTTCCGCTTGCATTTTCGCCATTTGCTTAGTCATCACCTGAATTTCGGCAGCACCGGCTCCAGAACTCGGTACAGCAGTGGCGGCGGCAGGGGCTTCTGGTACTGGTTTCTTTTTAGCCAGTACCATCGCCGATTTGATCGCCTCGGTTAGCTGCTTTTTCTCAAAAGGTTTAGCGATGAATGCAAAGAAATGCTTCTCGAAGGGTTTTGGAATTTTCTCCATCACCTCTTCTTCGCGCCCCGACATGATCACCAAAGGTATCTTGCAAAGCACCGGATGGGCTTGCACTTTTTGATACACTTCCCAACCACTGACTTTGGGCAGTAGGAAATCTAACATAATTAGATTCGGTCGGGCTTCACGGATCAGTTTGAGTCCTTCTTCGCCGTCTTTTGCTTCTAGAACTTCAAAGTTACCTTGAGGTAACATCTCTCGAACTCGAACGCGGATGACTTTACTGTCATCGATTACCAAGATTTTTTGACCAGCCACGACTGACTCCTTCAGTAATGAGTGTTGAGGGTCTCAGGGCCATTGAGAGCCACTGAGATTTTTTGAATAGATCGGAAACCAATTTCAAAGGCATTGTCAAGGTGCCTCGCTTTGGCTAAAAACAACTATCTTTCGATGCTGCAATCGCGCTTACGTTATCCTTTTCAAATGCTTTCTCGGTCTATCACTTTGGCCAGTTCGGTACGCTTCCCATCCTGCTGTTACTTGCTCTTTTTGTTTAACGCCCCAATGCGTTTACTAAGTGGCCGGAATTTCTCCGTACTAGGATAGTTCGTTACGCAGACAGATTTACTTACTTGCCTCTAGATTTTGACACTCTCCGACTATAGTGGAACGGAGATTCTTAAGAAACAGCCTGGCGATTGTTCTTAAAGGCGCTGTCAAATCGCCGCTACACGTTCAACCTCACTGACTTTCGCCACGATCGCCATGAGCATTACGTCTACTTTTTTGCTTTATGCTTTCGTTCGCACTTTTCAACACGAAGCCAGTTCGGTACGTTCCCCATCCTGCGTTGCTTGGCTGTGCTGCAAGTCTTTCCCAGTCTAAAATGCTGAGGGTGTCTTACTGCCTGGAATTTCACCGTTCTAGGAATGGTTCAGCAAGTTGATACGCCTACTTGTTTAGCACAATTCAATTCTAATCTAGAGTAATGGCAGCCTTCAAACGGCTGCTGCTGCGTTTCATCCCCGGCTTGAAAGACCGAGGTTTGCGCGTGATGCGCTATAGACTACATACCACGGGGACTAAAGTCCTCCGAGTCGCTTTCCTCTCAGGACTGAATGAAGTCTCTGAGTTTGCCGCTTCCCGTGTGGTCTTGTGATTTGCAATCTTTAGTATATCCCTAAGAGAATTCTACCTAGAATTCTGAACGAGTTTAGTTTAGCTGCAATTGATCCGGATTCTGATTTGGGGTCAGATTCCTACAAGTTGAGGGACTTTGATTTCGGATACGATCGCATATATTAACTCGATCGCCATGCAGGTTTTATGTCGCCCCAAACTCCTCAAACTCCTACTGTCAAAGCAACTGCCGCTCAAATGCGGAGCGAAATCGAGGCGATGCCGGATTGGCTGCGACGGCCGATTGGCAAAGCTAGCGAACTTTCCGCAGTGCAGAAAATTATCAAACAGCGGCAAATTCATACGATTTGCGAGGAAGGCAGATGTCCCAACCGGGGCGAGTGCTACGCCCAAAAAACGGCGACTTTTTTGTTGATGGGGCCGACTTGCACCCGTGCTTGTGCTTTTTGTCAAGTAGATAAAGGTCATTCTCCGATGCCCCTCGATCCCGAGGAACCGCAAAAGGTGGCCCAGGCGGTGCAATTGTTGGGTTTGCGCTATGCAGTGCTGACTTCGGTAGCGAGGGACGATTTGCCGGATGGAGGGGCGGGTTGGTTTGCGTTGACGATCGCCCAAATCCGGCACTTAAACCCCGATACTGAGGTTGAGGTACTAACGCCGGATTTTTGGGGAGGCATCGGTAGGGGCGGTGCCCCCGTGCCCGCCCCCGGGGAGAATTCCGGGCTTGATGAGTTGCAGCGGGAGCGGATTCGGACGGTGGTGGAGGCAAAACCGGCTTGTTACAACCACAATATTGAGACGGTGCGCCGATTGCAAGGGCCGGTGCGGAGGGGGGCTAAGTACGATCGCTCGATCGACCTTCTGCGTATCGTCAAGGAATTTGACCCAACTATTCCCACCAAATCCGGTTTGATGTTGGGGCACGGGGAAACCGAGACCGAGATTGTGGAAGCGATGGCCGACTTGCGGGATGCCAAGTGCGATCGGCTCACCCTCGGTCAATACATGAGACCATCTCTAGAACACCTCCCAGTCCGCAAATACTGGACGCCAGCCGAATTTGACCGTTTCGGGTCGATCGCCCGCGAGATGGGGTTTGAGCGAGTGCGATCGGGGCCCCTAGTCCGCAGTTCCTACCACGCCGGAGAGAGCCATTGAAATCAATCTGAATTCAACTCGGTATCAAGTCCTAGTTACAAAAAATAACACTCTTAGATTGTGTCATGTGCGACGCTCTCTGCTATTTGTGAATACAGTGACTTGTGAATTAGGAGCTTGAATTATGGCAGACATAGCAAAGAACCAATTAAAATCCGACTCCGTGATGAAAACGGGCAAATTCCCTTACACCTTTCGCGCAGCCTGGTTTTTGGGTCTGTTAGGTATCAATTTGCTGGTTGCAGCCTATTATTTCCATATCATTGAATAGTTCTGCAAGTTGACTTTTAGCAGACCCTGCTTTTGGGAACCTCAAAGTCGGAGAGGGGGAGAGAGGGAGAGGGGGAGATGGGGAGAGTGGGAGAGTGGGAGAGTGGGAGACTTTTTCCTTCTTACTACTTACCTTTTCTTTCTTGCTACTTACTTTTTCCTTCTTCCTTCTGAGTATTTCCCTCTTCCTTCTAAGTATTTCCCTCTTCCTTCTTCCTTCTTCCCTCTTCCTTCTTCCTTCTCTAAGGATTTCTTGATGCTTCTAACTTAGACAAGCGCTCTTGAATTTTGAGCACATCCTGCTTAGTTTCAATTGCCAAAGTTGCTAAATTGTCAAACATCGGGTCTCCCGAAAGCATTCTAGAATTTGTCCTGCCCGAACCTGGGCGGTTCGGAGACTGAGGCCGATTAACTCTAGAACCTTGAGACTGCAAACTGTTGATTTGTCCGCGGAGTTCAGCAATTTGACTTTCTAATTGAGTAATCCGAAACTCTAATTGACTGGTCAATTGAGCCGGGGTAAAAATTGGCGAAATAGTAATTGCTAACGCGCAAACAAGACACAAAAAACCGATTTTTAGGGCGCGATGGCGAAGATTTTTCGGCATAGCTTTAATGATTTAAATCATAGCATTTATACTCTAACAAATCGCTGCTATTTTTGACCTCTATCAGAAGTATGTGTTATGCCAACTAGGAACGTAGTTATTTTCATGTTCGATGATGTCGAGGTACTGGACTTTGCCGGGCCTTTTGAAGTGTTTTCGGTGACATCAGAATTAAATAAGGATTCACGACCTTTTGCAGTCTCTACCGTAGCCGAAAATCCCGGTGCAGTAAGCGCCCGCAACGGTTTGAGCGTAAATCCCGATTGTACTTTTTCCGATTGTCCGCCACCCGATATTTTAATTGTACCGGGAGGACTAGGCACGAGAAAGTTAATCGATAATTCAGCCGTGATTAACTGGATAAAAGATTGTTCGCAAACAGCAGAATTAGTGCTTTCTGTCTGTACGGGTTCGCTGCTGTTGGCAAAAGCTGGCTTGTTGGAAGGTTTGGCCGCAACTACACACCATGGGGCATTGGATTTGTTGAGAGAATTAGCTCCGAATACAACTGTTGTTGAAAATCAGCGATTTGTCGATAACGGCAAAATCATTACATCTGGGGGAATTGCTGCGGGAATTGATATGTCTTTGCACGTTGTCGGCAAGCTTTTGGGAACAGCGCAAGCCGCACAAACAGCAGATCATATGGAATATACAATTAATAATTGATAATTGGGAATGGAGTATAAAAATTAGGTACGTTGTTGGGCTTTAGCCCTCTTTATATATACGTCGAAAGAGGGCTAAAGCCCAACAACGTACCTTTGTGTGTAGTTGGGCTTGAGCCTCCTTTATATATACGTCGAAAGAGGGCTAAAGCCCAACAACGTACCTTTGTGTGTAGTTGGGATGCGAACCCTCTTAATTTGACACTAATAGCTGTGTCCCTAGCTCATTAAGAATCTTCGCCCCAAACTCGAAGCTGAACATAAACTAATATCAAAGCTATCGCCATCAGAAAAGTTGCTGCTGCGGCTGCATAGCCAAAATCGAATTGGGAAAAAGCTTGCTCGTAAATATAATAAACTAGCAAATTAGTAGAGTTCAAAGGGCCGCCGCCGGTGATGACATAGACTTGCTCGAAACTGCGTAGAGTAAAAATAGCTGTAGTAATGGTAGCAAATACTAAAGTCGGCCGCAAACCGGGTAAAGTGATGTGCCAAAATTGCTGCCAACCATTAGCTCCATCCAATTCTGCTGCTTCGTAACGATTTACCGGAATTGCTTGCAATCCTGCTAAAAATACTACCATATTAAAGCCTAATTGTTTCCAAACAGTGAGCAGAATTATGACTGGCATTGCCCAAACTGTGCTGCTGAGCCAAGGAATTGGATTTAAGCCGATCGCCCTTAGCATATCATTCACCGGGCCTTCGGTCTGAAACAACCACCGCCAACCCAAGCCAACAGCCACTAGAGAGGTAATCGAAGGGATAAAATAAGCAGTGCGGAGAGCTCCTCGCCAAGCAAACGAGCGATTTAGCAAAACTGCCAAACCCAACGGAATTATTAAACTAGGAATGACTGTCGCGGTTGTAAAATAGATCGTGTTTTGGAGAACTTGCCAAAAATCCGGATTTGTGAGCAGGCGCGAGTAGTTATTGGCGCCAATCAAACGCACTCCCGACTGGGTAAAGCTGCCTCTGGTAAAGCTAAGGTAGAATAAATAGGCGATCGGCCAAATCAAAAAAGTACCCAGAAACAGTAAAGCTGGGGCCAGAAATGTCCAAGCTGCGATCGACTCATTGTCCAACCAGTTAAAACGCCCAGATTTTATCGGAACCATTGGCTTGTAAATTTTAGCTTTTAGTTTTAAATGGTATCACAATATAGGTCAATGTCAAAATGAAATTGCTCGATATATTAGCAAATATACCCACTATAGAAACTGAAAGGCTCCTGCTCCGAAAAATCACTTTAAATGATGCCAGCGATATGTTTGAGTATGCTTCCAACCCGGAAGTCTCCGAATACACAATGTGGTCAACCCACACCTCCATCGAAGACACTAAATACTTTCTTAAGTCTCTGACAAAAATGTACAAAAGAAAAGAGCTTGTAGATTGGGGAATTGTCCACAAAGCCGAGAAAAAGTTTATCGGGACTTGCGGATATGTGGAATGGAGCATGACGCACAGCCGCGCGGAAATTGGCTATGCACTTTCTGCGAGATATTGGAGAGAAGGATACATGAGCGAGGCTGTCAATGCAATTATTGAATTTGGCTTTCGGGAGATGTTGCTAAATCGAATTGTGGGTAGATGTGAAGTTAACAATATTGCTTCGGCGAGGGTGATGGAAAAAGTGGGGATGCAGTTGGAAGGGATTTTGCGACAGCAGCTATTTGTCAAGGGCAGATATTGGGATCTGAAAATTTATTCGCTTCTGAGGGAAGAGTTTTTTAATGGTATTGTTGTAGAATCTGATTGAATGTTTTTCAGGCTATTTAAACAGTTGACAGTTGACAGTTGACAGTTGATAACAATTTTTTATGAGGCTGCTCCCAAATCCGATCCCCCCCTAACCCCCCTTAATAAGGGGGGGGACAAGATTTTTCTCAAAGTCCCCCTTCTTAAGGGGGATTTAGGGGGATCCGATTCTATGCAACTTCACATTAAATTGGTATGACAGTTAACCAACAACCAACAACCAACAACCAACAACCAATAACCAATAACCAATAACCAATAACCAATAACCAATAACTTATGACGGTTAACCCAGTATCTACTAATTCCACTGCCAGCCTGATTTCTCCTGAGATTGGCTTTCCGGCGATCGATCCGACTCATCCACCGTTAAAACTAGGAGTTTTAGCCTCTGGTAGCGGTAGCAACTTCGAGGTAATTGCCGAAGCCATCCAACAGGGACAACTCAACGCTAAAATCCCAGTGTTAATTTACAACAATCCCGAAGCTAAAGCTGTCGCCAGAGCGGAAAAATACGGCATTCCCTCGATTTTGCTCAATCACCGCGATTGCAAAAGCCGCGAAGAATTAGATACAAAAATTGTTAAAACTTTTCAATCCCATGATGTAGAATGGGTGGTGATGGCGGGTTGGATGCGAATTGTTACCAAAGTTTTGCTTGATGCTTTTGCAGACAAAGTTATTAACATTCACCCCAGTTTGCTGCCGAGTTTCCCAGGCATTCGCGCCGTTGAGCAAGCACTCGCCGCTAAGGTGAAAATAACGGGATGTACGGTGCACATCGCTCATTTGGAAGTAGACAGCGGGCCGATTTTAATGCAGGCTGCGGTGCCGGTATTGCCTGATGATACGCCAGAAACGCTGCACGCGAGAATTCAGGTGCAAGAGCATAAAATTATGTTAGGCGCGATCGCACTTATTGCCGATCGACCTCCTGTTTAATGTCTGAATCTTGGCAGCAGACAATTATACCAAATTTCGCCACCGAGAGCAACCACCGAGGTTATGATTGTCCGTAATGTCGATCGCACTTTTCCGCAAATTGCGCGGTTATCATCGAAAACATTGTGACTAAAAACCCTACCAGTGCCGCATCTTCCCCAGAATTGCCTGTCAGCGACTCGCCCGAAACTGGCCCGCCGCTGACTGATTCTAATAGCCTGAAATTAATTCTCAAAGAAAGACTCAAAAAGAACATCGGCATCAAGGGAGAATTTTATCTACCTTGTTTGCCATCAATGCTAGACGACTATCTAAAATTACTCTCAGACTTCTTAAAAGTTCTCGGACAAAACCTCGACGCTGCCCAAACCGAAAATTTGCGAACATTAATCGCTAACGCCTTAACAGAAGGATTCAAAAATTCTCCCCACGCTAATCTCATCGTCTCATACTTTCCCGCCAATCCCCAAACTGGCTTAGGCGGCGGGATTACTCTGAATACCAAGATTCAAGTCGAATCGATGGCCCAGAAATATCATACCTGGCCGGATATTCGCCCCGAACCTTTATTTGGCAGCCATCCCGATGCTAAAGTCATGGCAATTGTCGCCGAATTAGGGGAACCGGGTAAAGCAGCTATTTTAGATGTCGGTGCGGGCCCAGGGCGCAATAGTCTGCCTTTAGCTAGGTTAGGACATTCCGTGGATGCGATCGAGCTAACGCCGATATTTGCCGAAAAACTCTCAGCAGCAGCCACCGCCGAAAAGTTGCCGATTCATGTCATCCAAGGCGACGTTTTAGATCCTTTATTGAGGATGAAAACCTATCGGTACAAATTAGCGATTGCTACCGAAGTTCTCTCGCACTTCCGCTATCCCGAACAAATCCGCTTATTTCTCGGCAAAATGTCCGATGCTGTGTTAAGTGGCGGGTTTATCTTGTTCAGCACTTTCTTAGCTGTCGAGGGCTATGAACCAGATGAGATGGCAAAACAAATGTCAGAATTGTGTTGGTCTTATTTAATTACCAGACAAGAATTGGAAGCAGCTATCGAGGGTTTACCGTTAGAAATTATTGCCGATGAATCGGTGATTGAATACGAACAAAAACATTTGCCTGATTCTGCGTGGCCGCCGACGCCTTGGTTTGTCAGTTGGGCGAGTGGGCGCGATTTATTTCCGGTGCAAGAAACGCCGCCGTTGGAGTTGCGGTGGATACTGGTTAAACGCTTGTAGAGTGTGTTGTAATATCATGTCATCTCGCACAAACACAATCAAAAACGTTCGTAGTGAGGACTTTAGTCCGCATCAAATGAGAGAGGACTAAAGTCCTCACTACGAACCAATTTTACCTAACAGTAAAAATCTACTATTAAACCTCGGAGGCCCGCAATTGTCCGCAGGCGGCATCTGCTTCTAAACCACGAGAATATCGCACGCTAACTGCAATTTTCTTTTCCTTCAAAACCGTCACAAAATTGTTAATTCGATTGGGAGTTGGCCGCTGATATTCAGCTTCTTGAATCGGATTGTAAGGAATCAAATTGACGTGACACTGAAAGCCGCGCAACTGACTTGCTAACTCGGCGGCGTGTTCCGGTAAATCATTCACATTAGCTAAGAGTACGTATTCAAAGCTTAACCTACGTCCAGTCGATCGCACATATTCGCGGCATTCTGCCATTAACTCACCCAAAGGATAAGGGTGGGCGCTGGGAATCAACTCTTCGCGCAGTCTTTGATTGGAGGCGTGGAGGCTGACGGCGAGGGTAACTTGCAGTTGATGTTCAGCTAGTTGGGTGATGCGATTGCGGATTCCGACTGTGGAAATGGTGATGTTTCGCTGTCCAATTCCTACGTCTTGATTCAAACACTTGACAGCAGCTACGACATTATCGAAATTCAGCAGGGGTTCGCCCATCCCCATAAATACGATGTGGCTGACTCGGCGGCCGAAATCTTGCTGTACTGTCAAGACTTGATCGACGATTTCGTGTTTTTCTAAGTTGCGCTTGAAACCGCCTTTACCCGTGGCGCAAAAGTCGCAGCCCATCGCGCAGCCAACTTGGGCTGAGACGCACACTGTCAGCCGTTTTTCGGTGGGAATGCCGACGGTTTCAATGATTTGACCGTCTGCTAATTTTAGGAGATACTTTACGGTGGAGTCTGGTGCGACCGATCGCAAATGAATAGTCGATCGCCCGATCGGAATTTTAGCAACAGTCTCGCGCCATTGTTTCGAGAATACAGAAATGTCAGAGATCGATCGCGCCCCTTTCTCATAAATCCACTGATACAACTGTTTCCCGCGATAAGCCGGTTGTCCCTGCTGCTGTACCCACTCCGTTAACTCAGCCAAATTCGCGCCCAACAACGGCGGAATTTTACCAGACTCAACAGCCAAAGCATCAGTCTTGCGAGACTGATTCGCATCCCTGGAATTACCAGAAGAGTACACCTGAGAAACGGAAGTAGGAGACATAGGTCATCAGAAAATTTAAAACCACCCTCTATATTAAAACTTTTCGACCAAAGCTGCCACCTATCGGTGACGAAATTGGCGAAAATAGACTTGGTAAATTTTTTGTGGCACTTAACTTGATGAGGATGACAACTGCTTGCGTAGCTTTCCGCATGGCATCTCTATATACCTATATATTGCATAGGCTAATATCAAGGAAATCAGCATACTTATCGCTCCTTGCAAAACCACATAAACTTGAGGTAAATAAAGATAAACAGCCTTAATTACAGTATGGTGTACTAAATAAAGCGAGTATGAAAGCAAACCGATAAACCGCATCCAATTCCAATTGAGAATTTGAAATACTCCCCAATCGGGAAAACGGATAGCAGCCATAAAAAGACCATGTAGTGCAATACCTTGAATAGTGTAACGCACTGTACTTTCAAATTCACTAGAATCACATATAAACGATAAAATAATTACAGTAATTCCGGCTGGTAGTACGAAATACTTCCACAGTCTATCAGAGCCATAGGGAGCATCTAATACTGGGTTGCCATTGACCGCTAATGCACAGCCAAACAATATACTATCTATTCTCGTATCTGATAAAAAAATGATGCTATTTTCATCTGCTCCCCTGCCAAACACTAGAACACATCTCCAAATTAGAATAGCTAAGCAAATCCCCCAAATAATTAACATTTGCCTTTGGGGACTCACACGCATTTTGAGTAAACTTATGTAGAGAAAAGGGAAAAGACAGTAGAAGTGTTCCTCCACCGCCAGAGACCAATATACCTGAGTACCAGGAGCTACTCCGGAACCACCAAAAAAAGTTACATAATAGTTATAATAATGGAGAGCCTGGCTTAAAAAAGCTGGTAGTTGTATTTCTCCTTCAAGTACACCTATCCAGGTCAAGATAGATGCTAGGAATAAAATTACATAAAACCCAGGCAAAATTCGCAGAATACGTCGTAAATAAAAATGTTTTAAATTAATGAATTGGTTTTGTTCATATTCACGTCTCAGCAAAGTTGTGATCAAATATCCACTTAAAAAGAAAAACACTGTTACACCAAAGGCCCCAGGGAAAATATTCTCGCCCCCTGCATGAGATAAAAAGACAATGAAAAAAGCAATCGTCCTAATTCCGTCCAAGGAAGGAATGTAAAATTTGGATTTTACCATATTTCTTTTTTAAAGAATATTATTTTTTTGATTAGTGCATACTAACACCCATAGTTTTTTTATGTCAAGCCCGACTGATGCTTACAGCCTATCCCCAGTTTATGAAGTGCAGTATGGAGGGCAGTGCCTTGTCCCAACGGGAATTGCTCGATAAGCGGGTGTACTTCCTAAACCTGCAACCTGCTGTATATTCCTGGAGGCATTGCAAGGTAATTCTGTGATTCTGAGTGTAGCCTTTGAGTCCGTCGTGTCACGTCAACAAGGTTGCAATAACAGAAATCTCGACAACAAAGTTAATTTTCGGCGAAATTCCCCAAATATTGCGTGTAAATGACCGCAGTCACCTAAAATAAACTCTGTAGTTTGTGAAAGGGTATGCAAATTTGACAGCTTTCCACCAAAAATAATTCAACTTTCATGGTGCTAAATATTCTTGCGCTGCCTTTAGGTTTTCAATTCACATCCCCGGGCCCGATTATCTTTCAACTCGGCCCCGTAGCCGTTCGTTGGTACGGGCTGTTGATAGCTTCTGCCGTTTTGATTGGGGTCAGTCTGTCCCAATATTTGGCCGAAAAACGCCGCGTTAACCCGGAATTGCTGGGCGATTTAGCAATTTGGCTGGTTCTGGGCGCTATTCCTTGCGCTAGAATTTATTACGTGGCTTTTGAGTGGCAGCAATACGCCCAGAGACCTGAAGATATTATTGCGATTTGGAAAGGCGGAATTGCCATTCACGGCGCAATTTTGGGCGGCACGATCGCAGCTTTGATTTTTGCGAAAATCCAGCGAGTTTCTTTTTGGCAATTGGCCGATTTGATCGCACCTTCGGCAATTCTTGGTCAGGCGATCGGACGTTGGGGAAATTTCTTTAATTCCGAAGCTTTTGGCAGTCCTACGGATTTGCCCTGGAAACTCTATATTCCGGCAAACAGTCGCCCGATCGCCTATGCTAATTTTGAATACTTCCATCCCACTTTTCTCTACGAATCTCTGTGGAATTTGACAGTATTTGGGTTGCTGCTGACTTTGTTTTTCCGCGATTTGCAGGGCAAAATTAGGTTAAAAACAGGTGCTTTGTTTTTGGTTTACATCGCAGCTTACAGTTGCGGTAGAGTCTGGATTGAAGGGTTGCGAACTGATAGTTTGATGTTCGGGCCGCTGCGGACGGCGCAGATGGTAAGTTTGACTGGGATTGTGTTAGGTTTTGGCGGGTTGGCTTGGCTTTATTTGCTCGATCGACCTTTGCCAGATGTTGTATCAGCCACGGGCGATCGCACAAAGGTTGCTCCCAAATCCCCAGAGGATCAATAAAAAACCCCAGAGACGTTAGTCTCTAGGGTTCAAAACCAGGGTGCATCTACCATCCCTTACTTCCAACCAAAATAGGTGCATCCGGAAACGCCAGTAAATTTCGCAAATTTTTTATCAGCAATGAGTTTGACAGAGATTCAATCCCTAATTCCAGGCGTATACATTGTAGGTGCAGGCCCCGGAGACCCGGATTTGTTGACTGTTAGGGCTCAAAAATTGCTGGCCCAGGCCGATGTCATATTATTTGCCGATTCCCTAGTTCCAAAGCAAATTTTAGAGGGGGTGCGCGCGGATGCTGAAGTTATCCAAACGGCAGATAAGACTCTCGAAGAGATTGTACCTTTGATGGTGGATCGAGTGCGAGCCGGCAAAAGCGTCGTCCGACTGCATTCGGGCGATCCCTGTCTCTACGGCGCAGTCGGCGAACAAATGCACGCTTTGGCTGAAGCGGGAATTGCTTTTGAGGTAATTCCGGGAATTAGCGCTTTCCAACTTGCGGCGGCTAAACTTAAAATTGAGTTGACAGTTCCCGGAGTTGTGCAGACAATTATTTTGACCAGAATTAGCGGCAGAACTGAAGTACCAGAACGTGAAGAATTAGCTGGTTTGGCGGCTCATCAAGCGAGTTTGTGTCTGTATTTGAGCGCGCGCCATGTCGAACAAGCTCAAGCTAAGTTGATGGAATATTACCCGTCTGATTTGCCTGTGGCGATTTGTTATCGGTTGGGCTGGCCTGATGAGAAGATTGTGCTGGTTCCTCTTGACAAAATGGCGATCGCCACTCGCGAACATAATTTGATCAGAACGACGATGTATGTGATTAGTCCGGCTTTGGGAAAAGAGGCCCAAGGGCGATCGCGCTTGTACCATCCAGAGCACGATCGGCTATTTCGTCAGTAGTTATTGGTTATTTGTTATTGGTTATTTGTTATTGGTTATTTGTTATTGGTTATTTGTTATTGGTTGGTTCCTATTCCCTATACCCAATGCCCTATACCCAATGCCCAATGCCCGGCGCGGGCCTTCTTCCCAATAACCAATGCCCCATTCCCAATGCCCAATGCCCCATTCCCAATGCCCAATGCCCTATTCCCTATTCCCTATTCCCCATTACCAATGAAAGATTTAACTCGCAGACAATTTATCACTGTCACCGCATTAACCGCCGGATTTGCATTAGCAGTTCATCCTATTTCTTTGGCAACTATTACCACAGATGCAACGAATTTAGTTGCAGGTGAAGTTAAAATCCCCGTGAAAGACGGGCAGATTCCAGCATACAGGGCAATGCCGGCCAGCGGTAGCAATTTTCCAGTCATTTTAGTGATTCAAGAAATCTTCGGGGTTCACGCGCACATCCAAGATATTTGCCGCCGTTTTGCTAAATTAGGTTATTTGGCGATCGCCCCAGAGATGTTTGCCCGTCAAGGTGATGTTTCTAAAATCACCGACATTCAAGAAATTGTCAGTAAAGTTGTCTCGAAAGTTCCCGACGCTCAAGTCATGTCCGATTTAGATGCTACCGTCGATTGGGCGCAAAAGTCAGCCAAGGGCAATATTGATAAGTTAGGGATTACCGGATTTTGCTGGGGTGGCAGAATTGTGTGGCTGTACGCAGCCCACAACCCGAAAGTCAAGGCTGGCGCGGCTTGGTACGGGCGTTTGGCTAGCGATTCTACGCCTTTGACTCCCAAACAGCCGATCGACCTTGCAGCAACTTTGAAAGTGCCAGTATTGGGGCTTTACGGTGGCAAAGATGACTTAATTCCCAACGATACAGTCGAGAAAATGCAACAACTTCTCAAAACTGGTACCAGCGGTTCCGAAATTGTGCTTTATCCAGATACACCCCACGGTTTTAACGCCGACTATCGCCCCACTTATCGGGAAAAAGAAGCCAATGATGCTTGGAAAAAGCTGCAAGATTGGTTTAAAAAGCACGGAGTTGTTTGAGAGTTTTGAGCAAGGGAGTCGCCAGTGGACAGTTAAAAATATCGTCACTGGTAACTCGACCCAAAATCAAGCAATTTCTTGTTGCAATCCCTCACTCGATTTAGATTTCATGCTGAATAGAACAACACCAACTACTAGAATTAAAACAACAATTGTTCTCCAGTGAATCAAAAAAGGCAAACCCGCTGCTAAAAATATCCGTCTCGGAAAAAAGAGCAGAAAAACTAAGGCAATACTGCCGAGCAAAGCTTTGCGGTTATTGCTGCAATACAGCCACAGCGAAGTCAGAATCGGGAACAAACCTACATAATCGTAAACGTGAGTATATCCCAGAAAGGTGAAGGATATACCCATCAGCAGAGCCAACACATCTTCGCGATTAATTCTATTGCGAAACACCCACAGCACAACCGCTAAAATTACTGCCACAATCTTGATAGCCGGTACCTTCAAGCCTAAAGAAGCGAAAAGACTTTCCATACCAACTTTATCTTGAAACCCCGGTTGATTGAAAGGCAAAGAACTATAGCTGTCTAGAATTCCTTGATGCCATGCTGCCAGCATCCCAACTGGCCCGCCGTACAGCACCAATGGGTAAGCGCTCATAATTATAACCGTTGCCAAGGCTACAGCTAATATTTTCCAGTTCCGTTCTAGCAAAAACCAAATACCCAGCAATAAGCATAGTTGCGGCTTAAAACTGGCTATACCCAAACAGATACCTGCCAATACAAATTTTTGCCGTTGGCTGAAGAACCAAGCAGCCATTGTCCCGGCAAAAGCCATCAAAGAAGTTTGACCCATCCACACAACGTGGGCAGTGAATGGGTTGCCGATAATCATCGCAGCCATCACCAAACTGCCGAGTTGATTTTGACTGTTATTTTGATGTTGGTTGATGGTGCGAACTGTCATCGCAATAATAGCTGCGATTGACAGCAAGTTGAGTAATAGCCAAACGAATTTGGCAACAGGGTAATCGAAAAGACCGACAAACATAAACAATGCGGCTGATTGAGGAGGATAAAAGAAAGCCGCATCTTGAAGCGTGTCAATTTCTTTTATTGTCGCTACACTCTGAGTCAGCATATCGTGGTTGTAGGGATTTAAACCCTTCAGCCAAGCACGCCCAGCAGCGTAAAGTACAGAACCGTCAGCATTTAGCTGGCCATCTCTGCCAATCCCTATTATGCCGAAACAAATTAGAGATAATATACTGACTGCTACAAGACCTAAACCAAAGTTCCGTTTAAACGATTCTGTCATCGAATTATCTCCGGTTTTGTTAACTAATTGAGTGACTGCGTTTAGATTCTAAGATTAATAGCTAAAGTCTTAACATAGTATATAGTTGGTTGTCAAAACATCGGAAAAACTCAATTTAAGTTAATAAAAATAAATATTGTGGCAAGCAGAAAATTTGGTTGTGAAAAAACTAATATTGGCAATCTCAAGATTCTCCGTGTGGCGCATCGCCCTTAAGACAGTTGGGTTTGTGGACGGGACATTGGTAAACTGGGCGGTGTAGAATTATCGATCGACAGGTAAGCCCGTGCTAGACGAACAAGCTAAAAAGACCCTCCTCCGCAAAATCCCTCACGGATTGTACATTTGCGGTGTCAAAGACGGGGAAGAAGTCAACGGTTTCACCGCTAGCTGGGTGATGCAATCTTCCTTTACCCCTCCCTTAGTCGTCAACTGCGTCAAGCAAGACTCCAAATCCCACGCCATGATCAAAGCTAGCGGTGTGTTTGCTTTGAGTTTCCTGGAAGCTGGACAAAAAGAGTTAGCCCAGAAATTCTTCAAGCAGCAGCGCCGCGTTGGCAATAAATTTGAGGATGTAGAATTTTATCTAGGCGCCGAAACCGGTTGTCCGATTATTTCGGATACTCTGGGTTACATTGAGTGCAATGTTGTTGGTGCTGTGGAACACGGAGATCACACGGTTTATGTCGGTGAAGTTATCGGTGCCGGTGTTCATCGCGAGGGCGATCCGTTGCTATTAGAAACGACGGGCTGGAATTACGGCGGTTAACAACTTGGCAATTGGCAATTGGCAATTGGCAATTGGCAATTGTCAGTTGTCAGTTGTCAGTTGACAGTGGTTAATTGTTAGGCGATTGACAATAGATAAAAAATCGCCGACAATTTTGTCAGAATTTTCTAATGTTAAAATTGGCACGTGGACGAAAATACATTTAGCGGGAAGTTGAGCATTGCGAATATGTTTTAAAACTGCGTAATAGAGAGCTTCACAAACATATTTTCCGGCTTCGTAACTGATTTCTGTGGTGCATAAATCAGCGACTAGCGGTTCGAGATTGACTTTTGTTTTCAGAATGTCTGTATCGCAGCAAGCGCAAGATTCTACGGTTAATTTTTCCCGGCTTTCGGCCATGCCGCAGCAGATAATGGTTTCGGGTTGGATTTGGTTGATTTGGGCGATCGCCAAATTCGGCGCTTCCTGAAAATCTACGGGCAGTTTTCTCAAAAAAGTTAGCGAATCAGGCAAAGATTGAATTTGGGAAATTTTGGCTAATAAATCGTCGGAAGAGTTGGATTTCTGATGGGGAAGCCAAGTATCAAATGATGTTAATAAAAATTTTGTTGTCATAAATGATTGGGAATTGGGAATTGGGAATTGGGAATTGGGAATTGGGAATTGGGAATTGGCAGCAACATATAACCAATAACCAATAACTAATAACAACTGACTAATGACTGATTGTATGCAATAATAGCGATATTGATAATATAAGGCAAGTAAGTCAATGTCTGTCATCGCAGTAGTGGACTATGACATGGGCAATCTGCACTCTGTCTGTAAAGGCTTGGAAAATGTGGGTGCAGTGCCAAAAATTACGGATTCTCCTGCTATCATCGAGCAGGCTGATGCGGTGGTTTTGCCGGGAGTGGGTTCCTTCGATCCGGCAATGCAGAATTTACGATCGCGCAATTTGATAGAACCGATAAAAAGTGCGATCGCCTCGGGAAAACCTTTTTTAGGCATTTGTTTGGGTTTGCAAATCCTGTTTGAAAGTTCGGAGGAAGGCGTAGAACCAGGCTTGGGCGTTATTTCGGGCAAAGTCCGCAGGTTTCAGTCGGAACCGGGGCTGACAATTCCGCACATGGGATGGAATCAATTAGAATTTGCTCAGCCGAATCAACCGCTGTGGGAAGGTTTACCCTCCGATCCTTGGGTTTATTTCGTGCATTCTTATTATGTCGATCCGGTTGATTTGAAAGTGCGATCGGCTATGGTGACTCACGGAAGTCAAAATGTGACGGCGGCGATCGCTAAAGATAATCTGATGGCGGTGCAGTTTCACCCGGAAAAGTCTTCGAGTACGGGATTGCATATGCTGTCAAATTTTGTCAGTCTGGTGAGAACAAAAGTTGCTGCTTAGGTAATAGATATCTTGCAAAATGTCTATTAAATCCAGGTACGTAGTTGCGCTTTAGCGCTCTTTTGGGGATATCGGAAAGAGCGCTAAATCCCAAATTACGGACTTCTTAACACAGTCAAAAATATGTTGACTATCAAACGTCGGAAAGAGCGCTGAAGCGCAACTACATACCTCATACCTCAATTAATTTTAATATTTGCCGAAAGAGCGCTGAAGCGCAACTACATACCTCATACCTCAATTAATTTTAATATTTGCGGGAAGAGCGCTTAAGCGCAACTACATACCTCATACCTCAATTAATTTTAATAT
>RDXX01000152.1 GCA_004292955.1 Oscillatoriales cyanobacterium | reverse complement strand
GAAAAAAGCCTCAAATGATTGCAGAGCAATTATTTGAGGTTTTGAGAATTCTGAATTCTTTTGAAATTAAATCCGATCGAATATCTGCGGAATGTGGGTAGTAGAATTAAGAAAAGACGGCGAATAGAATTCGCGACTACACAAACGATGTCCGCCTCCGCGGACTGAAGAGGATAAGGTAATTTCAACCGGACACTCTTTAACCCGCGGAGGCGGGTTTTGTCTGTTTAGGCGCGGTTTCAACCGCCGTCTGTCTTCTTCTGTCTTCTTTACCTCTTTTCAATAGGCAATCGCACACCGAAAGTCGAGCCGAGTCCCAGGCCGGGACTTTGGGCCCAGACAGTGCCGCCGTGGAGTTCCACGAGATGGCGGACGATCGCCAATCCGATTCCCAGCCCGCCGTAATTGCGTGTATGACTGCTGTCAGCTTGGCGGAAGCGATCGAACACAAACGGCAAAAACTCCTTGCTGATGCCAATTCCCGTATCACTAACGGCGATCGTCACAGAGTGAACCGGAGACGGAGACAACATGGCACTACCAGCCGATCGCGGTTCCCCCTCCTCCGAGAGCCTGATTTCCACGCTACCGGACGGTGGCGTAAACTTAATGGCATTCGAGACCAAATTCCACACTACCTGCTGCAAACGAGTAGCATCGCCCCTCACCAAGCTCACCCCTTCGCCATAAAAAGTCGCCAATTCAACTCCCCGAGCTTCAGCATCAGGGGCGAGCGCTTTGACTGCGGTTTCTACAATCGGCACCAAATCCACGGGGCGCAGCTTCAAACATACTTTGCCACTCACAATCCGGGAAACGTCCAGCAAATCCTCAATCATCTGAGTCTGCAACCGCCCGTTTCGCTCGATCGTCTCCAAACCCACAGCCGTTTTTTCGGCACTCAACTTGCGCTGTCGCAGTATCTGGGCCCAGCCGACAACTGCATTCAGAGGCGTCCGCAACTCGTGAGAAAGCGTTGCCAAAAACTCGTCTTTAATCCGGTTGGCCTCCGCTGCTTCCCGGTAAAGCCGCGCATTATCGATCGCCACCGCCGCATCCCGCGCCAAATCCGAGAGCAAAATCAAATCGCCCTCGCCGCAGCGGCGGCCGGACTCTCCGCACAGCAACGAAATCGCTCCCAGCGTCCGCCCGCGAGCGATCAGCGGCACGCAGATTGCCGACAGCGGGTTCTGGTAGCACAGCACTTCCAACAGTTCGTTGTCCGACAGCACCGCCTCGATCGCCCAATGCGGTATTTCTGGGTAGAGCTTCGATTCTCCAGTCCGCAGCACCTTTGCTACTCCGTGGCGTCCCTGGGGGTCTACCGGCAAACGGCGATTGATTTGCCACAACAGAGCGACTTTGCTCGGATCTGAGTGAGCAACTGCTTGCAAGCCGATCGAGCCGTCGGCCTCGATTAAATGCACGCAGCACCAATCCCCCAGCCCCGGTACTGCTAAATCTGCCAAATCTTGCAGCGCCTCTTGGTAATTCAAAGAAGCCGATGACAGCACAGCCAAAGCTCGGGCGCGCAAATCCGCTGTTTGGGCCGATCGCTGGCGATCGTCAATATCAGTAGAAGTCCCGAACCACTTGAGGATGTTTCCGTCAGCGTCCCGTACTGGCATGGCGCGACCCAGATGCCAGCGGTAAACCCCGTCAGATGCCCGTTTCAAGCGGTATTCCACCTCGTAGGTCTCCCCCATCTGCACCGACTCATTCCAGCGTTCCAGGGAATTTTTCAAGTCATCTGGATGCACCACTGGCTGCCACCCCCAGCCTTGAGTTTTTTCTAGGGTCAAACCGGTGTATTCAAACCAGCGTTGGTTGTAGTAGTCGATCCAGCCGTCAGGCCAAGCAGTCCAAACTATTTGGGGGATAGTTTCAGCGAGGATGCGGTACAACTGTTCGCTGGCTTCGGCTGCGCGGCGGGCGGTTTGTTCCCGCGCCCAAGCCTGATTTCGCTGTTCTTCGGCCTCTTTGCGATCGCTGATGTCGCTAATCACGCCGATCCATTTCCACGGATGGCCTTGTTTGTCAAGAACTACTTTGCCCCGATCGATCCAGTGGAGCAAGCCACCACCGGAGCATTGCACGCGGTATTCCTGAAAAAATGGGGCAGTCCAATTGTCTGGCGCGCTCAAATATCGATCGACTGCGGCCTCGATTTGCGATCGGTCTTCCGAATTTAAAATACTGTTCCAAGCTGCTCTCGTCCTCGGAAATCTGCCTTTTTCGTACCCCAAAATTTCATCTACACGACCAAACCACAGCACGATACCGGTCTCGATATCCCATTCGTAAATCAAATCGCTCGCACTTTCTGCCGCAATCCGAAACCGCTCTTCTGACTGTCGCAGCACTTCCATAAACTTAAAGCGTTCCGTCACGTCCAAAACCAGAGACAGCATCGAGATCAACTGTCCAGAATCGCTGTAAAAAGCCGAATTGTGCCACTCGCAATGCACCAAAGAACCCGACTTATCATAATTGCTGTTGCGAACGACATTGCACCGTTCGTGTTGGTTTTTCAAACTCTCAATTGCCGCTTGTACATCTTTCACATCGCCGTCAAAAATAAAGTTCCATTCGCTAAAATGCTTGCCTAAAACTTCTGTTGCCTTCCACCCAAAAATCTTTTCAGCAGCCGGAGACCACCCACTGAGGCGAAAATTTTCATCCCACTCAATCACAGCTAGGGGCGTATTTTCAAAATGAGAAGTGAGTTTTTGCAGGGCGTCGCGCAGGGATGCTTCTACTTGCTTGCGGTCAGTAATATCGCTAAAAGAAATAGCCATGCCGTCGCCCAATTTAACGGTCACAATCCGAAACCAGCCGACAATACCTTCGCTGTTGTAAGAAATCTCAGTATTGAGGGGAATTCCTGTTTCTACAACTTGCACGTAACGATCGAACAAACCGCTATCTTGATGACCGGGCAGGACTTGCAGCAATCGCTTTCCGACCATTTCTTCAGGAGTGCTTTGCTGAATTTTTGCCGCAGCGGGATTGACGTATTCCCATTCAAAATCGACAATTTTAGAGCCGTCACGAATGCTGCGAAACACGTTAAATCCGTCTAGAGATAATTCCTGAAAAGCGCGAAAGCGTTCTTCGCTTGCTTGCAGCTTGTTGGCAATTTCCAGCAGGAGTTGTTGGACTCCCTCCGACTGCGCTATTTCTAGGAGCAATTGCTGGTTAATTGGCCCGAGTTCGCTGCTGGGGGATGGGACGGGATTTTCAATGGTACAGCCAGCTTGCGGTCGATCGGCCTTTTGACTTTCCAGCGCTGTATTTGCTGCTAATTGTGTCGCCCGCGTCACCGCCAACACTTGAGAAAGCGAGGGCATCAATTGGGCCACAGCCCACACAGAAATGACAGCGGTAACGGCAGCGAGCAAACTTGACAGCGCGTAGCTGGGATGAACCAGCATCGAAACTTGCATCAGGTGAGTTGTCCCACCGCAGAAAAACCCGAGTCCCAATAGGATAAAACCCTTGCTGGCAGGCACATACCGCTGCTTCCTGGCAAAGTAGATCAGCATCGCTGGAATTGAGTAATAAGCCAAGGCAATTAACAAATCGCTCACCGCGTGCAGTCCCATTAACTGCAATTGCCACTCTTCCCATCCACCTTGGGGCATAAAATTGTGCTTAAATGACATAATCTTAAGAAAATTCTGCATTTCGCCTTTCCTGTGCGATCGATCGTACTTCCACTTGTGTTGCTGAGTCACTAATTCCTAGTCTATAGCTGGTAAAAGTATAGTCATTTATTACATGACATGGGAGGCGTTAAATCCCTCCCCCTTCACTTTTACTTTGAGCGGATTAACCCGCCTTGTTCTGTATAATCCTCTTTTGATTCGCCTGCCACTAAATACGACATCCAAAGCGCCAGTATGCCCGTACACAGGAATTGGATCTAGATTCAAGAAATTAAAGTCGGCGACCCCCTCACGAGAGCCGCCGCTCTCCAAAACCGTGCGTGAAAATTTCTCTTCACACGGCTCCTCAATGACTCGGTGATTGTCACTCATACCGCGTTACCAACATATCCTCTTTCCAGAACCATTCTGTACGTGAAGGTGGCTTAGGTTTAACACTTTTACAGCTAGATTTTGTACCCCGACTGCCATCTGTAGCAGTCTTTATATCGTGGCAATGCCTGTGAAGTAAGTCCCAGTTGTCATAAGAATCCTTTCCACCTTTCGATTTAGGAATTCTGTGGTCAACTTCCATGACATCTTCGTCTCGAAAATGTAATCCGCAGTGAGAACATTTACCCTTTTGAATCTTAAGAAGTGTTGTCACTCTTTTGGGACTTTCAGGGTGTTTTCCCATTCTTATACTCCAATACACCAGGTTTCCGTCGTATGGTGACGATTCGCCTTTAACTTTGGCATGGTCTATGATTTTTATTTGACCATGTTTACGTAACCGGAGAGGGTTAGTCCCTTCTTCCCTGATTGCGAATACCCAGTGATCATTGCCTATGGTTTGCCAGTATTTATTTGACACCCATGTTTTCGATTTGTGATGGCGATGATTTGCCCAAGCTCTGAGTTTTTGATACACCAGTGAGTCTAATTTATAGAAGACTTTGCTACTTGGAACCGTTCGGTAATAATTAGCCCACCCTATAATTAGAGGATTTAACCTCTTAATTAAATCTGATTGAGATTTGGCTTTGTGGATGTCTATTATTCTTGCGATTTCTTTGAGGTGTATCTTAACTTTTGTCGGGCTTGGGGTGATGATTGTGCTGAAACCCAGTAGTTCACCTTGGGGATTTTTCCCGCTAGTATATTTGCCAGATGGATATTGCCTGACTTTGAATCCCAGGAAATCAAATCCTGGAGACTGTCCATCATGGCTGCTCATTGTGTGAGCTATCCTTGTTTTACTGAATTTTAGCTCCAAACCCATGCCTTTTAGCCATTCAGAGATTATCTCTTTACACTTTTGAACAACGGTTAAATCTTCGTGGAGAATTACGAAGTCATCGGCGTATCTTATTAAGGATATGCTTTTACATTTTTGTTGCCAGCTTACTTGCCCTTTTCCTGTTGACTTTTTGATGTCCAAGGTTTTGGCAAATTCCTTAATTCGATGTTCCATCCCGTGGAGAGCTATATTAGCCAGTAGTGGAGAAATAACTCCACCCTGTGGCGTACCCTCAAGTGTTGGAAACAACTGCTGTCCGTCCATCACCCCCGCTCTGAGCCATGCCTTGATTTGGCGGCGCAAAAGCGGGAATGTATTTAATTTTTTAAGCAGTGCTTCATGGTCGATTTTGTCGAAGCATTTGGCGATGTCCGCATCTAGCACATATTTTTGCTTATACCTAATCGCATTAAATATTGCCCCGATAGCATCTTGGCACGAGCGATTAAAGTCGGCGACCCTCTCACGAGAGCCGCCGCTCTCCAAAACCGTGCGTGAAAATTTCTCTTCACACGGCTCCTCAGTGACTTGGTGC
>RDXX01000052.1 GCA_004292955.1 Oscillatoriales cyanobacterium | reverse complement strand
GTTACCCAGCATCAAGGAACCAGCAACTGGTTCGCGGATGCCGTCGATGTCCACTGGAGGAGCAGCGATGAAGGCGATTACGTAGCAGATTGTTGCAGTCAGCAAGGTAGGAATCATCAAGACTCCGAACCAACCTACATAAATGCGGTTGTCGGTTGATGTTACCCAGTTGCAGAATTGCGACCAGATATTGGCGCTTTCGCGCTGTTGTAAGGTTGCCGTCATGTGTTTATGATTGCTATTGGTTTTTCAATGTTCGGATGATGTCTCTATTATTAACGGTATCGTTAAGGTTTGTAAAGGCCTGTAACGACAGCTTAACTGATGAGAGTCATCAGGAAAGCTGATGAAACGATAGAGAGGCGAAAAAAGCCCATTATTTGGTGGAACCCGCACGCGAGTCCGTTGCGGACTGTGGTGCAAGATGCCAGATTGATGCTGTAGGGGCAATCCCTCGCAGTTGTCGCAATGTATATATATAGTGTTTTGTAGGGGACATCTTCCCCGTGGTAGCCGCGCGCGATCGGGATGCGGCGCTGTGTCTGAGCTTGGAAAATTGCCAAAAGAATATAGATGCGGGGCGGGGAATGCCAGTCTGAAGGGGACTCAGCGGGTTTTAAACAGCTTGTTACTCCAGTCATCTATATTATAAAAATGCTGTAGCAGTTGCGTGCGTAAGCCAGCTTCGATCGGGGTAGCGTTCGATCGACAATTCAACTCGTGCGATCGCCAATCTAGCGCACTGAGCCTTAATCAATAATTATCAAACCAGAGCGAGCAAATCCTCTCTAAAGTTAGTTGAAAAAAAATTAAATTGAGTTAATACTTATCAAAATAAACAACTATCAATACTTAATAAACTAACCACAAGAGAGTTAAACCCATGTCAGAAAATTATCTAGGATTAGATACAGAAGATTACGAGTCCCTCAAAAGCGAGATAAAAACCCTCAAAGCGCGCGTTGCCGAACTAGAGTCGGCCTCGAAACCCGAACCCGCTATCGTTGCCAAACAAAAGGCGCTATTTGCTGTAGTGACCAAAATTCGCGAGTCGTTAGACTTAGATATTATTTTTCAATCAACCGCTCGGGAAGTTCGCCAACTGCTGAATGCCGATCGAGTAGCAATATTTCGATTTTACCAGCAGTCAGGATTTGACGACGGGGAATTTGTGTCAGAAGACGTGATCCCAGAGTTTCATTCAGTAAAAGCTGTAAAGGTGCACGATCACTGCTTTGGTAAACAATATTCAATGCGGTATCAGCAAGGAAGAATTCAGGCAGTCAATGATATCAATCAAGCCGGATTGAGCGATTGCCATATAGCTGTTCTTGCTCAATTTAATGTCAAAGCAAACTTAATCGTACCTTTAATCAAAAGAAATAAACTTTGGGGATTGCTCTGCATTCACCAATGTCGCGCCCCACGCCAGTGGCAGCAAGATGAAATTGACTTTGCCAGTCAAATTGCGGTGCATTTAGGAGTAGCAATACAGCAAGCAAAACTTTTAGATGAAGCTCATAGGCGGTCAACAGCACTCCAGACTACTCTAGAGGAGCAATTGCGAAAACGCACAGAAGAGCTGGTTAAGGAAGCAGACCGAGAACGAGCCATAACTCGGATGATTGATAAGATCCGCCAAACCTTAGATATGGAAACAATTTTCCAGACAGCAGCGACAGAAGTTCGCAAACTTTTGAATGTCGATCGCATTGCCATTTATCAATTTCGTGAAGACTATTTCGGCGACTTTATCTTTGAATCTGAATCGGGAAACTGGCCGAAATTGGTAGGCAGCGGTTGGGAAGACCCCTACTTAAACGAACACCAAGGAGGTCGATTCCGGTGTGCGGAAACCTTTATCGCTGATGATATCTACAATGCCGGCCAGAGCGATTGTCACATAGAAGCTTTAGAATATTTTGGTGTCAAATCCTGTGCGGTAGTTGCGATTTTTAAAGGAGAGAAACTCTGGGGATTGCTCAGTGCCTTTCAACACACAGGTGCGCGTCACTGGGAAGACACAGAAGTAAAGTTACTGAATCAAATTGCCACTCATTTGGGCGTGGCTTTGCAGCAATCCGAGTACCTAGAACAAATACAGTTTCAAGCTAAACAGCAGGCGAAAGCAGCCGAACAGGAACGCACATTAACTAGAGTAATTGAACGGATTCGCCAGACGCTAAATATTGACAAAATATTTAGCGCAACAACTCAAGAAGTACGGCAAATTCTCAATTGCGATCGGGTTGGAGTTTACCGTTTTTTTCCAAACTGGAGCGGGGAATTTGTGTCGGAGTCGGTAGCAGAAGGTTGGATACCTTTAGTAACTGATAAAATTAAAACAGTCTGGCAAGATGATTATTTACAAAAAACTGAGGGTGGCAGGTATCGCCATCAAGAAATTTTTGTAGTTGATGACATCTATAAAATTGGTCACTCTCCATGTCATATCGAAATTCTGGAACAAATTCAAGCCAAAGCATATTGTGTAGCGCCTGTTTTTGTGGGGGAAAATCTCTGGGGTTTGCTAGCAGCTTACCAGAACTCTGGTTCCCGTGAGTGGGAAGCAGGAGAAGTGAGGTTGCTGGCTCAGGTTGGCAGTCAATTGGGAGTAGCTATGCACCAAGCAGAATTGCTCGATCGCACTAAAAAGCAGTCCTGGGAATTGCGGACGACTTTGGCAGACTTAAATGCGATCGTTGACAATTTGGCTGACGGGTTATTAGTCACTGACATTGAAGCTAAAATTACCAGGTTTAATCCGGCACTGCTGGCGATGTTTGAATTAAAAGATGTTGACCTGAAGGGGAAAAAAGTATCCGAAATCTTTCCTAAAAAATTAGCCCAATTGGTTGAGGCGACTGAACATAGAGAGGGAGAAATTGTGACGCTGGAAGTGGAACTAGAAAATTCTAGGATAGGTCAAGCTTTAGCGACCACTATTCTGAAAGAAGCGGTAAAAGACGAAGCAGATCGATCTCTCGGTTCGGTGATTTTGATTCGAGATGTGACGGTGGAACGAGAAGTTGACCGAATGAAAACTGATTTTCTGGCTACAGTTTCTCACGAACTGCGGACGCCTTTAACTTCGGTTTTGGGTTTTGCTTCGCTGATTAAAGAAAAACTAGAAGAAGTGATTGTTCCCGGAGTCGTATCGGAAGACAGAAAAATCAAAAAAGCTTTAAATAAAGTTGCAGATAATATTAACATTATTGTCTCAGAAGCTGAACGGCTGACATCTTTAATTAATGATGTTTTGGATATTGCTAAGATGGAAGCGGGGCGAGTTGAATGGCAGTTACAGCCGACAAATCCAGTGCAAATCTTAAAACAGGCGATCGCCGCTACGTCATCTTTATTAGAAAAGAATAATTTAAAGTTGATTAAAGATTTTAGTCCCGGACTGCCACAGGTATTAGTAGACCGGGATCGCATGGTTCAAGTCGCGATCAATTTAATCTCGAATGCAGTCAAGTTCACAGAATCAGGTTCTGTCACCTGTCGGGCAAGAGTAGAGGGTGACGAGCTGGTTATTAGCATTATTGATACTGGCATCGGCATTGCACCAGAAGACCAAAGCAAAGTTTTTGAAAGATTTAAACAAGTGGGAGATATCCTGACCGAAAAGCCTAAAGGCACTGGCTTGGGGCTGCCAATTTCTAAACAAATCGTTGAACACCACGGCGGTATAATTTGGCTAGAAAGCGAGTTAGGCAAGGGCAGCACTTTTTTCTTTAGTATACCGCTAGTTAAAAATATTGAGTCGGTGGAAAAATGCAAAATTATCAATGATTTAATCGGGCAACTGAAACAGCAAGTGCTCAGCAGAACTCCGCTCGGCGTTAAAGGAGGCCAGCAACTTTTAGTTGTTGACAATGAGCCTAACATCCGAGATATATTGAGGCAGTCACTGGAACAAGAAGGATATAAAGTCGCGGAGGCAATTAACGGTAGAGATGCTATTTCTCAGGCTAAAGCAGTCAAACCGGATCTGATTATTTTAGATGTAATGATGCCTCACATCGACGGTTTTGATGTGGCGGCAGTTCTCAAAAATGACCCAGAAACTCGGGGGATTCCGATTATCATCGTGTCTCTAATTCAAGACAGAGACAGGGGCTGGCGTTTGGGAGTTGACAGGTATTTTACCAAGCCTATAAATATAGCGGGACTGTTAAAGGAGATCGGCTTGCTGCTGCGACAAGGGATGTCTAATAAGACGGTGTTGGTCGTTGTTAACAATGCTTCTACTTTCAAAATTTTGTCGGCTGCGTTGCTTTTTCAGGGATATAATGTGATGGAGGCATCTGATGTTACAGAATGCCTGGATCGAGTGAGAGCGATCGAGCTGGATTTAATTATTATTGACGAAGCCTTATCTCAAGAGCAAGAATTAGTCAAAAAATTGCGCCTTACTAAGGGCTTGGAAAAAGTCTCCATAATTGTTTTGGGAGATATTGTAGAGGATAACGGGCTGAGCAAACACATTCATGGGAAATTGTTGTGAAAAAAGTTTTAATTGTGGATGACGAACCGAATATTCTGATTTTGATGGAGCAGGCTCTAGAAAAGTTGGAAGATGAGGATGATGTAGAGTTGCTGACTGCGAGAGATGGAGTTGAGGCGTTGAACAGAATTAAGGAAGAAAAGCCGGATTTGGTTTTTCTCGATGTGATGATGCCGAAAATGAGCGGGTTAGAGGTATGCAATACGGTTAAAAATGAACTAGGTATGGAGGACGTTTACATTATTATGTTGACAGCTAAGGGACAAGAATATGATAAGCAAAGCGGTATGGCTGTGGGGGCAAATCTTTATATGACTAAACCTTTTCGCCCGAAAGAAGTGCTGGTCAAAGCTAGGGAAATTCTGGGTTTGACGGCACAGATGTAGCGAGAGGTATACAATCAATTCACAAGAATATTTTTTGGTTTTTGGTGGTTGCTAGCCTGCCCAAAAACGGATACAATCCCCCGGCTATAGTCGTGGATGCTCCAAAAATTTTAGACTAAGTTTCAAGCTCCCAGAGTTATCTGCCCTTGTAAATCTAAAATCTAAAATCTCTATCCTCAAATTGGCTGACTGGTTACAAACGAATGAATAACGATAGATCGCTCACTCATGATTAATAGCAAAGTAAATGGTTCGTATCAATCTCAAAAAATTGATTTCTAAGAGAGATTTGCGGGTGGTTATTGAGGGCGCGCTCGGTGTTTTAGACGCTCCGATGGCTATTCGGAATGTTGAAGGGGCTATTTTATTGGGCGAAGATTGTCAGACCTACTTCAATACTTATCCTATCATCCTAGCCGATGAAGTTATCGGTTACGTAACAGGAAGTCAAAAAGCAGCATTTATTGCCGATATGCTGAGTTATGCTGCCAGCGCCGACTTGGATATAAGAACTCTGGCTGTTGATACTTTAGATAAGTACGAAGAAGTTAATTTTTTGTACGATTTTTCAAGCAAAATAGCTACTTGTTTGGGTGTGGCTGAAGTCAGTCAATTGGTGGTAACTGAAGCGAAAAAGTTGATTGAGTCTACCAATATTTCAGTGATGCTAATGAATGAAAAGACAGGAAAACTGGAGATTGTTTCTGCTAGGGGTAAAGAGTACAACCATAAAACAAAAATCGGTTCCAATATGGGGATAGCAGGTCATATTTTTGTTTCTGGTAAAGCTGAAATAGTCAATGATGTATTGTCCGATCCGAGATATGTTATGGGAGACAATGAGATGCGTTCTATGATTTGTGCACCTCTAACAACTCAGAACGGTACAATCGGCGTTATCAATATTAGTCATAACGAACTTGTAAACTATACGGCACAGGATTTAAAATTATTTACGGCTTTGGCATCGCAAGCGGCCGCGGCGATCGAGAATGCGCTTTTACATGAAAGTAAATTGAAGGAAGAACGAATTAAAAATAATTTGGAAAGATACCTTTCTCCCCAGGTGGTGCGAGCAGTTATCGAAGCTAAAGGAGATATTTCTCTAAATCCAACTAAGCGCAATTTAACGGTGCTTTTTTCGGATATTAGAGATTTTACTACTAAGTGTGAGGAGCTGCCTGCTGAGAAAATAGTGATGTATTTAAATGAGTATTTCACGGAGATGGTAGAGGTAATTTTTAGTCATGAAGGTACTGTGAATAAGTTTGTGGGAGATATGATTGTAGCAATGTTTGGGGCGCCTTCGGAGGTGGCCGATCGCGAAAGGAAGGCGATCGAAACTGCGATCGATATGCAGCGACGGATTGGGAGGATGTCGGTTCCTTGGATTACGGATAATTTTCTGACTGGTATTGGGATTAGTTCGGGGGAGGTAGTTGTTGGTAATATTGGTTCGCCGCAGCACATGGATTATACTGCCATAGGGGATGAGGTGAATATTGCATCTAGGTTGCAGTCAATGGCTGAGGGAGGACAAATTTTGGTGAGCGACAGTGTTTACAGCGCTACTCAAGATATATTTGAATTTAGGAAAATTGGCTCTGTGATAGTTAAAGGTAAGAAAAAAGCTATCGAAACTTTTGAGGTGATTTATCAAAAATAAAGTTATTGGTTATTAGTCATTAGTCATTAGTCATAGTGCGAGCTTAAGAGCTCGCGAACATTAGTCATTAGTCATAGTGCGAGCTTAAGAGATCGCGAACATTAGTCATTAGTCAGATAGGTCGGACACGGCAGTGCCGTTTCCCTACCGCGATCAATTGTAGGGAAACGGCACTGCCGTGTCCTGATTTCTTAGCCGTGTCCTGATTTCTTAGTCATTAGTCATCAGTTAGTAGTTATTAGTCAGATGGCAGAAAAAAGAGGGAAAAACATCTAGTTTTGCAGTATTGTCTGTTTATTTGCTAAGCTAGAGGTTGCGCTCTCTCAATAAACCTTATATTTATGCACAGGTTATTAACTGGGAAACTGCGAGTAGACTGTTTAACAATACCGATCGCTAATCTTCCAGCAAATCTATCGGGTACTAAAATTGTACAGCTTACGGACTTTCACTATGACGGGGAGCGGCTGTCGGAATGGTTGCTAGAAGAGGCGATTGTGGCGGCTAATGAAGCGGAACCAGACTTAATTTTTTTAACCGGAGATTTTATTACCTACGATCCGGCGCCTATTTACGGCTTGGTGCAGCGATTGAAAAATTTGCAAAGTCGGGTGGGAATTTACGCTGTTTTGGGCAATCACGATCACTATTATCCAGGGGCAAAAATTAAGGTTGCTAATGCTTTGAATAACGCAGGTATTCGGGTTTTGTACAATGAAGCGATTTATCCTTTGGGGTCTGAATTGGCTTTAGTTGGGTTTGCAGATTTTTGGTCTGGCGATTTTGCACCTGCGCCTCTAATGGCATCAATCAATCCGGCGATTCCTCGGATTGTATTGTCTCACAATCCTGATACTGCTGAAAATCTGCAACAGTGGCGGATTGATTTGCAGTTTTCGGGACACACTCATGGGGGTCAAATTGTGATTCCTGGTATCGGGCCTTTGTATGCTTGGGTGAGAAAAATTGGTTATTTGATTCCTGAAGGAATCCGAAAATTTGTTCCTTTTGTGTCGGCTTGCGATCGAGTAGTTCGTCACTGGGAATGGGCTAGCGGTTTGCATCGGGTTGGGAGTAATTGGTTGTACGTGAATCGCGGTTTGGGTACTTATGCGCCGGGGAGGTTATTTTGTCCGCCGGAGGTGACGGTAATTACTTTGGTTTGTCAAGATATGTAGGGATTGCTTTAGGGTGTGAAGGAAGAATGCTTCGGATGGAAGATGGAACCGCGAAGACGCAAAGGACACGAAGGAAGATGAAAGATGAGCAGAATTCCTATTATTAAGTGGGTTCTGCAAAGCGATAGCCTCTGGCGTAAAAGGAAGAATGCTTCGGAAGAAAGATGGAACCGCGAAGGCGCAAAGGACACGAAGGAAGATGGAAGATGAGCAGAATTCCTATTATTAACTGGGTTCTGCAAAGCGATAGCCTCTGCCGTAAACTGTGTGAATTAGGACGGATTCGCTAGGGGCTTCTATTTTGCGGCGCAGGAGGCGAATTTGAGCTGCTAATACGTTGCTGCTGGGTTTTTCTGCTTCACTCCACAGGTATTGGTGGATTTGTTCGTGTGTTAGTATTTGACCGGGATGTCGCATTAGGTATTCTAATAGTTGACATTCTTTTTCTGATAGGTCAATTGTTCGATCGCCCCGATAGGCTATTTGATTGTCGTAGTCTAGCTGTAAATCTGCAACTTGCAGGCGCCCGACAGCCACTTCGGGGTCAAAAGTAGGGGGGCGGCGCAGTAGGGCGCGGACTCTGGCTAGGAGCTCTCGCAGTTCAAAAGGCTTGACTAGATAGTCGTCTGCGCCTGCGTCGAGTCCTTGTACGCGATCGTCTAGGGTGTCTTTGGCGGTGAGAAATAGGACTGGGGTATTCCGTCCTTGCGATCGCAATTGCTGACAAATTGCTAATCCGGATTGTCTCGGCAGCATCCAATCCAAAATTAGCAAATCGTAATTTCCCTGCATTGCTAAATTGCTGCCAGTTGCGCCGTCAAATGCGACATCAACTGTATAACCTTCGCGGCTTAAAACTCGACTCAAAGGGTCAGTCAACTCAACTTCATCATCAACTAAAAGAATCCGCATCCTGATTTTAACTATGAGATTTTTGGTAGGAGATTTTAGGTTAAGCAAACTGATTTTTGCTAGATTTTAAGATGTGGAATACTTTCCGATTCGCTGCAAGCTGCTGCTAGCCATTCCTGCATTGCAGGCAGTGCCAAAAGCGCATCAGCATAAGCTTTTGCTTCGGGAGCTAATTTGACTTCGTAGGTGACAAAACGCATGACAACGGGGGCAAACATGGCGTCAGCAATTGTGAATTTTCCGAACAGCATATCCCCACTGGTGCCGAATTTTTGGCGGCATTCGCGCCAAATTGCCAAGATGCGATCGATCTCTGCTTCGACACCGGGGGTCATTCCTTCTCCCGGATAGCGGTTGCGGCAGTCCATCGGCATATTTTCGCGGAGATTTTGGAAGCCTGCGTGCATTTCGGCGCAGATGGAACGGGCGATCGCCCGTTGCGCTACATCCGCCGGCCATAAATCATTTGCAAAGCGTTCTGCAACGTACTCGCAAATTGCTAAAGATTCCCACACTTTCAAGTCGCCATCAATTAAAACTGGCACCTTTCCCGAGGGAGAATAGCGCCGAATTTCCCCATGAGTTGTCGGCCCGTCTAGGGGGATTCTCACTTCGGCAAAATCTAGTCCAGCTTGTTTCATCGCCAGCCAAGGACGCAGCGACCAAGACGAATAATTTTTGTTGCCGATTACCAGAGTCAATTTGGTCATAGTTTTACTTTCAGCTATCATCTATTTAGCAGACAATCCTTAAGAAAATTCGATTTAACTCAGCCTCAATACAATATATTATACACAAACACAATTATTAGCAATACCTGAACTTATTTTGATATTTGAACAATTTGTGCTATTGTGGTTGAGGAAAAAGCTGTTTCCGCTCGGGCAGCGCCGATTCCGCATCCCAAATTCAGCAATTTAGAATTTCAAATCAATATGATTACCGTAGCACTTCCCAAAGGCGGACTGTTAGGAGATAGCATTCGACTGTTTAAATCCGTTGGATTAGACTTCAGTGCTTTTCTCGATTCCTCTAACCGCCAACTTCAAATTTATGACACTACCGGAACGGCAAAAGCTTTGCTAGTAAGGACGCACGATGTGCCGGTTTATGTGGAATACGGTCAAGCTGATTTGGGCGTTGCGGGTTATGATGTTTTGCGGGAAAAAACTCCGAAAGTTGCAAATTTAATTGATTTACAATTTGGCAAGTGTCGGCTGTCGGTGGCGGTGAAGGAATCTAGTTCTTACAGACGCAGTGTGGATTTGCCTCCTCACGGTAGAGTTGCTTCTAAGTTCGTACACTGTGCAAGGGAATATTTTCATAATTTGAATTTGCCGGTGGAAATTGTGCCGCTTTACGGTTCTGTGGAGTTGGGGCCGATTACGGGTATGTCGGAGGCGATTGTGGATTTGGTTTCGACTGGCAAAACTTTGCGGGAAAATGGTTTGGTGGAAATTGATGTTTTGTTTCAAAGTTCGGCTTATTTGATTGGTCATCCTTTGAGTTATCGTTTGAATTCTGGCGGGGTTAATGATTTGATTGGGAAGTTGAGAGAGCAGGTTTTGACGGCGGTTTGATGTGCGATCAAATTAGGATCAGTCCAGGATGTAACAGCCACTCTTATGGAGTTAGTTTTTAAGTACGTAGTTGCGAAAGAGCGCTGAAGCGCAACTACGTACCTTCTATGAAAGAGCGCTGAAGCGCAACTACGTACCTTCTATGAAAGAGCGCTGAAGCGCAACTACGTACCTTTTTTATTTATCTCATTTCGGAGCTGATATTGGCAGGTATAAGACCTAGTTTTTCTTGGCATTTTTCTATATAAAAACGGGTCACTGTATCAGCAGGGTTTTGTTCGATTAGTTGCTGAAAATATCCCAAGGCGGCGACAAATCTTTCGGATTGCCATCCTTGAATTCCTTTGTCAAATAAAGCCTGGGTAAGCTGCTTGGCTTCAGAGTCGGGACTGGATGCTGGCCAGATTTCGTAGATTTCAATAGCTTGCTGTTTGCCGCGCGGCGTTACTCGATCGATCCAGCGATAGTAATAGTTGTGGGTGGGCGAATGGCTGTCGGCTGCTGTTGCGTGAGAAGTGGAAATCATATTCTCCGGTGTTTCCACTTCCAAGTCGCACTTTAATAATAAACTTTCTTTTGAGCTTGAGTTCGGACTTATGCTATTTAGAAATTCTCTCGCATGAACGATCGCATTTTCGCTAACAATTATTTGGCAACCGTATATTTTAGTTAAATTTTCTAACCGAGAAGCTGTATTTACCACATCGCCGATGACTGTAGAGTCCATCCGGCGATCGGAACCCAAGGTGCCGATCATGCCGATACCTGTGTTAATTCCAGTACCGATATTGACGGGATATTCTAAATTGTATTTGTGGCGCTCGACATTAAATTCATGCAAACTTTCTTGCATGGCTACTGCGGCTTCGATCGCATTTATAGCGTGAGAATGCGGTTGGTCAAATACTGCCATGATAGCATCGCCGAGGTATTTGTCAATAAACCCGCCGTGGGAGGTGATGCAATCGTTCATTTTCGTAAAAAAAGCGTTCAACCATTCAAAGGTTTCGCGTGCTTCTTGAGATTCTGCGATCGCCGTAAACCCGCGAATGTCGCAAAATAAAATAGTCAGCTCTTCTTCTGTGACATTGCCCAACTGAATTGATTCTATCCCTTGGGGCGCAATTCGTTCGAGAAGCTGTTCCGGGACAAATAGGTGAAATTTTTCGGAAAGATATTCGTTGGCCTCCCAGGCGGCGGCAATTTGGCGCTTGCTTTGCTCTTTTACCTGCTGGTTGAATTGGGAAGACACAACTTGCGATCGCATTTGGCTCAACTGCAAAATATTTTCAACTTTCGCCAGCAGCAAGCGACTGTTAAAAGGCTTGGTTAAATAATCGTCGGCCATAATTTCTAACCCTCTGAGGCGAGAGGTATCGTCATCGAGAGCAGTCAAAAAAATTACCGGTACAGTTTGCAAAGCCGTATCATTCCGCAGGATCTCGCACACATCAAAACCGTCCATATCCGGCATCATAATATCTAGTAAAATTAAATCCGGTCGAGATACACGGGCGAGGGAGAGGGCTTCATCGCCCGATCGCGCTGATACTGTGGCGTATCCTTTCATTTGCAATAACTCTTCCAGTAAAATTAGATTAGCTGGCTCGTCATCAACCAACATGATGCAGGGCGACTTGTTTGACATGGAATATGATGTATATTGAATTTAGCTCGGGACTGGCGCGTGTAGATGCTCGAAACCTGGTTGATTCGTATATTTCTAGTTATTAAACTCGATATTTTTGGCAGGAACCGGGTTTCTGAGGCAAGTGCGCGCAAGTCCTATAGAAATTTATCTACTATTGAGTCTAACGTTTTCACTTATAAATTGTAATAAATGGCACTGCTGGAACTGCAAATAATTATTGTTAGTTGAGAAAAGAACGGACTGTAGCGATCGCCAAATTTAGATCCAGCGGCTTGCTCAAATAAGCAGAAGCGCCAGCTTCCAAACATCGATCGCAATCGCCAGCCATCGCCATCGCCGTCACCGCAATCATCGGTACCGACTCCCAGACAGGATTTGCTTTGACTCGGCGCATCAACTCAAACCCGTCAACATCGGGTAACTGAATGTCCATCAAAATCAAATCTGGCAGCAATTCCGGCGCAGCAGAGGCGGCATGGATGCGATCGAGCATTGACGAACCATCCGCCAGAATCTCTACCCCGTAGCCCTCCAATTCCATCACCTCTGAAATTAACATTTGGTTAAAAGGTTGGTCTTCCACCACCAGAATCCGCTTGCTGCCAAGTGGTAATGCGATCGCAGAAGCAGGAACTAACTTAGCATCCAAAGCACAAGCAGCAAAGCTGCCCAACTCTTGACGCATCTCCGTCAAAGGCAGCCAAACGCGGAACAAACTGCCGCGATCGCAAATAGATTGAAAAGAAACAGTTCCGCCGTGCAATTCCGCCAGACGCTTAGTCAAAGCCAAACCCAAACCTGTACCTTCGTGGCGCCTAGTCAGGGAAGAATCCACCTGTTGAAAAGGTCGAAATAGCAAGTGCCAGCGATCCTGAGGAATGCCGATACCCGAGTCTTTCACCTCAAGACAAAAGTAGGGAGTGCTGGCATTTACAGGAGAACAATCAGGGCGGTAATCGCCATTAATTTCATTGCCGTAGGCCAGACGCCCGCTAAGTTTAACTTGTCCCCGTTCGGGGGTAAATTTGATAGCATTGGAAAGTAAATTAATCACAATTTGTCGCACTCGCCGTTCGTCGAGCAAAACTTTAGTAATGCGGTAGTCGAGTTCTAAAGACAAAGCAATTCGCTTTTTATCTGCCCGCGGCTGAATCATTTTCAGACAGTCTGTGGCGAGTTCGTGAACGCGAACAGGCAGTAAATTGAGTTCTACTTTTCCTGCTTCAATTTTAGAAAGATCGAGAATATCGTTAATTAGCTGCAACAAGTGCTGACCGCTTTTTTCGATCAGTTCTACATAGTTAACTTGTCGATCGCTCAACTGGCCGGATGTTTGGCGCAGCAGCAAGTCAGAAAATCCGAGAATGCTGTTGAGAGGCGTCCGCAATTCGTGGGACATCGAGGCTAAAAACTCGGATTTTAACTGAGAAGAATACTCTAATTGTTCGTTAACTTGGCGGAGGTTTTCTTGTGTCTGAGCCCGCTGGATTGCGGCCCCCAGAGTCCGACAAGCAGCCGTGAGCACTTCTTGGTGGAGGGAAGCTTGCAGTTTTTTGACGTTGCGCGACTCCAGCGTCAACACTCCGATGATTGTGCCGTCAGTAGATGCGATCGGAAAAATGCCCAATTGTCCGATTCCCGGATGCCGAAATTGCGGCACAGCATTGGGATGTTCGGCATAATCATCGACAAACAAAGCTTTACCAGTTTCCACCACTTCCCACAGCAAACCGGTGCCGTAGGGAATACCTTTGTCGAGCAATTCTTGCATTCCAGCGGCGACTGGTTCCCCGTAACTAGCCAGAAATTGAGTAGAAACTTGGTTGGAAATCGCCGCCGCTTGCCTGTCTTTTCCCTTACCGCTAATCACTTTTACGTCTCCGAAAGCAGCATTCGTCGCTTCTACCAGATAGCTGAGGGCAAACTGACCTATTTCTTGCAAACTGTGAGAGTTTTGCAGGCGTTCAGTTAAGCCTAAAAGAAATGTCAGGCGCCTGACTTCTGCATTCAAACTAGCTTGGGAGTTTTGGTATACGGTAACGTCTCGAAAGGTAAACAGCCGCCCGCCGCTGTTGGTAATTGTGGCGAAGACTTCCAAACAAACGGCATTGGATTGCTCGAAATAAAATGATAAACTTTCATCCTGAGATGTTTGCAGTGCTTGCTGAAACTCTTCCCACTGCTGAAGCGACAAGTAACCGCGATCGACAATTTCGGCAAACAACAAGTCGCACTTAGGCTTGGTTGCCAGCCATTCTGGGGACAGTCCCCAAGTCTCGGCCAATTTTTTGTTAAACAAAACTAAGCTGTCAGACGAGTCGAAAAGAGCGATCGCATTATCTACTTGGTTGAGAATCAGTTCTTGGTCTGCCCTGAACTGCTGCAAGTCTATCTCCATTTTGTCTGTGTCTGTAGCTCTTAGTTTTGTTGTCATAACTGTCTACGGATATGGCAAGAGTTATTTTATAACCCCTTACTTAATTTGACATATTTTTAGGTTTTTGGGCAGTGAGGGCGATGGCTTACGCCCCGCTTCGCTACGACCGGCCTTGTGATCTGAGACACTTGCTGGTTGCCGAGGGGCGAGGGGAGCGGGTTTTCTACTACATCGGCTACAATACTAGATCGAGCAGTTTTTAATTCTATTAAATACCGCAGGGACAAGGTATTTCCCCGTCCTTTGCCCGATATCTTCACCCAATCGAAAACCGTTAGGATGAATGAATAAGGAGGGAAAGCATCATGACAGAAAGAGAATTTTTTAATAACAATGCTGTCGAAGTTGATGGCATCCGATTTGAAATATTTGTGTCAAAAATGGTAGTGGTTGTGCCCATGCCATCAAAACCCAAATCAAATCATGATACATCGGTCAAGTTATATGTTCGCATTACCAACAACAGGTCAAACTCGTATTGTTTTAGCTTCCATCATAACTTTGTTCCCGAAATTCTAGCAGCAGACGGTCAAAATACTAATGCTGGATACCAAGCGGACGGCATTGGATATCCTCACGTATTTGATTTTCACTTAATTAAGCCGGGGAAGTCTGTAATGGTCTTTCCGAATGCCCGTATTGGTTGGGATCGCAAACATCACAATAAAAAAAAACGCGAGCAAACTTTACTATTGTCTCTGCCTTTTACGAATCGTGAATTTTTGGGATTTCCGCTAAAAAATTTAGGGAATTATTCGATTCGATTGAAGTATGAAGTCACTAATGAATCAGTACAATACTATCATTATTTAATAAATGAGGAATGGTCAAGATTATACAACGAGGATCGACAAAACTATTGCAGCGATGAAGAAATCCTATACTATCATTATTTGATGGAGGAGGAATCGTTTGATGCGATGTGGACGGGGCAAGTATTCACGCCTTATGTAGAGTTTTGCGTAGTGGATACACAAAGTTGAATTACATTTGACCAAGTATTTGCGGTTGATAACGTTGGTCTTTCGGCTGGCATTGTGCAATGCGATCGACTTTTTGAGTTGCATGGTGTGAAAAGTGCGATCGACCTTTCCGTCCATCACATAATAAGCGATCGCCCCTAACACTCTTGACTCTATGAATAAATATGAACTTTATTCATCAATTTGCAATGTTTTCTGAATTTTAATTAAGCCAGGGAGTTAATATAAATTTTTTTATCACAATATAATTATTGTAATATAATTTATAATAACTGTTGACAAGCTTGTCATTCATCGCTTAAGTTTGTGACTATTGATATCAATCTCTTCGTTCATTTGTATCAGAGACATTGTTTGGTTGATTGTTGAGATCGAAAGCCACTGTTGTTTAAAGATTCATTGGGTTTGTGGCAATCGATCGGGTGTTGTGGTTGTAGTTGGTTTGCAGAAAGTCCCGTATTTGAAGGAAGGCAGGGGAAGGAATATTGTTAGCAATATTCACTCGCGCCTGCACTAATCAGGAGGAATTATGTACCGACAACAACAGGGTAGTGAAAAACATTACTGCGACAAATCTAATTGCTCTACACCATCAAACCTTACTCACAATCAGTTTTGTGGTAATTGCTGTAGCCAAGTTGGCCCGCGCCCTGTTTTCGACTTGAAGTCGGAGTTTGTGCCGATTACTAAAAAGGAACTGGCTCAAAGAGAGCGCTTATCACTGCATTTCCGACAGCAGCTATGCTACAGTTATCCACCGAATACCAAGCAGAATATTCCTCACAATTATTGCCCAACATCCCGAGTTCCTTGGCAAAGTATTTCGGATTATCAACAGCAATATCCTCCCCGAAATTATTGGGATGGTCGAGATAATTCTGTGCCTCTTGAGAACGAATCTGGGCAAGTTCTGGGGTATTACAGGTATGTTTTGCTAACTGGGTCGTCAGATTCAGGAAGTGGCGGTAAATTGTTTTGGCTGATGGTAATTGGTGCGGCGGTGTGGTTCTGGTTTTTTCGCTGATTATTTGATAATCCAGAGAGCGATGAAGTATCTTTTGCGGTTTTTATTGGCTTTAGTAATTTCTGCGATCGTGGTAATAACCTATGCCAGTATAAAAGCAGTTGGCAATGAACACTCAAAACTTGGAATGGTTCAAAATATAGCAGTTCTCAGAAAGATGAGGTACGTTGTTGGGCTTGGGCCCTATTAGTTTAAGGGTTGTGTGGGCTGTCAGTTATACCTCATCTTTTTGAGAAAGGCTATATGACATCTCAAGGAGCGAATAACAGCAATAAAATCAAACAATCTGGTCTCCTACTGGAAATCAGAGAGCCACAAATTATTGCACTAGCTATCCCCGAAAACAAGCCCGGTGCTACTTCTCTCAATCCGTTGCAATTCATCAGTATTGATATCCTTCATCTCTAAAAATCAAAAGGTTAACCAACATGACATCAGAACAATTCAGTGACAACAACGCAATGGAAGTAAGTGGCATTAATATGGAAATTATGCTGCCTGACCCTACGGCGCTCACCATCCCTGAAAACAGAGCGGGCATCACGCCTCCTATAGAATTATATATTCATATTACCAATAACACTTCAATGTCTTTCCACTTCAACCTCTCTGGAACCTTGATTCCAGAAATTGTAACATCCGAGGGTCAAGCCTTACAGCGGCAATTAGTTAACGAAAAGCCAGAATCTGAAGTTCAACCGAACAGATATAGAACAGGATGGGCGGGCAGATTGACTGAATTTATATCGAACTTAAACTTATCGCAGGAGTGCTACGAAACCAGAGAAATTAATTATATGTTAGTTGAGCCTAGAGAATCCAAAACTATCACGATCGACGCAAGTCTTGCCTGGGAAAATAACTTACTTGCACTGAAAATTTCTACTGAGTTCAACGAATTTTTCGGGTCGATAAAACTTCATAATTTCTGGTTATTTGAGGCACTATTGCCCGGAAATTATCAAATTAGGTTTATCTATCAACACAACTGTGCAAACAGAGTAATACCTGGGATAGATAATGTCGAAATAACAAATGTAGAAGAGAGCAAGTCAGAACTATTGATTACTCCTTTTGTAAATCTTCGCTTGGTTCAACCAGTAGAAGCAGACAGCAATGCTGTGGAAATGGATGGTGTTCGCTTTGAAATTTTAGTACCAGAGCGAGTTTTAAGCATACCCAAAAACAATTTAATACATAAACTTCTGTACCTAATGAAATTTTTATCACCTATATCAATTTACTACTCCTCCTTTATAATCCCCGTGCAGATTGGTATTCGGATTACCAATAATACATCTACTCCCCTTAGATTTAGCTTTTATTTCACCTTATTTCTAGAAATTATGGGAGTAGATGGACTAATTCCATTCGGAGGTGGGTGGATTAGCCTTAGCGGGCCCTCTAATTCTGATGTTCTTTCCGTTATGCCCGGAGAGGATATTACCTTTTTTCCCGAAGCAGAAATTTTTGGGCTTTGGGAAGAGCAGTTTGGACTTAAGACTCCTACCGGAAATGGTGGCATATGGGTTTTTGAACCTCTAACTCTAGAAACATACCAAGTTAGGTTTACATATAGGAGCGATCAAACAATGGTTAAAATATACGAGTCTGTAGAAACATACACGACTTTAGATATCTGGAGCGGTCAAATATCAACTCCCTTTGTAGACTTTCGCTTAGTGCGTTCTTGAATTGAGCTTAAAGTGAAAGAGCCTATTTCATCTAATTATCCTTAAAAGCTGATATTTCTTTTAAACCTCATACCTCTAGGAGTCAAAACCCATGTTATTTCGACAATATTCCCAAGTTTTGTTAACATCATTCTTGATAGTTGGATTGACGGGCAAAGCAAGTATTGCTTTTAATATTATCCCCCCAACTCCCGGTGCTACCAGGTATTACGAACCCGTATCTACTTACCAAATAGATAAGAATCGAGAAACCACAACGGAGATAGGTATGGGATTATGGTCGGAGCCTCTGCCCCATGGTGGAACGCCTATTTTTAAAAGAACTCTTTCAGCATGGTCTTTTCTGTCTGATCAACGTCGGTCTGGTTGGACTTTTAATGCAGCCGCAGAGGACTTAAAGGGTAGTTTTGAGGTAATAACTTATCAAGCTTGCTCTCCTAAGGATCCGTGTGGTGGGGCTAGTACGTCTATCCCTGAAACAAAATATGAAACTTATCGGGGAGTGGGATCTCTTTTTCACTTAAAGTATCATCCAGGAAAGGGCGATCCTCAACCAGGTGAAGGTAAACTTTATTGGATTCAGATTGTACAAGCTAACTACGGTAGCACTATACCAGGTGCATCTCGGATACATGGTGTTCCTTTTATCGATAATTTTAATAAAAAACAAAATCCCTACTACGACGGTCCAAACAACACTGATTTTGCGGGTGAAGACTTCTTTATGGATCGACCATATAATTCAGGTTTAAGTTCTGCTAGAAGAAACAATTATTTCACAGCGCAACTCTACCTAGTTCAAGAGACTACGCCACCAACAAGTAAGAAAAGAACAATCACCATTTACAACGGAATCAGATGGGGTTGGAAAAACACAGTAACTCGTCGCAAAGAACCAGATCCCGTTCCCGTTCCAAAGCCAACTCCAACTCCAAGCCCAAAGCCATTCCCGTTTATCATTCCCATCATTCCCGACTTCGACTTGCCACCCATACGTATACCCAAAGGTGAACCGGTCGCTAGTAGTGCTAGTGGCGGCGGTGGCATAGGCTACGTAACAGCATCACCAAAACCAACACCACGACCAACCCCTTCACCTTTGCCAACACCGCGTCCAGCACCTGCACCAAGCCCGTCACCAACACCATCAACAATAATATTAGTATCACCTGCACCAACACCCGGGCCAGCACCAACACCCGGGCCAGCACCAGTACCCTCAGCTTGGACTCCATCACGAACTCCTACACCCTCAGCTTGGACTTCATCACCTTGGCCAACCCCGTCAGCTTGGATTCCATCACCTTGGCCTACGCCTGCACCATGGGCAACAACAGCAACACCATCACCTCGACTAACCTCGACACCTTTGCCAACTCCCTCACCTTGGACTCCCTCACCCTGGCCAACTCCTACACCTTGGGTGACATCTCCACTGGGGTCAACATCATCAACTGTCGTTGTCTCAACATCAACAACAACTACTACATCGCCCTCATCCTTTGGGCGGCCCAGTTCGCCAATTCGCGCTGCCCGCACCTACGCAACTTTTGGTGTTGATAGCGATGCCACAGACCTAGCAAATATCAGCAGTGAGTTACTTGAAGACCCAGAATTATCATCAACGGACAATAGTTTGAACAATGCAAACCTAGCTGGCGTTAGTCGTGATTTACTTGAAGACTCAGAACTATCATCAACGGACAGCAACGAAAACCAAGTCAATTTAGCTAGCATCAGCAGTGATTTACTTGAAGACCCAGAATCATCATCAACAGACAACAACGAAAACCAAGTCAATTTAGCTAGCATCAGTGGCAACTTGCTCGAAGACCCAGAATTATCATCAACCGACAGTAACGAAAATGAACTTGATTTAGCTGGCATCAGCGGCGACTTATTGGAAGACCCAGAACTAGCCTCAGAGGATAACAACTCCCTAGCCTCCAAAACTAAAAACCCTGACGATGATGCCCTCCCAGCCGAAGCCGTTCCCGAACCTACGACTGAATTAGGAACGCTATTAGCACTCACCGGATTAGGTATATTCCTCAAGCTCAAAAACAGGAAAACTCAGAAGTAGTAGAGTATTTATTGAGGTTGTTGTCTGTCTGTTTTCGATCGACCTTTTGACTAAATTGTCTAACTTTTGAGTAAATTGTCTAAACGTGCGATCGCCATTTTGAGTAAATTGTGTAATAAGTGCGATCGCCATTTTGAGTAAATTGTGTAATAAGTGCGATCGCCATTTTGAGTAAATTGTGTAATAAGTGCGATCGACCTTTTGAGTTAATTGTCCAAACGTGCGATCGACCTTTCGACTGGCATCACACACTTAAGTAAAACTACTTGCATATAACACTTAGACTCACTTGAGCCAAGTTCGAGAGGAAATTGTATTTTTTGCGGCTGTCGAATCACCAATTTTATAGTCAACCGCATACCATGTATAACGCTCGGCAACACTCTGTTTTAAAAAGCCCGTCAAGTTAACTGACACTCTTGTAAAAATTCTGTAAACTCTACTTTACCCTACGTACATATAAATACTCATATTGTGTAGATTGCAATGTTTTATCAACTTAAATTAAGCCTGAGTTACTTACTATTATAAATTTTATTTATTAGTTAAATTTTTTAAGATAGTTTTTTTTTTATAACTATTGCCAATCTATTTAATTACGCTTAGACTTATCCCATCGCTATGAATCTCTTCGTTCATTATCAGGGACATCAACGAGGAATAATTATGAACTGGCAAGAACACTACACTGATAAACATTGCTGCAACAAATATAATTACAGACCACCATCAAAGCTCGAACGCCATCAATTTCGTAGCAGTTTCTATCAAATAATGAGACCTCATCTGACTGGTGAGTATAAGTTGGAGTTTGTACCGCTGACGGAGAAGCAAATTGCCGAACAAGAAAGCCTACCGCAGCATTGGCGCCTACCACTATCCTACGGTTTTCCACCCAGTGGAGTTCGGATGCCGTCCGAGCGATCGAAATCTGCGTTTGATTGGCCGATGTCTAGATCTGTTCAGGATGATACTCAGCCGATGAAGGGATATTACAAGTATACTTTGATTAAGCAGCCGTCCGAGTCGAATGTCCGTGGCGGGAAACTATTTTGGCTGATGGTAATTGGTGCGGCGGTGTGGTTCTGGTTTGTTCGCTGATTGTCCGGTAATTGAGAGGGCGAGATATGAGGTATTTTTTTCTATTTCTGGTGGCTTTATTTTTGTCTGGAGGAGTAGCAGTAGCTCATGTTTCTCCCGAAGTATTTGCTTCAAAAAATATGAGCGCAGTCAAAACTACTGAATTAACATCTGTTCAGTTAACTAATACCAACAATTCAGTTGAAGTAGATGGAGTCATCTTTGAAACTGTTGTGCCGAATCAGGTAGTGAGCATCCCAGAAAATATGCCTGATATAAAGACCCCTTGGCGAGTTGGTATTCGGATTACCAACAAGACCTCAGTACCCATCCGTTTCAATAAGTACCACCTTACCCCAGAATTCATAGGATTCAATGATAAAGCCCTTTTTATGGATGACTTTGCATTGAGTCTTATACCTCTGACTGAGCGTGATTTTCCATTGGTTCCACCTGGAAAAAGCTTCACAGTATTTTGGGAAGGAGAATTTTACTGGAATGAGAATAGGCTTCTATTTGGAGCCTACGAGCGGAGTAGGGGTCGTTCATTGTCATTCGGAACTTTCACCCCCGGTACTTATGATGTTCGATTGACCTACGAAAATGCTAATACAGAGATTTCTTACGTCAATCTAAAAAATGGACAACGTAGGCAGTTAAAAGGAATTGTGAAAGGTCTATTTTCTACTCCCTGGGTAGAAATTAAATTAGTCTCTTCCTAAGCCAGATTTGCTTCCCAATTGCCTTTGGCATCATATTTGAACGAAGCCTAATCTTTTTTGAAAATAAGGAAATACCAAAATGCAATCGCAAAAATTATCCGTGATTATTTTAGCAACAGCGGTACTGACAGAGCCGATGTGTCAGCATAGCCTTGCGTTTAATATCAAAGGTCAAACAAATAGTTCTTCTGATTCTGTACAGGTAAGTAGTGCCGATGGCAATCTTAATGGCATTGTTACTGTAAAGACGAAAAATATAAAGGAAATAGAACGGGGTGGAAGCAGGGATTTTTTGAATATACTAGGACAAAGCTATGGAGCTAACTGGCAATTCAAAAAAGGTGCAAATTTAAACGGAGATTTTAATGTTACAAGTTACTATCCCTGTCAACCTCTGACTCCTTGTGGAGGTGATTTAGCTGGTAAGTATCCAGGAGTGACATTTCCTATTCCGGGTGGCAATAAAGGTGGAGTAGGAGCTTCTTTCTCCGTAGATTACGAGCGGAACCGTCAGGATGAACCAAATCCAAACATCAATAATGATACTTTTTGGATTCAAAGAGCAACTGTTAATACTGGCGGTCAGCCTATAACGGTTTATGGTCAGACAAAAACTTATTTTGATTTAATTGATACTCCCAATTCTCTCAACCCTTTCTATCCCGGTGGAGGATTATCTGGAAAAACCAACTCTCAAACAGGAGACCTTTTGTTTTCTGCGTTCGACGTACCTTACAATTCTATACAAAGGCCAAAACCAAGTTACTTTTACAACAATGATTGGAATTTTGAACTTTACTTAGCTAAGTTTATAGGGCCTAAAATAATCAACAATAAAACTGTTGGATTTGTCAAAATTTACAATGGTATTTCATGGGGTTGGACAAGCACATTTACCCCAAATCCTAGCCCTAAACCTTGTTCCGGTGCTAGCGGTGGTGGCGGATGCGTTTCTGTTACACCCTCCCCGCGCCCGACCCCAAGACCATCCCCTACCCCAAGTCCGCGCCCGACTCCAAGACCATCTCCTACCCCAAGTCCTCGCCCAGCCCCCAGCCCCAGTCCGCGTCCAGCGCCGAGTCCGCGTCCAGCACCCAGTCCGATTCCAGCGCCGAGTCCGCGTCCAGCGCCGAGTCCGCGTCCAGCACCCAGTCCGATTCCAGCGCCGAGTCCGCGTCCAGCACCAAGCCCCAGTGGTGGCGGTCGTCCGATTCGGGCGGTTCCCGCTTCTTCTCTCAGAAGTGGTAATACCCTTACCTTAGCCCTGAAGCTACTTTTTGACAGTGCTGCCAAAGGTAACAATAACTATGCCACCGATAACGTGGACGTAGCTAGCGTCAGTCGCGACTTACTTTTCAGTCCTGAACTCTCATCAACTCGTACCAGCTCTGAAGATTTAAACGTAGCTAGCGTCAGTGGGGAATTGCTAGAAAATCCTGAACAATCATCAACTCCTAGCAGCGAAAAGAAGATAGATTTAACTGACATTAGCAGTAATCTACTTCTTGATTCAGAATCATTGTCAACAGACAACAACGAAAATAACGCAGATATCGGAGGCATTAGCGCCGACTTACTCCAAGACCCAGAACTATCTTCAGAGGATAACAATTCCGATGCACTAGATTTAGCCAACATCAGCAGCAAGTTACTTCAAGACCCACAACTATCGTATGTTGACGATACTCTCACTGCAAAAACTCAAAATGTTTCATCTAAAAACACCGACGACGATGCCCTCCCCGTAGAAGCCGTTCCCGAACCTACTACCGCATTAGGAACACTATTTGCCCTAGCCATATTGCCTGTCATTACCAGACTAAAAAATAGGAAAAACAAAGAGTAATGAAAAGCCTCTACACCATCCTGTTTGCCCTCAGCATCATTCTCATCAACCCTTGGGGAAGCAGCCGGGGCATCATCTGGACTTCCCCCAAGGTATTAATTATCTGGCTAATAGTAGGAGTCAATCTCGCTCTTTTGTGGGAACAAAGAAAAGTCCTAACCATTTCCAGACAATGGAAGATTTCTCTAATACTTTGGACAATATTTCTCTCAATAGGAGCTATCTCCACTCTGCACAGTCCTTTTCCCTTAACCTCTTTTCTCGGTCAAGATCAAATGGGAGATGGCTGGCTATACTGGCTGTTAATTGCCGCCTTCACTCTCAGCAACAGCTTGCTCTTAATCGCGCGCCCGCAACTGATCAATTCCCAATTCCAAGGATTGCTAATTGGTGGCATCATTCTTTCTCTTAGTATCTTCCCCCAAATCATTGACTGGCGGATTGACTACACCGCTACAATGGGGAAACAAATCAGAGGTGATGTTTTAGCCAGCAGCATTTTTCAAGGACAGCAGCCCATAGGATTGTACTCCCACCGCGGCCACGCAGCCGTAGTTTTAGCGTTGACGGCAATTACTGCTATTGTCGGTTGGTTTTGGAGATTTACGAATACTAAATTAACTGCAATTACTTTGATTTTAGCTGTTCCCGCACTGCTGCTAACTTCTACCCGCAGTGCAATTGTAGCTTTGATTGTTGCCTGTGCTTATTTGTTGGGACGCCAATACTACAAAATTCTCACCGGTATAGCCCTGATGGGCACCCTCGCTGCGGGCATCATGACGCTTAACAGACCCCTCAACTGGCAAAAACCGAGCATCGAACAAGTCGTGTCCAGCCGATCGCCCATGTGGGAACTTGCAGCCAGAGGAATCAAAAAACGCCCGTTATTTGGATGGGGATTCGACGGCTTAGGGATTGCTTATCCCTATATCAGGAATCCTCAAGTAACTCCGAGAGTCGTCAACTTGAACGAGTTTACCTACGACTATATTAACATAAAAGGTGAAATTAGCACCAGAGAAATTCCTACTTATAAAGCTCACAATTGGATTCTCGATACAACTGTATCAGTTGGTATTTTGGGGCTGATTGCTGGCATTGCACTTTGGGGATATTATTTATCTTTAGCGCTGCAATCCTCTATTGGCGGGATTGCAGCAGTTGCTATTGCTTATCTGGTTTTTGCTGTTACCTGGTTTGATTGCGCTCAATACGCACATATTGCCTGGTGGACTCTCAGTTTCGCTGCTGTTAGATATCCTTGTTCTCAAGATAACGAGAAAAGAAGATTAATTTCACCTCAAGTTCAGCTTTATATGTTTTTGGGTATATTTATTGTCTCGTTAATCGGAAGTTTTTATGTAACTAATTTCAATAATATCAACAACTTTATTGTCAAAGCAAAATCATCGCTATTTCCCGGACAACTGTTAGGCTGCGGAAGTTCCAGCGGCGGGCCAACGGATAATCCGATAGATTCTCGATACGGAAAACAATCTTATCCTTGGACATCGGAAATTAAATGGACTTGTGCATACAATATCCAAGACTTCCAAGGCGGCACTCTGATTGACAGGTTTAATTTTGCCCGAGATATTGCTGCTGCTAACGGTGGCGGAGTTGTCTATTTTCCAGCGGGGACTTATGAGTTTCCAGACAGTATCTATTTGAAGTCGGGAGTAGTCATTCGAGGGGAAACTCCCGCAATGACAGATGCTAAACAAACTTTGTACAATCCTCCGACAAAATTTGTGTTTCCTAAATACGAACCGCAACTTTCAGGGATGGGAAGTCCGAACAGCACGGCTTTTAAAAGAATCTTTACTGAAAATCCTAATACTGATAGCAATATTGGTGTGGTTAATCTAGATATTAACCGATCGCCAATTTACTTGCTCAGCAATCTCGACTACAGTCAAAATAGAAATATTGTGGTTTACGGCCTCCGCAGCAATAACGTTGCCGAACCCAGTTCTTCAGTCCCAGACCTGAATTTTCAATTAGCATGGCAGCGATATGCCAATCCCTATGTGGCTAATATCAAAATTAATGCTTTGGCTAATGTTTTAATTGCTAACAATCGACTTAACGATAGTATAACAGATAATTACCAGCAACCTGAATATCAAGTAAAATCTGGCGAGACAGGCGCGATCGCCCAATATGATGTTAGATTCGACTACAGCAACCATTTCGGTATTTTAGTCAACCGTTCCAAGGCTGGCAAATCTGAAGAAAACTTTGTGCTGGCGGCGGAACCAAGTGCTGAGCCGGGTCTGTTTCGCAAAGGTATTGCGATTCGCGATAATTGGGTTTATCATACCATGAGGGCGGGAATCCGAGCGTCGGGAAATGGCTTGGTTGTTAAAAATAATGCGATTCGAGATGATGCCCGCAAGCGCTGGTGGACGGACGATACAGGCGCGGGAGTCGCTGGGAAAAATACGAGTTTTAACAGTAGGGCGATCGAATGGGCCGGCTGGAATGTTTTAATACAAGATAATGACTTTCAAGTGTACCGACATCAACTGAAAGATTCCGAGTTTCTCAGCAATGACGGAGGGGGAATTGTGATTCATGCTTGCTGCGGCGGAACTTCGGTTCGGCAAGCGGAGATTGTCGGTAATACTGGCAATTCTTACATCGGTATTTCTCAAGTGCCTCGGATTCGAGATGTGAGGATTTTTGGGAATAAGTTATTGTCTAATGTTAAGGGTGATTGGCCTTTGATTTATGTGAATGCGGATACTGAGCAAAAAATTAATGGGATGCAGAATGCAATTGTAGAAAATAATACGGTTAAGGGCAGTTTGCTGGCAGTCGCGAGTCAGGGAGGAAGGGGAAATGCGATTAGAAATAACAGCGGTTTTAATGTTGGTTCGATTAAATCTTCTTGTCACGTTACTGTGAGTAAAAATAAGGGCTTTGTCAGCTTCCCTTGCTGGCGGCGCAGAAACGCAGGCGGCGGTTGAAACTAGGTTTACAAAAACGCAGGCGTTAGCTTTCCTGAAGGGTACTCGGCAGGACGGCGAGTGAAAAGCATAATATAATGTTTCTTATACCAATTATCTAAAATTGTGCAACACTCGAACACCCCCCTAGCCCCCCCATGAATCAGGGGGGGGACAAGAATACTGTTATTTCGTTAAAAATTGGTATTAAAAAGATGAGGTATGACAGCTTATAAGCAGTTCAACTAAGAAAGAGGGCTAAAGCCCAACAACGTACCTCATCTTTCATTCGATCCGCTATGGTTTCAACCGCGAGCGTTTTTTTGTTAGTGTTTCTTCGGGTTTTTGGGAAAGGGAATTCCTAAATTTTCATGGAAAACAAGCTGAGTTTTATATGTCAAGCGGCGGTTGACTTGTTTGATGATTTTTTCCAAAAGCGCATCGCCGGTTTTTTCAATGAGAGGTTGAGACATCGATCGAATAAACTTGGGAAAGCAAACCCCTACAGCTAAATCCAGCTTCCAGGTGGCGCTGGTAATCGCAGGCGGTAGCTGGGCGCGTTGCGACGCAGGCCAATCGGCTGCAAACTCGTCAGACGGTATCTCGACTAGCTTCATTGCCGATCGAAAATCCACTTCATATCCGGGCGAGGTATAATTCGGAACCGGGATAGTCTGAATCAAATAGCAGCCTTCAGCGTCAGGCGGCAGCAACTCTAAACCAATTCTTGCTTCAACTCGGTAGCCGAAGGCCCCAAAACGACCGATTAATAGATCGTAGCCGTTTTCGCCGATCGGCTGGGCCTTCATTGGCGCAGCGCACTGACAAAACCAAGTCTTGTGATTGTTGAAATGCTCGGCCACCGTTGCAGCATCGGCGTACATCTCCATGCTGTCTTCAAAGTGGGTGTGAAACCAAATCGGCTCAACTTCCTCGCCTGCATCCGCACCTGCACTTTCGGGCTGTCTGAAACTCGCATCTGCGTAGCAATTTTCGTCAGAAGCTTCAACAGTTTGATATTCAGCGGAATTCTGCTTCATCATCAAAATTATGGGTAGAAACCCCGTCCTTCTAGGACGGCTTTGCATTTTTGAATTTACTACCGCCTTGGGATTGGTTAATTCGGGGTGCTTTTGTATTGCACTTTCAACGGGACAATTACCGCTTCAAATCTTCCAATCCTGTACGCATAGTATTTTGCTCAATTGAGCCTCCCTTTCGGGGTAATGTTAGCTTGTCGGTCAAAGTTTTCTGAGCTTGTTGGGCTAGCAGCACTGTTTCAGTGACCTTAAAACTGTTTAACCACCAGCGACAGAGCAAGAGACTAGCGAAAGCATCTCAGGGTGTCATGACTCAAAAAACGTAGTCAGTTAAGACTTAGGCTGGTCAGAATGGCTTGTCCGATTTCTCTTTCAAGCCTCATGCCGTTGGGGCTGAGGTTCCTGACATGCTCTCCTGTAATACACGCCAATCAGTCGGGTTGGGGATGTGGTCGGGGAGTTTCCTCCCTACAATTGAGAAATAGATAGTAACAAAACTTACCCTAGAACAGCATAACTCGACTTATGAAAGCATTTGTAGCAGGAGCGACAGGTCAGACTGGCCGCAGAATCGTCGCAGAATTAGTCAAGCGTGGCATTCCAGTGCGTGCCCTCGTCCGAAATCTAGAGACAGCGAGGCAGATTTTACCACCGGAGGCTGAGTTAGTTATTGGCGATGTATTAAATGCGACTTCTCTGGGCGATGCGATCGGCGATAGTACGGTGTTGCTGTGCGCGACCGGGGCGGCCCCGGGTTTTGACCCCACAGCGCCTTACAAGGTGGATTTGGAGGGTACTAAAAATTTGGTGGAGGCAGCTAAGGCTAAGGGAATTGAGCATTTTGTGCTGGTGACTTCTCTGTGCGTTTCTCAGTTTTTTCACCCGCTGAATCTGTTTTGGCTGATTCTGGTTTGGAAGAAGCAGGCGGAGGAATATTTGCAAAAATCCGGCTTGACTTATACGATCGTCCGTCCGGGCGGTCTCAAAAATGAGGATAATTCAGATGCGATCGTCATGAGGAGTGCAGATACACTGTTTGAAAGCAGCATTCCCCGCAGTAAGGTAGCTCAAGTCTGTGTGGAGGCGCTGTTTCAGCCTGCTTCTCGCAACAAGGTTGTGGAGATTGTGGCGAAGCCGGAGGCCCCGCAAAAGAGTTTTGAGGAGTTGTTTGCTGGCGTGGTTTGATTGAATTAGGACTGGTGCACTGGTTCCCAGAAACCGGGTTTTTTTACGAAAATACGCATTTACAGCCAACAATTTAGGTAAAAAACCCGGTTTCTTTAGTCCCTGGTAGCGAACCAAGAAACCGGGTTTTTTTACGGGTAAATCTAAAACTTGTACAGCGAAGTCGAAGTATCTAAAATCTAAAACTTGTACAGCGAAGTCGAAGAATCTCAAATCGGCTGACGCACCCGCGCCCAAGTCCCATCAGTACAAACCGCAGAGGAATTGCCAATTTTTCGATCGCCAAATCTGGCAAAATCTTAAGAGCTTGACAATCCGCCATTGAAATTTCCCCTTCCCCGCATGATGAAAACTCTCAAGTGGCCAGCTTGGTTCCCCTATCCGATTTCGTGGTTAAGGGCATTTGCTCTCGCTCAGAGTTTTAGTTTTGTCCTTCGCAGGGGCATTCCTTTCGCCAACGACGATATCGGCTTTCTGGCTCTGCTGCTGGCGGCTTGGCTGATTCAGTTACCTTTGTTCTTTGTCGCTCACTTTTTGGTCGTCAAAATCCTCAATCCCTTGCTGACTGTGCTGCCGGGCCGCTTTCGAGTGGCGCGCAAGTTCAAGCGGCGGCATACTGGAGTGCGATCGCACTTGCGAGAAGGGTTGAATGCTGTAGTAGTGATTTTTTTTGCATTCAATCTGGCGCTGTTGGTGCAAATGGCGATTTATTATTGGTCAGTGCGATCGATCGATCCGGCGCAAATGCTCGCAGGAATCTCCACTCTCACAAATGTGGCGATCGCCGGTGAATTAGATTTCTGGCTGGTAAAATTGGCAGGAGCTTTATCGAGTTTAACGCTATTAGCCGCGCCGCTATACCAACACGATTTTCGCGTGCGGCGGATGCGGGCGGATCGAAAATTAGCCGAAATCGCCGAAATGGAAATGACTGCATTTGAAACCGAGAAACTGCGCCGCCGCCAAAAAAGTTTGCTGAGGCGATCGGAACTTCAAATTCTCGGATTTATAATTGTCATCGGCGCTGTAATTAGCTGCGCTGTTTTTTTGGTAGCAAATTTGCGGGGAAATCAGCAGTTTTCGCAGTCTGCGAGCGAGGTGAGAAAAATGCCACCGCTGGCTATGAAAACGGGCGATCCTTACATTCGAGCTTTGATGCGGACTATTTCTGCTAGCGAGTCCAATGTTTCTCGGCCTTATCACGTTGTTTACGGCGGAAAATATGTATTAGATTTGAGCCGTCATCCTGACTGGTGCGTGAAGATTGTTAACGGCCCGAATGTTGGCAAATGTACTACGGCTGCTGGTAGGTATCAATTTTTGACTTCAACTTGGAAAGATAAAGCGAAGCGCTATCATCCAAAGCCTGGTAATTTTGTATTGTGGCAAGATTACAGTTTTGAACCGGAATATCAAGATGCTGTGGTTTATGCTTGGTTGAGCGATCGCAAATTTTGGAAAGCCGATATTCCTGAGATGTTGCGGCAGGAAAGATTAACTGATGTTTTGCGAATGTTGTCGGGAACTTGGACGAGTTTGGGATATGGAATTGAGAACAATTCTATGAGTTCAAGTTTGCCGAAAGTCTACCAGAAAGTGCTGCGAGAAGAATTGGCAAATGCTGGTTCTTAGGGAGTTATATCAAATAAGTTCGTAGTGCGGACTTTAGTCCGCAGATTAGGACAGGTTCGTAGTGCGGACTTTAGTCCGCAGATTAGGACTAAATTCCTCACTACAGGTTCGTAGTGCGGACTTTAGTCCGCAGATTAGGACTAAATTTCTCACTACGAACCTGGTTTCCGCTGCTAATTTACCCTCGGTTTAGTGATATTTTTAAGAGCGAGGCAGAGCCTCTATGTATAGGTTCCAAGGCAGAGCCTAGGAACAAGTTAAATGACTAATGACTGATGACTAATGACTGATGACTAATGACTGATGACTTTGTAGCTGCGGGCGATCGGCTCAAACAAACACACTCTGTAACAAAAATTGGTTTGATCGTTCGGAATGCGAGTCCGCAGATGATTATTGTAGTCCCCACTAGAAACTTATCTTGCGGGCGATCGGCTTAAACAAACACTTTCTGTAACAAATTAATAAGATTTGCGATGGAGTTTGATAAGAGTTATGATACAGTTTAACTCGATCCCTGACTATCGTGAATAATTATTTCATGGTTTCATCCCTATTACCAATCCGAGTAACAATATAAATATTGAGCAAGCCCCGAGAAATTTGGAGGCTCTACGGATCAAATAAGGATACAGCTATGTTTTGCCTGAACCGAGAAACCAGACATTTAGGGCTAGTCGAAACCAGCAATAGGGAGATGCGAGGCTCTACAACCTCGGCTGCTAAAAATATCCGCAGAGTCCGATCGCGAGTGTATAAAGATGAGGCTTTAGTATCGGCCTCCCTGGCGGGACTTCCCGCTCTTTTAGCATCCCTAGAAAGCTTTCGCGAGTAGAGTTTGACAATTTCTCTTGTTGAACGTCGGGAGTTGACTTAGCTAATTATTGCCAGACTCCGGAAAAGATATTCTTGACTCCGATCGCAATTCTATTTAAGTCTTCTTTCAGCAGCGGCGGCCAAGAAACTCCTCTGGCCCGTCCTGCTTCAAATTGCAGCAAACTGTCTGCGGAGAGTAAATGGAGGGCCGAGATTAATTGGCGATCGAGCATTGGAGATTCTTGAAGCCCTTCAAACAATATTTTTAAAGCTAATAAAATCGATGTCACCTGTCCCGGTACGGGTGGCTGGCCTTCTTTGAGGCGCATCAGGAAGGCGTCGGGATTTTTCTTGGTTTCCAGGGCGGTTCCTTGGTCGATCAGAAAACTGCGGGCTGTTTTGTAATCCATTTGACGTGCGATCGAGTTCTTGCAATTAATCAGCAAATATTATATCATCTTTTGTCGCAGTATATTTGTTAATATAGCAGAATCAAGAATCAACAAGCAACTCGTAAGGCGCGCACTGTACAGCCGAAAGCTACTCGTGAAGTCCGCATTCTCATCTACCATACAAGCTCTCGGAAGGTTCGCATTGCACAGCCTACAGCTACTCTTGCTAGTTAGGGTTCAACAGTTGACAGTTGACAGTTGACAGTTGACAGTTTGAGAGCGACCTCTAGCTAGAAGGAAGAGGATTGGAGTAATGAATAGTCTGATTTTAATTTCTCCCTCACTCGTGAGAGGCTTTCAACCAATTATTTCTGGTAAGTTTTAGATAACGGAAAAATCAAACAATGGCAAAACGGCCGAAAAATAGCATCAACTCCCAGATTTATAGATACTGGTGGCTACTTTTGTTGTGTTTGAGCTTCCTGTTAGTTCCGGCTCTCAAAAAAATAGCCGTCGCCACCCCATTTCCCCCGCCCGCTCCTCTTGCAAATAATGCTAGTTTTGGAGCGGGAATTCAACGAACAATGGGGTTACTTGCAACCAGCACTCCCACAGAACGCCACCAAGTACGCATCCTATTTTACGGTCAATCCATCACTCAGCAAGATTGGTGGCAAGATGTAGTGCAGGACTTAAAAAAGCGATTTCCCGATGCAGATTTGATTGTGGAAAATCGCGCAATCGGAGGCTTTGCCTCGTCTATTTTAATCCGTCCCAGCGAACATGATTTGTATCCTTTTTATCCAGACTTGCTGATTTTCCACGTCTACGGAGGTGAGGAAGATTACGAAGCGATAATTGCCAATGTCCGCCGCCGCACTACTAGCGAAATACTCTTGCATTCAGACCACATAACCTGGATTCCGACAGGTAAAAACGACAATGAAAATGAAGTCAAAGGCTACGAATGGCACAACACTCATTCTACCAAATGGTTGCCTGAGTTGGCAAATAAATACGGCTGCGAAATCGCGGAAATCCGCGCACCTTGGCGCAGGTATCTGACAGACAATCGCTTGCAGCCAAAACAGCTATTGAGCGACAGCATTCACCTCAACGCTTGGGGGAATTTTCTGCTAGCTGCTCTCATTAAACCCTACCTGCGATACAACCCAAGTTCTCCTCAAACAGCGCAGCAGAATTTAGTCAAAACTTATACAGTGGGTACTGATGTTAAGTGGCAGGATGGCAAGTTAGTTTTGGAGTTTGAAGGAAATCGGATAGATGCGATCGCCGATCGAAGCTTCAACGGCAAGGCAATTTCTGCTAAAATTGCGATCGACGGCAAAAAACCCTCAGAATTTCCCGAACTTTACAGCATCACCAGACCCAGCATTACTCTCGGCGTCGGTTGGCCAGCAATCATCCAAGTATCCAATCAAAAACCGCTCATCGTCGAAGATTGGAAAGCTACAATCACTGAGATTAACAGCGATGCTACCAAGTTTAAATTTGACGTAGTAGGTTCTCAAACAGGTTACGACGGCAGCGGTACCAACGACAAAATGTTTGTTTCAAAATCGGGCCGCGTCGCGATCGAACCGAGAAACTGGTGGCTGCAAAATGCCTATGAATACTCGAAAAAGCCTACTCCGAAAGGCTTTGAGATTTCGTGGCAAGTTAAGCCGATGTTTGTTGATTCATACATTCCGCCACAAATTGCAGATTCAAGTCGCGAATATCCTACAACATTGGCTCAGAATTTGAGCAACTCCAAACACATCCTCGAAATCGTCCCCGAAACAGACGGGACAGTTCCTATTCAAGCAATTCGAGTTTATCGCCCTCCTTATATTCCGGCGCCATGAAGAAGGACTAAAGTCCTCACTACGAACTTAATTTATGTAGTTATTTCTTCAACCTGCGGAGGCAGGTTTCGTTTGTATAGACGCGGTTTCAACCGCCGAGTTTTCTGTATAGACGCGGTTTCAACCGCCGAGTTTTCTAACAACAATTACCCCCCGCTTCTCGTAATTCCCAACTCGTGAAACATCAACAGCGATAAAAAGAAATCCGCCACAAAAACAAACACCCAAGAAGTCACAACCGCCGCCGTTGCAGCTTGGCCTACCCCTTTCCCTCCGCCCGCCGTCGTCAACCCCCAACCGCAACCGACAAGCGCAATTATCAACCCAAAAATTACACTCTTAATTGCCACAGTTACTAAATCCCAAGGCCCCAAAAAAGTCCGCACCGATTCCAAAAATACCGAAGGTTCCAACTCATAAAAATTAACCGCCACAAACAACCCGCCCAAAATCCCCACCGCCACCGAAAAAATTGTTAAAATCGGCAACATGACACAGCAAGCTATCACCCTCGGGACTACCAAATAATCAACGGGATTTGTTCTCAACATATACAGGGCGTCTATTTGTTCCGTCACCTGCATTTCTCCTATCTCTGCGGCAAAGGCAGAACCTACTTGTCCCGCCACCACGCCCGCCGTTAAAACTGGTGCTAATTCGCGGCAAAATGCCACTGCAAAAGCACCTCCCACCGCCCCAACCGCCCCAAACCGAATCAATTCTCTCGCGGATTGAACAGTAAAAATCATGCCTGCAAAAAATGCTATTAGCAGCACGGATCGCAAAGAATCCAAGCCTACTGTGACTAAATGTTCCATGATTTTGCGGCGGTCAATTTTGCCTTGGAGTAGGCGCAGCAAGACTTGGCCACCTAGGAACAGCGTCACTAAAAAACGCTGAAACCACCTGTTCTTTAAGGTTTCATCTAAATGTCGATCGCGCTTTTGGTAATTTTTAACCAATGACTGACTGCTGGCGATTAATTGCAAATACGGCGAAGCACTGCCACTACTGAGATTTTCGCCAATTGTACAGCAATTATTGCACAATTTGTCAACATATAGCGGTTATCACAAAAATGAGGTACGTTGTTGGGCTTTAGCCCCCTAAGTTTAGTAGTTATATGAGCTGTCTGTTATACCTCATCTTTTTGAGAAAGGCTATATATTTTTTAAGTCTGCCAGCCCTGCGGTTGGTAACTTATACAAAAGGTATGCAGTTGCACAAAGCGCGCTCTTTATAATATAAGCTAAGAGCGCTGAAGCGCAACTACGTACCAAAGAATTAATTTCTATTGATTACTCGGCAAGCAACAAGTCGATAAACTTATCCAACTCTTCATTATACTTTTCGGCTTGCTCCTTGCCAATTCTCACCAGAGTTGATATTTTCTCTGCCGAGGCATCATCAATCGGCAGTCGTGGTTCGTGGCTTAAATCTGGAGAAATTCTCAAATATTGATTGGGTTTGTCAATGGCATCAAAAATTTGGATAATTTGATAATCTATAGTTTCAGCAACTCCCGTCATCATGATATTAATCAAAGGCTGAACCCACTCAATTTTACCCCAATTTTTCACTTCCTCGTAGGGAAATTTTTTCTGAGCTTGTCCCGTCCCCAGCGATAAAATTACCATATCTTTTGCTGTCGGGCCTTTGTCGGAGCGAGTCTCGGGAATTCTTAATTTATTTCTCACTTCGGCATAGGCACAAAGTGCGGGATTGTTGGCGAATACTCCTCCGTCAATTAAAGCGTAGGATTCGTTTGTCAAAGAGTAGATTTTGGGAAGTTCAAAGTAAGAGGGAGCAGCAGATGTGGCTCTGGCGATATCTCTGAGAAAATAGTCTGCTGCTGGATATTTTTTAGCATCTATTTGATTGAAAAAATGAGCTTTTCTCCTTTCGACATCGTAACTGGAAATTAAACAAGGTTTCAGGAGTTGGCTGAGTTTGCAATCTTTGAAGTTTTGCCAACAGAATTTTTCTAACGCATCGCTCGGATATTTCTCATCTATCAAACCGTCTAGAGATTCGAGTGTTTTCAAAAATGAACTTTGAAAAAAGTCGATGCCACTATCGATCGAAAAATTAACCGCGTCTTGGGCAGTCCACTGAGGCCTGCTGGAATTTTTTGCATCCGGAAACAAATAGAGACAGGTTAAAATTCCTCCCGCACTCGTGCCGGCGATTAAATCAAAATAGTCAGCTATTCTGGCATCTGAGTTGCCGCTTTTTTGTTGTAGCTTTGACTCTAGGGTGACTCCAATTTGCGCGGGGATAATCCCTCTAATTCCGCCTCCATCTATCGATAAAACTCGGGTATATTTAGCCATGTTTTTGCCTTTTCTCGATATTTGCTAGTTCGTTACCAGAAAGAATTGGTTGAAAGCCCCAAGCCCGGGAGAAATTAAAATCAGACTATTCATTACTCCAATCCTCGGACTTAAGCGTAGAGGTCGCTGTCAACTGTCAACTGTCAACTGTCAACTGAATGAAAGTCCCGGACTAAAAAACTGGTTGGACGCGATATTTAGTGGCAAGCTGCGCCTCTGCACGCCCTAGAAATATTAGATTTTGCGTCCGAGACTGGCCCAATCTAACATCTCAAATTTAAGTTTAATTGGCTGGCTGCGAGGGTGTAGCGAAAAATATATTCTACAATTTCTACATAATTGTAGGCGGCGGCGGTTGAGTCTGCCCAGACTGTGATGCCGTGATCGCGAATTAACAACGCGGGTACAGAGGGTACACAAACGGCGAAATATTCACAAATTTCCTTGGCTATTTTAGGCACTTCTAAATAATTTGCAAATAGGGGTATCGCCACCTGTGGGTTTTCCTCCCACACCCCCAAACCTTTCAGCATTTCGATCGCAGGTAAAGGCACTGAATCATCTGCTGTTAGCCGAGAAACTAAATTTGCCTCGATTGAGTGTACGTGATAGCAAGCTTTAGCGCCTGGAAAACAATCGTAAACGGCTAAGTGAATGCTGGTTTCGGCGGAAGGGCGGCTGTCTGGAACGGGTTGTTCGACGATCGCGCCTTCGGAGCTCATTCTGATAAAATCTGAAGGGGTTAACTGCCCTTTCTGGCGGCCGCTAGCAGTAATCCAAAAACTGCCGTCTGGTAAGCGGGCTGAAAGATTGCCAGCAGTCCCAGCCATCCAACCGCGATCGTAAAAATGTTTGGCTGCTACAATTAAATCCGATCTCACATCCTCACTCATTCTCTACTAATCCTCAGTTTTTTATCTACCTTTTACGTTAATAGGAATTGTGCTGGCATATCTAAGTGCAGGGTGTGCAACGCGCACTTTACCAATAGACAAGATTGCATAAGTCTTCGATCGATCCTTCAACCGCAGATGTCAGACAGATAAACACAGATAAACGCAGATAATTTCAGGGTGTTTTCCGATTTTTGCAATTCAAGTCTAATACACATACCGCAGCCCTATGCCCCATGCCCCATGCCCCATGCCCCATGCCCCATGCCCCATGCCCCATGCCCCATGCCCCATGCCCCATGCCCTATGCCCTATGCCCTGTTTGGCCAATAGTTTAGTTGCAATTCCATTGCTGGGATAAATTTTCCAACACGTCAAAAAAATTATCCCATTTAGTATACGGCTTTTGCTGTTCGTCTAGATATTCGGCAAGCCGATCGCGCGCAAACACCGAGTTCGCCTGCAAAGCCATGTTAAAATCCGTCAGCGAATCTCCGATGGCCACCTGTTCCTGGGCTGGGTGCTGCGCCATCACTCGCACCTTAGATACCAATTCTGTATCTCCTTCAAACTCAGAATTGACTTGCAAGTGAGGGCCGCTAGCGTCCACATCTACAGCATAAATTGCGATCGCCCGGTGTGCCAAATCACCCATAACCGTCTCTACCATAACCCGCAGGCCGCCCGAAACGATCGCAAAATCCACCCTTTGCGCGTCCAAAAAATCCAGCAATTCCACCAATCCCGGCCGCATCAGTTGTCCCCTAGAAAATTCCACAATTTCCCCATAACATTCCGAGGGAATAGACTCTAGTAACTGCCGCACTCCCGAGCGCAAACTGATCCTTCTCGCGTACATTTCCGGCATCAGTTGAGACGACAATTCCGGTGCAAAATGCTTGAGCATTGCCACAAAAGTTTCTTCAACAGTTATCGTGCCGTCAAAGTCGCAGAATACCACCCGTTGCTGATTGTTCGGGATTGGAGATTTTTGCTTGTCCGACATCATTCGCACCATTCGAGAACGAGAAAAGTTTACAAAACTCATCGTACACCGAAGAAGCAAGAAGCAAGAAGAAAACAGCCATACTATAATAGCTAAGTGCTGTTAGCAATCACCCGCAGGATTTTATGCAGATTCTTCGAGATCGTCATCGAGAGAATCGTCGAAATCTTCATCGAGATCGTCTTCGAGATCGTCTTCGAGGAATGCTTCTACATCCTGCTTTTGATTTTTTGTCTTTTGGGGAGTAGCCTTAGCAGGCAAACAGATTAAATTATCATCCTCAGTATTAATCAAACCTTTCGATCGCAATTTGCCCATCAGCCGCGTCACCGTTACCCGCGTCGAGCCGATGGCGCTGCCAATTTGAGCGTGAGTCAAGGCCCAAGGCAACCGATAGCCCCGCACCACATCCGGTTCTCCATCACCTACGTAGGGTTCGCCGAACTCTTCGATCAACAAAGTGAGAAAACCCAGCAATCTGTCGATCGTCCGGCGCTGTCCCAAAGTGCTCAGCCAGAGGAGCTTTCGCTGGTGCTGGTAGCGAAACGCATCCAAAATTTCCCGGCGGAAGTGAGGCCAATTATCCAAATCGTGCCAGTACATCCACACTACGTGAGTGTGATCGGCGTGGGCGTAAGCTTGGAGCGTAAAGGGAGACTGAGCAACCAGTTCAAAGGGCTGACCGGCGCCGACGAAGCCCAAAAAAGCTTCTTCTGTAGTTTTGGAAACGGATTTGGACTTTGTTGCAGCGGCGCTAACTTGAGCGCTACCGACGAGCCGCACAGAACCTTTCTGGACTAAATAGAGCAGTCCGGGTCTGGCGGGAATCTTCTCGTCTTTGCTAAAAGTCCGGCAGCGGTAGTGTTCCTGGGCCCAGTCGATAATTCGCTGCCAGGTGATAAACGGTCGATCGATCGTTTCTAGAGGTGTGGAAGTTGATTGCATAAGTGAGGCTCTGGGATATATTTAGTTAGTGAGAAAAACAGCTTTTGCCTGCATTGCGATACTAAGTGAGACAACCAACCCCCCATTGAGCTGACACGCTTCTTAACTGTGCTGACTCTTCTCAGTTTCACCTAAAAACTCAATGTAGCAAAAAATACATAAAAATGGTAGAATTCGGCAATGAGTCGATCGTAAATTATTGTATATTTACCCCAAAAATCGCTAGAAAGCCCATTCCTTCGATGTGAACTCGCCCGGGCGAGCCGATCGACTACCTTTGACATCAGCAGTTTAACGTACAAAGATAGCGCAAGTGGTAACAGTCTCTAGGCACTTTTACTGCAAGAATAGCCGATATGGATACATTAAATATATCCCAGTGCCCGGAAGTTACAGTGAAGTGTTTTTTGCTCTTAAGGTTTCTCTTCGCGATCGAAGAGCAAGGCACAACGAGCGAAATTCCGTTAAATCGGGCTAAAAATAGGGAGCGGGTGGTGTACGTGTCTGCGATCGCCCTGAAATGGGCTGCAACTTGGGACCAGACACCGCAGGCGATCGCCGCACAGTTGGCTGAAATTCTCAAGCCGCTGTGTTGTCCAGATTTCGCCGTTCAAGTCGCACCGTCAGGAATAATTGAGCTAGAGCTGACTGATGCGGGTTTAGCTTTCTGGTTGCAGCGATTAGCTCAAATTCCCCTCCCTGTTCCAGAATATCGCACTTTATCTCCTGTTATATCCGCCGATCGGCTGTTTCCGATTCAGTACAGCCACGCACGCTGCTGTTCCCTGCTGCGAATGGCCGATCGCGATCGGTTAATTGCGATCGCACAGCCGAATGTCACCACAGCGCCGCAAATTTGGTCGCTGGCGGCCCCAAATCCTATTCCTTGGGTTGACGAGGGCGATCGTCGGCTGCTATTAGTAGCTCCAGCAGAACGCAGTTTAATTTCGGAACTGATCGCAGTGCTAGACTGTTTAGCTCCGGTTTTTGAGGCAAATCAACCCGAAAAACCTGTTAATTATTTCAAATTAGCCAATAGTTTGAGCGCAGCATTTCAGACTTTTTACAGCCAGTGCCGAATTTGGGGCGAAGTCAAAACAGAACAGCCAAAACTCGCTCAAGCCCGATTGGGTTTAATATTAGCAACTCAATCCTTGCTGCGGTTTATCCTAGAAGAGCTATTAAATGCCATTGCTCCTATAGAACTTTGATTTAATCATAAAAAATGTTTGTAGTGAGGACTTTAGTCCTCATAAAAGTTAGGGGACTAAAGTCCTTACTACAAACCATTTGAAAACTAGCGCTACTGCGATCGCCGGATGGACTAGCGCGATTACATCTGCGATTTCCATACTGAATATCTCAAGATCGTGCCTGCATCTAGTTTAAGGCGTTGCAGGCGACAGTTGCTCTTCTTCCAGTTTTGCGAGCGGCAGCGTTACGGTAAATTTACTACCGACATCTTCTTCACTGCTCAACGCAATTTCGACGCCGTGCAAGTCCACACATTTTTTAACAATGCTCAGCCCCAGTCCTGTACCGGGAATTATACCGACATTTTTCGCACGAAAAAATGAATCAAACAGCCGTTCTTGGTCTGCCAAAGGTATGCCAATTCCGGCATCTTGCACCTAAAAAACAGCCTCGGTTTCAGTTAGTTTTAATTCAAAAACTACTTCGGTATTCGGAGGAGAATACTTAATAGCATTAGACAGCAAATTGCTGAGAATGCGCCGCAGCAAGCTAGCCTCCAAACAGGCAATCGCCGATTGACACTGATTCACAAAAATCAGCGTCACCGGATCGTTTTGAGGTTTCAACTTCAGGCTGTTCTGAAATTCCGATACCAACTCTTTACAAAACTTTGCCAAGTCTAGCGGTAGCAAACAAAGCGCCATTTTTCCTGACTCAGCTCGACCCAGCAGCAGAACATCATTAATCAAGATCACCGTGACTCCCATATTCTTGAGATACTTGCACAAAGCGTGCAAATTATTCACCAAATCTTGCCCGCGCATCGAAATCTGATAGCCATAAATACTGTCAATCATCACAATCCGCGTCTTTTCCTGTTCCACCTCTTGGCGTACCATACTCGCAAACTGATCCGGCGAATACAGCAAAGGTTCCACAGGTATCACCTAAAGACTTCCTTGTGCCATCATCGCCCCAACCGGGATGTTAACCGATTCGCAGCGGCGCAGCAGAGTAGAAATTGACAGCTTGGACTCGATCGATAATCTTTTGTGTAGTCGGTTCTCGTTCCACCTCCGACGGCGAGAAAATGTCGTAGGTTTGAACTTCGGTAAAAAATTCTGAGGAGGGGCTCAAATCGAGGAAGGCCATCGCCTCCATGTCAAAACCGAGAGTTTCGGCATTGGCGCGCAATTGCGCTTCCGGTTCTCCTAAAGTAATAAACAGGGGCGTTTCTCCCACAGCCACACCTGCGGCCAAAAAGTGAAAGCCCAGGGTTAGGAACTGTAACTTAATTTATGGACAAAGCTACCCATCCTTGACTATTTGGGTAGCTTTGTCCGCAACTCGGGCGATCGCACGAGACTATTTGCCCCTGGTT
>RDXX01000012.1 GCA_004292955.1 Oscillatoriales cyanobacterium | reverse complement strand
TCCGTTGGTGCCGCACCCTTAGAAGTATTGAAAGAGTATATTAGAAATCAAGAAAAGCCGTCCTAAAAGGACGGGGCTTGTATCCCATTTTCTTGGTCAAGAAATGCTGGTAAAGATGATCTCAGCCTAGCCGATTTGTTCAAAAACTATTAAATACAGGATATCTATTGTGCAGCCTTCTCCGATTAAGTGTTTGACGCAAGAATTGCTAGACGAAGTTGCAGCTTCGTCTCGCAGCAATCCCCGCGGGCGACAAAACTACAATTTCCACGACGATTTGTCAGAAAAGGTGCAGCGGTTTGTCAACGTGCTGCAAATGGGTACTTACGTGCGCCCTCACCGCCACCTGCGCGCCCCGGAAGTTAACGGTTTTGAGTTTTTTGTCGTGATTCAAGGAGAAGTGGGTATTCTGATTTTGAACGAAGACGGTCAAATTTTGCGATCGTTCCGAGTTAGCGCAACCGGGCCCACTCGCGCTGTGGAACTTCCAGAGGGCACTATTCACACGTTGGTAGCTTTGGCTGCGGATACTGTGATTTTGGAGTTCAAGGAAGGGCCCTATGAGGTGGCGGCGGATAAAGACTTTTTGCCCGATTTTCCGGCTGAGGGTACTGAGGCGGCGCGGGAATTAGTCGGGATTTGGGAAGCGGAATTTAAATAAGAAGGAAGAAGGAAGAAGGAAGAAGGAAGAAGGAAGAAGGAAGAAGGAAGAAGGAAGAAGGAAGAAGGAAGAAGGAAGAAGGAAGAAAATTAAGGGTTTCAGCAATTAAGAACGTACTAATTCTTGGTCGCAGTTGCCCAATGCCCAATGCCCAATGCCCAATGCCCAATGCCCAATGCCCAATGCCCAATGCCCCATGCCCAATGCCCAATGCCCCATGCCCCATGCCCAATGCCCAATGCCCCATGCCCAATGCCCAATGCCCAATGCCCAATGCCCAATGCCCAATGCCCCATGACTACTAACTAATGAATCTAATTGTTGTCATCCGATTGTATAAATCTGGGGCGGTGCGAATGATTTTTCTGAGAAGTTCATCTGTTACCCAAAAGACGATGGGAAAGGAAAACTTTTTGCTGAACTCGCTGCATACTAGATTGGTAGAACTTAGCAATCGATCGATCGGCTCCACTGACTCCAAACCGAGGATCATTAAAGCTGGAGGCTTTGCGCCGTCTACTTCTGTGGCGATTGTCGTGTAGAGAGATGTCGCCGATTTTGGTACAAACAGTTGCTGCGGTTTCTGGGTACAAGTTGCTTGGAGGCGATCGACTATTTGCTGCCGCAAAGCCAGGGAGTTGCAGTGGACTAAAACGAAAGAAAAGTAACCTTGGGAAAGACGGATTGCCCGAATTAAAGTTGAGAACGACCGCTCGTTATATTTGGCTGAGTCGTACCTCGCTGGATCGTTTTGATCTGTATTTTCTGAGCAGTTCTCGGCAAACATAAATTGCAGTTCTGTTCTCTAGTTTTAGGGATTTTCTAGATTAAATAATTTTTATAAATAAAATATGAAGATCGAACAAAAAAAATTGGAAAATGTTCCGGCGATCTTACCACTGCTTGAAATTAACATCAATAGTGCGATCGACAGATTTTTCTGCACCCGAGCTAAACGGATATAATACAATCAAACCCAACAATGAAATGTATTTAAAAATACAAAAAAATTATCCCCGCTCAAATGTAGTTAAAAATACAAAAAAATCATCGGCTATTTTCAGCTAGGGGCAAAGTAAACCAAAAAATTGCCCCTTTACCGTGACTGCTAATTACCCCAATTTGCCCGCCGTGAGCGCCAATAATTTGCCTGCACAGGTATAAGCCCAAACCCAAACCGACGGAGTGTCTGGATTGATTGCCCCTAACGTAAAGGTCAAAAAGATGTTCGCACTGTTCCGGCAATATTCCCACTCCGTCATCTTCAACGGTACAGTAAATCATACTTGGGGAATGGGGAATTGGGAATTGGGAATGGGGCATTGGTAATTTATCGATATCTGGTTTCGATTCACTTTGATTTATGATATTTTTTCCCCTAGGGATTACTTTAGCAAAAATTTTCAAATTTAGTCCGGGAAGATTGTGTTTCAAAGCATTAGAAATTAAATTAGAGAAAACGCGCCACAACTGAGTATAGTCAGCATTCACTGCGGGCAAATCATCTGGCACTAAATTTGTAAAAGTAGCTTGAGCATCATTGATTAAAGGCTCCAAATCAGCCGCCGAAGCTTTCACTAGCGCTCTCAAATCTACTCCTGTGCAGTGCAGAACCAAACCGCGCAATTCCCCAGCATGAACTTCCAACAGCGAATTTATTAACCGCAATTGCTGCTCGCTACCTTGAATCATCCGCTCCAAAACAGAACGGGGAATTGCTATCGAATCCCCCGTTTTTGTCTTCCAATTTTTCAGCACCATTAACATTCCCGCTACCGGATTTCGCAAGTCGTGTGAAAGAGCGTGAATAAACAGCCGCTGCGATTCTTGGGCCTGTTTGCGCTGCGTGATATCCTCAATTAAACCCTCATAATAAAGCACGGAGCCGCTGCTATCCCGTACCACCCGCGCTTTCTCCGATATCCAGACAATACTGCCGTCTGAGCGATAAATTTGCGACTCAAAATCCGATACTGTGTTGCTTTGCTCGATCGATCGCAAAAACTGATTTCTGCGTACAGGATCGACATACAACTGTCGCTCAATATCAGTAAACTTTGCCGTCACTTCTTCGGGGGAATCGCAGCCGTAAATCCGCGCCAAAGCTGGATTAGCCGTAATGTAGCGCCCCTCGGGAGTGCTTTGAAAAATTCCCTCGCCGGCATTCTCAAAAATGCTGCGGTACTTCGCTTCAGCCACTTCCAACTGCTGGTAAGCAGATTCCAACTCGCGCCTGGTACTAAACTCTTTCCGTTGCAGGCATTCGTACCAATAAACCGACAAATCGCAGATCAAACAAAACCAAAACAAATATAAGTAAAACCCGCTCAGCCGAAAAGTAGTATACTTAGCAAAACTTAGATTTAAAATTAAATTTATGCCAACGTGGCAGAACAAAACGCCGAGCTGAGAAATCAGGTGAAGGCGCCAGCGGACGGGCATCAGTGTCGCTTGAGTGAGAAACGCTAAACTCCAAGTTAAAAGTGGTAAGTCTCCGATTTTTGCAGCGGCTAATCCAAGCTGTACAACGACTGTTAACGACCACGAAAAACCCAAAAATAGTAAACCGGGATAGCGTTTTCCGATCGAGGTTTTTTGCAACACCAAACAAGTCAGCAAGCCAAATTGTATAGCAGCGCTAGTGTACAAATAAACAATTTTAAATTCCCGGGGAGCGAAGATTGCTTCGCCCAGAAGATAGACAATTATTGTGAAGGCAAAAAAGATGGCAATTCGGACAGCAGGGCTCAGCCGATCTCGCAGGAAGCGATCGCGCCACACCTCGTAAACCGTTAACGCCTGAACTGATTTTTCATGGCCAGGATAAAACATACGATTTTGGATTTTGGATTTTGGATTTTGGATTGAAGAATTGAAGACTGAATAATTGAATAATTGAAGATTTAATAATTGGGTTAATAGCGATTGTCTGAGTTGAATCAGCCCTCATATGATGTCCAGTCGATTGACCGCGATAAAATAGGTTCGTAGTGTGGACTTTAGTCCGCTCTTTTTGCGGACTAAAGTCCACACTACGAACCGTTTTTGTTATGGTAATCGCTCGGACATCATATCAAACGGATACAAGCGCCCGACTGTTGTCGTGGAGAAATTAAAATTTTAGACTAAGAGTTAAACCTCCCACATTCATCTGTGAAGTAAATTAAAAATCTAAAATCTAAAATCTAAAATCGACTGACAGTCGGTAGCGAAAACCAGAAAGTCGAGCCACCTCCGGGAGTGGTTTCGACGCCGATGAAGCCGCCGTGAGCTTTGATAATTTGCTTGGAGAGGTAAAGCCCCAAACCCAGCCCTGTTAATTGTCGGCTATTGGGGTCTTGAACGTAAAGTTCAAACAGAGATTCCCGCTGTCTAGCACTGATTCCGACTCCATTGTCTGTTACAGTGCAGCGAACCATTTTTACGGTGACATCGGGCAATTTGCTGCTGTTATTGCCTATTTGACCCTGATAGCGGGGCAGTTGGCAACTGCCGTCGAGGTGAAATTTGGCCCGGGTTTCTTGATTTTTTGGGGTGTCGAACATCCCCGTGCGATCGCCCGCAGCAGATGACAGGTTAGGGATACAGCGGGCGACGAAATTATTTCGGGAGGTGAAAACCTGTGTATTTTCTGCAAAAATCAGTGCTTTTTCTACTTCAATTACCTCGGCTTTAAAAGTTATATTGACTCCCGGATGATTGTGCTTGATAGCATTGGTTAGGAGATTTTCCAGAACTCGCTGCAAGTGTTTGCTGTCGGCATTGACTTGTGGCAAATCTGCGGGTATTTCCAAAGTCAAAGTTGCTTGATTTTTTGCCAGCATTGGTTCTAACTCAGCAACAATTGCGGAAGTTAAAGACTGCAAATGCAGCGGTACTGTATTTAGGACAATACCTTGAACTTCGCTAGCGTGAGCGTCGAGTAAGGCATTAACCATTCTCAACTGGTGTTCGCTAGCTTCAACGATCCGCTTCAAGATCGATCGAGAAACCGCAATATGCTCTAGAGAGTCAGAGGCCGATTTGTTGAGCAAATTTTTCAGCAGGATTAACATTCCCATAACTGGAGTGCGGAGATTGTGAGAAACTGCGTGCAAAAATAAATCTTTGAGGCGGTTGCTTTCTTGCAGTTCGTGCATTTTTTGCTGCAATTGGCGGGTGCGTTCCTCCACTTGAGATTCCAAGTTGGCATTGAGATCTTTTACTTGCTGCAAAAGTTGGGCTGAAGAGAGGGCGATCGCGACTTGGGTAGCCAGTTTTTCTAACAAATCAATTTCAAATTCTTGCCACTGGCGGGGCCCAGAACACTGGTTGACGGCCAAGATCCCGAACAATTCTTCCCCGAGGAAGATCGGCACAGTTAAGGTCGCCCGAATTTGATAGTCGCTGTACAATTTGGCAATGATGTTGCTGACTTGCACCGTAGCAGTATCGGAGACTACTCGGACGAGGTTGTTAGCATAAAAAGCTTTCTGCTTTTCGATAAAACTTTCGTCAGCGAGCACCCATCCTATAAGAGAAGGACATTCCACAGCGACAGACTCAGCAACAACTTTGCCGCGCGCCGGGCTAGCCAAATTTGCCCCGCCTCCGTCCATAATACCGATGAACACCCGGTCTGCCTTGAAAAATTGCCGGACTTCGGCAACAGTAGTGTTGAGAATTGCTTCGAGATCGAGGGAGTGGCGAATTCTCAGGGCCATTTCTGAGAGCAACCGATCGCGCTCCGAGGATGTTCGCAAAGCCGCTTCTGTGCGGTGGCGATCGGTAACGTCTTGGACTGTGGCGGCGATGACGTTAGAATTAATTGCCGACTGTTCGCAGACAGTGCGCTCAGAGCCGTCGGCGAGTACAATTCGATAGTTAATGCAATAGGATTTGCGCTCAAATATCGCTTGACATTGCGATCGCGCCACCAATTCTCTATCATCTGGATGTACCGCCTGCAAAAAAACTTCTGGTGTTGGTTTCACAGTTCCCGGAGCCAAACCCAAGAGGCGATAAAGTTCATCCGACCACCGCAATTCGATATTGGATATATGATGTGCTGCGGCTTCTGCACAGTTTGTAGTTGTGGCGACGGCGGCGCAATTTAAATCCCAATTGCCCAATTGAGCGATGCGCTGAGCGTTAGCTAAACTAGCGTGAGCGTCGCGCAACATGGCCGCGGTTCGGTGTACCTCAACCAGAGCTTGCTGGCGTTCAGCGACAGCAGCAGCCAACATCAGGGCGACAATGGCGATCGTAGCAGTAAAAGCTTGTAAAAATAAAACCGCCTGTTGCAAATTTTCGCTTTTGACCAGAAACGGGCCGCCTCCCTGCACAGCTCCCAAAATCGCGATGCAAGAGACGATCGAATAAGCAAAAATTGCTCCCTGCTGTTGAAACCGCAGGGCAGCCCAAACTATGAAAGGAAAAGGCAAATATTCCAGCGGATAAAGAGCACTCGCCCCCTTTGTTTTACAACAAAAAACTAGCCAACTCACGCTCAACAGCAGAACAAATAAAATGAGTGCTTCTAAATAATCAGAAATTAAAAATATAATATTATAGCGATTTCTGGCTTTATTTGATATAGTTAAATAATGAGCAGTTAGCGATTGATAATTAGCAATTGATGATTCATAATTAGCAACTGGCAATTGGCACTTTAGCCAGTTAAACAATGATAAAAAGTCAGTAATAATCGGAGGATTTATGGGAGATTTAAAACTTTTAATAGCGTGGTGTAAAGTCAGCAACACTGGCGTGACAATTAAAATTCCCATGCCGTCTCCGAGCCACGTAGTCCACCAGTTGCGAGAGAAATTGCTCCACTGAGCCCAACCAAAAAAGCACGTACCCAAGTTGCCGAGTGCAGAACCGAGCAAAGTAGACCCGATGACAGCGCCCGCCACCAAACCCAGAACATCTCGCAGTCGATCGAGCTTAGTACAAAATCCGATCCGCGCGAGCACAGCCTCCCCAGCCAGTGCTTGCAGGGTGACGCTAAAAGCGGATGTCACAATCACGGCGGAGGGTATACCCGCGGCGAAGGTAGAGTTTAACAGTACCGAACCGAGGGCAATTCCCGGCCACATCCGTCGCCCTTGTAGCAGCACTGCCGCCAGAGCAATACCTGCGGGTGGCCACACGGGGGAGGCTTCGGCTTTTACCAGTCCCAGTACGGACGCTGCGAGTTTTCCGGTGACAAAGTAGGCCAGGGCCAGGATGCTGGCGTGCAGAAGGGGACGAGTCCGGCGGTTGAGCAGTTTCATTTTTTGTGCGATCGAATCCTCCATTGCTATTTTTTAATTTAGGCGAATTTGGGCGATCGAGCTTCCTCCAGACGAATCACCTGACTGGGGGAAGGGTTCAACAGTTGACAGTTGACAGTTGACAGTTGACAGTTGACAGTTGGGGGAGAGGGGGAGATTGGGGAAGATTGGAGGAGATTGAGAGAGATTAGGAAAATATTCCTTTTTCCTTCTTCCTTACTTCTTTCCTTCTTCCTTCTTACAACTTCGATCGGACTTTCATCCGTTACATCCGTTACATCCGCTACAGAATCCGTTGCCGAACTTCCTTCTTCCTTCTATTAAAATCCAAAACCCCGCTTACCATCGGGCTTAGTAGTCAACCAATTTGTCTTTGCACTTGCGAGTTGTTCCTCAGTAACTGTAGCGTCAGTTAGATTCGCGCCGCACAAATTCGCACCCCGCAAATTCGCCTTGCTCAAATAAGCGCCCGTCAAATCAGCACCTCGAAAATCCGCACCTTCAAAATTAGCAGTGCTGCAATAAGCTTCAGTCAAATTTGCCGATCGCAAATTTGCCTTCACCAACCTCGCGTGGCCCAAATTCGCCCCCGACAAATCCGCTGCTTGCAAATTTGCCTTCACCAACCTAGCCTGATAAAAATTTCCCCCCGCCAACTGCGCTTTTGGCAATTGCAAACCCGACAGTTCGCAGTCAGCAAAATCGCGTTTACCTTTAAAATATGCCGCTCGCAAGCTGTTACTTTCCCACTTTACAACCGCTTTCGTTACCTTTTGTCCTGCTAAATTGCCATTGGACAAGGCCGCAGTTCCGAAAGTTCTGCCAGACTCAGCCAAAGTCCGGGAAACTCTCGGCTGCATCCCTGTATTTCCCGATTGACTGAAGGAAGTTCTAGTGCGGATGCTTTGCTTCGATCGCAAATCTCGATCGTTTTTCATCTGGGGCGAAGGCAACGAAGTAGCATCACTATTAAATATCGTTGGTTCTTCAACCGTGCGGCCACCTGCGTTGAATTGAGTTGTCAAGCCGTTGCAAAGATCTGCGTCTTCAAATTCGCCATTCAGAGCTTTGACGACATCTCCTGTCGATTGAAAGCGATGGCCGACCATGGGCTTGAGCATTTTCTCAAGAATCCGCGCAAAATTTGGGCTCACCTGAACGTGGGGCTGCCAAACAATTTCGCCAGTTACCGCATCAAAATCTAAATCTTTGGGAGACTTTGCTGTCAGCAAATACAAACAAGTCATGCCCAAGGCGTAGATGTCGCTGGCAAATATCGGCCGCAGCGCCATTTGTTCGGGGGGAGCAAAACTAAACGTACCAACTGAAAATTTCGTGTTGGCGCTTTGGTCGGCGGGGTCTAATAATATTGTTTGGCTAACTTGGTCTTTAACCGCTCCGAAATCAATCAGAACCAAGTGATTGTCTTGAGCGCGGCGAATAATATTTGCGGGTTTAATGTCTCTGTGAATTACTCCTTGGCTGTGGACGTATTGCACTACCGAGAGAATTTCTAATAGAAAATTTTTAACATCTGATTCATTGAAACGCCCTGATTGTTTGACTTCTTGTTTCAAAGTCGAGCCTTTAACATACTCTTGAACTAAGTAAAATTGCTGTTCGGTTTCAAAATAATCTAACAGCCTCGGCACTTGCGGGTGATCGCCGAGTTGACCGAGGGTTTTCGCCTCTCGCTTGAATAATTCCCGCGCCATTTCTAAAACTCGCGGCGACGAACTACTGGGTCGGAGTTGCTTGACCACGCAACTCGGTTGACCAGGCAAAGAGATGTCTTTTGCCAGAAATGTAGCTCCAAAACCTCCTTGTCCTAAAGGTTCAATGACTTGGTAGCGAGCGCGCAGCAATAACCGCGCACCACAGGTCTGACACTGGAGAATAGAGTCAGGAGGGTTTTGAGGATGTGGACAGCCCGGATTTACGCAGTAGCTCATGTTGATTGAGTTTGCCTATATTTTTCTGATTTTGCTCTGGCGATCGCTCGAGGGCACAAATTCCCTTAAACCGCATCTGCTAGAAATACAGCTCTATCAGTTGCCGGCGGGCCGTGCTGCGGCGTGCGAATTGGAATTGCACCTAAGTCTTTTAGGCCGATATCTTTTCCCTATTTTAATTATCTCGTTGCTGTGAGTTTTTGCGGTAGATTATCCTTGAAGATAGTTTAAAGACTTGCTAAAGTTGTCCTTTTTTGTGTAAAGTCTTTCTAAACTTAGGTGCTTTTTGCGCTGTTAGATGTCTCTAGCATACCTCATTCTCTGATTGAGAATGTTACTCATCCCACAGCAGCCATCGACCGAAAGGGCGATCGCTCGTTTTTGCTGATATCTACCACAATAGTCTTGACAAATCTTAATTAGTATGGTATGAAAAGTTTTCCCGAATAAATTCTCGGACAGCACAGTCGAAGCCCGCCGGCGTAGACTAATGACGAATAACTACCGAGCACTGACAACAAACTACTGACAAAATTATGCGTATTTCTCTAAACTGGCTGCGGGAATTGGTCGATGTGACGAGTTCCCCGGAAGAATTAGCCGAAACCCTGACAATGGCAGGATTTGAAGTCGAAGAAATCGAAGACAGGCGTGCATGGGCCGACGGCGTAGTATTGGGCAAAATAGTCGCCTGCGAACAACATCCCAACGCTGACAAATTGAGAGTTTGTCAAGTTGATGTCGGCAAACCTGAACCCTTAAATATTGTGTGCGGGGCACCCAATGCGAGGGCGGATATTTATGTACCTGTAGCCGTTGTCGGTACTTTTTTATCGACGATAGATCTGAAAATTAAACCTGCTAAATTGCGGGGTGTTCCTTCGGAAGGAATGATTTGCTCTCTCGCCGAATTGGGATTGTTGAAGGAATCAGCAGGAATTCATATCTTTGATCTAGAAAATCCCGAATTAGGCAGCGATATTCGTCCGCTTTTAGGTTTAGATGATGTGATTCTAGACTTGACAGCAACTGCGAACCGTGCAGATGCTTTAAGCATGGTGGGTGTAGCCCGGGAAGTGGCGGCACTAACTGGCGCAAGTTTGAGAATTCCGACAACTAATGATGTGGCGATTCATGGCGAAAAAAGTCCGAATTTGGCAGTAGAAATATCGGAACTGCAAGGCTGCCCGATTTATATTGGTACCGAAATTTCAGGGGTAAAAATTGCACCGTCTCCGGCTTGGTTACAACAGCGGTTGCAGGCGGCGGGAGTGCGATCGATTAGTAATGTGGTTGATGTCACTAATTACATTTTACTGGAATGGGGACAACCGCTGCACGCTTTCGATCGCGATCGACTGCAATCTTTCACCGGTACTTCTGACATCAGCATCGGCGTGCGCTTTGCCAAACCAGGCGAATCCTTCAAAACCTTGGACGGACAAAACCGCAATTTGCAACCTCAAAACCTGTTAATTACTGCTAGTGACAAACCCGTAGCCTTAGCTGGGGTAATGGGTGGCGAAGACACGGAAGTGCACGAAGGTACGCAAAATTTAGTCTTAGAAGCTGCCATTTTCGACCAAGCAACGATTCGGCGTTCTGCCCGCGCCCAAGGCCTGCGGAGTGAGGCTTCGATCCGCTACGAACGGGGTGTGAATCAGGCAGCTTTAACGACGGCTTGCGATCGCGCTATTGCCCTAATTTTGCAGTTGGCTGGCGGGACTGCGACGGTGCAAAAAACGGCGAGTTCGGGGGAAGATTTGAGTTTTTTGCGATCGATCGAATTGCGTCTAGATCGCATAAACTTGGTGTTAGGACAGTTAAAAAGAGGAGCAACCGGCGGTTCTCCCTATCTGGAACCGGAGGAAGTAAAAAATATCCTCACAGCCCTGGGCTGCGAAGTGGCTGCGACGGAAAAAGCACGAGTATTTGCGATAACTGTTCCGCCTTACCGCTACCGGGATTTAGAAAGGGAAATTGATTTAATCGAAGAAGTCGCGAGACTCCACGGTTACGACAATTTCTGCGATACTTTGCCTAGCGAAACAGAACCCGGTTATCTATCTCCAGAATACGCGCAAATACGGAATGTGCGATCGGCTTTTCGGGCGGCCGGCTTGACAGAATTGATGCACTATTCCTTAGTAAAAACCGAGGGAGATAATCAGGTGGTGCTGGCGAATCCCCTGTTTGTCGAGTATTCGGCTTTGCGGACTGAAATGCTGTCGGGTTTGATCGATGCTTTCGGCTACAATTTGGAGCAAGGAAACGGTGCGCTCAACGGTTTTGAAGTCGGTCGCATTTTCTGGAAAGAAGGGGATGCAAAGAAAGAAGCAGACGCCGTAGCGGGGATTATTGGCGGCGACCCGACTGTGTGGAAATGGCAGCAATCTGGGCGCGATCGACCTTTGACTTGGTTTGAAGCGAAAGGTGTCCTAGAAAGTGTGTTTCAGCAGTTGAGTTTGGCTGTGGAATATGCAAGCGATTCGTCTAATGGGCGCCTGCATCCGGGCCGCACCGCCGCGCTATCGTTAAACGGGAAACGGTTGGGAATCTTTGGACAGCTACACCCGCAATTGCAACAGGAAAAGGGTTTGCCGGAACAGGTTTATGTGTTTCAATTAGATTTAGGCGTGTTGTTGGGTGAGTTAGGTCGATCGCACAACTCGACTCGCAAATTCGCAGGTTATTCGAGTTTCCCGGCTTCTGACAGAGACATCGCATTTTTCGCGCCGGTGGAAGTTCCGGTAGTTGAGATGCAGGGCGCGATGAAGCAGGCGGCGGGTAGTTTGCTGGATTCCGTGGAACTCTTCGACGAGTATCGCGGCGAAAACGTACCGGCGGGACAACGTAGTTTAGCATTTCGGTTGATTTATCGATCGGGCGATCGAACACTCAGCGAAAGCGATGTCGAACCAGCCCAACAAAAAGTCCGCGATGTTTTAGTCGAGAAATTCGGCGTTAGTTTGAGAAGCTAATTGTAGGGTGCGTCGCCATGAGATTTTCGATATTTAGTGAGGGATTTTTGATGGCGACACACCCTACGGCTAACTTCCTTCAACCCACGGAGGTGGGTTTTGTTTGTGTAGACGCGGTTTCCAACCGCCGGGAAATTCAATTTGTAACTAAAGGACGCAACATCTCCCGTACACAAAAATAAAAATCAGGAAACTGCAAAAGAGAAATACTCGCATCATCCGCCAGAATCACCCGACTTTGATAACCATCCTGACTCGGTTCTCGAAAAACATGAAGTTGCCGATTATTCACATCCAAAACCCAATAATCAGCAATCCCCGACTCAGCATAAATTTTCGCTTTAATCCCGCAATCCGTTCTCAGCGTAGTATCCGCAACTTCCACAATCAGATAAATTTCCGATGGCGTTGGATGGTGGTCTTCATAGTAAAGTGGATCTGGTATAACTACAGAAATATCCGGTTCAGGTTCCGAGTAATTATCGAGCCGAACAGGGTCTTGCAGTCGCACCAAAACCCTCTCTCCCAAACGGTTTTCCAGTAGCTTCTCTGTTCGTTTTACCGCCGCACCGTGTGCTGTTCCCTTTGCGGCCATCTTTACTATCTGTCCTGCTAGTAATTCTACCCGTTCATCCTCATCAAAAATACCAATTTCCGTCATCCGGTCATATTCTTGAACCGTTAGCAGCCGAAGGTCTAGTAAAGTCATAGTTATCTCCTCCTATTTAACAAACGTCTCTCTTTCTCCCCTCTCTTCCTCAGCGCCCTCAGCACCCTCTGTAGTCAATCAATCTTATCCTAAAAAAAATTATCAAATCCTGCTACACTTATTGTACAATAAATTTCAAATAAATTCATCCAAGGCTCAAAACCGTGACCAAATATGTAATGTGGGGAAGTTACTGCGAAGATGTCCTCGAAAAACGTGCTCCATTTCGAGACGCGCACCTAGCGGGACTTGCCAAACAGAAAGAATCGGGAGTGTTAATTGCGATCGGGCCAACCAAAGATTTAAGCAAAGTTTTTGCAATTTACGAAGCAGAAGATGAGGCGGCTGTGCGACAATTAGTTGAAGCCGATCCTTATTGGGTAAATGGGATTTGGACTGAATACGAAATAAAAGAGTGGATTCAAGCTTTTTGAAGGGGTGCATAGGGTGAACATCTTAAGATTGGACGACAGTGACTTAGTTCCAGTAGACTATGGTGATTTGCTGGACAAAATTTTAGAAGTTTTGCAGGGAAACAATCCCTTTAGCGTGTCGGACGATTCCCGTCGTCTAATTATCGATATTGATACCATTGCTGCTGACGTTGCCAAAATAGAAGTGCGGAAACCCTTGGGTTCCTTTGAACGTCAAGCAGATTGTGCTACTGTGAACTTTCCGCAGGAAGTTGAGGAGCATTTTGGCGACAGAATCAAGCAGATCAAAGAGTGTTTGCGACAACACTTAGAATCTAAATTGCCACAAAATGCTTCTATAGAAAAGTTTATCACTAGCTTAATTACTCCTTTAAGTTCCCCATCTTTTCGGGGAAATGGTCAAGAGTTAGGCTTTAAATACGATTTTGGCAAACGCCACCCTTCTTTAGAAAAAGAAAAGCTAACTTTGCAACCTCTCGATTCTGGTAGCCACGCCACTTTAAAGCTGCATAAATTGACGATTGCGGTGCGAAATACTGATGTTTTTGAACAACAGCTAAAAGAGGGTTTGGAAAACTACATTAGGGAAAATGCCGATACTAGCGACGATAGGCAAGAACTTAGCCATCGTCTGGATGAGATGGTTAAAAATCCAGACTCAGATTTTTACAAATTGATCCGACTGGTAGACAAAGAAACCCTCGGAAAAATTAACAAAGAAGCAAAAATTACTTATCTGGAGTATCTGCTAGAACACATCCGCGCTAGCAGCACAGATACTGTAGGCATCATCTATTTAGAAGACTTGATTCGCCGGCTCAGATTGCTAGAAAAATATATCAACGATAGCAGTAAAGCCGATGGCGAATACGAAGTAAATTATGCAGGATTCCGATTTAATTACAGAGAAATTTTTGCTAGAGCGGAAGTTTTAGATGCACTGCCAATTATCCCAATTGTAGCAGGTTGCTTGGGAGAAAGCACCGATACTCCTCAAAGCGAACGTAAATTTATTTTTGGTCTCAAAATCAAATTTAACAACTCGGTTCAAGCACGCGGCGGAAAAGAAGCATTTGAATATTATCTAAATTTACTAAATCCAGATAGTGAAGAACACCAAGCAGCAATTGGGGAAGATTCTATAGATTCCATTACCGAAACATTCGCCCGTAAGGTCTTAAGAATAGCACTGCTCTACTATTTTGTGTTTGCTTCTCGCCACGATCCACTAGCACAAAACTACGACGCTGAAGCTGAGCTCAATCATCACCCGATCGCAATTTTTGAACAAAGAGTATTACCAATCCTAAAAGGTTCTGACGACGAGGCGAAAAGAGAGCTGTTTCGTAACTTGATCAAAGGGTTTAAGCAGTTTAATATTAAGCACAAAATCAGCCATCTCAAGAAAATGCTGAAAGGCTTTCTGGAACGGCAGACAATTTTACCAAGTCGAACAGAAACAAGACACGTAACCCTCAAAATGGGTCTGTTAGAAAACATTGACAATATTTTGACGAATGGTAAATTTTTCAATGAGATTATGGAGCGAAATTATAAGCAAACACTCCATTATATTGCCATCGAACCGCCGACTGTCAGCGAAACAGTAATCTGTCAATTACCAGTTAATATTACCATCGAAGATGTGCGTTATTTCCCCACAGATGAACGCCAAACTTTCAGCATGGAGTATAATATCGAAGGTGTCGATGTTTTGCCTGTACTTTCTGTACCTAAAGCCGATCGTTCTAGAGCAATTTGCAAACAGCATTTTCAGACTAAATTAGTCTTGTTTCCCTATGACGACAGACGACTAGATAGTGGGGAGAAAGGCTTACAACCTGCGGCGGCTTTTGTCTATAAGTTTACCATGTTGCTGCTGTCTTATGTCTGCATGAGAAGACTACTAGAAAATAAGGCGGAAAACTTATTTATTCCGATGGCGAGACTTCACGAAGGCGTCCATAAACACCCTTCGCCGTCAGAAGAATTTATGGCTAAAGTTTCCAAGACATTATCTCACATTTTGAGTGAAAAATACCGCTCCAGTTCTCAAGGATTTCGGATTAGAGAAAGAGTTGATGGTTTCCGTGTCCGTAACGGTTTGAGTTCGATGTATTCCATCCTTCCTAAAAAGTTTTGCTTCGACAATGTGCAGCTATCTCCAGAGTTGGATAAGTTAGCAATTATTGTCGTCTCCAGTCGGGATAGCGATGCAAAAAGAGGTAATCAAAACCGCTTCCAAAGACAAGCCAGCTTAATCGGAGAAGTTGTCGGAATCAATCAGCTAAACGACAGCACAATTCAAGTTGAAATGCTGAAAACCTTTTCCGAGAATTACAGCGTCAGCCGCCTTTATACTGAACCTGTAATTCTTGAAGATGTGATGAGTCAGCTTTATAACCAAGGATATCGGCATTTCGCATATATTTCCCAAGCACCTTACATGAGTACGCTGCACATTACCAAGACTGAGGAAGATGAGGAATTGTCTTTCATGTCAAAAAAAATGCTCCGAACTTTGAAGGGAGAGCGCCGAGATATCAAAATTTATCCGATGTTTTTTGATAAATACTTTGTCCGCAGTTTCCTAGGCGATCAAGGCAAATCTTTTTACATTCAAGATGCAATGGAGCTTGAAAGATTGTCTGCAAAAGGCAATCAGCAAGCTGTGATATTTTTCAACTTGTTTAACGGGATTAAAGTCAAGCAGCCGGGAGAAAAAAACTTTTACAACGGCGTGATTTCCTACTCAACACTATTGCATATATATGATGGGATTCTGGATGACCAAGACCTTCACGAAGATTTGATTTATGCTGGTGAAATCAAAGATACTTTGCTGCATTATCTTACCATCTTCCACTTTTCTAGGTATGAAGCGCGCCAAAATATTAGTTTGAAACTAGATCCCTATGAGCGGATTATTGGCGATGATTCTGTTGGTGCTTTATCTATATTTAATCATGCGGGTGGGAATGCAGAATTTAACTCGCTGGCTTTTTTGAATAAGGTAAGAGAAGTCTTGAATGTCGGTGATGGAGGTACGCAATCATGATTAGTGAAGATTTTGGACGGCTGTTTGAGGTTGGATTCAATATCGGGATTCTGGCGTATATCCAAAAGGAAAAGCTAGCTCATAATTTCGGAGATTCCTATCGTCTGGATTTACAGCAGCTAAAATTGCCAAAGATGATGGCGGAAATGATCAGAGAAGCTAAGTTGCTGGCTAGTTTAGATACTGAAATCGCTGAGAAATGGAGTTTGTTTTTTGTCCAAAAAGGCTTTCTTGGTGGGTTGAACTTTTTCCGGGAGTACATCAAATCTACAGGCTGGACTTTGGGGCGGTTGGAGATTGTATATTGTCAGTGCAATTTTAGTAATGAGAATAGTATTAGAACCTACAATAAGGATGAAAAAAAAGTATTTAAACAGCTATTATCTCAGTTGACAACTGCCAGAATTAGTTTATTAGATGATCAGATTAACTCGTACATCCGCCGTTACTCGAAAAAAGGCGAGTTTTTGCAGGCTGATACGCTGATGCTGTTACAATATGGGAATGATTTTAGAATTCTCTGCGTTGATTTGTCTGTGTTTTCTCCGACTCTCGCTCCCAAACCGGAGGATATCAATGAAATAGAGGTGATTCGGAAGTATTTGCTCAGAGAAATTAGCTATTTACGCTCCAAAAGTGTGTTTTCTAATCTGCGGATGGATACTAGCACTTTGGGTGTTGATTTCTCGGAGGATTTGAAAGGCTATTTCACAGCTTTTAAGTATAAGGATAAGGAAAGCACTAAGTTAATTCAAGCTGGTAGCTATGCTCACAGCTTCTATGGATTTCTGCAACAAACAGGTATCCTGGGACAAGATGCTGAGGTTTTGTTTAATGTGGTGGGTTATGGCGATCGCAATATTAGCACAATTTCCCTACGCCAGGACAAACTTCAGTTGTTAACAACTTGCGCCGAAATTTACAAAAAAGAAGTTACCAACAAAGAAATTAGTGATTCTCGCACCGAAGTTTTAGGTGTAATCGAACTCAATGCGTCTCGCAGTTTCCAAGAAGGGCGAAAGTTTGTCGATTCTGTGTTAGCAATAGACAAAAATGTTACTAAACCTATATGTCATCCTGAACGGATCGATAATTTTGTTAATTCCATTGATATTATATCAGATAAACTGGCAGATGAATTGCAAATTGAGCGCGGTTTGCATTTGAGGAATGCTCACGCCCAATTGATTGTGAAAGCGCTTCAATCTGATGCAACTTATATCTTTTTGACTGGGAATCCGGGAATAGGTAAAACAACTGCGATCGCAAATTTTCTGAAAAGCCATATTGACGACGGCTTCCTATTCTTATACGTCAGTCCCCGCAAGCAAGTAAACTTAGATATCATCGAGAAATTCAAGGATAAAAATACTGGTTTGTTGTGCGACAATCGGCTATTTTGTATTAACACAAACTCCGATATTATCGCCAGTTATTCGGGAAAGCGTACAGTCAAGTATAACTCGAATAGCCGCGATGAAAACTTTGCACAAAAAACGGTTAATTTTATCAAAGACAATCCAGAAAATCAAGTAAAAGAAAACTATCAGCGGCAAATTGCCAGAAAAAATGAAACCGTAATTGAACCAGCTAGCCTCAAAACTATGGGAGTGCTAAATAGCATTTGTAATGGAATTTATAGCCTAATCAACTGTCAAACTTCTAATAATATTGTAGCTACGGTTTCCATCCAATCTTTAAGGATGAAAGAAAACCGACAAAGTACCCTTGATTATTTAGAACAGATATTTCAAGATACTTACAACAAACGAGAAAAATTAGTCATTCCCACTAAGATGCAAGAAATATCTAGGCGCATCAAACACATCTTCATTATGATAGATGAAATTACAGGAGATGATGGTGGCGTTGAGTTTCTAGCCGGAATTGCCAAGATGGTTAAAAAGCATGAGTTGCATAAGCCACAACATGGTTTTAATACTAAAATTATTGTAGCTGATGCTTCGATTGTTGACCCTGATGTGATTAAACAACACCTTGAAAATACATCCCCAGAACCAGATAAAATCTATTTTAAAAAGTTAGCTAAAAATTCGGATGTAATTGAACCTTTACAAGTTACTCCTTTTGAATTCAAACGGCTAGCCGCAACGGTAATTAATGCCAATTCTTATCCAGCCCGCAGTTTAGAGATAACTTATAAGGTATTTGTAGAAGCTGTTAAATATAATGAAGATGCGTCTTTAAAGGAGGATAATAATTTAGTAAAAAGAGTACAGTCTGAAATAATTCAGGATATCAATCAGCGATTAGCCAAAGCTGATGTCCAACAAATTATCGTCTATATTCAAAATAAGCGAAGATTGGCAGAATTGATTGATAAAATTCAAAAAAAACGAGAATTTAATCAGTTTGAAGATTATCTAGAAATTCATGCGAATATCTCGGAAGAGGAGAAAGCAAAAATACAAGAGTGCAAAGATACAGCTAAAGTAATCTTTATGACTGCATCTGGAAGTCGCGGCTTATCTTTTCCGAAAACGAAGCACATTTTAGTTGATATTGCTCACTTCCAGATTGAGAAAAATCTGATGGAAGTGATACAGGTAATTTATCGGGGGCGCGGCGAAGATAAACAGGGGAAAACTCTTGATGGTGAAGATAAGGAGTTAGTTTTTTACGTGTCTGATACAGCAGTTTATTACGCTGATGATGCGGAACTTTCCCTACAAGAAAGTAAGTTGAGTTTGTTGAATTTACTGCTAATTCTGAAGACGGCGGTGATGACGCGAATTGTCGGATATGGTTATTTAGGTAGGGAAAAGTTTGTGATGATTCCGATTGGTGGTAAGTCGGTTTCCGCAGTGGGAGATACTTTTAGTAACAAGATGGCTTCTCTGATTAAAACGCTAAAGAGCGAAAGCATCCGAGGAAATAGGTTGCTAAAGGAGGTTTATACAAGTCTAGAAGAGCTTTTGGGGCGTGGGGAGTTTGTTTTGACAAATTCTGATAACTCTCGTCACAAGGGCGATTCCTATCTGGAAATGCGGGATGATTTTAACAAGAAGTTTTTGGAAAAGTGTAATCCGCTGGATGGTTTGCTGAGTTATGATAATTTAGAGATTGGTCATGTTTGTGGTAGTTTGTTGGTAGTGCCTCTAGCTAATCAAAATTTGCTGGAAAAATACCAGATGCGACTACGCGAACAAATTCAGAAATGTAGAGATAATGGGTTGCTGCAAAAAATGCGTCTAATTAGGGATAGCAAGTCGTACCCGGAGAATGTACGATCGGCTATAAGAGGAGGTGCGATCGAGCTTTTGCAATTTCTGAACAGCGATGTGGAGAAAACTCAGTATTTTGAACAACTCAGCCAACAGTTCGATCGCTATTATGCCATACCGCTGTTTGCTTTCGTTAGCGGGGAGGAAATGCAGGAGTATTTTGCTGACAGCGGGCTGGAGGAACCGGAAGACAGGCAGTTTCGGGATATTTTGTCGGCTTATATGCGAGAAATGTATCCTGTAGATAGTGTAATGCCGATCGGACACAAGTACCAAGACTTCCCATTTATAGTGTTTAGAAGCTACAGTTTAGAACAAAGTCGAGCCAAGATGTTCACAGATAAGTACCTGTTGAGCTCCAACGAGTTGAACGTGCTCAACTTGATTTTATCAAAAGATGCCAATTAACCCATCTGCGTTCATCTCCGTTCATCCGCCCTCATCTGCGGTTCAAAATCCTCTTCCCGTAACTACCGTATAATAATCAATAAACAAAACACTCACTTAAATAAATATGACTGTCAAAGTAGGAGACATCGCACCGGATTTTAGCTTATTATCTCAAACTGGCTCATCAGTCAGTCTCAAGGATTTTAAAGGCAAAAAAAATGTCATCGTCTACTTTTACCCCAAAGATGACACGCCCGGATGTACTGCGGAAGCTTGCGCTTTTCGTGATAGTTATGAAGTTTTCAAAGACGCAGGTGCAGAAGTAATTGGGATTAGCGATGATTCGCAGCAGTCTCACCAAAAATTTGCTACCAAATATCAGTTACCTTTCACATTGTTGAGCGATACTGGCAATAAAGTGCGGCAATTGTACGGGGTTCCAGCTACCATGTGGATTATGCCCGGTAGAGTCACTTACGTCATTGACAAACAAGGTGTTGTCAAGCATATTTTTGACTCAATGCTGGATTTTAAGGCGCACGTTGCTGAGTCTCTCAAAACTTTGGAAGGTATTAAAGGTTAGATATGATTGGATCGGATTGATTTAACCGCAGAGAGCGCAGAGAACACAGAGGAAGAGTAAGACAAAGAGAGGAATTTAGTCCTCTCTTTGCTATTAGCAATTATCTAACCTTTCGCAGCACCTGATTTTTCATGTGCTACGTTGTGGGCGGTTTTGCCATTCTTACTATTACCGTGGCCGTTAGCATTGCGAGGCTGGATAACTCCATAGCCGCTTTGACTCTTGCGTTCGTAAAGCACATTAATTTCGCCTGTTTCTGCATTCTGAAACATATAGAAATCGTGGTCGATAATCTGCAATTGTTCTAAAGCTTCTTGCACAGTCATTGGAGGCATGGCAAAATACTTTGTCCGTACTACTTCGGGTGGAAGTTCGGGAGTTCGATCGCCAATCAAATCTGCTACTACAGGATGTTCTTCAACTGCCGTAACCGTTTTGGCACTACTCTGGGTCTTGTTGTCGTGGCGTTTTTCCTTAAATTTCCGCAGTTGACGAGCTATCTTGTCTGCGACCAAATCGATGCTAGCATACAGGCTTTCCGTGCTTTCCTCAGCCCGAATCACGCTGCCGTTAGCATAGATAGTCACCTCAGCAGTCTGCTTAGGATTGATCCTGGGGTTACGAGCCACCGATAGATGGATATCCACTTCCGTCGTCAAAGTTTGAAAATGGCTAACTGCCTTTTCAACTTTTTGATTGACGTACTCGCGAATGGCATCGGTGATTTCTATATTTTTACCCTGGATAACAAGCTTCATAGAGCTCCCTCCCTTCTGTAACGTGGGTATAGTTTATACAATAGCACTATGTATTCTAGAAAACACTTATCTTCCAAATCTTTTTTCATATGTTGACAATTCTTGATTTTAACTGCGTAAATATTCCGTAAAAACACTGTTGATTTTTTTCATGATTTCCCCTCTCATTCATCAACCTGCGATCCCCGAACCGTGCTTGCTCCTCGATTGGGGACAAGTACCCTACTCCCAAGCTTGGGAAATCCAGCAAAAACTGGTGCAAGAGCGCCGGGACAATCCAGATTTGCCTGATGTGCTGATTTTGCTGGAACATCCGCCGGTTTATACTTTGGGGCTGGGATCGAAGTTGGAATTTCTGAAGTTTGACCCGAGCCAAACTCATGCGGAGTTGCACCGAGTTGAGCGGGGCGGGGAGGTGACTTACCATTGTCCTGGCCAGTTGGTGGGCTATCCTATTTTAAATTTGCGCCGCCACCAGCAGGATTTGCACTGGTATTTGCGGCAGTTGGAGGAAGTGCTTTTGGGAGTGCTGGAAGTTTGCGGGCTGAAGGGTTCGCGGGTTCCGGGAATGACTGGGGTTTGGGTGGATGGGTGCAAGGTGGGTGCGATCGGCATTAAAGTCAGTCGCTGGATTACGATGCACGGTTTTGCTTTGAATGTTTGCCCGGATATGGCAGGTTTTGGGCAAATTGTACCTTGCGGGATTCCCGATCGACCGATTGGTAGTTTAGAGCAGTTTATTCCGGGGATTGAGGTCGATCGAGTTAGGGCGATCGTTGTTGCTGAGTTTGCTCGCGTTTTTGGGGTGGAAATTGTGCGATCGGATCGGGAAATTGTGCGATCGGATCAAACGGCGGTTGAAACCGCGTCTACAAACGATGACGTACGGTTGAAACCGCGTCTACAAACCAAGACGTACGGTTGAAACCGCGTCTACAAACGATGACGTACGGTTGAAACCGCGTCTACAAAAACGAAGTCTGCCTCCGCAGACTGAAGAAAATAACGTAAATTTAACCACCCGTTTTTCAACCCGCGGAGGCGGGTTTTGCCTGTGTAGACGCGGTTTCAACCGCCGTCGGATCTATTCGCCGTCGGATCTATTCGCCGTCGGCTCTTAAAACGGAATCGGCTCTTAAAACGGAATCGGATCGTAATCGGGATTGTCAGCTTCGTTAGAGGAACCAGACTTGCGATCGGAGTCCGAAGACTGATGCGAGTTCCAATCCGAACTAGACGGGCGGTTAGCAGGGGCTGGAGCGCTGTTAGAACTGCGGCCTCGGGAACTCATGGGAACCACATTGCTCGGCACATTAGCCGGGGCGGTGTCGCGAATTTGAGCGGGTTCGGGGGCGGTTCTAGCTGCGGGTGCAGCGCTCATAGCATCGGCGCCGAGAGTGTAAATTCTTTGGGCTGTCAGTTCAGCGCGCTTTTCTTTGATACCATCTCTGTCGATCGTATTCATACCCAGCCGCCCTTCAATAATCACGCGATCGCCCTCGCGATATTTGTCGTGAATTTCTTGAGCTAAATTGCCCCATCCTATCACCTTCAAATGTTCTGGCGGATCTTCAGGTCTCGACCCTGGAAACTGCACCAGCATCTCAGCGATTTGAAGTTGATTGTCTGGAGTATAACGGAGTTGCGGTTGTTGAATTATTTCCGCCATTAAAATGCAGCTATTCATAACTTAAATGGGAATTGGGAATTGGGAATTGGGAATTGGGCATTGGGCAAAGAGGGAATTGGGCAAAGAGGGAATTAGTCATTGGGAAAGCGAGGGTTTGTAGTGAGGACTTTAGTCCTCTCTTTATATATGAATTAATAAGGACTAAAGTCCTTACTAAGAACTGAATTATCGTTGCATAACCGGACATAATATAATACCCGATTACCCATTACCGATTACCCATTCCCAATTCCCAATTCCCAATTCCCAATTACCCATTACCAAATTTATCTTGTCGAACCGCCTCTTCGCTTTGGGTCACAAAATCGTGAACGAGGGCGCGGTACTCTTTCAAAGTTTCAGATACCCAATCTCTGTCCTCGCTGTTGGCGAAGATATGAACGGTGGGTTCGCTAGCATCGGGCAAAACTAATACCCAATTGTCGTCGCTGTAGTTAAAAATCTTCACTCCATCTATTAATTCTAAACGATCGGGCGAATGAGTTTCTACCAAATGCCGCATGAGCGAACCTTTTACCGTCCAAGGACAGCGGACGCTGTAACTGCGGTGGGTGACGCGGGGAAGTTCCGCTTTGATCTGTCCGAGCGATCGCTCCTGAATCGTCATCATTTCTATCACTTTAGCAATGCAGAACATTCCGTCAAACCCCGGATGCAATTGCGGGAAAATAAAACCCATATTGCCGCTACCGCCCAAAACCACATTCGGGTTCCTGTTAGAGGCTTCCATCAATGCACTTGGGTTTGCCTTAGTGCGGATTACCTTGCTTTGATAGCGGCGGGCGATCGCCTCCACCGCAGAAGACGCATTCACCGGTACTACTACTGTACCTCTGGGATGGGAAGTCAGCATCAAATTTACCATCAGCGCCGTCAGCATTTCCCCACGAATCGCTATTCCCGACTCGTCTACCAAAATGAGCTGTTCGCCGTTCGCAGACACCTGCACGCCAAAATTAGCGCTGAGTGCTTTTACCACCCGGCCGAGTTGGTCGAGCAAATATTCCCGTTCTCCGTTGCTCAGAGAAGTCTGCTTGAGACTAGCATTGAGTACCACCGCATCACAGCCGAATTTGGCGAGCATTTGCGGCAGAATTGCTCCGGAAACCGCGTAAACGTAATCGATCACCACCTTAGAATTGCTGTAGCGAATTGCCTCAACATTCATCTGCCGCTCAAACATCCGGTTGTAAACGTCGAGTGCTTGGTTAAAGTACGACATATCTCCAATTTCGGGAATCAGAGCCCTGCGTAAATCTTCCTTAAAATAAGCGCCCTCGATTTTTTTCTCCGCAGCTTTAGTGATATTGATACCTTTGATATCGAAGAATTCAATTAAAATGTGGTCGGAGCGATCGGGCGAAATCCGAACGTGAATGCCGCCAGCAATTGAGATCGTAGACGAAACCGTGCGCGCGATCGGAATTGCCGTCGATTCCAAATTGACTACATTAATTCCCACCGACATCAAACCCGCAATCAAAGATCTCGAAACCATCCGCGAAATACTGCGCTGATCCCGAGAAACCGATACCGAAGCCCCTGGTTTCAAAGTTGAGCCGTAAGCCGCGCCCAATTTAACGGCAAATTCCGGGGTAATATCCACATTGGCCAGTCCTTGAACGCCCCGCTGGCCGAACAAATTCCGTTTAGCTTGTTCTCCCCAAATTAAATTTTGATTCAACAGAGCGCCGGATTCAATATTTTTGCTCGGCCAGACTCGCACGCTAGGGCCGACTTGCGCCTCTTCTCCGACAATGGACATTGAACCGACGACAGCACCTTCGAGGACGTGGGCGCGCCTGTCTACGCGGGTACTGCGGCAAATCACGCAGGCCCTGAGATGAGCATCTTCGCCGATAATTGCTCCATTCCAGACAATGGGACGTTTGAGATTGGCGTCGGCCCCGACTGTGACATTATCTCCGATGACCGTATCGGCATCGATTTTAACTCGGGCTCCAATCCGGCAATTGTTGCCGATCATCGCCGGTGTTTCGACGATCGCGCTATCGTCAATAAAAGTATTTTGACCTACCCAAAGTCCCGATCGAACTTCATCGTAGTAGCTCAAATCCAGTTTGACCTTTCCCCGCAATGCGTCATACTGAGCTTCCCGGTAAACATCCAACTGGCCCACATCGCACCAGTAACCCTCCGCGATGTAACCGTACATCGGCTCGTTTTTTTCCAACAGCAGCGGAAACAAGTCTTTCGAGAAGTCGCACTCTTGATTTGCCGGCAGGTAGTCCAATACTTCCGGTTCTAAAATGTAAGTGCCGGTATTGACGGTATCGGAGAAAATTTCGCTGCTAGAAGGCTTTTCCAGAAAGCGACTGATCCGGTGATTTTCTTCCGTAATTACTACCCCGAATTCCATTGGGTTGGGAACGCGAGTTAAAATTAACGTAGCTTTGGATTTATTGCTGCGGTGAAATTTGATAGCTTCTGTCAAGTCGAAGTCTGTGATGCTATCGCCGCTGATGACCAGAAAAGTTCGATCGAGCAATTCCGCAATATTTTTGACACAACCAGCCGTACCCAGCGGTTGGTCTTCCTCCACAGCGTAGGTCATTTGAACGCCAAACTCGCTGCCGTCAGTAAAATATTCGCGCATGACATCGGGAAGGTAGTGCAGCGTCGCAATAATTTCCGTAATATTATGCCTTTTTAGCAAATTGATAATGTGTTCTGCGATCGGGCGATTCAGAATCGGCACCATCGGTTTAGGTAAATCGCACGTCAGAGGTCTGAGCCTCGTTCCCGACCCCCCAGCCATCAGCACAGCACGCATAAACAATCCTCCTTACTTAGAAACCTCTCTACCGTTATTGTCCGCTAGAAAAAGCTTGCCTGCTGTAACCTGTGGGGTACTAACTATCAGTGTTAATTATCTTTGAGTTATCCCACGTCTCAGAAATCCAGGAAGGAGAAGCCGTCGCCCAACAGCCACCGATTTCAACTTTTGGGTGGAAGCTGAGAAAGGGCGCGATAGAACTCCAATTTGTAGGGAATGTTGCGTAAATCCTCAGAATCATCGACTTTTGCCAGAAGTCGTTTCTTGCATCTTGCACCCTGAAAGGTATCTGCTTGGCTTTTATAGCAACCGCAGCCGACGACTGGACTGTTCTTAATTGCTGAAACCCTTGCTGAATATTGCTTCTTGTTTTTTCCTTCCTCCCTCTTCCTTCCTCCCTCTTCCTTCTTCCTTCTTCCTTCTTCCTTCTTCCTTCTTCCTTCTTCCTTCTGCTATATTTTTCAGTCTGTGGCGATCGGGGATTTTCAAGTCTCTAGCTGAAGGTAGAATTACAAGGGCGTATCTCTGCACCAGAGCAGTTGAAAAATGATAGATTAAGAATAGCGATACAGGCTCGCTGACGAAAAATCCAATCACTCGCTTAGGGGGTTATTTAATGGAACCGTTAATTGGATTAGTGTTGCTAGTCGCTTACGGCGGCGGTATTTGGAAATTTTGGAATGGTTTCGATCGCACTAATTTCGACAGAAGTTTTGCAAATAAGCTGAAACTGTCGCTGCTGTGGCCCGCGTTAATTTTTAATAAGCCTTACCGTCAAAACTTTACAAAAGCACTCAAAGGCTCTAGAAGTTGACACTCTCCGCTCTAAAGAGACGGGGATTCTTTCATCACAGGGAGCCTAGTAGCTTTACCCTCTGAAAGCATCTTGACGGTATGCCCTACCGCTGCAAGCCCACGCTGGACTACTACCTGCGCTGCTGCTACATCTCTATCTGCTTCATATCCACACTCAGGACATTGATGAATTCTTAAGCTCAAAGGCTTCTTTCCTGTATGAGTCTGGCACTGAGGGCAGGTTTGAGATGTACCATTTTTATCTACCTTTAATAAAAATACATCTTTCTTGAAACAAACATATTCCAGAATAGATAGAAATTGTCCAAATCCCGCATCTAGAGTGTGCTTGCAGAGCATCCCTTTTGCCATTGCTTTGACATTCAAATCTTCAGCAAATATCATTCCTGCTTGATTACAGAGATGATGGGCGGTTTTGAAATGGAAATCCTTCCTACTGTCACTGATATGTTGATGGTATCTTGCTACTTTTTTTTGAGCTTTTTGCCAGTTTTTTGACCCGATTCTTTTGCGACTGACTACTTTTTGCAGCGATTTCAGCTTGCGTTGAGCATCCACAAAGAATTTAGGTCTGGCAACTAGTTCATTATCGGAGGTAGCGAGAAATTTCTCTAAACCTAGATCGATTCCTAGGGCATAGCCATGAGGCATGGTAGTAGGGATACTTACATCTAGAGCTAAAGCTAACATGGCAAAGTATCCAGAGGCTCTTTTAACTATTCTGATTTGCTTGACTACAAAACCATCAGGGATAGGTCTAGAATCTCTGAACTTAACTAAGCCAATACTGGGTAGGTTAATCCTATTCCCGATTACTACGGTTTGATTAGGAGTAGGGAACAGGAAACTTCTGATTCTGCCTTTCTTCTTAAACCTCGGAAAGCCAAAACCTGATTCCCACATAGAAGTAAAGGCTTTCTCTAATTGCTTGAGAACTTGCTGCAATACTTGGGAGTGGACAGTTTTTAGCTCTGAATTACTTTGTCTAGCGGTGGTCAAAGATTTGCACTGCACGGCAAAGTTTGGTCTAGGGCTATCAACGGGAATAATGTATTCGGATTTTAGGCTACAGGCGTTGATTGCACATGACCTTGAGTTGTACCAGTCTTTCCGCTCTCTAAGAGCATAATTCCACACCTTGCGACAGACTTCTAACCAGTGGTCAAAGGTCTGAGATTGGGATGAAGTGGGTTCTAGTTTGTACTCGTAGGTCATGTTTAGCATATCTCTATAATAGCTTATCTAGGGCTAAGATGGTAGATAGAAATGGAATAGTGCAATAATTAAAAAATTAAAGCCGTCCTAGAAGGACGGGGCTTTAGACCCAATTTCTTGGTAATTAAAGAATGTCTAAAAAGTCGGAACGCCCAGCAGCAGGTCAAGAGCAGACTTGGTTTGCCAAAGACAAATCAGATAGCTGGCAAGCTTTACTATCGCAGGTTGCATCTCGGTTCGATCGCGAATATCGAGGAGAAGCATTCGCCTTACCCGAAGAAGTCGAAGCAATGCCGATTTTCCTGGAATCAGTCGCCGGAACCCTGCAACAAAAAACAGTTTCTCCCTTCTGGAAAATTGCCAAACCCCAAAAAAATCAGCGCTGTTTAGATATTGGCTGCGGAGTCAGCTTTCTGATCTATCCTTGGCGGGATTGGGAAGCCCTTTTTTACGGTCAAGAAATCAGCAGCGCCGCCCGAGATGCCTTAAACGCTCGCGGCCCTCAACTTAATTCCAAGCTATTTAAAGGCGTAGAATTGGCTCCCGCCCATCGCTTAAATTACGAAGAGGATCAATTTGACTTGTGCATCGCCACAGGCTTTAGTTGCTATTTTCCCATAGATTATTGGGCTATTGTCATGGCAGAAGTGAAGCGAGTATTAAAACCAGGCGGTCATTTTGTGTTTGATGTCCTCAATCCCAATGCACCTCTAGCAGAAGATTGGGCAATTCTGGAAACTTATCGAGCAGGCGAAGTATTCTTAGAGACAATAGAAGACTGGGAAAAAATGATTAAAGTGGCAGGCGCTAAAGTAGTAAAAAAACAAAACGGCGACTTATTCCAAATGTATAAAGTCCAATACAATTGAGAGGGCATGGGGCATGGGGCATGGGGCATGGGGAATTGGGTGAAGCGGAGGGATTGGCCTTCCCAGGGCATGGGGCATGGGGCATGGGGAATTGGTAATTGGGTGGGATTTTTTTAGGTCAGATCCAGTTAAAAATGTAGAGTGCGCCAGCAAATATAAATTGGTTTGCTAGGCAACAAATATTGCAACTGACGCACCCTACTGACTGATCGCCAATTACCAAATACCAATTCCCACCCAATTAACAATTAATTGGCCGTAGCAGGAGAAGGCGCAGGAGAAGGCGCAACTTCGGCGGCGGGAGAAGGCGTAGATTCCGGAGAAGGCGCAGCTTCTGGCGAGGGAGACACTTCAGCGGCGGGAGAAGGCGCAGCTTCTGGGGAGGGGGACACTTCAGCGGCGGGAGAAGGTGCAGCTTCTGGCTGCGGGGACTGTTCGGGGGCTGGTTTCGGTTGGGGAGAAGGAGATTGTTCGGCGGCGGGTTTCGGTTGAGGTGAGGGCGACGGTTTGGTTGCGGGTTTTGGTGAGGGCTGTGGCGACTGTTGGGCCCCTGGTTGCGGCTTGTTAGAGGGCGCCGGTGGCTTCTCAAACTGGGGTTTCACTTCCGCAGGGGCTGGGGACTGTTCGCCTGTTGGCTTGGGTGCTGTCGGGGCTGGCGCTAGCGGCTGCGGGCCTGTGGGCCTGGTTGGGGTTGTGGATGGGGTGACAGGAATGCCACTGCAAACTTTTTCGTCGTATTTAAACGCGACAGCCAACTGGTAAAGCTTGTGGGTGCTGGCTGCTTGAAATGTCAGATTAGGGTTAATAATCGCTGTTTTAGCCACAGTATCGAGAATACCGTAACCTGTGGGGACGATCGGCTTAGGCTCTGCCTTGAGCAAACCTTGAGGGCTGACAACTGCTCCGAAAACTGCTGTTCCTTCGAGTTTTTGCGAGCAAGCTTCTTTGGGATAAGCGACAGTCACAGGAGTCGGCCCCGTCATTTCCAAGTCGGGGTAAGCTCTTTTGAAGTCATTAAACAAAGCAACATAGGTATTAGCAGCAGCCAGCAATGTCTCTCTGTCCTTGGGTAAGTTTGAACCGGGAACTCCCTGCTGTTCTAGCTGTTGCTGTCCCTGGTCAAATTGTTGCCTCCTGATTCTTTCTTCGGGAGTTTCTGCGATGAGATTCCGTTTATTGGGATCTTTTTGAGTCAATTTCGGTACTCCATCGGGCCCAGAATTCCTGCCACCAATGGGGAATTCCGGGGTAAAGACTGGAGCTCCGTCTGGGAATAGCGGGAGTCCGCCTCTACTGGCTATAACCCTTTTGAGAGTCTCTGCCTCATCTTCGGAGGTGCCGCCAGGAAGCTGGGGCAATCCTGTTACTCCTGGTGGCGGTGGGGGGATATTACGATCGAAATTACCGGGTAATGGCGGGAAAATCAAACCGCTGGGAGGCCCTTGGGGGACGAAAGTTGGTGTTTTGAGAGAGGGGGGTTTGACCGTTGGAACTGAAGTTTGTGACTGCGGGGCGGCTGGGGCAGTTAATGGCGGGAGAGGGGGATCGAGAGGCGCAAAGAATCCAGGAGGTGGCATTCCCGGTGGCAGGGCGGGCAAGTTAACCGGTGGAGGGGGTAAAGGGGGAGCTAACTTTGGGGAGGTGGGAACGGGAACTGGTGCGATCGAAAACGGCTTATTGGACGATCGCGGTGGTATGGTTTGTGGCAGGCGGCCGGCTTCTGCGGGAGTTAGTTGTACGAATCCGACGGAACCGGGGATGTTTTTTGAGGAATTGCCACCACCATAGATGATGTTTGAGATTGTCGGGGCGCTTACTCCGAGCACTCCGTGAAGGCCGACAGAAGCTAGGGCTGCCCACCAAAAAGGCTGGCGCAGCGGTTCGGAAAGGGCGTTGGCTAGGGAGGATGAGTCAGTCATGACGATCGAGAATTGGTTATTGGTTATTGGTTATTTGTTACCGATATTTTTTTATGGGGAGCGGGTCAAAACTAAAAAATTTGCAATTTAAAGGTACAAGCATAGCACGATCGCCCTGGAAATTGCCCGATCGCCAGTGCCTTCTCACAAAAAAGACCGCTGCAATACCGTCATTTCCCGGCTGGCAAACTGCATTAATCGATTAAACACGATCGGCCGCTGCGATCGACCCCTGTTTCCAATTCGGTTACAGAAAGGAATTTGGACGGATGACTAAAAAGCTGACTGCATAAGTCTTTTTTCCTCTTCCCTCTTCCCTCTTCCTTCTTCCTTCTTTTTACCACCGATAGCGGTAAGTTTTAAAAGGAGCTCCCTCAACGCTCAGCAAGTCGATCGGATAAATTGGAGCGCCGCTTGCCATATATTGAAACATTTCCCGAACTTCCTCTCCGCGCAGCGACAACTGGTCTAACTCTTTAAGAGAATACCAACCAGCACACAAAGTAAACTCGTCCGGCTTGCTCTTGGGTGGCGTCTTATCTTCAGGACGAGCCACAAAAATCACCCTCAGGCGCACGTTGCCCCTAGGCATCACCGTATGCTCTACCCTGAGAATTCCCTCCACGATCACAGGAATGCCCGCTTCCTGGACAGTATTGCGCTGAGCAGCTTCAAGCAAAGTCTCGCCTTTTTCTACTCGCCCTGCTGGCAGATACCACTGCTGCTCGTACTTGCGCTCTTGTACCAGTAGAAAACGGTCTTCTAAGTGAACGACAACTAGGGTAAAATACAATGTTGGAATCGGCTCGCGAGCCATAGAAGTAGATATTCCCCAAGCAAAAAGTTTAACGAGCAAGAGATGTTAGCCATCCAAAGGATGCTTCGGCAAGCGTCTTTGAAGTTGAAAAATAGATCCTAGCACCCCGGCCGAAAAATCTAAAGTCTAAAATCTAAAATTGATAATGCCATTACCTACCGTGATTTTGCCAGGATATTTTGCTGCTGCTTCAGACTATCGGGAATTAGAAAAATCTTTGGTCGATCGCGGTTTCCCAACTGTAACAGTACCACTGGGCAAGGCAGATTGGTTGCCGACTTTTGGCGGGCGATCGATGGTGCCAATTTTGCGGAAGCTCGATCGCACGGTCAAACAAATGTTACAGCAATACGGCGTCTCTCAAGTAAATCTCATCGGTCATTCCGCAGGCGGCTGGATTTCTCGGATTTATTTAGGCGAAAAGCCTTATACAATTCACGGCGACGTGCGGTCGGATGCGGGTTTGTGGGAAGCTCACCCTTGGGTCAACACTTTAATTAGTTTAGGCACGCCACACGTCTCTCAAGAGCGCTGGACGCGCAAAAATCTAGATTTTGTCAAAATTCATTATCCCGGTGCTTTCCACCCGCAGGTGCGTTACGTCTGCGTTGCTGGGAAATCTGTTTTTGGTAAGCCTAGTTTTGGAACTTGGCTGGCCTATAAAAGTTACGAGTTGACTGTGGGGAAGGGCGAAACTTGGGGCGATGGAATTACGCCGATTGAAGCTGCTCTTTTGGATGGGGCCGAAAATTTGGTGCTGGAGGGTGTTTGGCATTCGCCTCGCTCTCCGGGGAGGTGGTATGGTTCGCTGGAGGTTTTGCCGAATTGGGTTGGGTATTTGTGTTAGAAACGAACCGCGAAGACGCGAAGGACACGAAGAAAGAAAGAAGAAGAAAATAGAAGGGTTCACCAACAATAATTGCCAATAATCGACAATCTCATAAACCCGCCCCCGACTTGAGAGTTATTCGATATTTCTATTAGACATTTGGCAAAAAGAGCTTCAAGAACAGGCAGGATGCCTGTTCCACAAAAATTATGGGAGATATCTATTGAGTTTTTTCCCGCAAGCCATCAACCAAAAACTCATCATCGATCGATCGCCCGCAGCGGCAAACTCATCCCGGGAAATTAGATAACTCTCTATTTCCGACTCGGAAATCAGCCCTTGTTTGACCATTTGTAAAATCGGCCCGGAGTCCAGCAAAGGTTCAAAGGCTTGAATGCCGATGATATCGCTGTGGCTGACAACGGCTTCTAAATCGACGTTACCAAACTTAGCTTCTTTCAGAATGCGGCACAGGTTTCGCCCTACGCATAAATTACCGCCCCGAGAGGCCATCACCTGTTTGAATTTCTCCCGGACAATCTCGACTGACCAAGGTGGATTTGTCAGCCAAAATAGATCCGCATCGCTATCGATAATCACCAGTTTACCACTCGGTTTTAAGATGCGGAAGATTTCTCTGGCTGCTGCGACGGGATCTGGGAGGTGAACAAATAGCAAACGGGCGATCGCAAAATCAAATGTATTATCCTCTAAACCAGTATCTGCGATCGATGCTTGAATGCGATTCACGCGATCGCCTCCTTTGTCCTGCAAATATCCTAGAGCTTTCTCGTGCAATACCGGGTCGATTTCTACGGCTGTTAACAAACTGTTTGGCAGTAATTTTAAAAGTTGTTCGGTAAAAAATCCCGGCCCGCTACCCGCTTCTAAAACATTCATCCCGTCGGCTAAACCGAACCACTTTAAGGTGCGTGCTTCTTTTTCCCAACTGAGCACAACTTGAGCTTTTAATCGCTGGATTTCTGCGTCAAGTTCCAGATTGTACGTACTGGCTTGATACGAACTTTCTGCTGGCATAAAGTCTTCTTTCTTCCTGGAGTGATGCCCCGATTATAGTAGACCTCTTGCAAAATAGCTAGGAACGGGCAAGATGCCCGTTCCACAATTTTTTTTTCTGTGGAATGGGCATCTTGCCCGTTCCAAAATTTGATTAAAACGATTTTTGCAAGAGATCTAGTGTAGGGCAGGCACGCGGGAAATCGGATTATTGGAACCGATGTTCGGAGGCTCTACCTCTCTTATGGAGGGGCATCGGGTGCGATCGCCAAATTAAATCTAAATATCTAAGAGCTAATTTGACTGAGAACGATTATCATTGTATTATGAGTCAACCTACAATCACCGCCGTAGCGGGCCCGCCCGGAAGTGGCAAAACAACCTGGATTCGACAGCAGATAGCCGTCGAGACAGCACCCGTACTGTATTGGTGTCCCGGAACCGGCAATGTGCCGATCGACCAAACCTGCATCGTCGCCGAATTCCCCCAAATCACCATCCTGACAGACGGCCAAGAATCCGAGTTCGCGAAACACCTAAACAACGGCGTTTCAGCTTACATTGAACTGGGATTTTACCTACAATTAACATCAATAGAAAACCTGCTTCAAAGCTTCCCCAGTCGCCGATTCGCTGTCGTACCACCAGACATCAAAAACACCGAATGGCATCAATGGGCGGATGTAATTGTAGAGGGCATAGCCGTTAGCGGCGAACCGGAAAAACTATCAATTTGGCGCAGCCCCGCCAGCGGACAAGTCCTCGATCCAGCCAGCCTCGATCTGTTTTGGTACGAAGAAATGACCCAAGGAGCCTACGGCAAAATCCACCGAGCCAAAGGCATTTTTGACATAGCCGATGGGCGTTCTTTCTACTTCGACTTCGCCGCGAAATTCCAAGAAACTGCCCACGAAGAATTGCCACTTCCCCGCTGGCTCGAAGGCCGTCCCCAAAGATTTAGCGGCATAGAAATAGTCGGCGAAAATCTCGATGAAACAGCATTAGGACAAACCCTAGAAGATTGCTGTCTGTCGGAAACAATCATGTTGAATTACCAACAACAAGTCAAAGAATCACTTTCATTAGGAGAAGAAACAGAATGAAAATAGCAGTTATGTCCTGCATTCATGGCAACTATGAAGCCTTAAATGCAGTTTTATCAGATATTGACGAACAACAAGCCGACAAAATCTTTTGTCTCGGAGATTTAGTCGGCTACGGCCCCAATCCCCACGCCGTAGTAGAAATGATTCGATCGCTCGACATTCCCACTTGCGTCGGCTGTTGGGATGAAGATATTGTCGAAGGTTTGAACTCCTGCGAATGTAGCTATCCCTCAGTTTTAGCCGAAAAAAGAGGCAAATTAGCTCACGAATGGACTAACAATCAAATCTTCCCAGAAACGCGAGAATATTTAGCCACTTTGCCACACAGTCTGCGAGAAGACAATATGTGTTTTGTTCACGGTAGCCCTCACAGCAATCATGAATATTTACTGCCGACAATGGATGCTTTTTCTGCCTTAGAGCGGGTATTTTCTGCGGGTGCTGATGTGCTGTTTTGCGGTCACACTCATGTACCATATGTCCGTACTTTAGATGCTGGAAATATGCAGGTTAGAGTCAGCGGGCCGAGCATTGAAGTAGATAAAGATTTAAGTTTTACTGCTCCTTTAAAGCGGATTGTGAATGTTGGTTCTGTAGGAGAACCGCGCCACGGTAGACCGAATGCTACCTATGTGATTTATGATGTTGACGCGCAACAGGTGATATTGCGAGAAGTGGAATATGACTATCAAACTACTTGCGCTGCAATTATTGAAAAAGGTTTGCCGCCGATTTTTGCTTGGCGTTTGGCTAGAGGTTTGGAATATGCCGAAAGAGCTGACGATCCAACTCATGTTTGTGAGAGATAGATAAACAGTTGACAGTTGACAGTTGACAATTGACAATTCAATCATTCCAATGCAACCAGAAACGATATGAATCGGCGGTTGAAACCGCTACTACAAAAACGAAGTCCGCCGACGCGGACTAAGAGTAAAGGAGAGATTCAGAACTTTTTCCTTTATCTTACTTCGCGTCCTTTGCGCCTTCGCGGTTCGTTCAAAACAATCTCCGAAAAAAACCTTTAGTATCAACAACAATAAACAATGAAAAACTGGGCAATATTAACAGGAATCGAAGGGAATTTGATAGCTTACGAAGCTGTACTAGCTGACATAAAACGCCTGAGAATTCGCGTTGACGAATTGTATATTTTAGGCGATTTAGTCGGCCCGAATCCCGATTGCGAAAAATTAGTGCAGCGAGTTCGATCGCCCAAACGAGGAGAAATCGCACCTCAAATCTGTATCGGGTGGTGGGAAGAACAGTGTTTTAACTTATATGGAATAGGTTCTAGCCCTGATGCGACAGAATTGCAACAAAAATACGGTGCTGAGACGATTAAGTTGCTCTGGGATTCTGTCAGCCGAAAAACTGTAGAGTGGTTGCGCTCTTTGAATTTTGGTTTTCATGAATTGGATTGTTTGTTGATTCATGGGAGTACCGTTAGCGCATCTGATGAGCTTACCCCGGAGACTCCGCCGCCTGTGATGCTCGATCGCGTAATCCGTGCTGATGCTAATAATTTGTTTTGCGGGCGATCGGGCTTAGCATTTGAGTATCAATTACAGCCAACTATTCTCAATAACTGGGTAATGACTTTGGACTCCCAGGAGCCTCCTGGAACCGTGTCTGCAACTGCACGAAGGGCGATCGGAGTTGGGAATGTCGGGCGGATCGCCGATCGAGCAACTTATACCCTGTACGACCCAGATACCGATACAGTCAAGTTCCGAAACGTCTCTTACAGCACCCGCAAAGGGTTTCAACCTTCTTGACTCCGGAATTGGAATTTCCAGCTAGTTGATATAGATTATCAATTAACTTAGACTGTAATAGTATCCAAAGTAGCGATCGCGCTAAACCTAAATCCTATGACTCTTTCAACCTACACTCCAGCCTTGTACTCTAATCTCAGACAGCAGACTTTCACCTGCCGTCAGTTAGTACCCATGCCCTTTAACGGCTTACTGCGAATTGAACGGGGAGCCGTCCGAACCATGACCTGGAGCGAACAGGGAACACCAATAACCCTCGGATATTGGGGAGTTGGAGACGTACTCGGTCACTCGCTGTCAGGCATTGAACCTTATCAAATTGAGTGCAAAACTCATGTAGAAGTGAGTTACATTCCTCAAAATTTGTGCTATCAATCCTTAGATGAAATTTTCAGACACTTTCAGCAAACTCAAGAATTTTTCTGCATTGTGCGTAGCGAATATCTGCGGGATAGATTGGTGCAACTATTAGCTTGGTTGGCAAAAAAATTTGGTCGGGAAGTAGCACAAGGAATCTTAATCGATCTGAGATTGACTCACCAGGAGATTTCTGAGGCGATGGGAATTACGCGGATTACCGTCACGCGCCTGATGTGTCGGCTGGAGCAGGAGGGAATTATCGATCGCACTCGCCCTCAATACATTGTTTTAAATTCCCGTTTGTAACATGGGATTAATCTGGAAAAGAGATGACAGTCAAGTGTTCAAGAGTCATCAGCTAGCTGAGCAATAATTCTAGGGCTTGCGCTTACAGCACATTTTAGATATCATGAGAATGATTATCATACTTAGTCTAGTGCGATCGCCCGTATCGCCTGGATTTCAGCTATCAAGTGCGATCCTCTTCGAGGACTGCGCTAACGACAATTGCCTTGGGACGCCGAGTGGCGTTCCAAATTGACAGCAGGGCTTCTACAATTAATCAACGAGGAATAATGACTAATCTCGCTGTACAAACCCCAGATTTAATTTCCGATTTTCCCAAAAAAGGAATGCCAGTAACTATAATTACCGGATTTCTCGGCAGCGGAAAAACTACTTTACTCAATCAAATACTCAAAAACCGCCAAGATTTAAAAGTAGCAGTTTTAGTTAACGAATTTGGCGATATCAACATCGATTCGCAGCTTTTAATTTCTACCGAAGATGACATGGTAGAATTGAGCAACGGCTGTATTTGTTGTACCATCAACGAAGGCTTAGTCGATGCCGTCTACCGAGTTTTAGAACGGGAAGAACCCATCGACTGCATGGTGATTGAAACCACCGGAGTTGCCGATCCTCTACCGATCATATTGACATTTTTAGGCACTGAATTGCGGGATTTAACCAGTTTAGATTCTGTACTCACCGTAGTCGATAGCGAAACATTCACTCCCGAACATTTTGACAGCGAAGCAGCTTTAAAACAAGTGGCATTTGCAGATATTGTGCTGATGAACAAAACTGATTTAGCTCCTCAAGCAAAAGTAGAAGAGTTAGAAGCTTACATTCGCACAGTTAAGGAAGGAGCGAGAATTCTCCACTCTCAACACGGTGAAGTTCCTTTACCCTTAATTTTGGGTGTAGGTTTAACACAAGCCGATCTTTTTGATAGTGTTGAAGCAGAGGAAAAACACGAGCATCACGAACACCATCACGAACAGGATCATCATCACGAACATCATCACGAACATCACCATCACAGACATCACTCCAATCACTTAGACAATGACGGATTTGTTTCGCTATCATTTGAGAGCGATCGACCTTTTTATCTCCACAAGTTCCAAGAATTTCTCACCGAAGAAATGCCCTTAGATGTATTTCGAGCAAAAGGCATTCTCTGGTTTGAAGACAGTCCGATGAGACACATTTTTCAACTTAGCGGCGCGCGCTATGAATTAAACGCTTACGAATGGTTGACTCCACCCAAAAATCAACTCGTAGTCATCGGCCGCAACTTAGATACTGCTCAAATTCGAGAACAACTTAACAGTTGCTTAGTTTAAGATTTCATCAATCTAAGTATCACGTCCAGGATTCTAGCCGACACATTTTACATTAGGTATCGACAATATTTAGTGTGGAACAGGCAGGATGCCTGTTCAAGACAATTTTTTGGGGAGATATCTATTTAATTTCGCCGTTAGTGGTTGCAATTTTTGCTGTTCACAAATCGTGTAAATACTAACGGCAAATTTTACATTTATATCGATAAAACTCATCCAAAAAAATCTCAATATTTTAATATTACATTTTGTAAATCTTGTTATAATCAGGTAGCAACCAAAAGTCAATACCGACTGTTAAACATTCTCACAAACTGCAAGCATGACTTTATCTACTCGCCCAGAACTGACTTCTCCAAATGGTGTAGTGTCATCAATTCCTACTCAATCTCAACCCCCTGTCTCAGATGAAGAAATGAGACAAGCAGTGCGTACATTGCTGCTAGGATTGGGAGAAGACCCAGACCGTGAAGGGTTACGAGATACACCGAAACGAGTTGTCAAAGCCTTGCAGTTTCTAACTGGAGGTTATCGTCAATCTCTCGACGAACTGCTCAACGGAGCGGTGTTCACAGAGAATGCTAACGAAATGGTATTAGTGCGGGACATTGATATTTTCAGTTCCTGCGAACATCACATCCTGCCAATTATTGGCAAAGCACACGTTGCTTACATTCCCAACGGCAAAGTAATTGGGCTGTCAAAAATCGCTCGAATTTGTGAAATGTACGGCCGCAGATTGCAAGTACAAGAACGCTTGACTGCACAAATTGCTGATGCACTTCAAGGATTGCTAAAACCTCAAGGTGTAGCAGTTGTAATTGAAGCAACTCATATGTGTATGGTAATGCGTGGCGTGCAAAAACCAGGTTCTTGGACTGCGACTTCAGCAATGCGTGGCGTGTTTGCTGAAGATTCCAGAACTCGTCAAGAATTTATGAGTTTAATCGCACACAAATCAAGTTTTCACTAGCTAGAATTGTCTGCGAAAACTTCCGTATTTGCAGGCTGAACAAAGAAAAGAGAGTCATATTAGATTACCATATTTCTCTCTTTTCCTTTCCTCCCTCTGCGCCCTCTGCGCCCTCTGCGGTAAAAAATCTTATCTAAACTGAAATGGAAATCACCAGTGTTACGCGATCGCAAATCGATTTAGCGGTAGTCGGGGCGGGGCCTCACGCTTTAACCCTGGTTACTCATTTGCTGCAAAAATGCCAGAAGAAGCGGGACAAATTTTGGGTTTTTGACCCCAGTGGTGGCTGGCTAACTCAGTGGGAGAGGCAGTTTGCGGCTTTGGAAATTCCACACTTGCGATCGCCTGCGGTGCACCATCCCGATCCCAATGCTTTTGAGTTGCGACGGTTTGCCGAATCTCGCCCTAACGAGTTGTTTGCGCCCTACGATTTGCCAGGAAGTCGGCTGTTTAAGGAATTTTGTGGCGATGTGGTTAAGAGATGGGAATTGGGCGATCGCGTCATCAAGGCAAAAATAACTCGGATTGAACCGTTACAACGGAGTTTTCGGCTTTGGTTTGAGGATGGAGAAAGTGCGATTGCGCGTCGTGTGGCGATCGCCACAGGCGGCGGTAAACCCCAACTACCGGAGTGGACAAATCAAATTCAAACGCCCTATCCACCAGACAAACTTTGCCATTCCCATCAAGTTAATTTGCAGGGATTAAAGTTGCAGGGAGAAAGGATTTTAATCGTTGGGGGCGGTTTAACTAGCGGACATTTGGCAGTAGGTGCGATCGGGCGCGGTGCCCAAGTAATATTAATGTCAAGACGAAAGTTACAAGAAAAATTATTTGATGCCGAACCGGGTTGGTTAGGGCCCAAATATCTCAAAGGTTTTGAAAATGAACCAGACTGGGAGAAGCGGTGGGAGATGATTCAACAAGCTCGCAACGGCGGCTCTATGACTCCTGAAATTATGACACAATTGCGTCGAATTTCGCGGGATTCGTGTCTTGAATTTCACCCAGAATGTCAAATTATTGAGGTTAAATGGGATGACAATCAATGGACTGTTTACTGTCAGGATGGAAATCAGCTATTCGTTGATAGAATTTGGTTAGCAACAGGAACAAAATTAGATGTAACAGCCGAACCATTGCTGACAGAAATTTTAGAAGCTTATCCAACTAAAATAGTTAAAGGATTGCCTGTTTTGGACGAGTATTTGCGTTGGCCAGGATGCGAGTTATTTATTATGGGTGGTTTAGCCGCTTTGCAAGTAGGGCCGGTTGGTCGAAATCTTTCCGGTGCAAGGATGGCAAGTTCGCGCATTGTGCCAGCTTTAATTAAGTCTAGGGCTAGGGTTTCATTAGCTCAAATTGCTGGGTAATTCCTAATAAATATAGATTTGGGTGACGGAACTGCGATAATAATGATTATCATTCTCTATAAACTCCAGTTCCTATGTCATCCGCAAATAACGTCGAGTCCGCCCTTCCCACCGAGAATAATCAAAATCCCTCCCCGATCGCCATTCGTCCCCGCCGCCTGCGTCGCACCCCCGGTTTGCGTCGCATGGTACGGGAAAATCATCTGACAGTTGACGATCTCATCTATCCGATGTTTGTGATGGAAGGAGAAGGGCAAAAAGTTGAGATTGCTTCGATGCCTGGTTGTTATCGCTTTTCCCTGGATTTATTGCTAACAGAAATCGCCGAATGTTGGAATTTGGGGATATGTGCGATCGCCCTTTTCCCAGTAATCTCAGAAACCAAAAAAGACGACACCGGAACTGAAAGCTATAATCCAGAAGGATTGGTTCAACAAACAGTCAAAGCCATTAAACAAAACATCCCCGAAATAGTAGTAATTACCGACGTAGCCCTCGACCCTTTCACATCACACGGACACGATGGTTTAGTTGATGAAAGCGGTAAAATTCTCAACGATCCGACTGTTGAAGTGTTAGTAAAAATGGCAGTTTCTCAAGCCGCCGCTGGTGCAGATATGGTCGCACCTTCCGACATGATGGACGGCAGAATTGGTGCAATTCGCAAAGCCTTAGATGCCGCAGGATACATCGATACAGCAATTTTGGCTTATTCCGCAAAATATGCCTCTGCTTATTATGGCCCGTTTCGGGATGCCCTCGATTCTGCCCCCAAATTTGGAGACAAAAAGACTTATCAAATGGATGCTGCTAATGCTAAAGAAGCGCTGAAAGAAGTTGCTTTGGATATCGCAGAAGGTGCAGATATTGTGATGGTAAAACCTGCTTTGGCTTATCTCGATATTATCTGCCAAGTGCGGGAAGCAACTAATTTACCTGTTGCTGCTTATAATGTCAGTGGCGAATATGCAATGATCAAAGCTGCTGGAAAGTTGGGTTGGATTGATGAAAAACGGATTATTTTGGAGACTTTGACGAGTATCAAACGGGCTGGTGCCGATTTGATTTTGACTTATTTTGCCAAGGAAGTTGCTTTGATGTTGAAATAAGGGAATTGTTTTAAGCGCTTTTAGGAACAGGCTCTCTGGCCTGTTCCACAAGAATTATGGGAGAATTACGATGGAAATATAATCAAATCTCCGATCGAGTTATCTGTACGTAATATCATTGTGGTATGGGAATGATTTAACCACAGAGAGCGCAGAGAGCGCAGAGGAGAGAGATGAATAATTTCGATGAAGTGCAGATTTTGGAACATAATCAACAGAACTGCGCTTTAGTGCAATTCTGGTTGCTGACTTCCACAACCACATTTGGCGGACAGATGCAGGACGGATGCCCGGTAATTACTCTATGGTAAGAAGATGACCGAGACGATTTGGGATTTGGGATACTTCGACCTCACTCAGTACAAATTTTGAATGAGAATTTCAGCAGTTTGAATCCCCTAGTTTCAACGCTTGTCACAAATCTAAAATCTAAAATCTAAAATCTAAAATCCAATGATGATGTTGTGCGGCAACGAATAAACTATGCCCCAGACTTTACCTCGATCGGACAAACGAACTTTTTTAGTCGTGGATGACCATGCGATGGTGTTAGACGGCACGCTTAATATTTTAAGGCAGGAGTATCCACAGGCAGATATTCTGACGGCTCCAACGGCTCAGGAAGCCCTTCAGCAAGTAGCGCAGATCGTCCCGGATCTGGTGATTGTGGATTTGGTGATGCCAGAGGCGATCGGCGAAACTGCTCAGGCTAATTCAGGGCTTCAACTCCTGAAAACGCTGATGGAGCATTATCCGAGTTTGAATATTGTAGTGCAAAGTGCCCATGTTCGGACTTTGGTTTGGCTGAAACCGTCGATCGACAATCATATGGGCGGATTCACGGTTGTTGATAAAAGCCAGCCTGTGAAAGACTTGCTGGCGATGGTCAATTGGGCGCTGGATGAGCGAATTTATACTCCTAGAGAGATCCGCAATGGGCTGCAACTCAAACCTGCTTGGATGCAGGTATTGCAATTTGCTTTTCAAGATAGCTTACAGGATACTGCGATCGCCAAACGGATGAATGTTTGTGAACGCACTGTGCAATATTACTGGATTAAGATTCGAGATGTGCTAGAAGTGTATCCCGAAAAAGATAAAAATCTGCGGATTCAAACGGAAGTGCGGGCTAGGGAAGCAGGACTTATTGATTGACAGTTGACAGTTGACAGTTGACAGTTGACAGTTGACAGTGGGGGAACTACTGACTACTGACCAATAATTTCAAAGGTGGTACAAGCCCCCGGATTTATCCGTGGAATCAATCCAAAATCTAAAATCTAAAATCTAAAATCGATTGACTGTTTGGAGATTTAAACAATACCGATACAACTGGAAACGATATGAAGCCTGATCGATCGCAAGCAGTGAAAGCAGATATCTCGACTTGGTGGCGAGGATCGCTTCCAGGGTTGATGGTGATTGTCGCTGTGATGATGGCTAGATTGACGGGTGCGCTTCAGTTTGTGGAGTTGGTGGCGTTCGATCGATTTTTGCTGCTGCGTCCTCCTGAGCCAATGGATGAACGGATTATAATCGTCGGCATTACGGAGGAAGATATTAAACGCGCCAAAACTTATCCGATTCCCGATCGCGAAATTGCCGATTTACTCAAACGATTGCAGACTTATGAACCGATCGCGATCGGGCTGGATATTGTCCGCGATATTCCGGTTGAACCGGGCCACGCTGAACTAGCATCGGTGTTTCGTAACAGCAAGAATGCGATCGGAGTGGAGATTGCTTTGCCCGATCGCAATGGCTTTATCGTCGCACCTCCACCCGCACTGCGATCGGAACAAATTGGCTTTGCAGATTTCGTCCTCGATGGGGATGGCTATCAGCGCCGCAGTTTATTGGGCACTTACAACGATCGCCAAGAATACCGTTTTTCCTTCGCAATCCGTCTGGCTGAGCGCTATTTAGCAAACCGAGGAATTAAGGCAGGTAATGGAATTCGCGATCGAGAGGCGATGCGATTTGGCAATATTGAATTGACCAGAATGCGGCCCAATTCTGGCGGATATGTGGGGGCGGATGCAGGCGGTAATCAGATTTTGCTGAATGTTCGCAGCGGTTTGGCACCTTTTCGAGTCATTTCTCTAGCACAAATCAAGGCGGGAAAAGTAGATCCAAACTGGATTCGAGGCAAGATTGTGCTGATTGGGATGATGTCTTTTAGTGCAAAGGATTTGGCAAGTTCAGCTGCGATCGCAGGTATCAATCCCGGACGGATTTACGGAGTGGAAATGCAAGCCCACGAAACCAGCCAGATTATTAGCGCGGTGCTCGATCGCAGACCGTTGATTCAGGTTTGGGGAGATGACTGGGAAACTCTCTGGATTGGGGTCTGGGGACTCTTGGGGATGAGTTTGGGGCGATTTCTGCGATCGCCGTGGAAAATTTTGTTGGGGCTCTTAATCGCCAGTATTAGCTCGATCGCGATTTGTTACGGATTAATTTTGATGGGGTGGTGGATGCCGATCGTACCTGTGTTCCTGATTTTGGTGCTAAATGGGGCTGGCCGGGCGGCGGCACTCTTCTATCGCCACCAGCAGGAATTGCGACTGCGGTTGGAAGAACGTCAATTTGCGATCGAGCAAACTTTTAATGCGATTCATAGCGGGCCTTTACAAACATTGGTAGTGATTTTGAGAACTGCTCAGGAGCAAGATCCACCCCCATCATTTTTAACGGATTTGCAACGCCTGAATCAAGAATTACGGGAAGTTTACGGATCGGTGCAGCGAGATGCGATCGCCGATGAACCGCATTTGCGAATGGGAAGTGCGATCGAATTAGCCCTGCAAGCCCCGTTGCATGAATTGCTCTACAAAGTCTATTCCAACACCCTCGAACAAGAACTGCCCTACCTCCAAACGATCAAATTCAAAATAGTGCAGTTCGATCCTTTGAACACCGAACATCTGCGGTTGGAACACAAACGAGGACTCTGCCGCTTTCTCGAAGAAGCGCTTTGCAATGTCGGCAAACACGCGATTGAAACCACTCGGTTGACAGTAATTTGCACTCAAGAAGGCGATCGGCAAGTAATTCGGGTGGTAGATAATGGCAATGGGAAACTGTCTGAAATAGAAGCGACAATTCAAGATTCAAACACTAACATTCAATCTTCAGGATTAGGAACGCAATTGGCAAACAATTTAGCTAAACAATTAGGTGGAACGTTTCGGCGCTATCAAAATGTACCGAAGGGAACCGTGTGCGAGTTAAGTTGGTCAGCCAAACGGCGGTGGTTCTGGTGATTTTCGAGAAGCGATCGTGGGTGCGGGTCTTCAAAATCTAGGATAGATCGCTTGCTGGAGGATGCAACCCCGTTTGAATCCAAAATCGTCTGGTTGCTCGGATAGAATCATCATCTGGATAGCGTGTATCGTTTAAATCAAGGCGGATGCAGGTTGCTCGACCGATGGGTGTAATCCCTTGAATCACAACTCCGTTGTCTAGCCAAACAAAATGTTCCTCCCACTTCTGCTGACGAGGATTGAAAATAGGGACAATTTCCTGGGTTTCTGGATCGACTCCAGCCACAAAGTTATACCGTCTCTCATTACAGCGACGACAGGCAAGTGCAAGATTATCTATTTCGTCGGGGCCACCCAAAGATTTTGGGATAATATGATCAAATGTGAACCGATTTGCGCTCAGGCGTTCTGGCGAATGACAGTATTCACACAAATAGCTGGCTCTTTTGCGTATGGCTTGTTTGGCTGCATCACTGATTGGCATTTTGGGCAGCAAGCATAGCGTTGATATAGGTAAAAATCCGATCTAACTCTCCGATCGCGTCTAGTTGTGTAACTTCATCTGGAGTGAGTTGATCCGCCTTCTTTTTTTCTAGCAGGCTTTCCATTCGGAGTTGAAGAGATTCAGTGAATTTGAATAGCGTCCAATCTCCCACCTTTTCAATCTGAATTTCATGAATGAGTGAGGACGGCCTACTGAGAGTCGTAATCATGTTTGTTTCTGCCAGAAGGGAGTGGACAGACATTGAAAATCTGCGCTTTAACGAGATTATAGCTTTATATGAAGGGGCGATCGCGCTTTAACAATGCTTTGCACCTTCCCGCAAGTCTTGTTTGCGGGCAGTCCTCTATTATGTTTGTGTATTGTCGATTACCGTAGAAAATAGTTACAGAGAGGATTCAGATGATGACTCACGGATTGAAGCGTCGAACCATTTACTCTGCGGGAATTGCGAGTTTAATCCTGAGTGTTTCGTTCTGGATTCCGATCGCAGCCCTGGCAAAATATACTCCTCCTCCAAACCCTTCTAAACCGAAAGAAACGGGCACGAATACCACTCGCGGCGGCAGTTGTGAAGGTGATTCAGCGGCGGTATTAACTGCCTTAGTGCCGTTTAGCCATATGGGACAGACGATTTCCGGGCATCCGACTTTTACCTGGTTTGTACCCGATCGCACTTCTCGTCCGTTGCAATTGAGGCTGTTTACTCGATCGGGCCAACTACTCTACAGAACCGAGATGGAGAGTCAGCCAGGAATCATGTCCGTTGCTTTGCCGGCAAATCTGCCTCCACTGTCGATCGGGCAATCCTATCAGTGGGGCGTTGCTGTGCGATCGGAATGTTCCTTCGCGGAATGTGGTGGCGACGGCAGAAATCCAAGTGGTGCAGCCTGCTGAATCGTTGCAAACTCAACTTGCAGCCGCGCCAACTCCCCAACAGCGGATCGACTTGTATGCCAAGGCTGGGCTGTGGTATGACGCGATCGCCGAAGCGCGCAAAGCCTCTGAGACTTCTCAAAATCAAGCGGCTGTGCTGGAATTGCTAGATTCTCTGGCTAATTCGGAAGCCCAACCTTTGAAAGATTGGAGCGATCGATTGAAGCAAATAAGAGCGATCGAACAACAACGCCAACTCCCGCAACCCAAACCCTAAAATCCCATGCAGCCTTTCTCGCTAAAACTGTTTAAATTCAATTGTGAGGTGCGATCGGGCTTCCTGTTTCCCCTCGCCTTTTGCTTTTTATCTGTTGTTTTTTACATTCCTCCGCATTTTTCACCAAAAAACGAGCGAGAAGCCCCTGGCTTTAGACATGGGGAGGAAAGCGGCTGCGACTTCAGTCGCCTTGAATTAAACTCCATAGGAATAGCCATCTTTTTTGTGAATAGATTGGCAATATTTGTGACTAATTCCTGCTACTCTTCCCTTCATTGTGGCGATATCGAACGAACCGGATGCACGGCAAAGGATTCGTCCTACATAAGATCCGACTTTTTTGCCTGCGGTGACTGTCGCGTTGATAATATCGCCAGTTTGAAAACCGAAATGAATTTGCTTTCTCGACTTGTGACGAATTGGGAAGCCAAACTTATTTGTGCCGCACATCTGTCGCGTACCGTGTCCTGTTGCCTTGATTAGCAGCGGTTGAAAAGTTAGCACTTTCAATTCTTCGACTTTGCCTACACAAGCAGCATCTAACCAGTGGGATTTAGGTAGCTGCAAACGAGTGCGATTGAATTTTGTCAAGCCACCACTGCCAGTAGAAACTGGTAAGCCAGTCATGCGGAGTCGGTTAAATAACGCCCAGCGAGTTGAATTAACTACTGTTGCGTCTTTTAAAGGACGTTTTGCTTGAGATAGAATCTTCTTCAAAACATCTGGCTTCTTGGAGAGGAATTGCTCAATGTCTTGAGTTCCCTTCCGAGTATTACAATTCTCGCAAGCAAGGCAAAGATTAGAAATACGATCAGAACCGCCTTTTGCTTTGGGATGAATATGCTCGATTTGTAATGGTGTATCAGCAACTCCACAATACGCGCATTTTCTGTCCCATTTATTCAGCAAATATTCGCGGATTTCGTAACCACATAAAATGCCTTGCTGGTATTCTAATCCACTAATCTCTGGATTTTCTAGTTGTTGTAAGTCGAATCGCACAAGTTCTTGAACAATGAAACTAATGGGGGCGACCTTCATTAATCTAGTTACCCATGTCAGGGTTGTTTCAACACGATGTTGTAGGCTTGGAGCCAGCCATCCTTTAGAACGAGTTCTATTTAGAAATCTTGCTTTTCGATAACGAGTATGGCGACTTCTCCTGCCTCTACGCAGTGAACGGCGAGACTCCAAACTGGCTTTAATTGATTGACCTCGGTGAGTTAGTTCTGCACCAAAGATTACATTTTTTCCTTGGACTAATGCAATTCCCGTGGTTTTGGAGCCAGGGTCTAATTTAAGAGTGATTGGTTCCTGGGGTGCTGTTATCTCTACCTTGAGTATTATCGTGAATGGATATCTTTTGAAAACAGCAGCTTTGCCAGTGGTTAGCAATTTACGAGCCATTCCTGGGCGGATTGGATTGAGCGGTTGCTTGTGACTATCAAGTACAAAAACAAAATTAGACATAAAGTCCTCCATTGCTGGGTAAAGTTCGCTCCCTTGAATGTTTTATGAGCTTGTTATGCCAAAAGCACTGGTTTAACCCCGTTAAGCCTGTTTAACTTTTAGCGATAGAGCGGAAAACTAGCGACGGATTTTCCGGTATCATGACTCTAAAAACGTAGGTCTAATCCTGTCTCTGGTAAGGTTCGGGCTTTCTTCTCGAACCGCTCGAAACGAGCCGGACTTTCCAAAAGCCCCCGCTTTTAAGCGTGGGGTTCCTTACTCCCGGTTGTTGCTCAAACTACGGATGTTATACCATTTTTTTTAAGTTATGACAGACTTTGGCAAACAGGGAAAGTGTATAAATTACAATGTCTTGTCGTGTTCGATCTCTATCGGATCTTTAGAAAAATGGTATTAGTTGTTTTAAGTGCCTGCAACACTGGAGAAGGCAGAATTACCGGGGATGGAGTGATTGGCTTATCGCGTGCTTTGATTTCGGCAGGAGTGCCGAGTGCAATTGTTTCTTTATGGGCGGTTCCTGATGCGCCGACATCCGAATTGATGCAGGCATTTTATCGAAACTTGCAAAGTAATCCCGACAAAGCACAGGCTTTACGGCAGGCAATGCTAACCACGATGAAAACTCATCCCCAGCCGCGAAATTGGGCGGCATTTACTTTGATTGGGGAGGCTGAATAATAATTCTCCTAAGAAACTCATCCCAAATCCTATTTAAATGTGCGATCGGGTTTTTTGTGGATGTGCGATCGAATTTGATTGGTTAGTCCGTTATATCAAATCCGTTAGCATCGGAATTATTAGTAGCCGAAATTAGGAGACGGCAGTGCCGTGTCCCTACAATAAATCTGGGGTAGGGACACGGCACTGCCGTCTCCTCTATATCATAGGTCGTGCAACCGGAATTGATATGAGACGGGGGTTTCAACCCCCGGCGGGCCGTGCCACAAAGCAGACAAATTTTCGGTCGGTTTCAGGGCGATCGAATTTGAGAGAAATGTGCGATCGCGTTTTTTGTGGATTGGCGATCGCCAGATTGTGTGTACCACATAGACATAAAATATCCTATCCTACACATTCACCTACCTTGCACCTTCCCGCAATTAATCTTGCACCTCATACCTCATCAACTCTGCGGGTAGAACGAATGAATTTCCCATCTGGGTTGCTTAAGATTTAAGTAATCCTAAATCAACTGTCAACTGTCAACTGTCAACTGTCAACTGTCAACTGTCAACTGTCAACTGTCAACCGTCAACCGTCAACTTACCGCGTAACTTTATGAATGCAGAATCAGCTACAAACATTCTAGATAACCTGGTAAAGGAAAAGAGAGGCGAACCATTGAACGGCTTACAGCGAGAAATTATTCAAGGAGTTTTAAATGGTTTGACATACCAAGAAATCAAGAATAATTATGCGATCGCGCGGAACTATCAAATATGCTACTTAGGGCGATACGTTGCTTATCATTTGTGGAAATTGCTGACAGAGGTATTGAAAGATGCAGGAATTATCGACCCGGATGAAAGAGTCCGCAACAAAAATTTGTGGGATTCCGCGATGAGAGTGGCACAGCAAAGAGTGCAGTCGGAATCTGTACAAAAAAGTCAACCTCCCGTACCGCCAAATTGTGTATTTCGATCGCATATCAACAATCCTCTCCCTCTTTCCCCTTCTCCCTCTTTCCCCTTCTCCCTCTCTCCTGTTCTCCCTCTCTCTTCTTCTCCCTCTCTGTCCCTACCGCGAAACAGGTGGTAGCAAAACTTCTGCTTCCTTTTCAATTATAGATTCCTCCAAAACATTCTCTAAAACCGGAGCAGGAATCGGCACTTCTTCAACTACCTGATGCTTTTCCAAAGTCAAGCGAGAGTTGGACGAACCGGACAATCTTTTTAACAATTTTGGTGTAGGATCGTAGAGCAAATAAATAATGCGATCGCCCGCTTGCCAAATCTCTGTTGCCGACACAACTTGCAAGTATCCTTGTCTTTCAAGTAGCAGCGGCGCCAACTCCCCGGCTTGCACCAAAGCTTGCAAGTGAGCAATCTGAAATTGCAATCCCTCGCTGTTTAACTCGGTTTCCCCTAATTTTACTTCGCTGTCGGTCAAATATTCGTTCCAATCCTTCAGCGACAAATCCGAGACAAAGGCTTGATTAATTTTACTATTATTTGCAGGCGCATTTGCTTGCGGGTCTTTGGGGAATAATGCCAAAACCCTCGGCGGTGCAAACTCCTCGGCTGCTCGCTGAGCTAATACTAAGTTTACCTCGCCGTTGTTAGTCATTGCCAAAAATGTTCCCATCGAATCGAGTCCGGCTTCTTCTAACACGCTATGGTCGAGAGCGCTACTCAAAAATACTCGCAAACCTTCTCTTTCTGCTTGCGCGCAAGCTTCCGGATTGGTGTCGATAATTGCGACTGATTCTCCGCGTTCTTGAAATAAGCGAGCAATTAATCTGCTTAAAGGATTTGACCCGACAATTGCTGCACCTGTTGCTGATTTTGAGGTGACTCCTAACAGTTGAGCTATCCATCCCGCTGTCAGCCCTTGTACGAAAACAGTCATAATAATTGTCAGGAAAACTAAGGCTTTAATTGAGTCGCCGCCGTTGATGCCGCGCTGGGTGAGCAAGATGGCAAATAAAGAGGCGATCGACGCTGAGACAATTCCCCTCGGCGCTACCCAGCAAGCAAATAATTTTTGCCGCCAGTTCAGGCCGCTGTTCCAAGTGCACAGCCACACATTGATCGGCCGCACTACCCACATTAAGGCTAAAACTGTAAACAAACTTCCCCAACCGAGCGCAACTACACTAGCGAGGGATAAATCGGCCGCCAGCAACACGAACAGGACGGAGATGGCGAGGACTGTGAGTTGACCTTTGAACCTCCTGAGCAGCCGTTCTTCCGGCACAGCAGCCGCTCTGAGGACGATGCCGGAGAGGACTGTTGCCATCAGTCCTGATTCGCTGCGGAGTTCTTCTGATAAGCCGAACAATCCCCACAAACCTGCTAAAACTACTAGGTTTTTCAAGTCTTCTGAGAGAAATTGCGATCGCTTGAGAATGAATCCCAGCAGCCACCCTCCGGCAACTCCGACGACTGCGCCAACCAAAAGCCGCACGATTAAATCTCGGAACAAGACCAATAAATCAGCATTGCCGTTTAAGATAATATTCAGTACCAATACCGCCAAAATTGCTCCGACTGGATCGATTAAAACGCCTTCGGCTTCTAGCAAGGCGGCGACTTGTTTGTCAACGGATACTTGTTTGAGCAACGGGCCAATGACTGTCGGGCCTGTGACGACGACTAGGGAAGCATACAGAAATGCGATCGGCCAGGGAAATTCCCCCAACCAGTGTGCTGCCATTCCGCCGCCAATGAGCGTAATTAAAGTGCCGAAAGTAACTAAATTGCGAATGCTACCGGAAACTTTGCCTAAATCTCGCAATTCCAAATTCAAGCCGCCTTCAAACAGAATTAAGGCTACTGAAAGAGACACCATAACTTCTAAACCGCTGCCCAACAGATTGGGGTGCAACAGTCCGAGGCAATCCGGGCCTGCTAAAATACCGAATAGCAGCAAAAATACGATCGCCGGAACTTTCAGATAAGCGGCCAGAACTTGAGCGCTGATACCACAGGTGACGGTCATGACCATCAACAGGGTGATGTTAAAGGGGATTTCCATAGATATGATTGTTACAGGCTGCCCGCTCGGTTTTAAAATTTAAAAGATTTAAAAGCGCGATCGGGGGTGATTTGATTGCAGGCGCTATACTTGACGCTGGCACAAACTCGCCACTGCCCTGGATTTTTGTGAATAAAATTAAAAAACGTTGATATTGGCTATAACTTTATCAGATAATTCTCTTACCGTCAAAGATGAGAGTAAGCTGTAGCGCCTAGATTGTCTGTTATGTTCGATGGAGAGGGGGAGAAGGGGAGAGGGGGAGAAGGGGAGATTTGAGTCGAGTTAATTCTCAAAGAGACTTCTTGCACTCATTCGGAAACTATCTTGAAATACATCTGCGTTGCATCGTCGGTTACATCTGCCTAAAATCTGCGATCGACCTAATTTCAGAACACTTAAACCAGATTCATCTGTGGAATTAATCTCAAATCATTTGGGATTCTGCCACCTGCGAAGAAACTCCGATAGAGTTGCTGGCGAGACTTGTTTTTCCAGCCAATCTAAAGCCTGGTTTTGATTAGGTGCAGCGCGTTGACATACTCCCCGCGCTGAAGCGACGGGGATTCTTGACACATCATTTCAACTTGCTACCGAGGTAGTCTTACGGTCGATCCGTGCCCGTTTATAGTCGTGCCCATGCCCGGTGCCGACTTTTTCTATATTCTTAGCTGCGTTTTCATCTCGATCGTGCTCAGTTCCGCAATTCAAGCATTGAACAGTTCGGACTTTTAGATCCAATTTTCCCCACTTAAAGCCACAGCTTGAGCACACTTGGCTGGTAGGTTCCCAGCGACTAATTACTCTAAATTCTCTGCCGTACTTGTCGGATTTAGCCTCACACAAAGCTCTAAATTCGTACCAGCCTTGTTGACTAATTGCCCTGGCAAGTTTGCGGTTTTTGACCAGACCCGATACATTCAAATCTTCCAAGATAATAGTTTGGTTTTCACTTACTATTTTGGTTGATAGTTTATGTAGAAAGTCTTTACGCAAGTCGGCAATTTGATTGTGTGTTTTGGCTATTTGAATCCTGGTTTTATGGCGACGTTTTGAGTCTTTCTGTTGACGTGCTAACTTGCGCTGTAGTTTGCGAATTTTGCGATCTAACTTTTTATAGCTAGGGCTGTGCGCTGTTTCCCCGTTACTCATTACTGCCAAAGTTTTAATTCCTAAATCAATGCCGACGCTTTGGTTTTTGGCGTCAATACTGATGGGTTGAACTTCTACTACAAAGCTTAGGAAATAGCGGTCGGCACAGTCTTTAATTACTGTGACGGAACTCGGCTCAGACGGCAATTCTCTAGACCATATGGGGTTAACATTTCCAATCTTTGCCAAATATACAGACTTACCTTTGACAGAAAAGCCTGATTTAACAAAAGTTGCAGATTGACTGTTAGTCCTTTTTTTGAATTTGGGTTGCCCGAGTTTTTTGCCTTTCCTTTTCCCTTTCAGGAAGTCAAAATAGTTTTTGTAAGCAGCCTCTAATTGCTTAAGAGACTGTTGCAAAGGGACTGAGGAAACATCGTTAAGCCATTGCCTTTCCTCGGTCTTTTTAGTTGAGGTGAGAGTTTTAGCTAAGCTGTTGTACCCTGGGTATTTACTAGCTTTGCTTAAAGCTAAGGCATCATTCCAGACAACCCGGACGCAACCAAACAACTGAGCCAAGCTCTGTCGTTGTTGGTCGGTCGGGTAGATACGGAATTGATACCTTTCTTTCATTATTTTGGGTTTTTTACTTTGTTCTATTATACTATGTTTTGCTGATAGAATCAGGAAGATTCAAAGAAAATTAAAGCCGTCCTAGAAGGACGGGGTTTTAAACCCAATTTTCTGATAAAATTTGCAGGCATCTATCAGCCGAATCGGAGAATTTGTGGGATTAGATTGAGAACGCCATTTTTGGGCAAACTCGGCAATAACAGCCGGCGAAATTTGTTTTTGCAGCCAATCTAAAGCTTGGTCTTGTTCTGCCAAACCGCGATAAAATTTGCTGACATCTATCAATCGCAAATTAGTGTCGCCCGGTGCGGCAGTTGTCCGCCACTTTTGAGCAAATTCCCCTAAAACAGAGGTAGAAACTTGAGTTTGTAGCCAAATCAAGGCAGTATCTTGAGCAGCACTAGCTTGGTAAGATGACAAGAGCTCAGTCAGCCGCGCGGCTGGTACTGGAATTGGTGTCGGAATTGGTGTCGGAGTTGGTATCGGAGTTGGTGTTGGCGCTGTAGGGGGGACAATTACTTTGGGAGATTTTCTCATCAACGCGGCCCAAGTTTTGATGCCTGCCATGCCGTCTGCATTGAGGCCTTGAGATTTTTGAAACGAGATGAGGGCGGCTGTGGTAGAGGTTCCAAATTTGCCATCCATCGCGCCTTGATAGAAGCCTTTACTTCTTAATTGCTTCTGGATGTCTGCAACTTTATAATTTACGGCGCCTTCTCGGACGCTTTCAAAAATATTGGCATCTACATTGCCCGAGACACCCGACACAGTGCTAGTGTCGCTGTACTGCCAAAAAGTCCAAGTCTTCCAGCCACCGGGCACCCAAGGTTCCTCGGCACTGGTATAGTGAGCAATCCATAGGGGGTAATCTGCCAACCGCTGTGTCCCGAGGTTGTCCCAGAAACCGGGGTAGGTGTAGATAATTGGTCGCATCGAGGTGGCTTTTTCCACTGCTTCGAGCCAAGTTGTCGCGCGATCGCACAATTCGTCCCCACTCAAACCGCCTGTAGTTTCCACATCCAAGACTGGTGGCAAATCCCCCGCTTCGAGTTTGACAGTTTTCAAGAACAAATCTATTTGTCCTTGAACGCTGCTTTCCGGTCGAAAAAAGTGATATGCACCGCGTTGAATCCCCGCAGCTTTAATTCCCCCCCAATTCCGGGCGAAAGTTTGGGAAACTAATGTTGCACCTTCCGTCGATTTGACAAATGCGAACAGAATGCCTCCCTTGGCAACGGCTTGCCAATTGACGTTGGGCTGGTAGTCGGAAACATCTATACCGCGAATGCTCATATAATGGAGAGTTTAAGAAAGCTGGCGCAAGTCTGAAGAAGCGACTAGATTAAGGCTACATTAAATTGTAATGCTAAGTTGCTAATTGTTTTTTTTGTAGGGGAGATTGTACAAGTGAACCTCGATCGCATAGAGCCAGGCCCCGGTCAAGAGTCGGTTTGGGATTACCCGCGCCCCCCTCGTCTTGAGGAATCGACCAAACACGTACAGATTATTTTTAACGGAATGACGATCGCCGATACGCGCCGCCCGTTTCGGGTATTGGAGACAAGTCACCCTCCAGCCTACTATATCTCTCCCGAGGACATCCAAATGGAATATTTGCATAAAACTTCACGGGGATCTTGGTGCGAGTGGAAGGGACAAGCGGGTTATTACACTGTGACGGTAGGGTCGAAGGAAGTTGTAAATGCTGCTTGGTTTTATCCTCATCCCAATCAGGTTTTTGCAGCTATTAAAGATTACGTGGCTGTTTATCCGAGCCAGATGGATGCTTGTTATGTGGACGGGGAATTAGTGGAATCTCAACCAGGAGATTTTTACGGAGGTTGGATTACCAAAGATATTGTCGGCCCTTTTAAGGGAGGAATCGGAACTTGGGGTTGGTGAGTTCAACAGTTGACAGTTGACAGTTGACAGTTTGAGAGTTGACAGTTGACAGTTGACAGTTGACAGTTTGAGAGTTGACAGTTGACAGTTGACAGTTTGAGAGTTGACAGTTGAGAGTTGACAGTTGAGAGTTTGAGAGTGATCTCTACCCTTAAGTCCGAGGATTGGAGTAATGAATAGTCTGATTTTAATTTCTCCCGAAAAACGTTCCGGCTTTCAACCAATTCTTTCTGGTAATTGTGAAATTGCTGGGTTTCTCACCACCCTTCGCGGCTTTAGGTTTTGATTTGAGGAATGGCAAAGAAACCGCGTTTTTTACGCACAACTTAGTTACGAGTTCGTCTCGGCTTAAAAACTGATTTTGTTGAGTTAGTCTGCGCCATACATGAGTTAAGGGCGGGCGCAGAAACCTTTTCTTGCGCGACAACAAGCCAACAAGAAAAAAATCAAGAATACTATAAGTCTATTATTAAGCGAGGATGAACCAATGCAATCCACACTGCCGAAGCTAACGAATCAGCCCCTCCTCAAACAAACACTGTAGTCAAGAATACAGCCAATGCTAATAAATAAATGTTAAGATAATTCAAGAGCTGACACTAGATTTGTTGCTGCTGTATTGTTCATTCGGATATGCGCTGTGTCTGTGGAATTTATCGCGCCATCTAACTTCCCTGAAAAACCACCTGAAAATTTAACTTTAGAGTCTACTCTTAAGGATCTGGCTGTCTTTAATTTTCAAATTGAAGCTTCATCCCTAGCCAAAGACGTAGCTCGGTTGTTTCAATCTCACCCCCTGCTTCCGGGAGTTATCTTGACGGTAAATGGAGATTTTTTAGGAATGATATCGCGCAGGCGATTTATGGAAAGGATGAGTCGCCCATACGGAGTAGATATATTTGCTTGCAGACCAATTCTGGCTTTGTATCAAATAGCTCAAACCGATACTTTGATTTTACCAGAAGTAGCCTTAATTGTCATGGCTGCTCAGCGAGCCGTGCAGCGGCCGCCGGAACTACTTTACGAGCCGATTGTTGTGCAGTTAGCACCTCAAGTTTACCGACTGTTAGACGTGCATCAAGTATTGGTAGCTTTAGCTCAAATTCACCAACAAGCTACTTGGTATATTAGCGAGCTTTATTACAATTTATCGGTAATACAATCTGAACTAGAAGCAGCTAATTCTCAATTAAAAACAGCTAATTCCGAATTGTATCGCCTTGCTAACTCCGATGGTTTAACTTTGGTAGCAAACCGCCGCTGTTTTAACGAATATTTAGATAAAACATGGCAGAGATTGGGACAAGAAGCAGCAGAAATATCTTTGATTTTATGTGATATTGACTTTTTTAAGAAATACAACGATAGTTACGGACATCAGGCGGGAGATGCTTGTTTGCAGCAGGTAGCACAAAAAATTGTTGAGGCGGTAAATGACTCGGCAGGCGAAGTTTGGGAGGAAATGCTGGTGGCTCGTTACGGAGGTGAAGAATTTGCGGTAATTTTGCCTCGAACTTCACCAAAGATTGCTGTCTCGATTGCAGAACATATTAGAGTCTCGGTGAAAAAAATGGCAATTGAAAATATTAACTCGCCAGTATCCCCTTGTGTTACACTAAGTTTGGGAGTAGCGAGTACGGTTCCTGTACCGACAATCTCAAAAAAAGATTTGATTGCAGCAGCCGATCGTTCGCTTTATCAGGCAAAAGACGCAGGGCGCGATCGGGTCATATTCGATACTGTAAAGTTAGATTAAGTAGATAAGCGGCAAAAATTGGTTCGTAGTCAGGACTTTAGTCCTCATCAAAATTTCAAAAGTTGATTAAGTAGATAAGCGGCAAAAATTGATTCGTAGTCAGGACTTTAGTCCTCATCAAAATTTGAGGACTTTAGCCCTCACTACGAACAACTTTGATGGGATATGAGATAATTCTGGAGCGACTAGGAAAAATTTAGTTCGATCGCACAATCCACACTTTACATCCAAACCCGCTCGGCCGTCCAGTGCCTGTCCGAAGATTCATAAATCCTCAATCCCTCCAATCGGGCACTTTCCACCATTGTCTCAATCTCATCCAGGGTAAAAGCCGCTTGTAGCGAATCGCTGAACAGTTGTTTCTGATGCGAGTTGCAATCTGCCGCATAGAGCTCGACTAAATTATCCCTAATTTCCCGTGTTTCGGGCCGGAGTAAATCCCGCAAAAATATTGCTCCGTTCGGCTTCAAAACCCGCCGGACTTCGCGTAAAAACGGCAGCGGATCGGGCAAATGGTGGATAATGCTGTTGGAAATCACCATGTCAAAACTATTGTCGGGATAAGGCATGGCTTTAGCATCAATTAATTCGAGATTAATTTGCGATCGCACTCGAGCCTTTTCCACATTCTGCGCTCCAACTTTCAGCATATTTGCCGACAAGTCAATACAGGTCAATTTCCATTCCGGCCGCAGTTGAGTGAGGGCGATTGGAATTCGCGCCGTACCCGTACCCGCGTCCAAAACGTTTCCAAAAACCGGCCCCAAAGCAGCCGCACTCTTGGCAAACGCAGCATTAACCTCAGTGAAGTCCATCGAATCGTATTCGATCGCCTCTTCCAAGGAATCCATCACCTCCGGTTCCAAAACTCGCTCCATAAAATTTATCTTGTCATCTGGGATTTCTATATAGGGGCTGAGTTTCGCCTGCAAAAGCTCCACCAACTCCGGTTCCATATATCTGTAATTATCCGGGATTTGCAGGCAAATAACTTCCTTGTCCTTAATACTGTCGGGAAATTTGCTGCGAAGTCGATCCCCATGCTTCTTTTCCATCACAAATATCAAATCCGCCCAACCGAGCAAACCTTCAGTTACTTTAATTCTCGCACCTTTTTCGGTTCCAGCCGATCGCGCGCTGTACCCGCTAATTTTCTCGCAGATCTTCTCGGCCGTTAAACTCCGCCACTTATTCTGGCTGCACACAAACAATATCTTTGTTCGATCCATTTTATCTGCGTTAATCCGCGTACATCTGCGGTTAAAAATCTCAATTCCATTGCTCCGACCCACCTTGCATATCATAGATAGGGTATTTTGTCAAATTTGCCAAAATTTCCGTTACAATTATTAACCTATAAAATGCCTGTTTTGCACAAAAACTTGTATTTTTAATATTGGCAGAGTTCGTTTATTTAACGATTTTAAAGAGTTTCAGGCGATAAAAGCAAAAATAGTTATAGCACCCCTTGAGTATCAGAATCCTATAATAGCTCAAACGGCGCAAATTCGTCAAGTAAATGAGAATGGAATCAATAGTGAAGGGTGGTAATTTTGGGGATTTTTGGAGATTGATTGAACATTTAAAACAAAATTACTTTTTCTATTGTTTTTACTTATCAAAATTGCTTCTGCTGTCCCGATCGCCCTCAACCGCTCAACAATAGAAATAAGCTCGATCTAACTTTCTCCATCTCTGTTATAATTGAGATTAAACGAAGTCGTTATGAGTTCAAGTAAGCAGCTATGACTGAACAAGCCGTAGAAAACCTAGTAATTATTGGCTCTGGCCCCGCAGGTTACACAGCAGCCATCTACGCCGGGAGAGCCAACCTGAAGCCAGTCGTTTTTGAAGGCTACCAAACCGGAGGAATTCCCGGCGGTCAACTGATGACCACCACAGAAGTCGAAAACTTCCCCGGCTTTCCCGAAGGCATCACCGGGCCGCAACTGATGGATCGGATGAAAGCTCAAGCAGTGCGCTGGGGTGCGGAGTTATACACAGAAGATGTAACTTACGTTGATTTAACCCAGCGGCCGTTTACAGTGCGATCGGACGATCGAGAAATCAAAACCCACACGATAGTAATTGCTACAGGCGCGACGGCGAAAAGATTGGGTTTGCCTAGCGAGCACGTATTTTGGAGTCACGGCATTTCTGCCTGTGCGATTTGCGACGGCGCCACCCCAATTTTTAAAGGAGTAGATTTAGCTGTCATCGGTGCGGGCGATACCGCAGCAGAAGAATCTATTTATCTGACAAAATACGGCTCTCACGTCCATATGTTGGTGCGGCGCGGTCAGATGCGCGCTAGCAAAGCCATGCAAGACCGAGTGCTGAGCAATCCTAAAATCACCGTGCACTGGAACACCGAAGCTGTGGATGTTTTGGGAGTGCCGGGGAGCAAGATGGATGGGTTGAGAATTAGAAATATTGAGACCGACGCCGAGAGCGATTTGCTGGTGAAGGGTTTGTTTTACGCGATCGGTCACACTCCCAACACTCAGCTTTTCCAAGGTCAGCTAGAACTCGACGAACTAAGCTATATCGCCACGAAACACGGTTCGGTAGAAACCAGCGTCGATGGAGTGTATGCTGTCGGCGACGTGCAAGACCACGAGTTTCGTCAAGCCATCACTGCTGCCGGTAGCGGCTGTATGGGGGCGATGCTAGCCGAAAGGTGGCTGTCATCGAACGGCTTGACTCAGGAATTCCATCAAACCAAGGAATCGCAGCAAGCAGCAGCGCCGCCCGCTCCAAAAGTACGCAAAACCAGCGAGAACTTTGATATCAACGACACTCGCCACGAAGGAGGTTTTGCTTTGCGGAAGTTGTTCCACGAGAGCGATCGACTGATTGTAGTTAAATACTCGGCTCCGAGTTGTGGCCCTTGCCACAGTCTCAAACCGATTTTGAGCAAAGTAATAGATGAGTTCGAGGGCAAAATTCACTACGTGGAAATTGACATCGAAGAAGATCCCGAAATTGCTGAAAATGCTGGCGTGATTGGTACGCCGACGATTCAGTATTTCAAAGACAAAGCTTTGATGACTGAACTCAAGGGAGTTAAGCCGAAAAGCCAGTACCGCGAGTTAATTGCCAGCAATTTGTAAGCTCGTGTCGGCAGAGGATGACTGCGATCGGATTAGTTCGTAGTCAGGACTTCTGTCCGCGCTTTCGGAAGGACTTGCATTCCTGACTGCGAACCCGATTAGGAATGAGAATTAAATAACTTACAATTTTTACTGTTCTTGTGGGATGGGCGGGGGAGCCCGTCCCACAAATATGTGTAAATTATTTAATTCGCGATCCTTAGTTCGTAGTCAGGACTTCAGTCCGCGAAAAAGAAGGACTTGCATTCCTGACTGCGAACCAGGAAAAGAAGGACTAAAGTCCTCACTACGAACCCGAAGGACTAAAGTCCTCACTACGAACCTGGTCGATCGCCTGCGATGATATTTGATAAAATTAGACTGACGCTCGTCCTACCAGAAACCGGGTTCATGACACTGGGTTCGGAGCGTTCAAAAAAGTACGATCGGGGAACTTTGCCAATCACATGACAGAAACTAACTTGAATCTCCAGCCAGACTACTGGAATAAGATTTGGCAAGAAGAAGGCCGCGGAACTTGGCGTCGATATCCCGGCTGCTTCGGCAGAGTTTGTTGGGCCGTCGGACACGGGCTGGAAGTTTTAGAACTCGGATGCGGTTCAGGTGTCCTGGCTTCTCAGTTGTTAGAGTTTGGCAATTCAGTAACTGGGTTAGATATTTCCGAAGCTGCGATCGCCCAACTTCCCAAACAGATCTCAGGGGTAGTCTCAACTTTACCCGAAATTCCTTTTCCCGATCGCAGTTTTGATGTTGTAGTAGCAACAGAAGTTTTGGAACATATCGACGACGATCGAGCGTGCGTGATAGAAATAGTTAGGGTGTTGCGATCGGGCGGCAGAGCTTTTTTTGCCGTACCCAACGATTGCCTCGGCCCTGATGAAGAACCAGAGCACGTTCGCAAGTACACTCCAGAAAGCCTAATGGATTTACTCTTGCCTTACGGCGACGTTTTTACGGAAACATTTATTGATGAGTTCAGTGTTGGCAGAGATCTTATTGCTCTACCAAGCATTTTAGCCGCACTCTACCTTCCCAGCGACAACTAACTTGTTTGAGTTGCAAGATATCAGGATAAAAAATGAGCATTAGGGCAGCACTCGGACAAAAACCATTTTTATCTTTTTGTGCGATCGTCAAAAATGAAAGCGAGAATTTAGCGCGCTGTTTGGCTAGCGTTCAACCCTACGTTGATGAAATAATTGTAGTCGATACGGGTTCTCAGGACGGTACGCCGGAAATTGCCACTCAGTACGGAGCAAAAGTGGGATATTTTGAGTGGTGCGACGATTTTGCGACGGCGCGGAATTATGCTTTATCTTTAGTGACGGGTGAGTGGATTTTAGTGCTGGATGCAGATGAGGAGTTAGTTGTCACATCAGTAGATTTTAGAGAAACCCTCAAATCGCAGCCCGAAGCGCTGGCTTATTCAATAATTAGAACAGAAGTAAGGCATCAAGCGGGAATGACTCCGCTACACATGATCCGCTTGTTTCGCAATCTCCCAGAAATTAGATATGTCGGTCGTTTTCACGAGCAAATCCAGTATCAAAACCGCAGTTTTAGCGACAGTGCAGTCAGCAGTTTAGATAGTGTCAGAGTATTGCATCACGCTAACAGCCACCAACAAGTCGCCGCCAAAGTTGTCAACCGCAATATTCCCATCTTAGAGCTGGCCCGACAAGAAGAAGGGCTTAGTCTCATGCTATTGTACTCCCTAGCTGGGATGTACGGCTCAGCGGGCGAGGACGAGAAAGCGCGAGACTGCTGGGAGGAAGCATTAGAAAGATTGTTTCCGCATTTGATAGACGGCAACCCTCCAGAAGAATTTGGTTTCATTCCCTCCTTAGTTTTTACTTTAGCAGGGCGATCGCTCCAAAATCGAGATTACGAAACAACCGTGTTACTGTGTCAGCGAGGTCTAGAATGGTGTCCCAACTATCCTCCCCTAAATTATATAGCTGGCATGACATTAATTAATCTAGGATTTCCGTTAGGTGCCGTTGCTTACTTTGAGAATTGCCTGAAACTGGGTAAAGATAACAGCTACTATACAAGAGAGCCTTTCGAGCCAAGTTTCACCACCACCGACCCGGCTTGCTGTTTGGGTCTAGCTTATATTAACCTGAAGCGCTGGTCGGATGCAGTATCGGCATTTGAACTAGCGCTGACTTTCGATGAAAACTGCACAGCAGCCCAGGAAAATTTAGCAAAAATCCGACAAAGCTTCAATCAGTAAACGGCTAAACATGACACTAAACAAAGTTCAATTACCGCGATTTCTCAACATTGCCTCACCGTCAAGCCTGTCAATGAAAATGATGTGGGCGGGTTTGGCAATAACTGCCTTATTTATCATAGTAGCAACCTTATCTCCCGTCATGCAAGGTTGGGGATGGCTGCAAAATCCTACCGATGCTTTGATTAACCCGATTCACGAACCGCCGTCGGCGAATTATTGGTTCGGTACCAGCCGCAGCGGCTACGATGTTTTTTCGCGCACGCTGTTTGCTTCGCGGGCGGCTTGGCAAGTGGTGATTTTAGCCACAGCGTTGAGTTTGTTTATCGGCGTGCCGCTGGGTTTGGTTAGCGGTTATTTGGGTGGCAAGCTCGATCGCGTGCTGTTATTTTTAATGGATACAATTTATACGTTGCCGGGATTGCTGCTTTCGTTAACTTTAGCATTTGTCGTGGGAAAAGGAGTATTGAATGCTGCGATCGCCCTGAGCATTTCCTACATCCCTCAATACTACCGCGTCGTCAGGAATCACACCGCCAGCGTCAAAACCGAATTATTTGTCGAAGCCGCCCGCGCCATGGGTGCAGACACTTGGACAGTGTTGTCGCGCTACCTGTTTCTCAACGTAATTCAGAGCGTACCGGTGCTGTTCGCGCTCAACGCCGCCGATGCAATTCTAACATTAGGAGGCTTAGGATTTCTCGGTTTGGGACTTCCCGAAGAAACTCCGGAATGGGGACACGATTTGCGTTTAGCTTTAGATGCGCTACCTACGGGCATTTGGTGGACGGCTTTGTTTCCCGGTTTGGCAATGACTTTAATGGTTGTTGGGCTGTCTTTGGTGGGAGAAGGATTGAACGAATTTGTCAATCCCCGGCTGCGGAACCAGCAGTAATAGGAAAGATTGGTTCGTAGTGAGGACTTCAGTCCTTTCTTTTCTTATAACTCCAGTCCTACAAAAAGGTTCGTAGTGAGGACTTCAGTCCTTTCTTCTCTTATAATTATAGTCCTAAAAAAGGTTCGTAGTGAGGACTTCAGTCCTTTCTTCTCTTATAATTATAGTCCTAAAAAAGGTTCGTAGTGAGGACTTTAGTCCTTGCCTTTCTCAATACTCTAGTCTAAAAAGGTTTGATCGTTCGGACTTAAGTCCTTTCTTTTCCGAGGACTAAAGTCCTGACTACGAACTGTTTGACAAGCAAACGCAAAAGATGAAATACCAAACATTTCTCGAACACATATCCGAGTTGTACAATAACTGGGGGACACCGCAAGCCGAACCAAAATCCAGTCAATTTCAGCAAATAATCAACTCTCTGCAAACCACAACGACAGCCAATGCAATGCAGTTGCTAAATTTTGCTGTCGAATGTATGTCTCCCGAAGAAATCTACTGCGAAATCGGCTGCTTTCAAGGCGGCAGCTTAATCGGTACGCTGCTAAATCATTCACAAATAACCGCTTGTGTCGTTGATGACTTTTCGGAATTTGATACTTTTGGCGACAGCAGCGATAATTTAGGAGAAAACCTAGCCAACTTTAATATATCGGAACAAGTTTTCTTTTGCAATCAAAATTTTGAGGAATTTTTCTGGGATTTGCGGGAAATGCAATCTGCCGATCGCATTGGTGTATTGTTTTATGATGCCGCTCACGATTATCGATCGCACTTACTAGCTTTACTTTTATCCAAACCTTTTTTAGCAGACTCGGCACTGATTGTCGTCAGCAATAGCAATTGGGAGACTCCGCGTCAAGCCAACTGGGATTTTATCGCCGCCCACCCTCAATGCCAACTGCTATTTGATTTTTCTGCACCTGAATTTAGCGATGCTTGGAATGGCTTGCAGGTTTTTAGTTGGGATGTCAATACATCCGGCAATTACGAGTGGTCAACTTTTCAGCAATTGGGCAGTCGAGCTGCGATTCAATCAATTTACGATTTGCAGCAATCCGATCGAAAAAAAATCACCGCAGAGCTGTACAGTCAAGCTTTAAACCTGCACCAAGCCGGAAAATTTATAGCAGCAGAGGAGAAGTACAAGCAGGTTTTGCAGTACGATCCAAATCAAGTAGATGCTTGGCAAAACCTCGGTACACTTTATTATGCCACAGAGCGGTATCGAGAAGCGCAAGATCTGCTGAGCGAATGTTTGGCGGTGGATTCCTCCGTAGCTGGCGCTCATTACAGCTTGGGCTTGGTGTTGGAAAAAACCGGGGATGTTATCGGTGCCGTAAGAGCTTATCGAGAGGCGATCGCCCTCGAACCCAACTGCATTGATGCTTATAATAATTTAGGCAATATTTTAGGACAAATCGGCGATGTCGATCGAGCTGAGTCAATTTACCGTCAAGCGATCGCACTTAATCCCGCTCATTTTGGCAGCTATCTGAATCTGGGAAACTTGCTACTGTCGAAAACAGAAGTCGATCGCGCGATCGAGCTTTACGAAACTGCCCTGCAATTGCAGCCCGATGCTGCTGAAGTTGTCGCCAATCTCGACTTTGCCCGCCGTCTCAAAAATGACCCAATTCAAGCATACCTTTATTTTGGCAACGATTGCTATGGGCGCGGTGAATATCAACAAGCCGTTATCGAGTACAGGAAATTTTTAGAAGTTCAAACAGGCGACCTTCAATTATACTTGAATTTGGCTGAGTGTTACCAACATTTAGAGGAATATGCAGCCGCCATTCAAGTTTGCCGGGAGGCGATCGAGCTTTATCCAGCAGACGCCAGTCTTTACCGCAATTTAGTCTTGGCTTTGGTAGCATCCGGGAGAAATTCAGAAGCGATCGCAATTGCGACCGATGCGTCGAGTTTATTTCCCGAAGACAGCTTTTTTAATCCGGGACAGTATTTAATTCTGCCGGTGATTTATCAAAGTGTAGAGGAAATAGCTGTTTATCGCGATCGGTTCGAGACGGGAATCAAACTGTTAATTCAACAAACCAGCCTCGATACAGATGCAGGCCAACAAAAAGCCTTAACAATTATCAGTCAGCACACCAACTTCTTTCTAGCTTACCAAGGCGGCAACGACTTAGATATCCAGAAACAGTACGGGCAATTTGTTCGCAAAGTCATGGCTGCTAACTACCCGCAGTGGGTAAAGGATTTACCGCTACCTCCCCCCAGCAAAACCGGAAAAATTCGCATCGGCTACATATCTGGTTGCTTGTGGGGACATACAGTCGGCAAATTAACCCTCGGCTGGCTGCAACACAGCAGCAGCGAATTTGAAGTATATTGCTATCAAATTACCGAGACGCAAGACAACTTTACTCAACAGTTCCGATTTTACAGCGATACTTTTCACTACATCCCCGGCAACTTAGAATTAATCTGCCAACAAATTATTGCTGACCAATTACACGTACTGGTTTTCCTCGATATTGGGCTGCAACCGCAAATGACTCAACTTGCAGCCTTGCGCCTTGCTCCCATTCAGTGTACCTCCTGGGCGCATCCGGTGACTTCAGGATTGCCCACCGTCGATTACTTCCTCTCCAGCGACTTGATGGAACCGGAAAATGCTGTTTTGCACTATTCCGAAAAATTAATTCGCTTGCCGAATATTGGCATTTCTTACCCGCAGCCCACGATTCCTAGCACAACGGCCACTCGTGCAAATTTTTGCCTGCGGGAGGGGGCTGTTGTTTATCTCTGCTGTCAAACTCTCTGCAAATACCTGCCGCAGCACGACTACATATTCGCGGAAATTGCCCGACAGGTTCCTCAAGCTCAGTTTGCCTTTATATCACGTCCGAATGTTGATATTGGTAAACTGTTTCAGCAGCGCCTCCAGCGGACTTTTGCTAAGTACGGTTTGGATAGCGCTGATTTTTGCGCGATTTTACCTAAAATGGATGAGAAAGCTTATTGGAATCTTCAACTTTTGTCTGATGTTTTTCTCGACAGTTTCGGTTGGTCTGGAGGTCACACGACTTTGGAAGCGATCGCGTGCAATTTACCAATTGTCACTTGTCCGGGAGAATTTATGCGGGGCCGCCATTCCTCTGGGATTTTGGAAATGCTCGGAGTCACCGAAACAGTTGCTCAAACCGCAGCAGAATACGTAAAAATAGCTGTGAGGCTGGGCTTAGAATCGGAATGGAGGCAGAGTATTGCCGATCGAATTTTGCAAAGACAAGGGCGTCTGTACGGCGATAAAACTTGCGTCGCAGCCCTTGAAGCTTTTTATTATCGTGCAGTTGAGGCAGTTTAATTATTCGATCGCGGTTGTCGGAGGTTTGGAGTCGCCAAGCGGTGATTGAGTGCCCAACAGGAGTGGCGATCGCGATCGGTTGCACAGTTGTTTTTAATAGGATAATGATGGCGGCAAATTTTTTGTCCTTGCCACCAACCTTTATACTTAAGCCTGAGTCTGGTTTTGCCGCTCCCTGTTTTCCAACAGAAGACAACTGTTTTGTCAGATCCTAGTCCCGATCCCATGAATCATTCCCCATGCCCAATCCCCAATCTTGCATCTAAAATAGCATGAGTTGGTTTTAAATACAGCAGGTCGTCCCGTAATATTACTTAGTATTGCGGAGAAAAGGTTCATCGCGTCTTTATATTGCAGCGGATATTTTTTAATTAAGTATAAAGTTGCACGTCTTTTCAACAATCAGGTCAGACAATTTTCGATTTGAGATTTTCGATGGAATCAGCTATACCATGATGGTTGGGATCGCGGGTCTACCATCGCATTTTTTGAGGGAACAGGTGTCGGTTGAACGGCTAGCTCCTCTCAAGAGAGCTTGGAGTTTCTCAAATCCATCAAGTGTCGCCATGGAGGCGATCGCCCGTGAGGAAGATCTGCCTCGGCGAGATCGAGGTAAACTTAGTAATATTGGACTTAAGTTGTTTCTGAGATTAAAATGAATGTAGATATTAGCTAGAGAGACAAGCAATCCCCGAACAGTTCGCAGCGTAACAATTACCGCAGGAGCGAACTCTTAGCAAACTTTCTCATTCTGGCTGTTATCTCTGAGACCGCAAAGCTCACAGACAAGCTTAAATGAGAATGTGACGTTACGAACTTAATGTGATGTAATGTCAAAAGCAGCCCCAATTTTTCAAAATTGAGCTAACTTAACAAAGAAAGCCCCTGTTGCACTACTAAACCCGCAACGCTTCATTGGGGGCGATCGTCGGTCTCTCATGAGAGAGTTGCCGACTTACAACTAAAGCTCACAAGCTTTATTCAATCGCAGATTGCGTATGATTCAATTCAGGGAAACAGGGTAAAGATGGGTGCATCTACACGGATTGTATTGGTCTCAATTCCGGCAAGTCAAAAATTGTCTGCTAACTCTCTGGCAGACTGCGCCGCAGCCTTTAACCCAGATATCCACACAAAACAGCGCCGTTCGATCGCGCCCAAGTTTTTCCGGGCCGTTCTCAGGATTTAGCTGAGCCAGACATGAGTCAGTATTGTCAAGCTAAGCTGACAAAGTTTTCTAGGTTCTTGACAAAAAACGGAAAACAACTTCCATTTTTTGTGAGAACGGCTACAATCGTAAGGGTCTTTCCAAGATCCGATTCTCACAGTTTGGTGCTTCGACTCTCTGCTGTTACATTTGAGGCAGCAGACCCGCATCCAAGGTGGCGAAAATTTGCCGTGCAACTGTGATGTCTGACGACCAGAGTGAAAGCAGCAAGCAAATCAAAAGTTGGACACCCATAACAGAAAAGTTAGAGGGTTCCGTGCCAGAAAACTTGTACGGGTAAAACATCGAAGTGCCGAGTAAAAAAGCCAGTATTTTTTGAGGTGCGATCGCATCTCCGGGTTTGCTTTTCTGGGTCAGGTATCGCAGACGATGCGTTAACTAGCCCAAACAAGAAAAAGCCGCACGCTCAATCCGAGGTTGCGACGTTAAAGTCGGCGATCGAGTGAATGCGCTGGCTACTTCTTTCCCAGAGCTCGAACTTTGACTCATAAAATTGGTGCGGTTTCGGTTACTGCTTCACTTAGCAGACCGAAAATTCCACGATTTCTTCCTGCGGGAATGTCAATACTGGCTAACTTGTCTAAACTACAAACAGACACTATTCCACTGTTATTTATTCTTTAATTCAGGAGCATGAGGAAGGCGGCATGATCCAGGCTAACACCGTACTCGAAACCAAAATTACACCCAAAATGGAAACTATCGAGTTGCTGAGGAACGCCGAAAGCGTTCTACCTGAGAGCGAGTTGGAACTCTTTATCGACGAAGAAGACGATCGAGAAGATTTTCTAGACAACCCGTCTGAGGAGGACGACACTAAAGCTGGCAAAGGCGCGAAAGCCCGCCGTCGGGCTCAGGCAAAGAAAAAGCATTATACAGAAGACTCTATTCGTCTCTACCTGCAAGAAATCGGTCGGATTCGACTGTTGCGAGCAGACGAAGAGATTGAACTCGCCCGCAAGATTGCAGATTTGCTGGAATTGGAGCGAGTTCGAGAACAATTGCTCGAAGAGTTAGACCGCGAACCTAAAGACAACGAATGGGCTACTGCTGTAGACATGGCACTACCTGCATTCCGTCACCGACTCCACGTTGGTAGGCGCGCCAAGGAGAAGATGGTGCAATCAAACCTGCGTTTGGTGGTGTCGATCGCCAAAAAGTACATGAATCGCGGTTTGTCTTTCCAAGATTTGATTCAAGAAGGCTCTTTGGGTCTAATCCGGGCTGCTGAAAAATTCGACCACGAAAAAGGCTACAAATTTTCCACCTACGCAACTTGGTGGATACGTCAAGCCATCACCAGAGCAATCGCCGATCAATCCCGGACTATCCGCCTCCCGGTTCACCTTTACGAAACCATCTCGCGGATCAAAAAAACTACCAAGCTGCTTTCTCAGGAAATGGGCCGCAAGCCTACGGAAGAAGAAATCGCCACCAAGATGGAGATGACCATCGAGAAGTTGCGCTTTATTGCTAAATCCGCACAGTTGCCAATTTCTTTAGAAACTCCGATCGGCAAAGAGGAAGACTCGCGTCTGGGAGACTTTATTGAATCTGACGGGGAAACGCCAGAAGATCAAGTCTCAAAGAACTTGCTCAGGGAAGATTTGGAAAGCGTTTTGGACACTCTCAGCCCCCGAGAACGGGATGTACTGAGGCTGCGTTACGGCTTAGATGACGGACGGATGAAGACCTTGGAGGAAATTGGTCAAATCTTTAACGTCACTCGCGAGAGGATTCGCCAAATCGAGGCTAAAGCCCTGCGGAAATTGCGCCATCCCAACCGTAACAGCATCTTAAAAGAATATATCCGCTAGAGCATTTGTCTCGCATCACCCAAAAGAGTGATTTGCTCTTTTGGGGTGGAACCCCCTACCCCAAAAAGAGCGATCGCTGTTAAACATTGTACTGCTCAATGCACGACGGCAATTAGCTATTTGCTGCGGGTAAATTCTCCTGCAAAAATTGCGCTGCTAAAAACGCACGGGCAAAATTTTGGGAGTCCCCAAAAGAACTCCCAAGCTTTGCAGTGTCTGAAAAGTTTTAACTAGAAAATTAGATCAGGCCCCAGAAGTGCAGCACGCCTTGACCGGAAACCAATTCAATGATGACAGCGGCAGAGAAACCAATCATTGCTAAACGACCGTTCCAATTTTCAGCACCTGCGCTGAAGCCCCAGTTCCAAGCGTTGCGTTTTTGTTCTTGCATAGTGCGAACTCCCTTCATTAACTTTTGTAAGGCTCATGTTAATTAATATAACAGTTACTTGAAAAAAATGCAAGTTTGTGATGCGTGATATCGATCGCAAAGGTCGATCGACCTTTCTCCTGTTTCCTACCGAGGAAAAATCGCCAATTCGGTATCAGGATCGAACAAGTGAATTTTGTCATGGGCGATCGCCAGCCAAAGCTCCTCGCCAACACGGATCGATCGCTCGGGAGGCACCCGCACCTGCATCCGCACAGCCCGATCGTCAGTCAAACACACCCGCAAATAAGTTTCGTGTCCCAAAGCCTCCACAATTTCCACTTGTACCGACAAATTTTTGGTAGCAGGAGGGTTAATGCTGAGATGTTCCGGGCGAATGCCCAAAATCAGTCCTCGCCCGTCATATTTTTGTAGATTTTTCGCCCAAATATCGGGTAAAGTAAAGCGAAACTGCGGGTGAGAAATCAACAGCGGCGCGGTAAACTGCACGGGCAAAAAATTCATCGGCGGAGAACCGATAAACTCAGCCACAAATAGATTAGCTGGCTTGTTGTAAAGCTCTAGAGGCTTAGCGACTTGCTGAAGCTGGCCAGCATTCATAATCGCAATGCGATCGCCCATAGTCATCGCCTCAGTTTGGTCGTGAGTCACATAAATAGTGGTAGTGCCCAACTGCCGCTGCAACTGCACAATTTGCGATCGAGTTTCCGCCCTCAACTTCGCATCAAGATTCGATAGCGGTTCGTCCATCAAAAACACTTCAGGATTTCGAGCCATCGCCCTACCCAAAGCCACCCGCTGCTTTTGTCCTCCCGAAAGTTGTTTCGGCAAGCGATTTAAAAGCGGTTCTATTTGCAATAATTGAGCAACCGCCCTAACTCTTTCTCCTACCGCCTTTTCCCGTTCCGACAAATAGCGCAAACCCGGAGGAAGCTTGCGAGTTGCTCCCACTAAAAAGTCCTCCCCTAAAGTATATATTCGCTCTTTGCTTACAGTATTAGAAGCTAAATAATCGATCGCCTCTTCTATCTTATTCCTGATTAGTTCTACCTTCTCCCTTCTTCCTTTTTCTGTCACTGTCACTGTCTCTGCTTCCTCATTCCTTCTTCCCTCTTCCCTCTTCCCTCTTCCCTCTTCTCTCTTCCCTCTTTTTACCTTTAGCGAAGCCGAAAGGCCTTCTTCCGACTTCCCTCGGACTTCTTCCTTCTGTGAGCGGCGCAATCCAAAGGCGAGATTATCGTAGACTGTTAAGTGAGGATAGAGAGCATAATTTTGAAACACCATAGCGATATCTCGGTCTTTTGGAGGTAAATCATTAACGAGCCGATCGCCAATCCAGATATTGCCGGCTGTCAAAACTTCCAAACCTGCGATCGATCGCAGCAAAGTGCTTTTTCCGCAGCCCGAAGGCCCCACCAACACCATGAATTCCCCGTCGAGGACGGTCAGGTTAATCCGCCGCAAAACAGTGTTAGACGAAGAGCTAGGAGTCTCTGTTGAGACACTTTCTGCGACGTTGTTTGCTACTTTTTCCTGTTCTCCTTGGCGGAGGGGAAAACTTTTGTAGATATTTTCTAATACAACTTGCGCCATCAAACGATTTTAGATTTTAGATTTGGAGGAAGGAAGAAGGAAGAAGGAAGAGGGAAGAGGGAAGAATAATGGGAGAATTTCATTTTTGTAAAAATAATTTTTTCTTTTAGTGTGATCGTCCCCGGTCGCTTGCCGATCTAACCCTCGCGAGCGGGGACAGCACTATAAAAACAAAACTGAGATGCTCCCCAAATAATTACCCATTACCAATGACTACTGACTATTGACTACTGACTACTGACTATTGACTACTGACTACTGACTACTGACTATTGACTATTGACTACTGATAACCTTGATAATTCTTTCACCAGGATTGAGGTCAAAAACCCGATCGCCCGGAGCATCCTTCCCCCAAAAAGCTATAGCATCAGTAGTCGATCGCAGCAGGCGGCCAGCAGTCGTAAAAAGTTTAACATCCGTACCCGGAACAGCCCGCAGCAATCCAACCAAAGCATCTTTAGGCTCTGCAAAGCGAAAAGCTTGAGTGCCAATTTCGCCGCGGTTAGTCAGCCTGACAGAACCCGCAGGCATTCGTTTAGCCCAACCCAACTCCGAAATTAGCACCAGACTGTCCTCCCGGTCGATCGTAATACAACCCACCAACTGTTCCTGCTTCCGCAACCTGGTGACTTGAGAACCCTGGGCGGTGCGGCCCATGGGCGGCAGTTGTTCGTCATCAACATCAAATCGGAGGACTCGACCTCCCGAAGTTGCGACGACCACTTGGTCGCCAACTTTGCTGAGACTAGCATTACGCAGTCGATCGTCCTCCTTGAGTTTAACAACAGTCACGCCGCGATTAGTCAGCTCAGCAAATTCCTGCATCGGCAAGCGCTTAATTTTGCCTTGTTGAGTCAGAGTTACTAAATCCGCAGCCTCCGAATTTTCCGGCAAAATAAAGTGTGCAACTGTGATTTCCGAGAAAGCACGACCTGCACTTTCTTTAGTAGCACTGGGCGACAACAAACTAACAATCGGCGTTCCCCGGTCTTTTTGGCTGCTACTAGGAATATCAGCCACTTTCAGCGGATAAGCTTTGCCGTTAGGAATTAAGACGACCAAAGTGCGATCGGTTTTTGTCAGGTTTGCCGTCACAATAAAATCTTCATTTTTTTCTAAAGCTGAAACCGATTTTTCGCGACTTTTCGAGCGCGGGCGTTCCGCAGCGGGCAATCGTCTCACGTACTGCTTGTGCGAAAATTCAACAATAGTTTCCTCCGGTTCAATATCGGGCAATAAATTAGGTGAAATTGTTGCCGGCAACAAAGGCTTCACACCAGCATTTTTCTTGCCAGCCGGTTGTGTTTGAGCAGTTCTGGCGCGTCCGGTTCCATTGGCAAATTTAGTGCGACGTTCGTCAGCGTACTTGCGTTTTAGCGATCGCAATTCCTTCTTTAAAGCCTTCAAAAGTTCGCGCCTGTCGCTCAACAACCGCTGCAATTCTTGAATATTCCCCATCAACTCATCCAACTCAGACTGCAAATTTTGCCTTTCCATACCAGTCAGCCGACGCATCGGCATCGCCAAAATCGCATCAGCTTGACTTTCGCTCAGATTAAGGCGAACTTGGAAAGTTTGCTTAGCAGTAGTCCCGTCAGGAGCATTTCTGAGAATGTCGATCGCAGTATCAAGATTTGTCAAAGCCAACATTAAGCCTTGGACAATGTGACAGCGACGTTCTGCCGCCTGCAACTCGTAATTGTAGCGGCGGGTGAGAGTCACTTCTCGGAAATCGAGAAATTCTTGCAACAATTGTCTCAAGGTCAACTGTCGGGGTTGACCGTTGACAATTGCCAGCAAAATCGCGCCAAAATTTGTTTGCAGGTCAGTTTGTTGGTAAAGACGAGCCAGCACCGCCTCTGGAGTAAATTCTCGTTTAAGTTCAATTACAACTCGAATGCCTTCGCGATCGCTCTCGTCACGCAAATCAGAAATACCGTCGAGGCGGCCGGCATTCACCAACTCCGCCACCTTTTCAATCCAAGCTGCCTTATTTACCTGAAACGGAAACTCCGTCACGACGATCGCCGTTTTAGTTCGTACCTTGCGATTCCCAGGCACTTCTTCCACCCCAGCTATACCCCTGACCGCAATGCTACCTCGACCCTTAGTGTAGGCATCAAAAATGCCCTCTGTAGAGACGATTTCCCCTCCGGTCGGGAAATCCGGGCCCGGAATTAGTTCGATCAACTTCTCATCCGAGATCTCCGGATTTTCAATCAAAGCAATTAAACCGTCTACCACCTCGCCCAAATTGTGCGGCGGGATATTAGTAGCCATCCCGACAGCAATGCCAGTACAACCGTTGAGCAACAGAAACGGCAACTGAGCAGGGAGCGCCGTCGGTTCCTGCTGCGAACTGTCAAAGTTATTAGTAAAATCAACAGTTGCGTCACCGACTTGGGTTAGCATGGCTTCGTGGGCGATCGATGCCAGTCTAGTTTCCGTGTAGCGCATCGCAGCAGCAGGGTCATTGTCCACCGAACCGAAATTGCCGTGACCCGCCAGCAAAGGATAGCGGCTCGAAAACTCCTGAGCCATTCGCACCAGAGCGTCGTAAACCGATTGGTCGCCGTGGGGGTGATATTTTCCCAAAACATCTCCAACTACCCGGGCGCACTTGCGGTAAGGTCGGTCTGGTGTCAAACCGAGTTCGTGCATCGCGTACAAAATTCGACGGTGCACAGGTTTTAAACCGTCGCGGACATCAGGCAAAGCTCGCCCGACGATCACACTCATGGCATATTCGAGGTACGATTGCTGCATCTCGGCGTGCAGAGGCGTAGAAATTACTTGCCCGGAAAGTAGGTTGAGTTGTTTAGCCATGAGTCCTTATGTCTAATTACTAGATAGCAGAATATCGGAGTATTCTGGGGTGAAACGGAGTGAACTAAAATCGATATGAGTAGCCGTCCTGTCGGTGAATAAACTTCACGTTTTTTATGGTAGAAACTCCAATACGAAACTGATTAATTAAAACCTCAAAACCCTTTGCAGTAGGTTTTTTCACTCGCGCCGTATAGGTTCCGGCTCGTGAATTCTTGCGGTCAGTATCCAGCGTGAACTTAACTGTATCGCCTGTTTTGACGTGCTTGTATCGTACTCGTGTATTTTTCACTGCTGGGAACCCGTGTTTGTTGACTCGTATTTCCTGCCTTGTGCCGTGCCCAAAACACGTGACAATCAGAGGCTGAGTTGTTCTCAATTGAATCGAGCGACCAGATTTCCCGACACAGGCGGCATCAATGCTGTGTGACTTCTCTAAGCCCTGTTGAGTGCGGTTGAATTTAGTTCTGCCGCCCGTCCAACACTTCACCGTGTCGCATAGCTCTTTTGCCATCCTGACAATGGCAAAACGGGTTGAATTCACTGCTGCTGCATCTTTAAGGGGTTGCTTGGCTTGTGCAAGAATACGTTGTAGCAGGTCGGGTTTGCCCGAAAGGAAATCTTGGATATCGCGATTCCCCTTCTTCTGGTTGCACGGAACACAGGAAAGAGCAAGGTTGCTGACTCGGTTTGACCCACCTTTTGATTTAGCCTGAATGTGTTCTACTTCCAGGGGGGTATCGGTTGCACCGCAGTACGAGCATTTTTGTTCCCACTTTTCTAGTAGATATTGCTTCACCTCATAGCCAGCCAGTTCACCCGCTTGATATTGCACTCCACTAATCTCAGGATTCTGCATCAGTTGTGTGTCAAACCGGACTTGCTCAATCTCAATCTCAGTGATGGGACTGTAGCGCATGAATCGCTTAATCCAAGTTTCTACCGTTTGAACTCTATGTCGCAAGCTGGGGGCTAACCATCCTGTAGGCTGCTTTCGATTAAAACGCTTTGCTCGATATCTAAGATTGCGCGAACGCCGCGAGCCTCGCACGCTAGCCCGTTGTTTGAGGTCAGCGCTGATTTGCAATCCTCGATGCTTTAGTTCCATGCCGAAGACAATATCTTCACCGCATTGAATGGCGAAACCCGTCCATTTAGAACCTGGATCTATTTTGAGCCGATAGGGTTTGAGTGTGGGATTGAGAATCTGTTGCTTGAGGACGATCGCAAACGGATATGATCTGTACACCGCTGCTTTTTGTTTGGTCAACAGCTCTCTAGCACGGGCAGGATGCACCATGTTGAGGAACGTCCTGTCGTGATTCAACAGGAAAACGTAATTAGCTTGAATTTGCATTTCTGCATCTGGGGACTTGGTAATGTTTGCATCGATTGGCTTACAGGCTTGTTACCAGGGTGCGGTGTTCCACGTTCAGAAGCTACGCGATGTTCCTCCCCTGACGCTTGAATCTTGCCCGAATTGATTGAGTCATGACCCTCCAGCGGCTATCACACTCTTGGTGTGTGTGAAATCTGGTGTAGCAGGGTACTCCGAATTACTCCGTTTCCCTCGAATTACTCCGCTTCTTTGCTACTCTATGTTGCCGACCTTTGTGCCTACCTGTCTATTTACCCGCCGCGAGAAGGTTGATTCACAGTCATACTTTTCCTTATAATCGCTCACAAAGGCAGATCGTTCAGAATTCAGCCGGGTCAAATCTATCCGGGCGAACTCTCAAGCCTCTGACACCAGCTCGATAGCGGTCAAAACTGAGAATGGCGAATCCCCAACCATCCCCGCTATATTGGGTACTCCGATCCGAATGGGAAGGCCCGAGTAGGTCAATCAACATTGCTTGACTCTAAGAGCAAGAAAGAAAATAATTGTCAAGGCTCCGGGACTCCCATAGCAGTTACAAAAAGTAATGGAACTGCCCTCAACCTCAGTCCACCTTCATACCCCTATCCGAGCGATCGTCCCCAGTCTAAAATCTAAAATCTAAAATGGTACAAGTTGGAGTCCTGACCACAAGAGAGGATAAGCAGTAGCAATCCCGAAATTGTCTGCGATATTCGGGGGAGAGAGGGAGATTCTCGGTCGTCGGGGAGAAAATGTAACCGTGAAGGGGAATAGAGAATTCAAATATACAATTTAAATCGACAACAGGTTACTAAAAACTTGCTACCGGGGGATCGTGAGACGAGCGTCAGTGTCAGGTCTAGTTCTAAAAAACAACTAAACACTCTATCTAAGGTAGACAATTATTTGAAATATTCTAGTAGACTGTGGTAGATTGTAGTAATATCAATAGGTTCACCCTATTTTACGTTAAAGCATTTCCGCATCTAAGCGCGGATGTATTGTAGCAGACTGACTGAAGAATATACATCTAAAACCTGTTCAAAGTATGGACAGAACCACAAAAAGTTAGAAGGTAACCAACAGTTTGTCCTTCTTGCGGTCATGGCATCGGGCGTGATATGAATGGCACTTTTAGCCTTTTTTTAAAGGCTGTGACAGATCCGCTAAAGGTTGATTTTCAGCTTCTACCGGGTTAAATGTATCTGTTTGTTTGTATGTAGTAGTCTAAATGATGGTAATGGATGCTTCTGGGCATCTGTACACCCTCTCACGGTAGTCGCTCAAGGAATATATGCGGGTTTTGCAGGGTTCCCGGCTGATGGCGCTAAAAACTCTGCATTTTTGACGGGGAATCTAATCCTCGTGCCGTGTTCCTCTTTTGACTCATGTCGCAAAGTTTCCATACTTCCCATATTTATTTATGAAAACCGTTCTGATTGTAGAGGACGATTTGGTTAATGCTCGAGTTTTTTCCAAAATACTTACTAAGCGGGGGGGCTTAGCTGTCAAGCACACGGAAAATGTTGAAGAGGTGATGCAGATTGCTGCGGCCGGCCAAGCTGATTTGATTTTAATGGACGTGTCTCTTTCGCGCAGCGTGTACCAGGGAAAATCTGTTGACGGCATTAAGATTACTCAACTGCTGAAAGCTGACCCGCAAACCGCCTCGCTGCCGATTATATTGGTGACGGCTCACGCGATGGCCGGTGATAGAGAAACTTTTCTGGATCAAAGCGGTGCCGACGGTTACATCTCTAAACCCGTAGTAGACCATCAAGAGTTTGTCGATCGGATCAAGGCTTTGCTCCCTGAGTAAGCGAACCATATTTGAAGCAGGAAGTTCAGCAACGGATTCGTCGGCTGTCGGATGTAACAAATGTAACGGAGGGAAGCCACGAAGTTTGTAGTTTAATACGCTTGGGTTAGCGGTCTTTTACCGAAAACTTGGCTTCTTCAGCCCCGTCCTTCTAGGACGGCTTTTATTTGATCGACTTTTTAAGAAAAGTCTTGATATTTCTTAAAGACCTAGTGTTCAATCTAACCTACGAATTCGTGCTTAAACCCACATCAGAACAAATAGTTATTTTCGCAGACTGGCTTGAATAATGCGAGCGTGTTTATAATACCATTTTGACAAAAGATTGCGACATAATAAATGTTTTGTTTGGTCGCTTGTACCATTGTGGTCAGGTGCGGCTCTGTCAAATTGTCGATATATAGCTACGAATTTTTCGTGGATCCACAGCCTACAACTAATGTTGTATTAATTTTGAAAATTGGTATTATAAGGAAGAAATAATTTTATTTATAGTTTGATTCAAACAATTAAAAATTTTAATTTTCAAGTTTTATAAAAAAACATTCGGTAAGCGGAAAACTCAGTGTCTTTAGACCTGAGATGCAAGCGACACGGGCGGTTTCAACCGCCGTGAATCTTTTTTGATTCTTAATACTTAAAACCAAAGAAAGATGTTAAAATACAAGCCAGGGAGGTGAACTAGATTGATAATAAACTATGTTTATAAGTTGCGACCCAATCAAACACAATCATCAAAAATGTCTGCTTGGATAGATATGCTGCGAAGCCAGTATAATTGGTGCTTAAATGACAGAATCTGTCAGTACAGCCAGCAGTTTATCCAAGGCAATTACTGTGACATTAGAACGAAAGGCGAAGCTTCACCATTGACCTGCTTCGTAAGTAAAAGTGGCGCAACCGGAAATCCTTGGAAAGATTCTAAGTCTGACAAAGAAGGCAAAGCTAGAAATCCTCGTCGAAGTGCTGGTGACATTCAGATTACAGCATTACCTGAGTTAAAAATGGCTAGACCTTGGTATAGTGGAATTGACTCAACAGTTTTACAACAGAATGTTAAACGCTTAGACATTGCCTACAAAAACTTCTTTGAAGGTAGGGGATTTCCTAAATTTAAAAACCGCAGCAACTTCACATCTTTTACTTTCGTGATGGGAGTAAAAATCAAGGGTAATAAAATTTACCTACCCAAACTGGGTTGGATGCGGTTTTACAACTCTCGCTCAATCCCAGATGGGTTTACCATCAAGGCTTGCGCGGTTAGAAAACGCCAGAATGGCTGGTATGTTTCTATTAGAATAGAGGATAAATCTGTACCTGAATACAGCGCTACTCCTGTTGGCGATAACCCCAAAGTAATAGGTTGCGACCTAGGAATCACTAAACTGGTTCACCTTTCTGATGGATACCAAATCAAAAATCCCAAGTTTTCGACGAACAAAAAAGCTAAGCGGACTCTAAAAATCAGACAGAGACGGGTTAGTCGCAAAATTAAGGGTAGTAAAAATCGCAAAAAAGCAGCTATTAAAGTTGGGAATTTCCATCAAAAGATTAGCGATAAGCGTCAAGCATATCAATGGAAAACTGCAAATTTAATAGTATCTCGTAACGTTGATGTAATTGCCACAGAAGATTTAAATATTTCAGGGATGATGCGCCGATGTAAAGTAAAAAGTGACGAGAAAACTGGGAGGTTTCTGAAGAATGGGCAATCCAGAAAAAAGGGATTGAATCGCGCTATGTCTGATGCAGGTTGGGGCGATTTGGGATTAAAGATTGAGTATCTGGCTGCAAAGCAAGGAAAAATCGTAATCAAAGTTAATCCTAAACACTCTAGTCAGGAATGCAGGAATTGCAGTCAGATCGATAAATCCAACAGAGATGGAGAAAAATTCATCTGTGTTGAGTGCGGATATCACGAACACGCCGATATTGGCGCTGCAAAAACGATTAGAGATCGAGCTTTGAGAATGGTACGTGGGCCAGGACGCGAAACTAGGTGCTCAACACCTAAACGCCCAAAAAATATCACCACGCTCGCAGAGCAAACGTGGTGAGTTTGGGAACCTGAGCAATCAGGATATTAAGGCCGCAATGTCTTAAGAATCTCAGTCGCTTTAGCGCTGAGAGTGTCAATGAATTCTGATTTATGCCTGCGGCTGAATATCTTCTGCCTTCTTTTTTCGGGCGATTTGATGTGCCGATCGCACTTTCGCCTGTGAATTTTGAATTTTAAGTTTTGAAACCAAAAATTTAAGATTTTTCAACCAACGCTTGCGCCTGTTGGTTGGGAGGATCTCTCAAAAATTGCCGCGCAGTTCAGGATCGCTGGCTGCGCGGCAATCTATCTCAAAACACTCGTTTTAGTCTTCGTCCTCGTCGAAGTCGTAACCGATATCATCATCATCATCGGCGATCGCGCCTAAGGAATCATCATCAGTATCAGGGACAAAATCGTCCTCATCAACCTCAACTTCCTCAAAATCCTCCTCGGAGTCAACATCAGGGGCGCGGCCGACATCAAAAGGACTCTCGATCGTATACTTGCGGCGGGCAGTGCGATCGTCCAACACGACATCTTCCTGCAAATCCTGGATGTCGTCGTCAAACACGGCACCCTCAAAACCGGCATCCTGAACGCTGGCATCCTCGTAGGCATTGAATCCAGTTCCAGCAGGAATCAGGCGGCCGATGATCACGTTTTCCTTGAGGCCGCGCAGCCAGTCGGATTTGCCTTCGATCGCAGCTTCGGTGAGCACCCTTGTGGTTTCTTGGAAGGAAGCTGCGGAAATAAAGCTGTCGGTATTGAGCGAAGCTTTGGTAATCCCCAGCAGCACCGGGGTGTAGTCGGCGGGGGCGCCGCCAGTAATCGACATGGCTTCGTTCACCTGTTCGACTTGCCGCAGTTCGACCAACTCGCCGGGGAGCATGGTGGTGTCGCCGCCGTCCTCCATGCGGACTTTGTTGGTCATCTGGCGGACGATTACTTCGATGTGTTTGTCGGAAATATCC